>NZ_JBLAVB010000009.1:0-173884 GCF_047263945.1 Rhodospirillum sp. A1_3_36 | reverse complement strand
TGATCGGACAAACCCCGCTTACGTCACCTCGTCCGGTGGCCGTTCGGAGGCTCACATGGCCTTGGCGTCAGAGGCAATTTCGATCTTCCAGCCGCTCACCAGGGTTTTGTCCACGTTCAACCGTCCGGCCAGGTAGAATAAGCGGTCTGTTTCTGGTGTCGAATAGCCTGCGGCCTTGGCTTCGTTGGCCAGTTGGAAGCGCTCGTAGAACCAAGCCGGCATGAAAGACTGGTAGTACAGCTTCGCCTCTATGCTTGCGACCTTGCCTTTGCCCAGGGCGTCGGGGGAAATCCGGTATTGGACATGGTCGGCCCCGTCGCTTGGACTGCGGGCGAAGTCCGGATCCCCCTCCACTCCGGTTGGGTCGGTGGAAGCCATGAACTCCCGAATCATCTCGCCCTGATTTCCAATGCCGGAGTCTGTCTCCATCCCAGCGAACTCCTTTGCCGGGACCCAGCCCGGAGCCAGCAGCCGGTTGTCCTTGATGTGTGTTACCCGGTGGATGAAGCTGGTGGTGAACTCACCGGAGGCATTCTTCACCAGTTCCTCATAGATCTGGACCTGGTTGTCCTGGGTGATGACCTGGTGGTTGGGTTGGTAATCCTCGCCCGTCAGCAGTTCAGAGGGCAGGGGATCGCCATGGCTATCGGTGATCAACCCGCCTTCGTTGACCGCACCGGAGCTCCAGAGGACGGAGCCGTCCTCGCCGAAGGCGGTCAGGGCCACCCAGGCCCGACGGAAGGCGACGCCGCTGGGGAAGCGATGGCCGGTCTTGTTGACCACCTCGACATCGACCACCAAGGTGCCATCCTTGGGATCAAGGACCGTATCGGTGATCGCCACCGTTGCCACCCGCCCTTCCTTGATGGACAAGGCCATGTTGTCAATGGCCAGGTCAGACCCGTTGGTGGCTCCGCTTTCATAGTCGGCTTGATCGACCCCCAGGATACTGGGGAACTGCTGGGTCATCTCGATCATGAAGGCGTTTAGGCCGACCAGTTGGTGGCGCCGGTAGTTGGGGCGGAGGGGGATGTCAATGTCTTCTGCGGGCAGTTGGTGCTCTGCCTGGGCATAGGTGGAATCCTGGATGGTGGCGATCTGGCTGACCAGGGGATCAATGGGCTCGGGCAAGGTCTTGCCGTCCAGTTCGGTGAACTGGTTGGGCATGTGGCAGTCCTGACAGCTTTTGAAGTTGGGATTTTGGGCCGCCGTCAGGTTGTTCTTACCCGGGCCGGAGAGGGAATTGACCCATTCCAGATAAGTGGCCTGCTCGATGCCATGGGGAATGCCCTGGAAAGTGGTGTTGGGTTCCATGGCCGTCAGGACCGGATACTTGTCCTCCGTCGCGCCTATATTGGGCAGGTTGATGGTGTGGCAGGTGCCGCACATGGCGGAATCGGCGGTGAAGGGTGGGGCGCCCGCTTCCATCGGCGGAGCACCCTTGGGTGTGGTGCCCATGGCGTGTTGCATGGGCTTGGGCTTGACGTCATCGAAGGGGCCAAGCAGGTCCGTGGCTTCGGACCGTTGGTAGATGCCCGTGTTGGTCTTGGCCATGGAGTAGAGGAGGATATCTGACCGAACCATATCCTTGCTGTCACCGATCCACTTGGGGTGGTCAGCCCGGATGCCATCGGCCCAGGCAGAGGCCTCACCTGCGTCGGGCGGGGCGATGTGGTGGCAGACCGCGCAGCTGATGCCGTCCCGCGCCAACTCGCCATAGTCATGCTGGGCATAGTTCAGGGGGCCGACCGGCGGGTTGGGTTGGTTGGGCGGCGGGATGTAGGAAGGGGTTTTTTGCTCCTCCGCCGTCAGGGGTTCGGTTAGATAGAACAGGCGCGGATCAAAATGGGGGTTGAGGATGCTTCCCCCCTCGTCCAGACCCATTTGGCGCAGGCCCATGGCGCCGTGGCAGCGCAGACAGGTGTCGACCACCGCCTGTTGGGTCGTGGCGACGGCCTCTGTCGAGGCGGGCTGGCCCCCCTTGAGTTGGCCGTTCTCCTTGAGCAGGATGATCATTTCCGACTCGAGTTGGGCGTGGAAAATGGGATCCCGTCCCGCCAGTCCCATGGGGGACCAGCGCCATTCGCCGAAGGGCGAGAGGTTATAGCCCTCGCCATAGGACTTGCCCGTAGATACGAACATGGACACGCCCGAGGGCGCACCTCCCAAGCCCCCGTGACAGCCATAGCAATTGCTGGCGGTCATGTAGTGTTTGGGATCCACGCCGGGATAAACGTGATCGGTATATTCCGATGGCAGGGTGAAGGCTGTCTTGTCTGTCTCGTTGGGGTTGACCGTCATGTGCTTCAGGTCAGAGAAGGCCGCAAGGAAGGCGTCATTTGGGGCGTTTTTGGAGGGGATGGGCGCCGCATTGGTGACCGGTGCCCCATGCTCGCCATGGGCGGCGTCCACCGACAGGGGAGGCGTGAACAGGGGGCGTTGCTGGGGCGGCAGATTGAGTTGGGCGAACAAGGCCTTCCGTTCCGCCTCGGGCCACTTTTTGCTGTGTTTTTCCAGAACGGCCCAAACGGTGGTGGATGGGCCCACGGATCCGTCGGGCAGGGTCACGCCAATGGGAGACCCCTTCTCCAAAAACTCCCGGGAGCGCCAGGACTCATCGGTCTTGAACTGAAGCGCTTGCTTCCCGGGCATGAAATTGTTCAGGGACGAGAAGGTGTTGTTGTCCTCCGCCGAGGCATGGCAGCGGATACAGGTGCCCGAACCAAAGCCGGAGACGGGCACTTGCACTCCGTTGTCCACGCTGGTGGACGTGGCGTTGGGGTCCGAAAAGGAGGATCCCTTGAACGGTCCCCCATAGAACCAGCCGTCGTGGGACTCGCCGCCGCTATCGCGGATCATCACGGTCCAGCCAACCAGCAGATCGGCCAACAGGGCCTCGTAGGCTTTTGGGTCGTTTTTGAGGGAGGGCGTATCGGCCAAGACCCCATAGAGGGCCGCAGGTGGGTTGAACATTTCTTTAATGACGATGGCCCCGTTGGGGACAGGGCCCGTCCGACCGCCCTCCAACCAGTCGACCATTTCGGGGGAGTAGTGGATCCGTACCGCAGGGTGGGTGCCGAAATACTGGGATTGGATGAAGGGGCCGGTGTCGCGCACGGTTCGGTCCATTTTCCACCCTGGTGCACCAGCATACTCCCTTGCGTTGAGCCAGGGGTAAAAGACCTTAACCTCGTAATCCTGCAAGGCCATGGTGCTGGGAAGCGGAATGCTTCCCCCGGTCTGCGGCTGGGCTATGGCTATGTCACAAAAGGAAAAAACTGTAAGAAAAGCGGCACCTGACAGACTTATGAATGATGTTTTCATCTAGCCCTCCCTCTTCCTGGTTCCCAAAAGTGCACCACTTTTCTGGGGAGTGGTCAAGGAAAGAAATTAAAAGTTGTGTTCCTCTGGAATTTTTACTGCTGATATTGTTCTGTTCTGATCGTTTTCAGGACATTCATAGATTGCATTCTTATAGTGAATAATATTTTTTGTTATGAATAAGTATATCGTCCACTTAAGGGAATGTGCTCCCTAATTTTATATTTCTGATTAGGCATTGATTTTTTTATAAGTGCCATTTCTTGTGTTTCTGTTTCCTTTTGTTTTATGACTTTTTTGATTTTGAATTATTGAATTTTCGGAATTGCCAGATGGATTAAAGAATTAATGAAATGAATGTTTGGAAAATATTGTGTTTTAATGCATCGGGAAGGTTGAATTTTTTTTCTGAAAGGAGGTTGTCCCTCGCGAAATCAGTGCCTACTTTTTACTCGTGACTTGAAAAACGGTCTAGAGTGCTCCGAGATCTATAGAATGAGAGTGAAACGGGGCCAGCTTGACTCAAGCTGATCCAGTTTTACTCTAAGAATTCCAAGAAACCGTATTTTTTCAGTTTTCCAAAAATTCTCTCTTTTAAATCTTAGAGCCTAAACCGAGATAACTCTCATTATTTCAATAATTTATCCGTCATTCCCGCGCAGGCGGGACTCCAGGGTGGGAGCAGGCAACGGAGGCAAATCCCGCAACGCCAATGCGTTTGAGCACCGACACCGAAATCAACTCTGGATGCTCGTTTCCACGGGCAAGACGGACACCTTGATTTCACGGCATGGCTTTTGGGTGGGCTCTTCGTCAAGCAAAAGAAGAAGAGAGGCGTGAAAATGAGTATTTTAAATCGACTCCGAATTCGCTCCCGAATTTTAATGGGATATGGTTTGCTTCTTTCCATCATATTGGCCATGTCGGGAATTTCTTGGTATGCGATGGACGCCATTGATGATCGGGTTGCGAAAAGTGATGACGCAAACAAGCTTGTCAAGCTGGTGTTGGAAATTCGCCGAAGTGAGAAGAATCTCCTCATCCGAGGACATGAAAAATATGCCTTGGATGTAAAAGATAAATCGAAACAGCTCAAGGATGTCGCAGACGATTTAAAAAAACGTTTGGGTAAACCTAAAAATAAAGAAATAATGGATGATATATTTGTTGCGCTAAAGACATATCAAGAGAGTTTTCAGAATTTCGTAAACCTTGGAGGAGAATCAAACGCAATGATGGCGCTTCAGGATGCGGATGAAACCAGTCCCTTGGATGTCGCTGTAAAAGAAATGACCGAGGCGGCTGCTGTCATTGAGGAAAAATCAACACTAGCCCGTCAGGAATTGAAGAAGCAGATGCTTGATGTCATGTCTCTAAGCAAGACATCTTTAATCGGGATGCTCGTCGGTGGCTTGTTGTTGGGAATCATTATGGGATGGATCATTGCGCGCTCCATCACCGACCCCGTAGGTCTGATGACGGTGGTGATGGGCAAGTTGGCGGAGGGAGAAAAAGGCGTCACAGTTCCCGCCACGGAGAATACCGACGAGATCGGGGAGATGGCCCGGTCGGTTCTGGTGTTCAAGGAAAACATGATCAAGGCCGACCAACTTGAAGCCGAAGCGCGGGAGAAGTTGCGGCGGGACTTGGAGCGCAATCAAAAGAGGCAGACGTTGACGGAGGATTTTGAAGGCCAAATCATCCAAATGCTGGAAAAGGTGAGCTTGACGGTTCAGCAGGTGCACGAGGCATCCAATGGCTTGCAAGCCTCGGCAGACCAAACGTCTCGTCAAAGCTCTCTTGTCAACTCTGCGGCGACGGAGGCGTCGAGCAATGTCCAGACCGTGGCCGTTGCAACGGAGGAACTGAGTGGGTCGATTCAGGAAATCAGCCGTCAAGTTCAAGATACCACTCGTATTACCCGAACGGCCGTGGAGAGGATTGGTGACGCCAACGGCACGATGGATGGCCTTGCCGCCGCAGCCAATAAGATCGGCGAGATCATCAATCTCATCAACGATATCGCCAGCCAGACGAATCTTCTTGCGCTCAACGCCACCATTGAAGCCGCCCGGGCAGGGGATGCGGGGAAAGGATTCGCGGTCGTTGCCAATGAGGTGAAGAGCTTGGCCAACCAGACGGCCCGGGCGACGGAAGAAATCAGTGCGCAGATCGCGGGGGTTCAGACATCGACCCAACAGGCGATTTCCGCCACCAAGAAGGTCCAGGATATCATTGGCCAAGTGGACGAGGTGGTGGCCACCATCGCCTCTGCGGCTGAGCAGCAGGGCGCCGCGACACAGGAGATTTCCCGCAATGTCGCCCAGGCGAGCGATGGGACAACCGAGGTCACAACGAACATCTCCCGGGTTTCCACGGTGGCTCAGGAAACGGGCGTTCTGGCGAGCCAAATGTTCACCGTCGCCAATGAATTGCAAACGGAAGCAAAGTCTCTGCGGGATGGCGTGGATACGTTCCTCCATAATATGCGTGCCGCCTGATGGGCGGCCTTATGGGCGGTCGGGTGGGTTATCGGTCCTTGAAGGTCCAATACCCCACCCATAACCGGGTCGCGACCGTGATCAGGCAGAGGATGCCGAAGGCCGTCGCCAGCCAGGGATAGGCCTCTGGGACCAGGCAGAAAAGCGACAGGGCCGCAATGGTCTCGGTGCCTTCTGTCAGCCCACCCAGGTAGTGGATTGCCTTGGATCCCTGGCGGCTGTCGGGGTCGAGGCCTTCCTTGGCGGCCAGGGCGGCGAAGGACAGGAAGCTCGATCCGGTGCCGATGAAGGCGAACAACAGGAAAGCCGAGGGCAGGCCGTTGCGCAGGGGGTCGGCCAGGGCGAAACCCAAGGGGACAGCTGCGTAGAACAGGAAATCCAGGGTAATGTCCAGGAACCCGCCCAGGGTTGTGGGGGTCGTCGCCCGGGCCAGGGCGCCGTCCAGGCCATCCAGGATGCGATTGACGAGAATGGCGCCGAGGGCTGCGCCATACATCTGGGCCGCCAGCAGCGGGACTGCGGCCATGCCGACCAGGAATCCCAGGACCGTGACCTGATTGGCGGTGAGGCGGCGGGCTGCCAGCCATTGGGCGGTTTGGTTCAGGGCCGGGTCGACTTTGGGGCGGATATGCCGGTCCAGCATCCCCTTAGATCCGGGATCGACGGAATTCGGCGAGGGCGTCCACCAACCACCAAGCCAGATGCCGAACCATGGAGGTTCGGGCGAAAACCCGCAGACAGGGGTGGTTCGCCCCGTTGCGCCGGGGCAGGTGGGCGATCAGAACGGGAATCCCCGCAAGCAGGCTCTGGGCGCAACGCCCGATGGGGAAGGCCCGGGGGTGGAGGTCCAGGGCGCAGCCGCGCTCAAGCAACTGAATGGCATCGGGTCCCCAGACATCAACCGCGCGGCGGGATTCGCTGGTGTCGAGGGCCAAGGCATTGGTCTCTGGGGACAGCGCGGCGAAAGCCGCTTTCAGCCCGGCGAGCAGGGAGGCCCCCTGGTCCTGTGGGGCGAGCAACAACCCCTCGTCGGGACCGAGCCAGAGCAGTCGCTTCTGCTCGTCTGCGGTTAAGGTATTGGCGACCGACGGTGGGCGCAGACCGGTCACCGCCTCCACTGCCTGGGCGAAGGTCCGGTCTTCGGGGGCTCCCCGCAAGGTCAGTTGGGCCTGCCAGGGGGCTGCGTCCACCTGAATGGTCGCCGTACTCGACTGGAAAAGGCGGTCGCGCCAGTCCGCAGCCAGGGGATCGAAGCCCCTGTCTTTCCCTGACGTGCCTTTTGACCTGCGCTTTTCCGTTTCAGTCTCGTCAGCCATCGCGGCGTTGTCCTTCCGGATCCCAGAAAATCGGCTCTACCACCTGGACCTTGGCCACGTCGCCATCCGCCAGGGGGACCTGGAGCGCTTGGCCCATGCGGTCCCGCCCCCCCTTGACCAGGGCCAGGGCGATGGCGCGGCCCACCATGGGCGAGGCATAGCTGGAGGTCACATGACCCAGCATGGGCAAGGGGCGCGCGGAGGACAGGGCCTCCACGATAGGGCTGCCTTCGGGCAGAACCTGGGCCGGATCGTCGGTTCGCAAGCCCACCAGTACCTTGCGGTCGGCCCGTTGGAGGTCGCTCCGCGCCATGCCTCGCTTGCCAATGAAATCGCGTTTTTTCTTGAGCATCCCCGCCATCCCCAAATCCAGGGGCGTCACCGAGCCATCCGTCTCTTGCCCGACCAGGATGAAGCCCTTTTCCGCGCGCAGCACATGCATGGCCTCCGTCCCATAGGGGGTCAGGCCCAAGGGAGCGCCCTGGTCCATCAAGGTCTGCCACAGGGCCGGGCCGCTGCTCCAGGGGACGTTGATCTCGAAGGACAACTCCCCGGTGAAGGAGACGCGGAAGAGGCGGGCGGGGATGCCTGCCACGGCGCCCTCCCGCCAGGTCATGAAGGGGAAGGCTTCGGCGGTGAGGTCCATCTCGGGGGCCAGGGGGGCGAGAATTTCCCGGGCCTTGGGGCCAGTGAGGGCGAGGACGGCCCATTGCTCGGTGACGCTGGTCAGGCGGACCCGCAGGTCCGGCCATTCGGTTTGCAGCCATTCTTCCATCCAGTTGAGCGTCCAGGCGGCGTTCCCGGTGGTCGTGGTCAGATGGAAATGGGTCTCCCCCAACCGGGCAATGGCGCCGTCATCGGCGAGCATGCCATCGTCCTTGCAGATCAGCCCATAGCGGACCTTGCCGATGGCAAGGGAGGCGATGGGGGTTGCGTAGATCCGCTCGAGGAATTCCACCACATCGGGTCCCTGGGCGTCGATTTTGCCCAGGGTTGAGGCGTCGAGCAGACCCGCGTCCTGGCGCGCCGCCCGGCACTCCCGGGCCACGGCCTTGTCCATGCTCTCCCCAGCTTGAGGGTAATACCGCGGGCGGAGCCATTGACCGACGGGTTCGAATGCGGCTCCCTGATCCCGGTGGATATCCTGAAGGGCGGTTTCCCGGACCGTGTCGAGCAGGCCTCCCACCCGGCGCCCGGCCAGGGTGCCGAAGGTGAGGGGGGTATAGGGGGGACGTTGGGCGGTCAATCGGGCGGCCTCTGGCCCTTTGCCGTCGGCTCGGGCGAGGATCACGGCGCCATTGAGCTGGCTGGTCTTGCCCTGGTCCGTACCAAAACCGGTCAGGGTGTAGCGCTTCATATGTTCCACGCTGGTCAAGCCCTCGCGGTGGGCCAGATCGATATCCGCAGCGGTGGTGTCGTTTTGCAGGTCGACGAAGGACAGGTGGCCCGGTCGCCCGATGGGGAGCCCCCCTTTGCCCGGTTGGTCGGGGACCCGCCAGAGGTCCATGCCGTCCAGGGCGTCCGCTTCTGTCACGATTGGTGTGGGCGGTGGACCTCCGTCACCGAAACCCGCCTCCTGCGCGGCCTCGGCTCCGGCTTTCAGAGCCAGCTCCAGGGTCTGGGACAGGGCATGGGTTCCGGCTGCGGAGCCCACCACCCGGGGCAGGCCGGAACCAGGTACAGGCGTAAAGCCCCGCACGGCGGCGTTCCATGCCAGTTGGCCTCCGGCATGGCGGTACAGGTGGGCGACGGGGGACCAGCCCCCGGAAACGCAGAGCAGGTCGCAATCGATCACTCGGCGGGGGGACTGGACGCTCCGGAGATCGGGACTCAGTTGCATGACCTCCAGGCAGTCCAGGCGGTGTCTGCCGTCGGTGGCGATGACGGCGCAGCCCTTGTGGATGCGGATGCCAAGGGCTTCGGCCATGTCAACATGGGGACCGGTGGGATCGGGGCGGGCGTCGACGATGGCCTCGATCCGGACGCCCCGGCTTTGCAGGTCGATGGCGGTTTCATAGGCGGCGCTGTTGGTGGTGAACAGGACCATCCGCTGGCCTGGAACCGCCCCATAGCGCAGGGCATAGGTCCGCGCCGCCGAGGCGAGCATGATCCCCGGACGGTCGTTTTGCGGGAAGACGATGGGCCGCTCATGGGCGCCGGTGGCCAGGATGACGGTCTTGGCAGTGAACCACCACAGCCGCGCCCGGGGGCCATGGCCCCCGTGGGAGGTCACATGGTCGGTGAGCCGTTGCTCCGCCACGACGGTGGTCCCGTCATCATAGAGGCCCGCAGCGGTGGTCCGGGTCAGCAGCAGCACTTCGGGCAGCTGGCACAGCTCCTCCACCACCTCGGCCACCCAGTGGTCAGCAGGGCGGCCGTCCAGGGCGCGGGTCTGCCCCAGGAGAGACCCGCCGGGCTCGGAGCCCTCGTCGATCAAGGCCACCCGGGCGCCGGCTCGGGCAGCGGCGAGGGTGGCGGCCAATCCCGCCGGTCCGGCGCCGACGACCACCACATCCCGGTGGAGGTGTTGGTGGGTGTAGACGTCGGGATCCGGATCCTCCGGCATGCGGCCCCAGCCTGCGGCCCGACGGATCAGGGGTTCGAAGACATGGCGCCACAGGTGACGGGAAGACAGGAAGGTTTTGTAATAGAACCCCGCAGGCATGAGCGGCGCCGCGAGTCCCAGGCCCGCCAGGACATCCCGACGGACATTGGGCCAGCAGTTGACCGGATCGGCCTCCAGCCCGTGGATCAGGTCGACCTGGGTGGCCCGGGCATTGGGGACGAGGCGGGGTTCCAGGCCCAGTTGAACGAGGGCGTTGGGCTCCTCCGCCCCGGCGCTCAGGATCCCCCGGGGGCGGTGGTATTTGAAGGAGCGGCCGACCAGATGGACCCCGTTGGCGATCAGGGCCGAGGCCAGGGTGTCCCCCGGGTATCCGGTGTACCCCTTGCCATCGAAGACGAAGCGGAGGGGACGGGTCCGGTCGATGCGGCCCCCGGTTTTCAGGCGGAAGGGTTGCTCCATATCAGACCTCGTCGCCTCGGAATGGGCTGTCCAGGACCCGGTGGGTGGCGGTGTCGCGGGTCAGGGTGAACCAGCGGCGGCAGCCGTGGACATGGACCCAGCGCTCGGTCAGGGGACCTTTGGGGTTACTGCGGGTATAGAGGTAATCCCCCCAGGCGGCATCATCGGCTGTCGCCGGATCCGGTCGGGTGACGACTTCGCTTCCGTAGGAGAATTCTGCCAGCGGCCGGAGGCCGCAATGGGGGCAAGGGATCCGTTCCATGATTGAAGTCCATCCGACCTTTTGAATGACGCATTTGACTGCGATAAACGAGGACAGAATGCTTTCTGCCTTCTGTCCGAGAACGGCCGACCGGCCGCCGCGCCTTATGGCGCGTAAAAGCCTGCCTGGCGTTTGAACGCAATAAAGGAAGAAGCGGGTTCTCCCGTTTCTTCTTTTCAACTAATGCGCCACCCCTGCGGCGCCGTGTTCGTCGACCAGGGCACCGGTGGTGAAGCGCTCCAGGGAGAAGGGGGCGGCCAGAGGGTGGGGCGCGTTCCGGGCGATGGTATGGGCGAAGACATGGCCGGAGCCCGGTGTGGCCTTGAAGCCCCCGGTTCCCCAGCCGCAATTGAGGTACAGGCCCTCCACCGGGCTTTTGCCGATGATGGGCGAGGCGTCCGGCGTCGTGTCCACGATGCCCCCCCAGGAGCGCATCATCCGCAGCCGGGAGAACCGGGGGAAGAGGCTCACCAGGGCGCCCATTTGCTCGGTGATGAGGGAGAAAGAGCCCTTTTGCGCGTAACCGGCATAGGGGTCGATGCCCGCGCCGATGACCAGTTCGCCCTTGTCGGACTGGCTGACATAGACATGAACGGCGTTGGACATGACCACGCAGTCCAGCAGGGGCTTCATGGGTTCGCTGACCAGGGCCTGGAGGGGGTGGCTGACCAGGGGCAGGCGGAACCCGGCCATGGCTGCGAGGGTTCCGGCATGACCTGCGGCAACGATGGCGACCTTGGGCGCCTTGATCACGCCCCGGGTGGTCTCCACGCCGGTCACCTTGCCGCCCTCCCGAAGAATGTCTGTGACCTCGCAGTGCTGGAGGATATCGACCCCCAGGCGGTCCGCAGCCCGGGCGAAACCCCAGACGACGGCGTCATGTCGTGCCGTGCCGCCGCGCTTCTGGAGAGTGGCGCCCAGGACCGGATAGCGGGCCTCGGACGAAACGTCGAGCAGGGGGCAATAGGAGGCGAGCTTGGCCGGGTCCAGCCATTCGGCGTCGATGCCATTCAGGTCGTTGGCGCGGATCCGCCGGTGGGCCTCGCGGATGTCATGGAGGGAATGGGCCAGATTGAGAACGCCGCGTTGGCTGAACATCACGTTGAAATTCAGCTCCCGGGACAACCCTTCCCAGATCTTCAGGGAATGCTCGTAGAGGTGGGCGCTGGCATCCCACAGATAATTGGACCGGACAATGGCGGTGTTGCGGGCGCTGTTCCCGCCACCAATCCAGTCCTTTTCGACCACGGCGATTCGTTTCAGGCCGTGCTCCTTTGCCAGATAATAGGCGGTGGCCAGCCCATGGCCACCGCCACCGATGAGGATCACATCATAGGCGGCCTTGGGATCGGGGGCACGCCACAGGGGCGGCCAATTCCGGTGGTGACCCAGGGCATTGCGGATGAGGGAGAAAAACGAATGACGCATGCATGGGGCCCATCATGACGCAGGGGCGGGACAGGGGAGCAGAAAAGGAGTTTCGCCATGGTGGTGCCCTGTTGGCAAGGGGGATTGAATGGGACACTCTGAAAGCTTCCGATTTATTGCTCGCATAGGTCTTCCATGTCGGACACGCCCATCGCCGCCTCCATCATCATTCCCGTCTACAACGGCGCCGATTTGATCGGCCCCGCCGTGGCCAGCGCGACCATTTCCATCGACCATTGTGTCAAGGCCCTGGGGGCCGTTCCCCGGGAGGGTTACGAGATTGTTCTGTCCGACGATGGCTCCACCGACGACACCCTGGCCGAGGCTCACCGGGCGGCTGCGGCCAATCCCCTCGTCCGGGTGGTGGAGACCCCCGAGAACCGGGGCGCGGGGCCGGCGCGCAACCGGGGCGTGAAGGCGGCCCGGGGAGAGATCCTGTTTTTCCTGGACGCCGATGACGCCTTCCTGCCCCCCCATGTGCTGGTCTGCATGGCGGAATTGCTGCGCCATCCGGAAGCGGGATTGGTCAAGACCGATATTGACGTCGATGCCCCCCTGCATGAGGACTGGCGGCGGGCGATCATCAATACCGTGGTGTTCAACATGGCGGTCTGGCGCCATGCCCACGACGCGGTGGGCGGCTTCATGGAAGATCCGGAGTTGAAGACTTTGCGCTGCGAAGATGTGTTCTATTGCGATCATCTGATGCGCTGCTTTCCAAGCCGTCTGGTCCAGGCCCGGACCGTGCGCCACACCGTGCGCGAAGGTGGCGCCTTCGAAGGGCAGGTCTTGAAATTCTCCGTGGCCCGGTCCGAGGCGCGTGACAGTCTGACCGAAGCCCAAAGGGCGGTCTTGCCCGGTCTGCGTGCCCGCCATGAGGCCCGGGTGGCGGCGACAGGTGAAGGGAGCATCGCCCTCCCTGTCCCCCCGTGCTAGACTGCCTTCGGGGCCAACCCAAAACTTATGCGGTGACTTCAAAGGCTTCCGTCATGGCCGTGGAAACGGGCATGACGGATTGATTTCGGTGTCGGCGTTCAAACACAGGGGTGTCGCGGGATTGGCCTCCGTTGCCTGTCCCCACCCCTGGAGTCCCGCATGCGTGTGAATGACGACAAAGCTATTGAAATAACGAGAGTCATTTCGGGTCGGGCTCTGAAATTCATAAGACGAGATGTGAGATCTTGGGAAAAGGAGAGGGCGATGGGGAGGAAGGGCTTGCGGATGGGGGTTTGTCTCGCGCTCGCCTCTGCTGGTGTCGGGGCCGCTGGTGTTGGATCCGCCTGGGCCGGATCCGGCGAGGGGGAGGGCGCCTCGCCCACCGTGATCCTTGGGACCGTCCAGGGGTGCGGTCGGTCTGATGGCGGTGCGCTTGCCTGCGACGTGACCTCCGAGGGCTGGACCTACCATGCCTGGGAGGACAAGCCGCAGTCCCGTGTGACCCTTGCGGTGATCGATGCCCTGCCGGCGGGGCAAACAGTCGAGCTGACGGGGCGTGTCGTCAGCGAGGGCGACATCTCCCGGGATATGGTTCTGGAGAGCGTCAAAGTGTTCGAGGGCGAAGGACTCCAAGAACGCCTGGCTAACCTGTTGGTTGGCGCTTGGCGGAGCAGGGACGATGACCAAAGCGTCCGACGGTTTGAATCCGATGGGCGGGTTTTCGATTACTACGCCGGGGATCAGGTCGCCGGTGGAGGATTTTTCGAAATTGCGGACGCCTGCCCGTCGGGTGGACCTGAGGGGGCGGGGCCGATCCTCGTGGTCCAGGAATTCGGGGAAACGGACCCCTTTTGTTATGCGATCCTGGGGCTCGATCGGACCAGTCTGGATTTGAGTTATTTGGGACGGGGGAATACCCTTCGCTATGAGCGCGACGGGTTCTGAACCCGATGAAATGAATGACCCTTGTGTCTCGCCCTTGCTATGGCCCCCGGTTCTGATGTTTGTCTTGCGGGTGCAAAGACCTCAATACCAGAGTGAAGCTGGATCAACTTGAGTCAAGCTGGCCCCGGTTCCCTCTCATTCTATAAGTTTTAGAATATCTTCGAGGCCAAGTTTGGTCGCGAAGCGACCCAACTTGATCTCGGAATATTCTAGGACAGTGACCGATGTTCCTCGCCGATCCCACCGGGTCTCCCTCCCAGGCTTTTCGGATCAAACGGGAGCGGTTGACCCGCATGGCTGTGCTGGTCCTCTTGCCGTCACTGGCGGCTTCTCTGGTTGCGGTGCTGACATCCTCTTCCAGCGCCCTGTTGGCGGATATGTTGCTCACCCTGCTGCACTTCGGCACGGTGACGGTGACCTGGATGGTGGCCCGTCGGGCGCTTCGGCCCGCTGGGGGGCTGTTCCAGTTCGGTTTGGGCAAGCTGGAAAGCTTGGCGAGCGTGAGTGCGTCCCTGTTCATGATTGCGGCTACTGCGGCGATTATCGCTTCGGCCACCGACCGGCTTCTGGCCGGGCAACCGCCCAGGGGGCCGGGGCTATTGATTGCTCTGGTCGTCAACGGGATTTATCTGGTGGTCAACGCAACGGTACTGCACGGCTTTCTGAAACAAAGCCGCGCTGACGCCTCTCCCATCGTGAAGGCGCAGATCTCCCTGTTCACCGAGGATCTGATCTCCAATTTCCTTCTGATGGTGACCCTGGTGCTGGTCTTGGTGGTTCCCGATACGCTGGTGGGTCGCTATGCCGACCCGGTGGCGAGCCTGTTGACGATCTTGCTGATGGCGGTGATTGCTCTGCGGATGGTCAAGGTCAGCCTGGGGGATTTGCTGGACGCCGCCTGTGGTGAGGATGTGCAGATGCCGATGACCCGGGCGCTGATCAAGCATTTCAACGACTATGATCAACTGATCGCCTTTCGAACCCGCCGTGTCGCAGAGACGGCCATCGTGGAAGTCGAACTGGCCTTTCCGCCGGAAACTCCTGTGACCCGGGTCGAGGCTCTGCGCGCCAATCTTGAGGAGCTTGTCCGGCAGGAGGTGGAGAGCATTCAGGTCACGGTGGTGCCGCGGGTGACGGAAAGCGGCGTCATTCCCATGGGGGCGTTTGATTACTAGAGTGAAAAACTCTTTTGTCGTCATCCCCGCGCAGGCGCTAAGAGATGCATATATATTTTATTTATGGCTAATCATTTTTATTTCGTCATGCCCGTGAAAACGGGCATCCAGGGTTGATTTCTCTGGTGTTGGCGCTTGGCGCGTCAGGATGCGTCAATCGCCGCCGCTGGTTCTCCCCACCCTGGATTCCCGCTGTCGCGCTCACGGCATGCGTTCGGCCCGCAGGAATGACGAAGGTGCAGCGTTCTCGGATTTTTTCCGCATCCTGTTCAAGTCTCTGGGGGGCGCCCTCTGCCGTTCTTCGTTTTCTCGACGCCGAATTGGGGGTGGGGGGAGTGACTGGACAGACCGTCTGGGCTGCAGTCTTGATGGAAGGGGCTTGGCGCGGCACTTATAAAAAGTAATTTTTATTTTTTTCACCATTTAATGGAATTTGTGATTTTTTTTGGGTATCGTATCGAAAGAGTCAGATGCTGCTCGTTCGGTGCAAGCAGTTTGAAGGGGGGACGGTGGGGTGCGATGGATCCTTGTGGCCGTGTGGTCGCTGCTGGCGGGAGCCTGTTCCGTCACGTCCATTGGAGACACGGGGGACGTGCAGACAACGACCTTTGGCTTGGGCCTCGCTTCGGAAGTGGCCTGCGATAAGGCGGGACCCTTTGCTGTGAATACACGCAATCTTGGATTGTGGATAGGGGCTGGAGAGGGAGGACTCGGATATCGTGCCGCTCGTTACTTCCGTGGGGGGAATGAGTGTCGCGTGATCATTTGGGCCGAAAGTGGAACGGACGCTGAGGCGCTGAAGGACGCGTTTCAAGGGCTGGATACGATCTGTGTCGCTAAGGGATGGGGAGAACCGGAATGATTTTCAGAACAATCACATTGGTGGGGGCCGTTGCCTTGACGCTGTCTGCTTGCTCGACAGTCGAGTCATCTCCCTTAATTTTCGGTCAAGGCCTGACGGTCGGTATTTCCGTGGGGCCATCCACCGTCAACTCTACGACGCCGGAAATGACGGTGGGGGTCAAACAAACCGATGTTGCCGTTGTGCCCACAGTGGTGCCGAAGGACATTGACTTGCCCAACGGAGGTGAGTTGGGGCCGCGACAGATTACGGCTCACGGTGCGCAGACGAAGGATGGGGACAACCTCCTTGAGGGGGAGCAGGATGCCCTTTCTACCTTTGGCAGCTTTTCCAGCGATACGGCGATCAATGGGGTCAAGTTGGGCGTGTTTTTCGCGACCGGCGTGGCGGCCCAGAACTTATCGGTTGGTTTTAGTTGCGCCGTGGATGGCGTCCCAAATGCCTGCTCGTCTAGTCGTAAGACCTTGATGTCTCAGGGTGACAAGTAGCGGCCAGCGTTCAGAGTAACCGGAGCGGACAGGCCGAGGTCTCTTGAATTAAGGGTCAGTCAAAGGGTTCGTGACAGAGGGAGCAAGAGATGGCCACCGTTCCACGCATCCCCAGGGTGTCCTACGTTTCTCCTGTAACAAGAGTCCCGAGGGTCCGTCGCATCAGCCCTTCGGATCCGCCGTTGGAGCCGCTTGAGGAATCCGATGTCAAGGATGTCGAGGCGGGATCCAGTCAAGCGGTCGTTCCGGAGTCCGTGGAGAATCCGGCACTGGTGATTCCAATTCCGCAGGGAATCAATCAGGGGCTCCATTCTGCGAAAAGCGCGACCCTGATCCAGATCCTTGGTGTGCCTCGGGATCACATGGATCAGGAATGCCGTCCTGTCACCAATGACCCCCTTCTGTCATTGGTAGAGACGCGAAACGTTGGACCGTTCCGGGTAACAGGGGTGAAGCCAGCCCTCGACTCTCTCCAGAGTGTGTTCGCGCAGGTGAAGGCGAGCCTGCCCACCGTCTACGTTTCCCTGGGAACAACGGGGATGCTCTGCGCACGGTTGAAGCGAAATAACTCGGGAATCTGCAACCACGCCTGGGGAACGGCCATTGATATTAAGATCAATGGCATGCGCGATGCCTTGGGCTCCACCGCCGATGGCGGAGTGACGCTTGCGGGGCTGGCGGCCATAGCGCCGATTTTTCGCGCAGAGGGATGGTATTGGGGTGTGGAATTCGGTAACTTCGAGGATGGAATGCACTTTGAAGTCGCTGAGGAAACAATCCGCCTTTGGCAAGAGAAAGGCCTGTTTGGCGATGGGGTGAAAGCGCGTGGAGCGGCGCCTCCAGCCCTATCCCAAGGAGATGAGGGCGCCGAGGTTCGGAGTTTGCAGGAAGCGCTGGCTGCGCGGGGCTATGACCTAAGGAACGATGGCCAATTCGGTCCGTTGACCCGGGCTGCGGTTCTGGATTTCCAGGCGGCTCATGGTCTGACTGCCGACGGTATTGCCGGTTCCGAAACCCTGAAAGCGCTTAACCTCGGCTAGAGTGAAATGGGGTCAGCTTGAGTCAAGTTGGCCCCGTTTCACTCTCATTGTATGGATTTTAGAGTGCCTTCGAGGCCTCACAGACTGGCGTGAATCCCTGCTTTGATCTTGCGCCCTGCCGTCAGTCCCTGGACTTTCTCCACAATGGAAGCCGCGTCAATGCCGTGGTGGTGGTAGAGGTCGCCGATGGTTCCCGTCTGGCCAAAATGCTCCACGCCGAGTGGGATGGTCCGGTGGCCCTGGACGGCGCCCAACCAGGACAGCGTGGCCGGGTGGCCGTCGATCACCGTGATCAAGTGGCAGTGGGAGGGCAGGGGGGCCAGCAGGTGCTCCACATGGGAGACAGCCGCCGCATTGCCCCGGGAGCGGGCGCGCTGGGCTGCCGTCCATCCCGCATTCAGGCGGTCCGCAGAGGTCACCGCCAAAACGCCAATGTCCCGCCGTCCCTCTGCCAGCAGTCCTGCGGCCTTGACCGCTTCCGGTGCGACTGCGCCCTGGTAGGCGATCACCACCTCGCAATTGGGGCCGGGTTCGCGCAGCCAATAGGCGCCGTCGATGGCCCCCTGACGGAAGGCCTCGTTCACCCGTTTGCCGGGTTGGGTGATGGGATTGGTGGAAAGCCGCAGGTAGACGGAGCCGCCGGTTTCGTCCCGCAACCACGTGCGCTCGTCCGGGTCGCCTTCGCCGTCCCGTTGCAGGTAGTCGAAGGCCCATTCCAGGATCACCGCCAGTTCGTCCGCATAGGCGGGCTCGAAGGCAGCGAGGCCATCCTGGGCCATGCCGATCAGAGGGGTGCCGACGGATTGGTGAGCGCCGCCTTCCGGCGCCAGGGTAACGCCTGAGGGGGTGCCGACGACCAGGAACCGGGCATCCTGGTAACAGGCGTAATTCAGGGCATCCAATCCCCGCTGGACGAAGGGGTCATAGAGCGTACCGATGGGGATCAGTCGCTTGCCGAACAGCGAATGGGACAGTCCCGCCGCGCCCAGCAGCAGGAACAGGTTCATTTCGGCGATACCCAGTTCGATATGCTGGCCTTCGGGCGCGAAGACCCATTTGGCGGTCGAGGGGATTTTGTGGTCGATGAAGGCGTCGGACTGGGCCTTGCGGGCGAAGAGTTTGCGGCGGTTGACCCAGGGACCCAGGTTGGTCGTGCCCGTCACGTCCGGTGAGGTGGTGACAATCCGTGCCGCCAGATCGCTGTCCCCCTTGGACAGGCCGTCCAGGATTTTTCCAAAGGCCATCTGGGTCGATATCTCTCCCTCTGTCGGTGCGGGGAGGGCGGGGACGGCCAGTTTGTCGTCGTGGTAGCGGCGCGGTCCCTTGGCAAAGAAGGGCACGGTGGAGAGGAAGGTTTTCAGAGCCTCCGGGGCCTCCACGGTGGCCAGCGGCTCCCACTCCTGGCCTTGGGGGACGCCCATATGGGCCTGCCATTGCGCCATTTGGGTGGAATTCATCAGGCCGCCGTGGTTGTCCTTATGCCCGGCGATGGGCGTGCCCCAGCCTTTGATGGTGTAGCAGAGGAAACAGGTGGGGCGGTCGTGGTCGATGGCGGCGAAGGTCTCGGCCATGGTCTGGACGCAGTTTCCGCCCAGGTTCTCCATCAGCGCCGCCAACGCTTTGTCATCCCGCCGGTCAAGCAGCGCGGTCACATCGCCCTGATCGCCCAGGTCATCCAACAGCCGCTTGCGCCAGACGGCGCCGCCCATGAAGGTCAGGGCCGAATACTCCTGATTGGAGCAGCGATCGATCCAGGCCCGCAGCTTTTCGCCGCCCGGCTCCTGGAAGGCTTCCTGTTGCAGGGCGCCGTATTTGACCCGGACGACATCCCAGCCGAAGGCTTCAAAGATCTTCTCCACTCGCTCGAACAGGCCCTCGCGGACGATGCCGTCCAGGGATTGGCGGTTGTAGTCGATGATCCACCAGCAGTTCCGCAGGTCGTTCTTCCAGCCCTCTTGCAGGGTTTCGTAGACATTGCCTTCGTCCAGCTCGGCGTCCCCCACCAGGGCGACCATGCGGCCCAGGGGCTGGTCGGCGCCCCAGGACTTGGCCTGGATATAATCCTGAACCAGCGAGGCAAAGGAGGTGATCGCCACCCCCAGGCCGACGGATCCCGTGGAGAAATCCACGTCGTCGATGTCCTTGGTACGCGAGGGGTAGCTTTGGGCGCCGCCAAAGCCGCGGAAATTTTCCATCTTCTCCCGGGTTTGGTTGCCCATGAGATACTGCATGGCATGGAAAATGGGAGAGGCATGGGGTTTCACGGCCACCCGGTCCTCGGGCTTGAGCGCCGAGAAATAGAGCGCCGTCATGATCGAGACCATGGAGGCTGACGAGGCCTGATGTCCGCCGATTTTGATGCCATCCACCTTGGGCCGGATGTTGTTGGCGTTATGGATCATCCAGTGGGAGAGCCAAAGGAGCCGTTGCTCGATGGTCTTCAGGAAACGGGCATCACAGGTCTTCGACTGGGGCATGGGGCGGGATCCTGGGAGCAAGGGAGATGACAGGAAATCTCTCTGCATCACGGTATCGAGTGTTCCTCGATACCGTGACGACGCAGTCAACGCGCCTGAAGGCGCGGAAAAGTTTGCGTGGCATTCGAACGCAGGGCAAGTCCCATGGGCTCTGCCGATGGGACTTGGTGCGCCTGATTACCCCTCTTTGTAGTAGTAGCTGTAGCCGTTCAGGGCCGGGGCGCCGCCCAGGTGGGCATACAGGACCTTGGAGCCCTCGGGGAAGAAGCCCTTCCGGGTCAGGTCGGCCATGCCCTGCATGGATTTTCCTTCATAGACCGGATCGGTGATCATGGCTTCGGTCCGGGCGGCCAGGCGGATGGCCTCGTTGGTCTCCTCCGAGGGCACACCATAGGCGGGGTAAGCGTAATCGGGGTTGATGATGATCTCGTCTTCCCGAACCTTGCGGCCCAGGCCGACCAGCTCTGCGGTGTTGTCGACGATCTGGCGCACCTGGTCGCGGGTCTGGTCGACGGTCGCCGAGGCATCGATGCCGATCACGCGGTCGGCCCGGTTCTGGTTGGCGAAACCGACGATCATGCCGGCCTGAGTCGATCCGGTGACCACGCAGACGACGATGTAATCGAACTGGAAGCCCAGTTCCGCTTCCTGCTGAGCCACTTCCTCGGCGAAACCGATATAGCCCAGGGCACCGTATTTATGGACGGAAGCCCCGGCGGGGATGGCGTAGGGTTTGCCGCCCGCGTCCTTGACGGACTGGATGGCGTCTTCCCAGCTTTTGCGGATCCCGATGTCAAAGCCCTCGTCCACCAGACGGCTGTCGGCACCCATCAGACGGGTCATCAGAATATTGCCAACCCGGTCGTAGACGGCGTCATAATGGGGAACCCATTTTTCCTGGATGACCACGCATTTCATGCCGAGTTTGGCGGCAGTGGCCGCGACCATGCGGGTGTGGTTGGACTGGACCCCACCGATGGACACCAGGGTGTCGGCTCCCGAGGCAATGGCGTCGGGGACGATGTATTCCAGCTTGCGCAGCTTGTTGCCGCCCATGGCAAGACCGGAGTTGCAGTCCTCGCGCTTGGCATAAATCTGGACCTTGCCGCCCAGAGCTTCGCTCAGGCGGGGCAAGTGCTCGATGGGCGTGGGGCCGAAGGTGAGGGGATAGCGCTCGAACTTTTCCAGCAGGGACATGGTGGGACCTCTTGGGAGTGGGCGGTGAATGATGGGTTACATGATAGCGAAGGTCTGTTGATAGGTGCTTTCAATCTTGAGGGAAGAATTTCTTTCCAGATCTACTTTTTCCGATTGGGGTGAGCATTTCAGAAGTTTTCCTCTGTCTGTATGGAAGAATATTCCGAACCCCTATTGGCGAGTGGATCGTCCGCCTCGCACAGGCTATGCTGTGCCGGCAAGCAGGGGTGATCTGCGCGTGAAAAGGGGCCTTGATGATCCAGACCGTTGCCATCGCGAGGGGACCACGGACGCCGACCGGATTGGTCGAGCCCCTGGCCCTCGCCATGGGTGCGGCCCTGGCGCGTGGCGTGCGGGGGATCGCCACGGCGCCTCCGGAAGGGAAGGGACGGGTCGTGCCTCTCCTTTTCCAAATCACACTCCGGAGTATTCAATATGTCCGACGACAGCTTCAATCCCATCGGCTTGGACGGTTTCGAGTTCATTGAGTTCGCCTCCCCCCTGCCGGGGGTTCTTGAGTCCCTGTTCGAAACCCTTGGCTTCACCAAGGTGGCCACCCATCGCTCCAAGGCCGTAGACCTGTATCGCCAGGGCGAAATCAATTTCATCATCAACCGGGAGCCCAAAAGCGAGGCGGCCTATTTCGCCGAGGAGCATGGCCCCTCGGTCTGCGGCATGGCCTTCCGGGTGAAGGATTCGCACAAGGCATATGCTTTGGCCATCGAACGCGGTGCCCGGCCGGTGGAGATCCCCACCGGCCCGATGGAACTCCGCCTTCCGGCGGTACGCGGCATTGGCGGTATGCCCCTTTACCTCATTGACCGGTACGAGGACGGGGCGTCCATCTACGACATTGATTTCGTTTTCTTGGACGGTGTGGACCGCCACCCCAAGGGTTTCGGATTCCGGGTGATCGACCATTTGACCCACAATGTCTACCGGGGTCGCATGGGGTTCTGGGCCCGGTTCTATGAGACGATCTTCAACTTCCGGGAACTGCGCTACTTTGATATCAAGGGAGAATATACGGGCCTGAAGTCCCAGGCCATGACGGCGCCCGATGGCAAGATCCGCATTCCCTTGAACGAGGAAGCCCCCGGAGGGAATGGTCAAATCGAGGAATTCCTCATGGAATACAACGGCGAGGGGATCCAGCATGTGGCGCTTCTGACCGATGATCTTCCGGCCAGCATTGACCAGTTGCAGGCCGCAGGTGTTCCCCTGATGACCGCGCCCCCGGAGAGCTATTACGACATGCTGGAAGGGCGTTTGCCCGGCAACGGTGAGCCGGTGGAGGTCTTGAAGGCCCGGGGGATCCTGTTGGATGGCTCGACGGAGGCGGGGGATCCCCGTCTGTTGTTACAAATTTTCTCGGAGACCCTGATTGGTCCGGTCTTCTTTGAGTTTATCCAACGCAAGGGGGACGAAGGCTTCGGTGAGGGCAATTTCAAGGCCCTCTTTGAATCCATGGAACGGGACCAACTGCGCCGGGGGGTGATCGC
Organism: Rhodospirillum sp. A1_3_36; assembly: GCF_047263945.1. Taxonomy (NCBI): domain Bacteria; kingdom Pseudomonadati; phylum Pseudomonadota; class Alphaproteobacteria; order Rhodospirillales; family Rhodospirillaceae; genus Rhodospirillum; species Rhodospirillum sp. A1_3_36. The sequence goes on along the minus strand of NZ_JBLAVB010000009.1, from coordinate 151,409 downwards.
GGCGAAGTGAGGTGTCGGGGAGTCTCTTGTCCGATTGAAAAAACGGGAGGCTTTCCCGTCACGGGACTTTGCCCCGTCCACCCCCCTCTGTGGCGAGGCTGGGGCCGAAAGGCCCCAGACCCCGGGCATTTATTTGTAAAAGAAAAAAGGGGGTTTGGGGGCATTTGCCCCCAAATGGGCTTGGGCATTCGTCCAAAAACACGAGACACTTTAATGTGCCGTGGTGGTCACTTTTGCGCAAAATGCGCTATGCCAGGACAGAGCCGATACCGGCTTTGACGATATCCTCTTCGCTCATGCCGCGTCGCCAGTGGGAAAAGGCGACGACTCGGGAAGGGGGAAGGCCAAGTTCGGTTCGCAGATGGGCGCGCATATCTCGGAAGGCCGTGTATTCCGCGCCGACCCAGCAGAATACATCCTCCGGGGTGTGGGGCGGATCGATGGCCCGCAGGGCCTCCGCAAGCAAATCGGTTGTGCCTGCGGGGACGCCGTTGCGGTGGAGCCAGCGGATCTCGACACCCGGCGGGGCCTTGATCTGCTGTTCTTCGGCCGGATCGGCGATTTCGATGAGGGCGATTCCCTGTGCGGAGGTCGGAAGTCCCTCCAGAATGCGGGCGATGCCCGGCAGGCCGGTCTCGTCTCCTGCCAGCAGAACCCAGTGCGCCGATTTTGGTCCATTGGCCGCCGGTCCCAGGATCCCGACAATATCCCCCGCTTCCGCAGTCGCCGCCCAGGAGGATCCGGGACCACTTCCTCCATGCAGGACAAAGTCAATATCCAGTGTTCCCGCCGTGGGGTCGATGCGGCGGATGGTGAAGATCCTGGAGGCGAGCTTGCCCGTTTCGGGCCAGAGAATGCGACCGTTGTCGTCCAGTTGGGGCCATTGGGGCGTGGTGGTGCCCTTGTCCTGGAACAGCAGCCGACAGTGGATCTGATCGGGGGTGGCGTAGCGGGCGAGGTCGCTCCCCGTGAAGGAGATGCGACGCATCCGAGGGGTCAACTGACGGATATGGCGGACGGTCAGGACGCGCAGGTCCGCTGGGGGCATGGCCCCGGGCGCATCGCCGGTCCAGGTGATCTCCAGGTTCTCCGGGCGGGTGACGAAGTCGATGAGCCCGGTCAATTCGTGTTTAAGGCGGTTGAAGGCGATGGGGTCCGGGGCTTCCACCGTGAGGTCCAGGGCAGCCTCTCGGGGAGTCATCCGGGCCGACCCGAGGGAAGATGTGATCACATGGCCGTCGCCATCGGGGTGGAGGACCATGTTATGGGCAGAAAACGAGCCCCTGAGGGTGTCCAGATAGGTCGAGACGTTTGGAAAAACGATCGTGGTTTGGGCCTTGAGAAACGGCATGGGGGTGTCTTTCGCATTCGGCTTTTTGTTGATTCGGTTGTGATGGTGGGGTGGGCCCTGCTTTCTCACTGCCCTGTTATGGTCGGCTCTGGGGACAGGCTCAGCCAGCAGGGACCCGGCAGGGGTTTCGCCAGGAACCTCCGGTTGATCTTGGTGAGCGTCTCTGTGGGGGCCAGATCCGGGAACAGGTCCGGATGGAGCCATTTGGCGGCGATCTCGACGAACAGGATGTTCAAGGGTGGAACGGTGAGGAGCCCCGTCCAGACGCCATGCACGCGTTTGTTCTGAACAGCGGGCAGCCGGGCGAAGCCGGTGCGCGCGATGAGGCGACGCAAACCTGCCCGGGCCGGGGCGGGATCGAGGCCCGGGCCAATCCCGGGGCGGATCCCTGCGGCGTAGGCGCCGCCGGAGGCGATGTACACCTCGGGCGCCTCGATCACCATTTGCTCCGGGGAGATCTTGGCATACCAGGGGGCATCGGCGGCGGAAAGCGCGCGCCCTCCGGCCTGGGTCAGAAGGTCTCCCCAGATGCGCTGGCCCGCAGCCCAACAACAATCGTCATAGGTGGACTGGACCTCGAGATAGGTTTTGATTGGAGCGCTGGCGTCGAGTGTGTCGCGGATCCTGTCGAGGTGCTCCTGGACAAAGGTCAGGAAGGCCTCTGTCTTCTCCTTCCGCGCCAGGATATGGCTCCACATCCGCAGGGTTTGGGCCAAGTGGGTGAAGGGATCGTCGCCCCCCCCAGCCTCCCCCCCGGGTTGCCGGTTGGAGGCGGCGTTGCTGAAGATCAGGGGAATGCCTGCGGCCTCCAGGTGGCGGCCGAGAAGGCTGTCGCCGAGATCGGGTGCCATGCGGGCGGTCGCGACCACAAGGTCGGGGGCGAGCGTGAGGATACGCTCAATGGACAGGCTGTCGGGGGTTTGGCCGCCAACGGTTTGGATCCTGCTTCCATCGGGGCGGGTCTCATAGTCATGGCGCACCCGGTCGCTATCGAGTGTATCGACACCCGCCCAGCCGACGACAAGAGAGGACGGATCAGGGTGTAGGACGGCCATGCTTAAGATGTCTGTCGCGTCCAACAACACGATCCGTCCAACCGGACCGGCCAACCGGACCTCCCGCCCGATGGCGTCGACGATGGGATCCGGTGCGGCCTGCGCCACCGATGGGGCCGCAGCGAAGGCGCTCAGGAGGAGGAGGACGGTTCTGCGGTCGAGTTCCATGGGCCCCGCTCCCTTACCACGTATATCTCAGGCCGAGCAGGACCTGTGCGCCATTGCCGTACTGGCAATAAAAGGCGGAACTGCAGCTGGAGTAATACTCCGTGTCGAGCAGATTGGTGACGTTCAAGGTCACCTTGGTTCCGTCCAACGTCGGGCTGAGCTGTTCGAGGTCATAGCTTGCCGCCGCATCCCACAAGGCGTAACCGTCGGTCTCGACGGTGTTGGCGTCGTCGGCGAAGCTGCTGCCCGCGAAGCGGACGCCGCTGCCCAGGGTGAGCCCCTCCAGGGATCCGGAATCGAAGGTGTAGTTGGCCCAGGCGGAGCCGTGGAACTTGGGAACGGCTTGGGGCCGCTTGCCCAGGTTTGCCGCGACGGTCGATTCTGTGACTTCCGTATTCAGGACCGTGAAGGCGCCGATGAGTTCCAGGTTTTTCGTGGCATGGCCGCGTGCCTCGAACTCTACTCCTTTGGAGCGGACTTCCCCCTGCTGGACATTGAAGCCGGGCGTGGCCGAGGGGGTCAGGACATTTTCCTGCCGGATGAAGAAGCCCGAAACCGAAAAGAGGGCATCCATGAAGGTCGGTTCGTACTTCAGACCGACCTCCCATTGTTCGGCACGGGTCGGATCGAAGGGGGAACCGTTGATGTCCACGCCGACGGTTGGTTCGAAGGAGGTGGAGAAGCTGACATAGGGGGCAAGCCCATTGTCGAACTTGTACAGCAAACCGGCCCGATAGCTCGGTGACTTACTGGACTGGCTGCTTGAGGTTCCCGCCAGACGGTTTTCGGACTCTTGCTTCGTCCAGTCATACCGGACGCCCAACACGGCCCGGAACCCACCAATGGCCAATTGGTCCTGAATGTAGAGACCTGTCTGCTGCAGGGTCTGCTCGCTGTCTATGATGGTTGTGAGGGGGCCGACTGGCACTCCGTACACAGGGTTGGTGACATCCAAGGAGGAAGCGGCACCAAACCGGTATTCCCAGTCGCTGACGGAATGTTGGAAATCCACACCGGCGATGGCCTTGTGCGCGACCGGTCCCGTGGAAAAATCGAATTGCGCGCGGTTGTCTGTGGAAATGCCGCCGACCGTTTCGATGGATCGGGCCGCTTGGCGGGGCAAAAGTCCGTTGGCGGTGATCGGTGCCGCGATCTGCAAGCTTTGGAAGTCCAGATCAATGCCCGAATAGCGGGTCTGCGAGCTGATGCTGAAGACATCATTGAAGTGGTGCTCGAAGCTGTAGCCGACGCCATATTGTTGGCGTTCGTAGCTGTCGAAACTGGGGTCGCCGACGTTGAGGCCGCGATCGAGCTTGGATTTGTACGCCTCCGGGGCGAGGAACTGTGGGTAGATCGAATTGAAGTACCCGCCTTCGGGGTCGTATTGATAGAACCCCTGGAGGGTCAGTCGGGTGTCGTCATTCGGCTCCCAAGTAAGAGCCGGGGCGATGGCCAGGCGCTCCTCGGTAACATCCTCGTATCGGGTTCCCGAACGGCGGCCAATGCCACTGATGCTATACTGCCAGTGCCCGTCGCGATCGAGGGCTCTCTGGCTGGTGAGGCCGCCCTGTAAGCGCTCGCGTCTGCCGCCTTCGATTCGGGCTTCGTTGTAAGAGGTGGCGCTGGGCGCCCGACTGACCTGGTTGACCAGGCCGCCAGGACTGGTCTGTCCATACAGAATGGCCGAGGGGCCTTTCAGCACGTCAACGTGGTCCAACAGGAAGGGGTCGATGGAGGGCAGGGCGAAGGCTTGGCCCCGGTGCAGTTTCAGACCATCCAGGAAATCCACGACCCTGGTGGAGGTGCCGAACCCACCGAAGCCCCGCATGAAGATGCTGTCATAGCGGCTGGTGCTGTCTGGCGCGGACAGAACGCCTGCCGTGTAGTTCAGCGCGTCCTTGACGCTTTGCGGGTTCTGGTCGTCGAGCTGCTTCCGCGTGATTGTGGTGATGGATTGTGGTGTCTCCAGGACAGGCGTGTCCGTTTTTGTTGCGGTTACGGCACCCGCTTCCAGATAGGTGTCCCTTGTGGACTCGTCCAAGACCTCTCCCTCCACGAGGACCGGTGAGAGGGCGGTAACCGGCTCCTGGGCACGTCCCACCAGGGGAGCCAAGAGTGTTGATGCAGTCAGAAATGCCCCATAGGTGCGTTTCGAGAAGACCCCCGTCATTCGTTTATCCTTTCCTTTCGTGCCCTCGCGGAGCGGATTCAATTGCCGTAAGAAGAATGAGTATCATTCTTAATATTGGGCTTTCTATAAGTCAAACGGGACGGTCCCGTCCAGATAACGATTGCAACCCCATGACCGGCTTTGGCGGAGGCGGAAAAGCTTGTGTGGGCGCACTCCCAGAGGGTTTTAAGCGTTGGCCCTGCCCTTCTTGTCTGATAGGAAGACCCCCATCCGCGTGTGTTCTGCGGGGAATTTGATCACCAAACCGAGAGGGGAGAGGCGGATGGCTCGTTACTCGGCGCAAGATCAACGGCGGTCCGTCACGCAACAGGAGCTCGCCCCTGGGGGAACTCCAGGGTGGCCTCACGGCTTGGGGCGGTAGGACCCGTGTCGTCACGCCCCAAGACGCGGGTGGGCCGTCCCACCAAGGAAGACGCTGCGGAAACGGCCGGCCGGATCGTCGATACCGCAGCGGGGCTGTTTGCGGCGCAAGGCTTTGCCGCGACTTCGATTGAACAGGTCGCGTCAGCATGCAGTGCGGGCAAGGATACGATCTACCGGCGCTTTCCGTCGAAGATCGCCCTGTTCGAGGCGGTTGTGGAGCGCTTACGCTTGCGGACCCTGGATCGGCTTTCCTTGGAAATCGAGTCCGCTGCGGGCGCAGGGGATGCCTTGGAGCGGCTGAGGTGCGTGGCCCGTTGGTTCCTCAGCATCAATCTGGATCCGGACATGGTCGCCTTCAAACGGATCGCCTTAAGTGAAGCCATCATCTTTGGCGAGGACCGGCACGACCAGTGGGAAGGTGACCCGATCATGGACCGGCTCGTCGCTCTCGTCACGGAAGCCCAAAAGGCTGGCATGCTTGGTGATGCTGATCCACAAGTGATCGTTTCTCACCTGTTGCATTCGATCGTCTTTGGACCGTCGAATGAAGCCATGATGGGACGAACCACCTATGCAACCCCCGAGGCCCAGGACAGGTTTTTCGACCAGGCTTGGGGGCTGTTCTTACGGGGTGTGGGATCGTAAGGTGCTTCTTTGGAGTTGAAAAAATCGGCGGATCGCGCTGTTTTGCTCATATATTGGACAGTTTAACCTTCCACGGGCCCGCCTCACTGTGGGGCCGTGCGGCGCAGGAGAGACGGGGCCTCTGGGAAGGGAGGGGTGGCTTGCTTTTTGCTTGTTCATGGACATGACTCACAGCAACCCAAGCTTGGGCAGAACCCATCCTGACGTCACTTGGATCCATATTTTCCGTGGTCTGGATCGGAATGGCCAGGGGGGACAGGGGCTCAATATCCAGATCCGGCGGGCGATCGTCTACGCTATCGAGGTGGGGCTTCTGGCTCCGGGGGATCGTCTGCCGTCCAGTCGGCAATTGGCAACCCTATTGCGGGTTGCGCGCAATACCGTGACCGCAGCTTATCAGATGCTGACGGACGATGGCCTGCTGGTCTCGCGAGAACGAAGCGGCATCTATGTCGGCGATCGCAAGGTGACGAAGGAGGCGCCCGCTCGGGAAAAACCCGCTGGGGATCACCTGACTCGACGGTTCGCGACCCAGCCCTCCCGCTTGCGGCATTTCAACAAGCCCCGGAACTGGATGGAGTACCGCTATCCGTTCCTCTATGGGCAATTCGATCCGGCGATCTTTCCCACCAACGATTGGCGCGAGGCCATTCGGAGCACGTCGAGTGTTCAGGAAATCTGTGGCTGGGCGGGGGATTTGATTGACGACGATGACCCCGACCTGTTGGAGCAATTGCGCGTGCAGGTTCTGCCGCGGCGCGGCATTTTCGCAGAGCCGAACGAGATCATTATCACCATTGGCTCCCAACAGGCCCTTTCCATGTTGGTGCACCTGCTCGTCGGGCGGAACAGTAAGGTGGGAGTCGAAGACCCCGGTTATCCCGATACCCGCAATATGGTGATCCTTGCGACGGGGAGTTGCACGCCCCTGTCCGTGGACAACGAGGGGGTGGTTCCCGATCATCGCTTTGGTCAGTGTGATTTGGCCTTTCTGACGGTCGGGCACCAATGTCCGACGACGGCGGTCATGCCCCACCATCGCCGGGAAGCCCTTCTGGAGGTGGCGAACCGCCAGGATGTTCTGCTGATCGAGGATGACTACGAAGGGGATTTGACCCTGACAGAGGGGGGGAGCCGTCCTTGTCTGAAAAGCCTGGATCGGTCAGACCGGGTCATATACCTGGGCAGCTTTTCCAAGGCTCTCGCGCCCGGCCTGCGGATCGGCTATATCGTCGCGCCCGCCGTGGTGACCGCCGAGTTGCGGCTCCTGCGACGCCTGCTGATGCGCCACCCGCCGACGAATAATCAACGGATCCTCGCGGCCTTCATCGGATTGGGACATTACCAGCGCCATATGCGGCGGGCGGCGGAGATCCTGTCCCGGCGCGCGGCCTTGATGGCGCAGCTGCTGCCCGAGGTCATGCCGGGCTGCACTTGGCGGCGGGACGGTGGTGGCAAGAGCTTTTGGGTTCGCTTGCCCGAGGGATACCAATGCCGCGCCTTCGAAGCCGAGGCCCGGGAGCGGGGTGTTCTGGTCGAGGCGGGCGATATCTTCTTCGCCAATCCGGAGGACGGGGACAGATTCCTGCGGCTGGGTTTTACCTCCATCGCCGAAACGGCGATTGAGCCCGGGCTCCGCATCCTGGGAGATATGGTGGCGACCGGGCGTTAAGCCCGCTTGCGCATAGGCCCAGATTGGTCTTTTCATGGAGCCAGTGACATACCGAGGCCATACAAGCTCCGTCGGACATGCTATTCCTTTCCGGTAGCCCATCCCTGGAGACTGTAAAATGGATAGCCTGATTTCCCCCAATGACATCGCCCATGTGGTTGACGCCGACAAGAAGCACGTCTGGCATCACCTGACGCAACATAAGCCCTATGAAGAGATCGACCCCCGCGTGTTCGTCGAGGGGAAAGGGCTTCGTGTCTGGGACGCGACGGGGCGTGAATATATGGATGGTGTGTCCGGGGGGGTGTGGACGGTCAATGTCGGCTATGGGCGGGAAAGCATCGCCAATGCCGTTCGGGACCAATTGGTGAAGCTCAACTTTTTCGCGGGCGCTGCCGGGTCCATCCCGGGCGCCCTGTTCGCCGAGCGGTTGATCAGCAAGATGCCGGGCATGACCCGGGTCTATTATTCCAATTCGGGATCGGAGGCGAACGAGAAGGCCTTCAAGATGGTGCGCCAGATTTCCCATCGGCACCACGGCGGCAAGAAAAGCAAGATCCTCTTCCGTGAGCGGGACTACCACGGAACGACCATCGGTGTTCTCGCAGCCTGCGGGCAGGACCAGCGCAAGGCCCAGTTCGGCCCCTTCCCCGAGGGGTTCGTCGCAGTCCCCCATTGCCTGGAATACCGCAGCCAATATGGCGAGATCGAGAACTACGGCCAGCGGGCGGCGGATGCCATCGAGGAGGTGATCCTGCGCGAGGGTCCCGATACGGTCGGTGCCCTCTGCCTGGAGCCGGTCACCGCCGGTGGCGGCGTCATCACCCCGCCCAAGGGGTATTGGGAGCGGGTCCAGGAGATTTGTGCCAAATACGATATCCTGCTGCATATCGATGAAGTGGTTTGCGGTCTGGGGCGCACGGGCGAATGGTTCGGCTACCAGCACTATGGGGTCAAGCCGGATTTCGTCACCATGGCCAAGGGCGTGGCCTCCGGCTATGCGGCGATTTCCTGCACGGTGACCTCGGAGCGGGTGTTCGACCTGTTCAAGGATGACCCCACCGATCCCCTGTCCTATTTCCGGGATATCTCCACCTATGGGGGATGCACGGCTGGTCCGGCTGCGGCTCTGGAGAATATGCGGATCATCGAAGATGAGGACCTGCTCGACAACACCAAGGCCATGGGCGCACGCCTGATGAACAACCTGCACGCCCTGAAGGACCGCCATGCTGTGGTCGGCGACGTGCGCGGTTTGGGGCTGTTTTGTGGGATGGAACTGGTGGCCGACAGGAAGACCAAGGAGCCGGCCGACGAAAAGCGGGTTGGCGCCGTGGTCGCCAATTGCATGGCCCAGGGAGTGATTATCGGTGCGACCAACCGCTCCCTGGCCGGGTTCAACAATACTCTTTGCCTCAGCCCAGCGCTGATCGCGACGGAAAGCGATATCGACCATCTGACCGAGACCATTGATCGGGCGATGACCGAGGTCTTTGGGTAATACCCAGGTGCGGTGAGTTTGCCTCACCGTACCTTGGAAGCGGCCAAGTGGCCGCCGCGCCTTATGGCGCGTAAAAGCCCGCCTGGCGTTTGAACGCAAGAAAAGCGGCGTGGGTTTCAACCCGCGCCGCTTGGTATAAGGGGCTTCGGTTCTGTTCGATGGAAGGGAAAAGGCCGGTGAGATTTCATCGGCCTTTCTTCTTGCCGTTGGTTGCTCCGGCCAAATCCCGTTTCACTCTAGTCACGGGGCTTTGCTCCGCCTTCCTCTTTGGCGAGACTGGGGCCGAAAGGCCCCAGACCCCGGGCAAAAAAAAGGGGGGGGTGGGGGCATTGGCCCCCAAATGGGTTTGGGCAATCGCCCAAAAAATACAAAACTGTGTCCTGTCCCCTAGCCAGGGGTGGGTGGGGAGTCCGGCTTCCACCGGCTTGAATTGGGGGGGTTAGCCTTCAATGCGGAGCTGTGCGGTGTCCGCCATCTGAACGCTTCCCCCTTCGGAGAGGACGACTCCGAACAGGGTCCGGGCTTGCTCCGCTGTATAACGGCCCAAACGGACGTCTTCCGCGACAAGCTCCGGATCCCGGTCGAAGGGATTGCCATAGCCGCCACCGCCCGGGGTTCCCACCCGGACCCGGTCGCCCGGCTTCAAGGGAATATCCTGGGCCTTCGACAGATGTTCCGGATGGATCGTCTTGCCGTCCTGGATAACGGTCACGGAATTGGCTTGCCCATCCTTGCCGCCCAGGGCGCCTTGGGGACCGAAGCGGCCATGGTCCATCACGAAGCTGGCCGTTGCATGACCATGGCGCAGCTCGATCTCGTAGTCGAGGCCGAAGCCGCCGCGCTGCTTGCCCGCCCCGCCGGAACCTTCCCGCAGCGCATAGCGATGGTAGAGCACGGGGTATTGCTGTTCCATGATCTCCACGGGCGGGGCTTTGGAAATGCCAATGGTCGAACAACCGTTCGACAGGCCGTCGTGGTCGGCATTGCCGCCGTAGCCGCCGCCGGAAATCTGATACATGACGAAGTCACGGCCCCGTGCCGGATCATGGCCACCCAGTGCGAAGTTGCCGGAACTCCCCGCAGGGGAGGCGGTCACCCGGTCGGGAAGGGCTTCGACCAGGGCGGCGAAGACCGCTTCGGCAATGCGCTGACTGACCTCGGCGGCGCAGCCGGACACCGGGCGCGGGTAATGGGCATCCAGGAAGGTGTCCACCGGCCTTACGACCTTGAGCGGTTCAAAGGCCCCCGCGCTGATCGGCACATCGGGGAAAATATGCCGCATGGCGAGATAGACCGACGACAGGGTGGTTGCCAAGACCGAGTTCATTGGCCCCATGCAGGGCTTCGAGGAGCCGGTGAAGTCGAAGGTGAGCGCGCCCGCGCGGGCGGTGACAGAGAGGCGGATTTCCAAGGGCTCGTTGACCACGCCATCGCTGTCCACATAGGCCGTGGAGCGGTAAACCCCGTCGGGAATCAGCCGGATGTTGGCGCTCATCTGCTCCGATGCCCGGCGGCGCAGTTCGCCGATGGCTTCGGTTACCACGGCATCGCCGTAGCGGTCCAGGATGCGGGCCAGGCGCTTTTCACCGACCAGCAGGGCGGCGGCTTGCGCCTTCACATCGCCGATGCGCTGCTCGGAGACTCGGATATTGGAGCGGATGATGGAGAAGATTTCGTGGTCCAGCTTGCCCTTTTTAAACAGCCGCACGGGAGGAAGGCGCAAGCCTTCCTGCTCCACCGAGGTGGCCGAGGCGGAAAAGCCGCCGGGGACCGCTCCGCCCGTATCGGGCCAATGGCCGGTGTTGGACAGCCAGCAGTAAATCTCCCCATCGCGGTAGAAGGGCATGGCGAAGCGGACATCCATCAGATGGGTACCGCCGAGGTAGGGGTCATTGACGATGTAGATGTCGCCGGGCTCGGGGGCGACCACCTCGCCGCTTTTAATCATCTCGATCAGGGTGCGGGTCGAATACTGCATGGTCCCGACGAAGACCGGCAGGCCGCCGACGCCTTGGGCGATCAGGGAACCGTCTTCCGCCGAATAGATGCCGTCCGAGCGGTCGTTGGCCTCGGCGATCACCGGGGAGAAGGCGGCGCGGGAAAAGCTCAGGTCCATTTCGTCGCAGACCTGCTGCAGGCCGGACTGGATAACGCTGAGGGTGATCGGATCGATGCTCATGCCCCGTCTCCCCAAGAGCCTGTTTCAAGGGTGATGATGATATTGCCGTCGGCGTCCTGCACGGCCCGGTCCCCGGGTTCGATGACGATGGTGGTGTCCATCTGTTCGATGATCGCCGGTCCTTCGATGGCCGCGTCCAAGGGCAGGTGGTCCCGCCAATAGATCGGCGTCTCCACGAAGCGGCCGAACCAGACTTGCCTGCTGCCGGTTTGCGCTTCGGCCAGGGTGGCCTTGCGGTCTGCGGCGTCGATCAGCAGCGACAGGTCAATTTCCTGGCGGCGCCCGATGACCGAGGTGTTCACATTGACCAGACTGGCCTTGATTTCCGGTAAGTCCACATGGAAGCGGTTGAAATAGGCCTCCTCGAACAGGGTCTGGAGGGTCTCCCGGGTGGGCCGGTCCGTGTCGAGGGGCACCCGGAGGAGGTGGGTCTGGCCGATGAACTGCATGTCGACGGAGCGCAGTTCCTTCAGCTCCTCGATCGGCACGTTTTCCTTTTCGATCAGGGCTCGGCCTTCAGCGGCCTGGTGATCAAACAGGGCGTGCACGGCCTCGATATCGAGGATCTCCAGGGGCTTGTTGACCGTGTTCACGAAGTCGTGGCGCAGGTCGGCGACCACGCAGCCCAGCGCGTTGGTGATCCCCGGACGCGAGGGAACGAGAACCCGGGGCACACCCAGCTCGCGGGCGATGGCCGTGGCGTGCAGGGGACCGGCGCCACCAAAGGCGAAAAGGGCGAAGTCGCGGGGGTCCTCGCCAAGGCTGACCGAGACCATGCGCACGGCATCGGCCATCCGGGTATTCGCGATCCGCAGCACCGCAGCGGCGGCGGTTGTCGCATCGACGCCCAGGGGGAGGCCGAGCTTTTCCAGGAAGATCCGCTCGATATCCGCAAGCGACACGGTGCTGGACACGGCGTTGAGCTTCTCTGGGTTCATGCGCCCCAGAAGCAGGTTGGCGTCGGAGATGGTCGGGCGGGTGCCCCCTCGGCCATAGCAGATCGGTCCTGGAGTCGATCCGGCACTCTCCGGCCCGACCTGCAGGAGCCCGGCTTCGGTGACGCGGGCGATCGAGCCGCCTCCGGCGCCGACCGTGCGCACATCGACCATGGGGACGTGGATCGGCATGGCATATTCGATTTCGATCTCGTTGGAGACCGCCGGTTCCGCGTTCCGGATCAGGGCCACATCGGTGGAGGTGCCGCCCATGTCATAGGTCAACAGGTCGGGGATTCCCGCCCGCCGTCCGGTATAGGCTGCGGCCATGACGCCGGAGGCGGGACCGGACATGACCGTTTTCGCGGCCTCCTTGGCCACCCGGCGGGCCGACACCATGCCACCGTTGCCATTCATCACCAAAAGGTCGTGGCGGTAGCCTTCCTGGGCGAGCTGGTCGGCGAGGCGGTCCACATAGCGGCGGAGCAGGGGTTGGACCGAGGCATTGATTGCCGCCGTGACGCCGCGTTCGAACTCCCGGCTTTCCGACAGAAGGGCATGGCCGAGGGTGATGTCGCCGTTGGGCCAGACCTCCGCCGCGATCTCTCCGGCGCGCAGTTCATGGGCTGGATTGGCGTAGGAGTGCAGGAAATGGATGACCAGGGATTCGCAGCCCTTTTCCAGCAAGGTTGCCAGGGCGTCCCGGAAGGCCGCCTCGTCGAGGGGCGTCAGTTCCTGCCCGTCGGCGTCGAAGCGTTCGGCTACCTCCAGCCGCAAATCCCGGGGGATGACGGGAACGAAGCTGCCGGTCATGCCATAGGCATGGGGCCGGGTGCGGCGGCCCAATTCCAGGACATCGCGGAAGCCAAGGGTGGTCACCAGTCCGGTCTTGCAGAGGTTTCGCTCCAGCACCGCGTTGGTGGTCGTTGTCGTGCCATGCACGATGAGGTCAAGGGTGTTCAGATCCGCCCCGGCCGAATGCAGGGCATTGAGTACGCCGAAGGCCTGATTGTCCAAGGTCGTCGGTGTCTTGGCCAAACGGACCGTCCGCCGTGTCGCGTCGAACAGCACAAGGTCGGTGAAGGTCCCGCCGACATCGATTCCGGCCACCTGGGAGGTTGCGGCTAAGGGCTCGCTCGGGGGAGCGGGGCGCGCGTCGGGGGAGGGTGGTTTGGGGCTCATGACAGCTGTGTTCCGTTAGATCGATGCAATGTCGGGGAAAGGGCCTGCCTTGATGGCTGTCAGGACCTTATCCGGGGTCGCTGGCAGGTGGCGGACCTTGGCGCCGCAGGCATCGGTGATCGCATTCATGATGGCGGGCGCTGTTGGGATCAGGGTGTGTTCGCCCAGACCCTTGGCGCCGTAGGGGCCGTGGGCATCGCCGGTTTCCAGGATCAGGGTTTCGATCGGGGGGACGTCGCCGATGGTCGGAATCAGGTAGTCATGCAGGTTTTCCGTCCGGCCCGGAAGGAACTCCTCCATCAGGGCCAGCCCGATGCCCTGGGCCACACCGCCTTGAACCTGCCCCTCGACCAACAGGGGATTGATCGCCTTGCCTACGTCGTGGGCGGTGGTGATCTTGAGCAGTTTGACCGTGCCAAGGGCGAGGTCGACCTCAAGCTCGACCATATGGGCGGCGGTTCCGAAGACGGCGTAGGGATCGCCCTGGCCATTCTCGTCCAGGGGTGCGGTCGGCGGATCATAGGACTCGATCGACTCCAGGACATAGAGGTCTCCGTCCGGATCAAGGGAGGCCAGGGAGATCTCCCGGGCGCCCGCTGCATCGCTGACCGTGATCTTTCCTTCGCTCAGGCGGATTTCGGCATCCCCGGACACATTGGCGAGGCGCAGAATCCGGGCCCGCAGGGCCTCGCCACAGAGGCGGGCGGCATTGCCGGTGATGAAGGTCTGGCGGCTTGCCGATGTCTTTCCGGCGTCCGGGGTCACGTCGGTGTCCGGCCCGACCCGCTCGATGCTGTCGACGGGGACGCCAAGTGCCGTGGCGAAGATCTGAGAGATGACCGTATTGGAGCCCTGGCCAATGTCCATGGCCCCTTGGTGCAGAACCAGCCGCCCCTCCAGGGTGATCCCGGCCCGGATCGTCGACGGATTCGACAGGGAGGTGTTGCCGCAGCCATACCAGCCACCCGCCACACCCACGCCCCTTCGGACAGGACCTCGGGTGGTGGTATTGAAAGTCTTCGCTTCCTTCTGGGCGCGGTGCCAGGGCGTTAGGAGGGCGTCGAAACAGTCGGCGATGCCCATGCCGGTCTCGAAGACCTGTCCGGTCACCGTGGGATCGCCGTTGCGCAGGGCGTTCTTGCGGCGGAAGTCCAGCCGATCCATGCCCAGCGCCCGGGCGATATCGTCATAGAGGGGTTCCTGGGCCAATGCGGATTGGGGGACACCAAAGCCGCGAAAGGCGCCAGAGGGAGCGGTGTTGGTATGGATGCCGGCGCTCCGGGCGACATAGTTCGGCGTGCGGTAGGGGCCGGAGGCGTGGATCGGCACGCGATTGGCCACGGTCGGTCCCCAACTGGCATAGGCGCCGGTGTTGAAGGTCCCATCGAATTCCACGGCAACGATGGTCCCGTCGGCCTCCGCTCCGATCCGCATGGTGATGTCCGAGGGATGCCGCTTGGTGGTCGAGGCGATGGATTCGGTCCGGCTATAGGTGATGCGCACCGGGCGGTTCAGGATCCAGGCGGCGAGTGCGACATAGGGTTGGGTGGACAGGTCCAGCTTGGACCCGAAGCCCCCACCGACCGCCGTCGGCACGATGCGAACGGCGCTATGGGGCAGTCCCAGCAGACCGGCGATCCCGTCCCGGTTCATGAAGGGCGCCTGTGTGCAGCAGTGGATTTCGATCCGGTCGCCTACCCGCTGGGCGAAACCGGCTTCGGGCTCGATATAGGCGTGTTCGATGAAGCCCGTCGAAAAGGATCCCTCGACCACGACGGCTGCGGATTTCATGGCCGTTTCGGGATCGCCACGCTTCACCAAACCCCGGCACATGACGTTTTGCTCCCGTCCGCCATGCAGGTCGGGCACATCGCGCGCCTCGTTGGGCACCAGGGCATGGGGAAGGGGGCTCCAGCTGACGGGAAAATCCCGGAGGTCGAGGGCCTTGACCCGGTCGCCCGGACCGACGATTGCCGCGACGGCCTCCCCCTTGAAGCGGGTTTCGCCCTCGGCGAACATCGGTTGGTCCTCGAAGCCGGGGATCACGCCGAAGCGGTTTTCGCCCGGAACGTCTTTGGATGTCAGAATGAGGTCAAGGCCCTGGTCCCGTTTGAACGACTCCAGGTCGCCAAAGTGGAAGGCGGCGCGGTGGTGGGGGCTGCGGATGACCCGAAGCGTGAGAGCATCCGCCGGGGCCACGTCGTCGCCAAAGCGGTCCTTGCCGGAGACCTTGGCGAAACCGTCCACACGGGCCATGGCAACGCCAACACCGCCAATGGAAGGAGGCTTACCGGAGCCCGAGCCTGAAGCTATCCCCGTATCCATCACCGCGTCGATGATCTTCCGGTATCCGGTGCAGCGGCAAAGGACACCCCCCAGGGCGTCCTGAACCTCTGTGGCGCTGGGCGTCGGGTTTTCGCGGAGCAGGGCTACGGCGGAGACCATCATGCCGGGCGTACAGATGCCGCATTGCGCCGCTTGATGGCGCTGGAAGGACTCCGCGAGGGCCTGGGCGATGGGGTCCTGGGCGACGAGGCCGCCCTGGGTCTCGACCCGCGCGCCGTCCACTTGGCCAAGGGCCGTGGTGCAGGCGCAGACCGGTTTGTCATCGATCAGGACCGTGCAGGCGCCGCAGTCGCCCGCGTCGCAGCCCACTTTGACATCCTTGGCGCCGCCCCGCTCGCGCAGGGCCTGGGACAGACGTTCGGCGGGCGAGGCCTCGATCCGGATGTCCGTCCCATTCAGGGTGAAAGAGACCCCAAACGGCGCATCCAACTCCATTTTATCGGCGGCGGCATCCATTGTTATCCCTTTCCTTCGGCGGCTGCGGTGGTGGCGGCGATGATGGCGCGGCGAATCAATTCCCGCGCCGCGTCCAAACGGTAGGAGGCGCTGGCTCGGACGTCATCTAAGGGCGACAACGGGGAGAGGTCCGCTTCGGCGAGGCAGGCCCCCAGGCGCTCTTCCTTTGGATTGAGGCCCACGAGAGCCGCTTCTACCTGGGGCAGACGGCGCGCGACGGGCGAACAGGACCCGATGGCGATTCGTGCCGATTGAATGGCTCCGGTCTCGTCCAATTCGACCGCGACGGCCACCATGGCGATGGAGATAACCAGATAGCGGCGGGCCCCCAGCTTGCCGAAGGCGGACCGCCAGGTCGGTTGGTCTGGCACCAGGACAGCCGTGACCAATTCCCCCGGGCGGAGCGCCGTTTTGCGGACTCCGGTGATGAAGTCCGCGAGCGGCAGAACGCGCCTGCCGCTCGCGCTGGCGAGTTCAACCGAAGCATCCAAGGCGAGAAGGGGGGGGACGCCGTCGGCGGCCGGCGAGGCATTGCACAGGTTGCCTGCGATGGTTCCGGCATTCTGGATCTGGATGGATCCGACCTCGCGCGCCGCTTGACGCAGGGCGGTGAACAAGGGAGGTAAATCCGCCCGGGCAATGTCGGTCCATGTGGTGGTCGCGCCGAACCGCCACTGTGCGCCGTCCCGCGTAATGCCCGACAGGTCGGGGATCCGTCCCAGGTGGACAATCGGCATCTGCGCCGGGGCACCACCGAGCGCCGGGTAGAAATCCGTTCCCCCGGCCAGGACACGGGTCGACGGATCGGCGATCAAAGAAAGGGCGTCTTCAAGCGACTTCGGGGTATGGAAGTGCATCATGGTCCCCACCACAGGTTTGGAATTCGCATGTTAGGCACAGCAAAAATGCGGATTTTTCGTTCGCATACTAACGATAGTGAGCCGCATGCGCGGCGGGCTGTCAAGTTTGATGGCGCGCTTTTTGGCATAAATTTTCTCTGCACATCATTCTGCATTTTTTGTTTGCATTTCTCCGACGAGTCATTCGTATACTAACGACATTGAAGCGCTGCGGCGTCCAGTCGAGACCATTCTGGAGATATCGCAATGTCGGACTTCCTAGAAGCTGATGCCCCTATTCTTGGCGGAAAACCGTCGCCTTTTCCCCTTCCTGCAGGGTGCCACACTCTGGCCGTGCGCGAGGTTGAGCATTATACGGACACCCTGTTCCGCTTTCGGGTATCGCGACCGATGGACTTCCGGTTTCGGTCCGGTGAATTCGCCATGATTGGTTTGCCCAATGCGGAACGGCCGGTGTTCCGTGCCTACTCCATGGCCAGCCCGGCCTGGGATGACGAATTGGAGTTCTTTTCCATCAAGGTGCCGGACGGTCCTTTGACCGAGCATCTGCAAAAGATTCAGCCCGGTGATACGGTTCTGATGCGGAAGAAGGCCACGGGCACCCTGACCAACGATTCCCTTTTGCCCGGCAAACGGTTGTGGATGTTCTCCACGGGAACAGGGATTGCCCCCTTCGCCAGTCTGATCCGCGATCCGGAAACCTACGATAAGTTTGAGACGGTTATCCTGGTCCACGGCTGCCGGACGGTTGCCGAGTTGAAATACGGGGAGAATCTCGTCGCGGCGCTCAACGAGGATCCGTTGATTGGCGAGTTGGTCCATGGGCGGCTTATTCACTACACCACCGTGACCCGGGAACCCTTCGCGCGGCAGGGGCGGATTACCGACCTGATCGAAACGGGAAAGCTGTTCGATGATCTGGGCGTTCCCCGCATGGGGCCGGAAGAGGATCGGGTCATGATTTGTGGCTCCATGGACATGCTGAAAGACACCAAGGACCTCTGCCTGAGCCACGGTTTGACGGAAGGCACGAACAGCCGCCCGGCTCAATTCGTCGTCGAGCGCGCCTTTGTCGATTAAGGGGGGCGATGGATACGGTACACGACAGTGTCTCGCGTTTTTTTGGGCGATAGCCCAAACCCCCATTTTTTTGGCCTGGGGTCTGGGGCCTTGCGGCCAGTAAGTGCCTGGGGTCTGGGGCCTTACGGCCAGTAAGTGCCTGGGGTCTGGGGCCTTACGGCCCCAGTGGGGGACGGGGCAAAGCCCCGTGACGGGAAACATCCCCTGTTGTGTACAGTGGTCGATGAAGGGCTCGTGGTGCGTTGCAGTGAAAATGCCCGGAATTTAGGCGTGGGTTTCTCACTGCAATTTTTATTGACACGTTTTTCTCAAACATGTTCGTATGCTAACGAATACGGGCATGCCAGCCGGGGAGTCAGGACAGTGACGGTCGCCGACGACAAGCAACAGAAGATCCGGTGTGATGCCTGTCCAGTCATGTGCTACATCGCCGATGGACGGGCGGGCGCCTGTGACCGCTATTCCAACGACAATGGTCAATTGGTGCGGTTGGATCCCCATAAAATCCTCGAGCATCGGGTGGAAAGCGGCGGACAAGCCGTTCCCTTCCTTGAGCGGGCCCTGCTTGAGCAGGAACCGGACGGCGGACTTCAGCCCAATGCCGAAGCCTTCGTGACCGCCATTGGGGCGGGCAGCACCTATCCGGACTACAAGCCCGCGCCCTTCATCGTGTCGTCCGAGGTGGATGGCGTCGACATGGTCACCGTGGTGACCGAAGGCATCTTCAGCTATTGCGGCGTGAAAGTGAAGGTCGACAGCGACCGGCACCTGGGGTCCGAATGTGCGCCCGTGCGGGTCGGTGGCGAGATTGTCGGCCATGTCACCACCTCCGAATATGGCAGCCAAATGCTGTCGTTGGGTGGGGTCAATCACCTGACTGGCGGCTCCAAGAAGGAAGGGCGGATCACCTGTTCGGCCATGCTGGCCCTGTGCAACGGTGAAGCGGTGGAGCTGACCATCGACGGGGGCGCCCGCATCACGGTTCAGGCGGGCAAGGCGCCGATCATCAACGATGTCCTGGAAGAGCGGATGCGCGTGGGTTGCGGCTCCGCCACGGTTGGCATGTTCGCCGCCCAGTGGAAGGGGCTGGTTGACGAGGTGGTTGTGGTCGATGACCACATCACCGGTGTGATGTCCGAACACCAGGCCGGAAAGGTCATCGGTTGGGAACCGACCGGCATTCGGATCAAGGGGCGGCGGTCGACACCGGGGCGCTATTTCCAGGTCGCCGAACCCGGCAACGGCTGGGGCGGCACGGATCTGGACGACCCTTTGAAAATCCTGGGTGCCTTCGATCCCGCCGTCGCCAAGCCCGGCCTGTCGCTGTTGATGGTCTCCACCACGGGCGAACATGCCGCTTATTTCGAGCTCGACGGGGATCTGTTGCCTGTTGAGAAGGAGATTCCCGAACGGCTTCTGCCTTCGGTGAAGCGGATCGAAGAGAATTGCGAACCCGCCCTGACATCGGTGCTGTTCATGGGGGGAGCGGGTGGGTCCCTGCGGGCCGGGGTGACCGAACATCCGGTTGGCTTGACCCGGTCGGTGCAAAGCGCGCTGACCTCGGTCAGTTCGGGTGGCGCGCCCGTGTATGTCTGGCCGGGCGGTGGTATTACCTTCATGGTCGATGTTACCCGCATGCCGAAAAATGCCTTCGGCTACGTGCCCACACCGGCCCTGGTGGCGCCAATCGAGTTCACCATGCGGTTGGAGGACTATCGCGCCCTGGGCGGGCATATGGACTATGTGATGCCGCTCGCCGACGTGCTGGCCGGAAAGGTCGGGACCCAGTGTGATCATATTTTGAAGGAGCGACGCATGGTAACGGCGCCCGGTGACACGCCCCTGCCGACCCGGTCCGAGGCCTATGCCTGGAAGAGGACGGAACCGTGAGTCATCTGGCCGGGTCGGAGGTTCCTTTGGCGTTTCCGCTCGCGGATCAGCGCCGCTTGTGCCTTCGGTACGGCCCGATTGAGCTTGTGATCGAAGCCGAGGGACCGGTGCCAGAGGTCCGTAAAGCCTATGCCCAGGCCCGCGCCGCCTTCGACACTGTTCTGTCGGACCTGATCGAGGACTTGCCCCGATTGCGGGCCGAGGAGGGGCCCTTGCCAAAGGGCGCCATTGCCCGGCGTATGGTTGCGGTCACCGCGCCCTATCGGCCCACCTTCATCACCCCTATGGCGGCTGTCGCGGGCGCCGTCGCCGACCATATCTTGGCTCGGCTCGTCGACGGACGCCAATTGGCCCGGGCCTATGTGAACAATGGTGGCGACATTGCTCTGTTCCTGCGGGAGGGGGCCTTTCGGGTGGGCATCTGCGACAATCCGGAAACCGGAGAAGCGGGCGGCATCGTCGAGATCACGCCGGAGGACGGTATCGGTGGTATTGCCACCAGCGGCTGGCGGGGACGCTCCCACTCCCTGGGCATTGCCGACGCGGTGACCGTTCTGGCCGCAAGCGCGGCGGAAGCCGATGCGGCAGCGACATTGGTTGCCAATGCGGTTGATGTGCAGAGCGTGACCTCGGTGCAGCGGGTTCCCGCGCGGGACTTGGCACCGGACAGTGACCTGGGCGATCGGCCCGTGACGGTCGCTGTTGGCCCGCTGTCCCAGGACGAGGTGCGGTCTGCCCTCGCCCATGGCGAAGCGGCAGCGCGTGACTATCTTTCCAAGGGACTGTTCCGGGCCGCCTATCTTGCGCTGGCCGGAGAGCGCCGGACCATCGCGCCGCAAGACCATCTTACCCCCTTAAAAATACCTATCCGGAAGGAAGCCATCCATGCCTGAGCCGATCCTGCGCAAAAGCGTGATTGTCGTCGAAGAGATCTTTCACGAAGGGGGAGCCATTGCGGAGACACCCTTGCGCCGCGTCGCGGCCCTGAGCGTGATCAAGAACCCCTTCGCCGGGTCCTATGTGGAGGATATCGCCGGGTTCATGGAAGACTTGAAGCCGCTGGGTGTGAAGATGGCCAAGGACATGATCGCCGCCCTGGGGGGGGATGCCTCCGTGGTGGAGGGTTACGGCAAAGGGGCCATTGTGGGCACGGCGGGCGAGCTGGAACACGGGGCGCTCTGGCATGTGCCCGGTGGCTATTCCATGCGGGAGATCCTGCCCGAGTCCAATGCCATCGTGCCCTCGACGAAGAAGCTCGGTGGCCCGGCAACCCGGCTTGATGTGCCGATTACCCATTGCAATGCCTCCTATGTGCGCTCCCATTTCGATGCGATGGAGGTTGGTCTGTCGGACGGGCCAAAGGCCGATGAACTGCTGCTGGCGCTGGTCATGACCACGGGGCCGCGGATCCATGCCCGGGTCGGTGGGCTCAAGGCCTCGGAGATCAAGGGCGAGGACGGGCTGCGATGAGCATCCAGATCCGCAAGCTGGTGACCTTCGTCGAACGGACGGAGCGGGAGATGGATCAGATCCTGCCGTCTCCGGCGGTGCGGGGCTGGTGTGCCGCGGTGATCGCCAATCCCTACGCGGGCGTCTTCCATGCCGACCTGTCCCTACTCGTCGATGGAGGCGAGGAACTGGGCGGCTTGCTGGCCGCCAAATGCCTCGCCGCCTTGGGCGTGGAAGCGGAGGCGGTGCAGGGCTTCGGCAAGGGCGCGATCGTCGGCGAGAACGGGGAGATCGAGCATGCGGCGGCCCTGCTGCATCCCCGTCTCGGGGCGCCGCTTCGCGCGGTTCTGGGCGGTGGCAAGGCCCTGGTTCCCTCGTCGAAGAAAATGGGTGGTGTGGATGTGACGCTCGATATTCCGCTCGGTCACAAGGATGCGGCCTATGTGCGCACCCATTTCGACGCCATCGAAGTGAGGGTCGCGGATGCGCCGAAGGCCGATGAGATCCTGGTCGCCATCGCGTTGTCCTTGGGGGGACGACCGCTGGCGCGCGTCGGTGGGTTGACGCATGATCAGGTGGTGGGTGCCGACGGATTGAGGTGATCATTCCGCCGGAAGCAGGAGGGCGGGGGAACCGCGCTTCTGTGCATATGCAGTCTTGGGTGAACCGGTTGAAAAACCGCGCAGACAACAAACTGGAGTGTGGGACAGATGAAAATGTTGAAAGTCTTGGCGGCTGCGACCGCCGCATTGCTTGCCGTCGGAAGCACGGCGCATGCCGCCGACAGCATTAAGATTGGGGATATCAATCATTACAAGCGCCTTGCCGCCTTCGCCGAGCCCTACAAAAAGGGCATCGAGCTGGGTTTGGCGGAGATCAATGCCTCGGGTGGCGTTCTTGGCAAACATCTTCAGTTCATTTTCCGCGACGACGATGGCAAGCCCGGCGATGCGGTGAAGATCGCCGAAGAGCTGATGACCCGGGACGGTGCGGTCATGCTGACCGGCTCGATCCTGTCCAATGTCGGGTTGGCTATTTCCTCCTTTGCGGCCGAGAAAGGGTACATCTACCTCGCCTCCGAGCCCCTGGCCGATGCCCTGGTCTGGCAGTCCGGCAACCCCTATACCTTCCGGCTGCGCACCTCGACCTATGTGCAGGCAGCCATGCTGGCGGAAGAGGCCGCGAAGACGGACGCAGTCACCTATGCGACCATCGCCCCCAACTACGCCTATGGCACGGCGGCTGTCGAGGCCTTCAAGGAAAACCTGAAGAGGCTGAAGCCGGATGTGAAATTCGTCGCCGAACAGTGGCCGGCCCTGTTCAAGATCGATGCCGGAGCCGAGGTTCAGGCCATCGAAGCGGCCAAGCCCGATGCAATTTACAACGTGACCTTCGGCACGGACCTGCAGAAATTCGTCCGCGAGGGCACGACCCGTGGCCTGTTCGAAGGCCGCAAGGTCTACGGCCTGCTGACCGGTGAGCCCGAATACCTGGAACCCCTTGGCGATGAGGCTCCGGAAGGCTGGTATGTCACCGGCTATCCCTGGTATGCCTTCACCTCCGGTCCGGAGAAGGCTTTCGTTGACGCCTATATTGCCGCCTATCCGGAAGAAACGCCGAAGGTTGGCAGCCTGGTTGGCTATTCCACCGCGAAGACCGTCGCCGCCCTGATCGAAAAGGCCGGGTCCACCAAAACCGAGGACCTGTTGGAAGCCTTCAAGGATCTCAAGGTTGCCGCGCCCATGGGCGAAATCACCTATCGCGCGCTCGATCACCAGTCCACGATGGGCGCCTATGTCGGCACCCTCGCCCTGAAGGATGGCAAGGGGATCATGGTGGATTGGAGCTACAAGAACCCCGAGCCCTACATGCCCAGCGACGAGGACATCAAGGCCATGCGGCCCGCGAACTGATCGGTTCCCCTTCCGTCCGTCCACGCCCTGGCCCTGGTTTTTTGGGGGGGGCGGACGGGAGGTCCTTTCGGCCTAAACCTCCAGCATTATGAAGCGGAAGTCTGAACGCTATGGGTCTTTTTGTGGCGCAACTCCTGACGGGTCTTGCGAACGCGGCGGCGCTTTTTCTCGTCGCGTCCGGACTGTCGCTGATCTTCGGTGTGACGCGGATCGTGAACTTCGCCCACGGCTCCTTATACATGCTTGGAGCTTATATTGGCGTTGTTCTGATGGGCATTCTTCCGGGGGCTGTTGGCTTCTGGGGGGCCATTCTTTTATCTGGACTGATCGTCGGCGTGATTGGCGTCATTATCGAGATCTGTGTCCTCCGCCCGGTTTACCGCGCACCGGAGCTGTTCCAACTGGTGGCGACCTTCGGTGTGATCCTGGTGATTCAGGACCTCGCTCTGATGATTTGGGGGGCGGAAGATCGCTTGGGGCCGCGCGCCCCCGGGCTGAAATCCGTCGTTCGGATTCTGGGCGAGCCCGTTCCGCAATATGATCTGGCACTGATCGCCATCACACCGTTTTTGCTCGCGGCACTCTGGTGGTTCATCACCAAGACGCGGGTGGGGATCCTGGTCCGCGCGGCCACGCAGGACCGGGAAATGGTCGGTGCCCTGGGCGTCAATCAGTCCTGGCTGTTCACCGGCGTCTTCTTTCTTGGGGCGGCGCTGGCCGGATTGGGGGGCGCGATCCAGCTTCCCAAGGGCGGTGCTGACCTGCTGATGGACCTCAACATTATCGCTCCGGTTTTCGTTGTCGTTGTCGTTGGCGGTATGGGGTCCATTCCCGGCGCCTTTATCGCTGCCGTGTTGATCTCGGTCCTCAATGTGTTCGGTGTCGCCTACCTGCCGCAAAGCACGCTTTTCCTCATGTATGTGGTCATGGCCGTGGTTCTGATGGTTCGACCCTATGGCCTGCTCGGGCGCGAGGAGAAGGCCGGAGAGCATGGACAGATTGGTGAACCGGAACGGCCGATCCGGCCCGCCGGACCCAAGGTCCGGCTGCTGGTCCTCGGTCTGATTGTTGTCTTGGCCCTGGTTCCGGTGTTCGGCTCCAGCTTCTCCCAGGTGCTGATCACCGATATCCTGATCTTCTGCCTGTTCGCCATGTCGTTGCAGTTCATCCTTGCGGGAGGAGGGCTGGTCAGTTTTGGTCACGCAGCCTTCTTCGGCGGGGGCGCCTATGTGGCGGCCTTGCTGGTGACCTATACCGATACACCGATGGAGCTCGCCTTTCTTTTCGCGCCCCTTGGGGCGGGTCTTCTGGCCCTGGGGATCGGTTGGTTCTGCATCCGCCTCAGCGGGGTGTATTTCGCCATGCTGACTCTGGCCTTCAGCCAGCTTGTCTGGTCCCTGGTTTTCCAGTGGGGCGATGTCACCGGAGGCGATGACGGCTTGGTCAATATCTGGCCGTCGAGCTGGCTGTCGGGAACCACGGCTTACTACTACTTCACCCTCGCCTTCGGAATCGGCGGCATTCTGGTTCTGCGCCATATCATGCATTCGCCCTTCGGCTATGCCCTGCGGGCAGGGCGGGACAGTGCCCGCCAGGCCGATGCAACGGGGATTGATGTGAAGAAGGTTCAATGGGCGGCCTTCGCGCTGGCCGGGGCCATGGCCGGTCTTGCCGGGGCGCTGTTCGTCTTCTCCAAGGGATCGATCTTTCCCAACGAACTCGATATCGCCAAAAGTTTCGACGCGCTGATCGTCGTCTTCCTGGGGGGCGTCAAGACCCTGTCGGGTGCCGTCGTCGGGGCGGCGTTCATGGAAACCATTCAGGACTGGCTGACCCGCCTGGAATATTGGCGCCTGGTGCTGGGCCTGCTGATTATCGCCGTTGTGATCATTGCGCCTGACGGGATCGTCGGGTCCCTGCGGCGGCTGGGGGAGAAAGTGGGACTGATCCGCGAAGGGGAGAGCACGCGATGACGGCTGTTCTGCGAGTACAGGGCCTGACCCGGTTCTTCGGTGGCGTGCGGGCGGTGGGCGGCGTGGAGTTCGAGGTCGCTCCGGGCGAGCTGAAGGCCCTGATCGGGCCGAATGGCGCGGGTAAATCCACCTGTTTCAACATGCTGATGGGGCAACTCCGGCCCTCCTCGGGCGAGGTTTTCCTCAATGGGAAGCGGATCACCGGCCTTCCACCCCGGGATATCTGGCGGCGGGGAGTCGGGCGGACCTTCCAGATCACGGCTACCTACCAGAGCATGACCGTTGCGGAAAATGTGCAGATGGCCTTGATTTCCCACCATCGCCGCCTGTTTTCGTTTTTGCCCTATGCGAGAAACCTTTATCGGGAAGAGGCCTTGGCCCTTCTTGATGTGGTGGGGATGGTGGATCAGGCGGACCGGTCCTGTGCCGTTCTGGCCTATGGTGACTTGAAGCGATTGGAATTGGCCATCGCGCTGAGCCATGATCCGACCCTGCTGCTGATGGACGAGCCGACGGCGGGCATGGCCCCCAAGGAACGGATTGCGCTGATGCAGCTCACCGCAGATATCGTGCGGGATCGCGGGATCAGTGTGCTGTTCACCGAACACGACATGGACGTTGTCTTTACCCATGCCCACCACATCATGGTGTTGAACCGGGGAGAGCTGATCGCCGACGGGACGGCGGCGCAGGTCCGCGCCAATGCCCGGGTGCAGGAGGTTTATCTGGGCGGTGGGACCCTTTACGCGGCGGAGGACGCCCATGCTTGAACTCGAAGGCGTCAACAGTTTCTATGGGAAAGCCCATATCCTCAATGACCTGGGGTTCACGGTCCAGGGGGGCGAGGTCGTCGCCCTTCTGGGCCGGAATGGGGCCGGTAAAAGCACGACGATGAAATCGATCATGCAGCTTGTACGGCCCAAGACGGGCCGTGTCCGCTTCGCCGGGCGGGATATCACCGGTTTGCCGCCCTATAAGGTCGCCCGCCTCGGTCTCGGCTATGTTCCCGAGGATCGCCGGATCTTCACCGATTTGACCATCCAGGAAAACCTGGAGGTCGGGCGCCAGCCCCGGCGCGAAGACACCCCCCATTGGACGGTGGAGGCCCTGTTCGAGCTGTTTCCCAACCTTTTGGAGCGGCGCGAAAACCGGGGCAAAGAGATGTCCGGCGGCGAGCAACAGATGTTGACCATTGCCCGCACCCTGATGGGCAATCCCCGCCTGTTGCTTCTGGATGAACCCTCAGAGGGAATCGCCCCGGTGATCGTGGAGCAGATGGCCCAGACCATCCTGAAACTGAAAGCCGAAGGGCTGACGGTCATCATTTCCGAACAGAACCTGCATTTTGCCAAAATTGTTGCCGATCGCGCTGTCATCATTGAAGGGGGGGAGAAGAAATTTGATGGTTCTTTCCTGGAGCTGGAACAGCAACCCGAGATCCGGGATGCTTATTTGTCCGTGTGATGGACCAACGCGTTTGGGTCGAGGATAGGAAAAAAATGTGACGGATCCTGAAGACAAGCAGGCCCCGCAAGGGGACACGCCGGTCTATGTGATCGACGAGCAAGTCGGCTATTTGCTGCGAAAGGCCTATCAGCGAAACGCAGTCATCTTCGGCGAGAAATTTCAGGGGGAGCTGACGCCGACCCAATTCGCCCTGATCGCCCGATTGAGGCACCTAGACTCCGTGTCTCAAAATGAATTGGGACGCAGGGTGGGGCTGGATGTGGCCACCACCAAGGGGGTGGTCGACCGGTTGTTGGGGCGCGGTCTGATCCGGAGCGATCGGGATCCCAATGACCGGCGCCGCCAGTTGATTTCCCTAACCCCTGAGGGGGAGCGTTTGTTTGACGCCAATGCGGGGACGGCCCTTGACGTGTCCGCGGAAACCCTTGCCCCGCTCACGGTGGCCGAGCGGAAAACCTTTCTGAGGTTGCTGAAAAAGCTTCAATGAGGCGAGGAGGCGTCTCCCTTTCCACAGTATACGACAGGGGGGCTTTCCCGTCACGAGGCCTTGCCCCGTCCCCCACTGGGGCCGAAAGGCCCCAGACCCCAGGCAGTTATCGGCCGAAAGGCCCCAGACCCCTGGCAGTTACCGGCCGAAAGGCCCCAGTCCCCAGGCTTTTATTTGTAAAAGAAAAAATGGGGGTTTGGACAATCGCCCAAAAAATATAAGACACTGTCGTGTATCGCGCTTTCTTTTCCTTCCCCTCATTGGGAAGGGCGGAAGGGGCGGCCGATGTCGCCGCGCAGCAGTGTGGCGTTGCCCAGGGCCGACGGGGCCGCCTTCTCTGGCATGGCGCCGTTGTCCACACAGACATAATCAAAGGCTGTTGTGTCGCTGAAAAAGACCGGCTTCACCACGCCGAATTTTGTTGAGTCCACCACCAGGACTTTGCATTCGGCATTGGTCATGGCGAGTTGTTTGATCGCCACCTCGTGAAAGTTCGAACAGCTCACACCCCGGTCCCGGTGTATGCCACCGGCCGAGATGAACGCCTTGTTGATCCCCATCCGACCCAAGGTCTCCAAGGATTCGGCGCTGGAGAAGGAGGCCGAGGATCCGTGGTACAGGCCGCCAAGCAGGATCACCCGGACCCCGGGCTTTTTGCAGACAATCTCCGCCACGTTCATCGCATAGCAAATGACCGTGAGGCCAAGGTTGGACGGAAGCAGACTGGCCAAATGGGGCATGGTCGTTCCGCAGTCCACGAAAAGGGTTTCCTGGGGCTGGACCAAATCGACCGCCGCCTGACAGGCCGCCCGTTTCTTGTCGGCGTTGCTCTCCCGTTCCTTGTTCAGAATATAGCCCATGCCCCCGGGGCTGTTGGGTTCCAGGGTGATGTGACCGCCCAAATAGGTGAAGCGGTCCCGGCTTGCGTTGATGTCACGCCGCACCGTCATCTCAGAGACACCCAACATGTCTGCGGCATCCTTTAAATGAAGGAAGCCACCCGCTTCGAGAACGCCACTCAAGTATTCGAGTCGCTCAACTCTTTTTTTGAACATGTTTCGTCCCTTCGTCGCGGAGGCAGGATGATGCCGTTATGTTGCTATGCACAATACACATATTGCTGTGCAGCATCGCGTTCCATGACTTCTCAATCTCCCCCTTCCCTTATTTGTTGTCGCTGGAAGCCCCAGAGTTTTGGGCCTGTCACGTCCTTTGGGTATTGACTGATGATTTCACCTTGACGCGGTTTCCGTCAATATGGAATTCTTGTGACAAGAAATGTTAGAAATGTAACACATTGGGGAGCGTCCTGAGGGTCGTCCCCCTGGGAGTGATCCGATGACCGACCCAACCTCGGTATCCAACGCCAAGGATTTGGCATCTTATATCGACCATACCCTGTTGAAGCCGGATGCCTGTCCGGAGGCGGTGGAGGCCCTGTGCGCCGAAGCTGTGGACCACGGGTTCAAGGCGGTTTGCGTCAACCCTCTGTTCATTCCCTTGGTGACGCGATGCCTTGCCGGATCCCCGGTGGTTCCCTGCGCCGTCATCTGCTTTCCCTTCGGGGCCGATCCTTCGGTTATTAAGGCGGCGGAAGCCTCTTGGGTTGTGGAGCAGGGCGCGGGAGAGGTCGATATGGTCATTCCCATCGGCTTGCTGAAAGCCGGTGAGGATGCCCTGGTGCGGGAGGATATCGCCTTGGTCAAGGCGGCCTGCGGGTCGGCGGTGCTGAAGGTCATTCTCGAGACGGCGTTGTTGACCCAGGAGGAAAAGGTGCGGGCCTGTCTGTTGTCGAAGGAGGCGGGAGCCGATTTCGTCAAGACCTCCACCGGTTTCGCAGGGGGTGGGGCGACTGTTGAGGACATCGCCCTGATGCGGGAGACTGTGGGGCCGGACATGGGCGTGAAGGCCTCCGGGGGCGTGCGCACCACCGAGGACGCTCGACGCATGATTGCAGCGGGGGCCACGCGCATTGGCGCCAGTGCCAGTATCGCAATCATCGGCGCGGCTTAGGGGAAACCTCGCGCAGACTCCGGCGGGGAGGGTGGTTCCGTCTCCTGACCGCCGAACATAAGAAATGCGACGGAACACCACGATGCGGAAAAGTCCGGCCAACAGGGCGCTTCATGGTCCGCATGAAAAAAATGAACTGGGATACGTACTCCAAGGAGATCAAGGATGAACAAGCTTCTCTCTTCCCTCGTCGTTGCGGGCTCGTTGTTGTCGGCGCCTGCCTTCGCCGAGGACGTGGTTCCGACCCCCGATGGGATCAAAACCCTGACGTCCGAGGCCACCGGTAAGACCTATTCCATTGCGACGGTGGTGAAGGTTGACGGCATTGCTTGGTTCGATCGCATGCGCGATGGAGTGAAGCAGTTCGGCGGCGACACCGGCCATGATACCTGGATGGTTGGTCCCAGTCAGGCCGACGCCGCAGCCCAGGTGCAGATCGTCGAGAACCTGATCGCCCAGGGCGTTGATGCCATCTGCATCGTTCCCTTCTCCGTCGAGGCTGTCGAGCCCGTTCTGAAGAAGGCCCGGGATCGTGGCATCACCGTCATCGCCCATGAGGCCTCCAACATCCAGAACGCGGACTATGTCCTGGAAGCCTTCGACAACCGGGCCTATGGCGCCAAGTTGATGGAAGTTCTGGGCGGTTACATGGGCGGCGAAGGAAAATACGTCGCCACCGTCGGCAGCCTGACCTCCAAGTCCCAGAACGAGTGGATCGACGGCGCGGTGGCCTATCAGAAGGAACACTTCCCGAAGATGGAAATGGCGACCGATCGCCTGGAAACCTATGACGACGCCAACACCGACTACAACAAGCTCAAGGAAGTTCTGACCACCTACCCGGATCTGAAGGGTATCGTTGGTGGTCCCATGCCGACCTCTGCGGGCGCGGGTCGCCTGATCGCCGAGCGGGGTCTGCAGGACAAGCTGTTCTTCGCGGGCACCGGGCTGGTCTCGGTTGCCGGTGAGTATCTGGCCAAGGGCGACATCCAGTACATCCAGTTCTGGGACCCCGCCGTTGCCGGATATGCCATGAACATGCTGGCTGTCATGGCGCTCGACGGGAAGGCCGACCAGATCAAGGCCGGTCTCGACCTGGGCATTCCGGGCTACACCGATCTCTCCACGCCCGAAGGGGGCGCGGCCAACCTGCTCTATGGCCAGGGTTGGGTCGGTGTGACCAAGGAGAACATGGACAAGTACGACTTCTAAAGATCGTCTCGGTTCAGGGAAGGGTGGTGGCCGCGCCGCCACCCTTTTCCATCCCTCCTTCCCCTCCATTTCAGCCATGGCGGACGTGTCATGACAGACGCCTTTATCGAGCTTCGGGGCATCCGCAAGGAATTCGCTGGGGTGCGCGCCCTGGACGATATGTCCCTGACCATCCGCGCGGGCGAAATCCATTGCCTCGCCGGTGAGAATGGGTCTGGCAAATCCACGATCATCAAGGTCATGTCCGGTGTGTATCAGCCCGATGCGGGCGAGATCCGGATCCAAGGCAAGGCCGTTCATCACCTCAACCCCATCGCCTCCATCGACCATGGCATTCAGGTGATCTACCAGGATTTCTCGCTCTTCGGGAACCTGACGGTGGCTGAGAATTTGGCCATGAACACCCAGTTGCGCGAAAAGCGCCACTTGATCAATTGGGGCCGGACCCGCGCCATTGCCCGGGAAGCGGTGGACCGGATTGGGGTGCCCTTGGATCTGGACGCCGAGGTTGGGGCTTTGCCCACTGCGGGCAAGCAATTGGTAGCCATTGCCCGGGCGCTGATGTCCGACGCGCGGTTGATCATTATGGACGAGCCGACCACGGCCCTGACCCGCCGCGAAGTGGAGACCCTGTTCCGCATCGTCAAGGATATCCAGTCCCGGGGCATCGCCGTTCTTTTCGTCAGCCATAAGATGCGCGAGATGATGGAGATCAGTGAACAGATCACTGTCATGCGCAACGGATCCCTGGTGGCCGATGGACCGGTTTCCGACTTCGACGAAGCCTCCCTGACCCGCCATATGACCGGGCTTGATATCATCAACAAGCCCTATCTCTGGACCCCCGGCGACCGTGCCGAGGAGGCCCCGCGGCTGGAGGTCTCCGGACTGGGGCTCTCGGACGCCTTCGAGGATGTGGATCTGACCATTCGGGCGGGCGAAATCGTCGGGCTGTCGGGCCTGCTGGGATCCGGTCGTACGGAATTGGCGCTCTCCCTGTTTGGCATGATCCCCGCAGATCGGGGGGTGATCCGGGTGGATGGCAAGGCGGTGACGCTCGATACCACCCAACAGGCCATCGCAGCGGGGATCGCCTATGTTCCCGAGGACCGGTTGAGTGAGGGCTTGTTTCTGACTCAAGGCATCGATCGCAATATCCTCTGTACCTCCTATGACTCCCTTGCGCCGGGGATGACCATCGACCAGGGCCGGGCCAACCGTTTGGTGGGTGAGACCATCGAGGCCATGCAGATTGCCACACCGTCGGGGGCCAAGCTGGTCAAGGAACTGTCCGGCGGCAACCAACAGCGGGTTGTGCTGGGGCGGTGGCTGTTGACCGACGCCCGGGTGCTGATCCTCAACGGTCCGACCGTTGGCGTGGATGTGGGCTCTAAGGCGGAAATCCACCATAAGATCCGTGACCTGGCCATCGAGCATGGTTTGGCGGTGTTGATGATTTCCGATGATGTCCTGGAACTGGTCCAGAACTGTAACCGTATCGTGCTGATGCACCGAGGCCGCCTGACCGAGGGACTCGACTGCGCCACCACCTCCGAGGAGGCGGTCAGCGAGAAACTCAAGGCCTTTACCTAAGGGGGGATGACCATGGCTTGGCTTCGGAGATCGGAGGTGGTCATCGCGGGTATTCTCTTGCTCGCCATGATCGGGATTGGTCTGGTCAATCCGGCCTTTTGGCAACCGGATAACCTGTTCAGCCTGCTTCGCAGCAATGTGATCATCGGCATTATGGCGCTGGGCGTCCTGATGATCATGATTTCAGGCGGTATCGACGTGTCCTTTCCCGCCTTCGCCGTGGCGGCCATGTACCTGACCGTGAAGGGCATGCTATGGACCGGATACGACGGGGTGGCCCTGCCGTTCATGACGGCGGCGACCATGGGCGCCCTGTTCGGCTGCCTGAATGCCTTCTTCGTCTATAAATTCCGCATGATTCCGCTGATCGTGACCCTGGGCACGGGGAGCATGGTGCGGGGGTTCCTGCTGGGCGTCGTCGGCACCAGCGTGATCAACATCAACAAAATGCCCGATGTGCTGATCGAGTTCGCCAAGGCCGATGTCATTTCCATGACCAAGGCCGATGGCACCACCTATGGCCTGACCGCCATGGTCTTGATCTATTTCGGATTGGCGATCCTGGTGCACCTGATCCTGCGCTACACCATGATCGGCCGCGGGGTTTACGCCATGGGCGGAGATCAGGAGGCGGCGAGCCGGGCCGGTTTCGACCTGCGCAAGGTGATCTTCTTCATCTATTGCTTTGCCGGGGCACTGGCTGGCTTCGCTGGTCTGCTCCATAGCGGCATGATCTGGCTGGCCAACCCCCGCGACTTCGTCGGTCTGGAACTGGATGTCATCGCCGCAGTGGTTCTGGGCGGCGCCTCCATCTTCGGCGGACGGGGGACGGTCCTGGGGACCATGTTGGGCGTGTTCATGCTGGTCATGGTCAAGAACAGCCTGATCATCATGAAAATCGACACCACCTGGCAGCGGGTCGTGGTGGGCGTGATCATCGTCATCGCCACCGCCGTGACCGCCTGGCGGGATCAGAAGCGGAAGGCTCGGGGAGACCGGACATGACCAAAAAACTGGATTTCCGCGCCGTTCTTAACCGGGACAACAATATCGTCCAGTTGATCGTGATGACGGTCCTGATCTTCGTCATCATGACGGCGCTGAGCCCGGACAAGTTCCTGCGCTACTATAACTTTGAATCCATCACCTACATCTTTCCCGAACTGGGTCTGCTGTCGATCGCCATGATGATTGCCATGCTGACCGGAGGTATTGACCTGTCGGTGGTGGGCATTGCCAATCTGTCGGGAATCCTTGCGGGGATCCTGTTCAAGAAGTTGGCCGACGAGACCGGCGTGGCCGACACGGGCTTGGCCGTGGTCCTGCTGGGCGGTGTGGTGGCCCTGGGAACGGGCATGGTGGCCGGTGCCCTGAACGGGTTGCTGATCACCAAGGTGAAGATTACCCCTATTCTCGCAACTTTGGGCACGGGACAGGTCTTCACCGGTCTGGCCATCGTCCTCACCGGTGGCCCGGCGATCGTCGGCTTTCCCGACCTATGGTCCTGGGTGGGCAATGGTAAGCTGTTGGGCTTGGCGACCCCCTTCGTTCTGTTCGTGCTGATCGCTGTCGCCGTGTCCTTCATCCTGGTCCGGACGCCGTTGGGTGTGAACCTGATGCTCATCGGGACCAACCCCAAGGCGGCCCTTTTCGCCGGGTTGAAGCGGGAACGGATGATCTTCTACAGCTACATGATGACGGGGGTGCTGGCCTCCATCGCGGGCATCATGCTTTCGGGGCGGACCAACGCGGCCAAGTCCGATTATGGAACCTCCTACCTGTTGCAGGCGGTGCTGATCGCCGTGCTGGGCGGGACCAATCCGGCGGGCGGCAAGGGTCGGGTGCTGGGGGTGTCCATCGCTGTGATCGCCTTGATGCTGCTGTCCAGCGGCTTCCAGATCCTGCGGTTCTCCAACCACTTGATCGACTTCATTTGGGGGGCCTTCCTGCTGCTCGTGATTGCCATCAACGCCTTTAAGAACCGCGCCCGTTAAGCGCGGTATGGAGGAAATCATGTCCGTGACCACGGCCATTCAGCTCCGCCGATCCTTCTTTGGAGAGGCCGAGCGCGTCCTCGTCGAAGCCCATGGCATGTCCGCCAGCCTGTTCCGCTATGATAGCGGGATCGAGGCCCTGCGGCTTACCAACAGCCGGGGCCATCTGGTGGTTCTGCCGTTTTACGGCCAGATGATCTGGGATGCGGTCTTCGATGGCGTCGACCTGACCATGTCGAACATGTTCGACATGCCCCGTCCGGCCCAGGAGATCGTCGGCACCTATGGCTGTTTTGCCTTCCACTCGGGCTTGCTCGCCAATGGTTGCCCGGGTCCGGAAGATGCGCACCCCCTCCACGGCGAGATGCCCTGCGCCCCGATGGATGCCGCCGGGCTGGAGGTGGGCGTGGACGCCGAGGGTCCCTTCCTCGCCGCCATCGGTTTACGGGAATATGTCATGGGTTTCGGCGCCCATTACGCGGCCCGGCCCAAGGTGGTGCTCCGCCCCGACAGCGCCCTGTTCGACATGGAGATGTCCGTGGAGAACCTGTCCGGCGCGCCCATGGACCTGATGTACATGTGCCATGTGAACTTCGCCTTCGTCGAAGGGGGGCGGATCATCCAACCCGTGGCCTTCACGCCGGACACGACGGTGGTCCGCACCAAAGTGCCCGCCCATGTGCCGCGCAGCCCCGCCTATGACGGTCTGCTCGAAGCCCTGGCCAAGGATCCCTCGGTCATGGAGGTGACCGACGAGCCGGAGCGTTACGATCCGGAACAGGTCTTTTATGTCCGGGGCGCCGGGACGGGCCCCGATGGCCGGACGGCGCAGATGTACAAGCGGCCCGAGGGCGATGCCTTCCACATCGCCTATGATCCTGCGAGCTTGCCCAAGACCGTGCGGTGGGTACTGGTGAACAGCGACCAAAAGGTCTGCGCCTTCTGCTTGCCTGCCACCTGCGAGCCCGAAGGGCATGCGGCGGAACGGGCCAAGGGCAATGTTCAGACCTTGCCGGGCGGCGAAAGTCGGCGCTTTTCCGTACGCTTGGGCTATTTGACTGCGACCGAAACCAAGGCTGCGGAATGCACCATTCAAGCCATGGCTGCAGACTGCGCCATTGAAGCAATGAAATAAGGGAGAGGTCGTCATGGCCGGAAAGAAAATCGCCGTGGTCGGCAGCAACATGGTCGACCTGATCACCTATACGGACCGCATGCCCGCCCCGGGCGAAACCATCGAGGCCCCGCGCTTCGAGATGGGCTGTGGCGGCAAGGGCGCGAACCAGGCCATCGCTGCGGCGCGCCTGGGGGCAGAGGTGATGATGATCACCAAGGTCGGCGACGACATATTCGCCGACAACACCATCCGCAATCTCGAGACATCGGGCATCGACACCCGCTTTGTCGAGCGGGTTCCCGGCACATCCAGCGGCGTGGCGCCCATTTTTGTCGAGCCCTCGGGCGAGAACTGCATTCTGATCATCAAAGGGGCCAATGCCCACCTGTCCCCCGCCGACATCGACCGGGCGGAGGAAGCCTTGAAGGACTGCGCCCTCATCGTCATGCAGCTCGAGGTCCCCTTGGAGACCATCTACCATACGGTGGCTCTGGGGGCTCGCCATGGGATCGAGACGCTGTTGAATCCCGCTCCAGCTCCGGCGGAGCTTGATGCCTCTCGGATCGAAACTCTGACCTTCCTTGTGCCGAACCAAACGGAACTGGCGACCATTTCGGGAATGCCGGTGACCAACGAGGAGGATGCGGAAAAGGCGGCGCGTCATTTGGTTGAGAAGGGTATCCGCACAGTGATCGTGACCCTGGGCGGCCGAGGGGCGCTTCTGGTCAGCGCGGGCGCGGAGACCCGGCGGATCGAGGCGATTGCCGTCAAACCCGTGGATACCACCGGTGCCGGAGATGCCTTTATCGGCAGCTTTGCCCGCTATTACGTGGAGAGCGGAGACATGGGCGGGGCGCTTCACAAGGCGGTCCGCTATGCTGCAGACAGCATCACCCGGCCGGGAACCCAAAAATCCTATGCCAGCGCGGAAGACTTTCAGGCCTTTTTGGCAGGATTGGAGGCGTCGCCCTCGGCATGACTACTGTTGGGGTGCCGTGGGTGAGAGTGAAACACGATACGCGACAGTGTCTCGTCCTTCTTGGGCGATGCCCAAGCCCATTTGGGATCAAAGGGTCCGCGACCTTTGCGGGTCTGGGCAGAGCCCAGAAACTGCGCAGCACAGTTTCCGAATTTTCGAGGAAACGGTGTATAAGAGTGAAACTGGATCAGCTTGACTCAAGCTGATCCAGTTTCACTCTAGACCTATGGAAGAGCAATGGCAGGGCGGTTCGAAGCGAGAGATCAAGGCAAGACGGTTTCGGCCCCTGTTGCGTCAGATCGGGGGGGACGGGGTGGCGCACGGCGGGTCCATGATGTGCTCCGCGCCGAAATCTTGAACCTGGAGTTGGATCCGGGGAGCCCGCTGGATGAGAGCCATCTTTCCGAACGCTTCGGCCTGTCTCGCACGCCAGTGCGGGAGGCGCTGGTCTGGCTTGCCGCCGATGGCCTGGTTCAGACCATTGCCAACAGGTCAGCCATTGTCGCTCCTATCGATTTCCTGAACCTTCCGGCCTTCTTCGACGCGCTGACTCTGATGTACCGGATGACGACCCGTCTGGCTGCGGAGTTCCACCTTCCCGAGGACCTGGATGGCATCCGCGCCCACCAGGAGTCCTTCCGTGCGGCAGCCGAAGCCCGGGATGCCCTGGCGATGATTTCCACCAACCGAGACCTGCATGCTGCCATCGCCGAGGCAGGTCGCAACTCCTATTATACTGCGCTTTTCCTTCGTCTGCTGGATGAGGGGCGGCGGATTTTGCGTCTATATTACGCGTCCTTCGACGACCGCCTCCCCGGTGCCTATGTGGAAGAACACGACGAGATGATCATTGCCATCGCGGTCCGGGACGTGGAGCGCTGTGACCAATTGGCGACAGCCCACGCTGACCAGATCGTCCACCAGATCCGCAGCCATATTGCGCGGGACCAGCGGCGGGATGTGGTGTTAAAGGGACGATGAAGACCGAATCATCGGTCCTCCTGTCCTTACTATTGAGATCAAATACTTGAAATATAGAGGCCGTTGATTGCCAGAGTAGACGACAGGGGGTGTTTTCCAGTCACGGGGCTTTGCCTTCCATCAAACGGGGGATCGGGGGCGGTGGCCCCCGAAGTGCCGCGACACCTACCCCAACAGATCCTTCAGCTTGAACCCGGCATCTCCGGCCTGTTCCACCGTGGGAGAGAGGCCACTCGCCAGGAGTTTCCGAGCCATGATGTGATCTGCAGCCTTATTCACGGAATCCACAGCCTTTAACACCCCGTCGCGGAAGTGGAAGAGCGAGAACTTGCCACTTTCCATGTCGCCACGGAGGACCTCTTGGTCTCCCTCTTCTCGCAAGCCTGCCATCTGGAGTTTGATGTCGTACTGGTCACTCCAGAACCAGGGGACGGCGTCATGGGGGCGGTCTATTCCGGCGATGGCTGCGGCCACGCTTCGCCCTTGGTCTGCGGCGTTCTGCACGGATTCCAACCGCAGCTTCTTCCCCGCAAAGGGGTGTTCGTGCAGGGCCACATCTCCGGCGGCATAGATGAATGGATCTTCCGTCCGCCCTTGGATGTCCACGATGATACCATTGTCGCAGGACAATCCGGCGGCCTTGGCCAAGTCTTCGTTGGGGATCACACCGATGCCGACGACCACCAGCCCGGCAGGAATGCTCCGTCCATCGGCCAGGGTTACGCCGGTGACACGACCGCCCTCTCCGGTCAGGGCCGAGACCTGGGCACCACAAAGAACCGTGGCTCCGTGGGCTTCATGAACCTGGGTGAAATAGGCCGAGAGGGTGGGCGAAACCACGCGGCCCATGACCCGGGGGGCGGCCTCGACGACGGTAACGGCCTTGCCGAGCTTGCGGGCCACGGCGGCAAACTCCAGGCCGATGAAGCCGGCGCCGATCACCACGGTATCTTCGGTTTGGGCCATGTCGGCCTGAATCCGGTCTATGTCCTCGAGGGTGCGGAGCATATGGACGCCTGCCAAATCGGCACCGGGAACGGGTAGGGGGCGGGCCCGGGCGCCGGTGGCCAGGACCAGGGCGCCATAGGGTTTGACGGTGCCGTCCGAGAGCGTCACCGTCCGCGCCGCCCGGTCGATGGAGACCGCCGAAACGTGGAGGTGGGTGACGATGGCGTGTTCGGCGTAATACTCCTCTGTCCGGAATTTCAGGCGGAGGCGATCCGTTTCCCCAAGTAAATAGGCCTTGGAGAGGGGAGGACGCTGGTAGGGCACTTCCGGCTCGTCGCCGACCAGGGTGATGGCGCCCTCATAGCCGTCTTGGCGGAGGGCTTCGGCCACCTGATAACCCGCCTGTCCCGCACCGACGATAACAACACCGGGATCTTCGGTGAGGGCGGGCATCAGCTTTGGGCCTCGGGCAGGCGCAGGATCAGGCCGTCCAGGGCGGCGGTGGCTTTGATTTGGCAGCCGAGGCGGCTGTTGGCTTCCCGTGGGGAAACAGTGCAATCCAACATTTCTTCCTCGGTCTCCGAGGGCGGGTCCAGCTTGTCGAGGAAAGCGTCGTCCACATAGACATGGCAGGTGGCGCAACCGCAGGAGCCGCCGCACTCCCCTTCGATCCCATCAACGCCATTGAGCGTGGCGCCCTGCATCAGGGTCCACCCCTCGGGCAGGTCCACGACATGTTCGGCGCCGTCGAATTCGATATAAGTCACCTTGGGCATTTGAAACCTCCGGAATTGGGAATTTTGCCTCCGGTCGTGTTGCTCCGGGGGCATAGGTGGTGTCCAGGTCATCGTCTCGATTCCCCCAAGACGGGGGTCCGGGGCCTCAGGCCCCGGCGGGGGGCGGGGCAGAGCCCCGCATGGGTCGGAAAGGGAGTATAGGGGCGTTTTCCCTTTCCGTCAGGTGACGGTGAGCACCAGTTTGGAAGGGCTTCGGAAGTTGGACGACGGCACCCAAGGCAGGGTTTCCTCGACCCGGGTGAAGTCGGGGAACACGGCCAGGAACTCGGTGAAGGCGATGGCGCAGGTCAGGCGAGCGATCTGGGTTCCCAAGCAGGCATGGACGCCGCCGCCAAAACCGAGATGGCCCTTGGGCTTGCGGGTGATGTCGAAGCGATCCGGATCAGGGTAGCGGCGTTCGTCCCGATTGCCCGCCCCATAGGCCAGCATGACGAAGTCCCCGGCCTTCATGGTGACGCCATGGGCGGTCACATCCTTGGTCAGGCAGCGGCGGAAGCGCTGGGCGGAGGTGTTGAAGCGCAGGCTTTCCTCGATGGCGTCGGGGATCCCCTTGGGGTCGGCGACCAGGGCGCGCCGAGCCTCGGGGTAGTCGGCCAGGTTCAGGGCCATGACGCTCATGAAGCCCGACAGGCTTTCGATACCGGCCATCAACAGGGTGCCGATGGTATTGCGGATCTCCTGATCCAGCAGCTTCTCCCCGTCGATTTCTGCGGTGATGAAGTCGGACAGCAGGTCATCGCCGGGGGCCTTTCTCCGCTCGGCCACCAGCTTGTCCGCATAGGCCATGATCCATTGGTAGGCGGCCAGATGCTCGGGTCCCTTCTGGCGGGTCTTGGCGTCGGTCTGGGCCATCAGAACGGCGTTCTTGCGGACTTCGGCATGGTCCTCCTTGGGCAAGGCGAACAGGCTGAACAGCAGGTCTACGGTCACGTTGGAGGAATAATCTGCGACGAAGTCGAAGCTCTTCTGGCCCTTTAACGCGGCGAGGTGGGTCCGGCAGATCTCGCGGATTGGCTCTTCCAGGTGGGTCAGGGCTTTCTTGGTGACGGCCTTCTGGATCAGGGCGCGCAGGCGGTCATGGCGTGGTGGATCGGTGGTGCCCAGGGTGGCGCCCGCCCGGCCCGGCAGTTCGCTGACCAGATTGCCCTTGGCCGAGGAATAGGTCTCCCAATCATTGAGCGCGTTGAGGATGTCATCATAGCGGGAATAGACCCACATACCCGCTTCCTCGCACCAGAAGGCGGGATACTCGTCCCGCAGGATTTTGTAAGCGGGGAAGGGGTCTGCGTCGTTTTCGGGGGAAAAAGGGTCGAAACGGAACTCGGGCATGGTGTCTCCCTGCCTGTCGGCGGTTTGTTGCTTTCTTATGGGAAGAACAGTAGCCCCCAGTCCCCTCGAACCGGAATGGACGGAAGAAGCAAAGTCTTGTACTTTTTCTTCATTCTCTCCCTGCAAAGGATGCCGCGATGCACCCAAAATCTCCGGCGCCGGTGCCCTTGATCGAATCCTATGACCTCTACGGCGAGGCGGGGGTTGGGGACGATCCGGAGTTCGTCCATATCGAGGATATCCGCTCCCGCTCGCGTCTGTATCAATGGCGAATCACGCCCCATAGCCACCGGCGCATGTTCCAGGTCGTCTCTGTGGACCGGGGCGGGGCGGAGGTCTGGCTGGATGGGGCGACCC
Source organism: Rhodospirillum sp. A1_3_36 (assembly GCF_047263945.1). NCBI lineage: Bacteria > Pseudomonadati > Pseudomonadota > Alphaproteobacteria > Rhodospirillales > Rhodospirillaceae > Rhodospirillum > Rhodospirillum sp. A1_3_36. Next base: position 110,926 of record NZ_JBLAVB010000009.1, on the reverse strand, counting down.
AGCGCATGGAAGGCCCTGCGGTGGTGTGCATTCCCGGAGGGGTTGTTCATGGCTTTACCTTCGAGACGGACACCGAGGGCTGGGTTCTAACCGTTTCCGAACTTCAACTCATCGATGCCCGCTACCGCCGGTCCCGCAAATTGCTGGAGCCCTTGTTTCAGGCGCCTCTGATCCTGTCGTTGGAGGGCGCGCCCGGGGATGCGGCTTGGTTGAACCGGACCTTGGAGCAGATGAACGTGGAGTTCCATTGGCCGCGAATGGGGCGGGAAAGCATGTTCGAATGGTTGATGCGCATGGTGCTGATGACGATTCGTCGGCGGGTGGAGGACCAGACGGTCCGGGCTGCGGATACGGGTGACCGGCGAGCGCGCTTCGTCCGCTTTCGTCAATTGGTGGAGGACCATTTTCGCGAACATTGGCCCGTGGCCGCCTATGCCGAGGATTTAGCTGTGAGTCAGGCGGTGCTGAACCGCCTGTGCCAGGGCTTCGCAGGCAAGGGCGCGGGCGATGTGATCCAAGACCGGGTGATGTTGGAGGCCGAACGGCTGCTGATTTACACCTCTGCCAGCGCCGCTCAGATCGCCTACGAACTGGGGTATCAGGACCCTGCCTATTTTTCCCGTGCCTTCAAGCGGCGCAAGGGCATGGCGCCGGGGCGGTTCCGGGCCGTGCGAATGGAGCGGCCGTTTCCGGGGTAGCGGAGCCGCGCCCACAACTTGGAGGCTCCCGGGAGCCTCTTGGCGGGGGCGTTCGGCGTGCAAGCCACGGTGCCGGGATCTGTTCCATGTCGTTCCGGTGGACTTGGCCTCAGAGCACTCTAAAATCTATATAAATAGAGTAATAAATAAAGTGAAACGGGATCAGTTTGACCCAAGTTGATCCCGTTTTACTCTAAGAGGGGGGGTGGATGTGGTCGGACAGGACAATTTGGTCTCGCCCCCTTTCCTTCGCTTGGTAGAGCGCGAAGTCGGCGGCCTGCCGGATTTTATCGGCATCGACGTCACTTTTCCTGTCCAGATGAACGAGACCGCCGGAGACGGTGATAATGCCATGGGGTGGGTTCTTCTCGTGGACAATGGCCAGATTCCTCACGTTCTGGAGGATTTCGTCGGCCAGGGCGACGGCGGCCTTTTGGTCAGAGCATTGGAAAAGGCAGACGAACTCCTCGCCGCCGATGCGGAAAAACCCGTCTCCCTTTCGCTTCAGGCTGGCGCCGAGGGCGGCGCCAATCGCAATCAGGGCTTCGTCGCCTTTGATATGCCCGTAAGTGTCATTATACTTTTTGAAGTAATCAACATCCAAAAGGAGCATCTGCAGAGGCAGGGATTGCCTTCGGTTTATCTCTAGAAAGAGGGTCATCTGCTCGTCGAAGGCCCGCCGGTTCCCCAATCCTGTCAGGGCATCCGTTCGCGACAGGGCATTCAATTGGGCCCTTTGCCGGGCGAGAGAGGCAAGTAAGAAAAGCGCGATAATCAAAAGTGCGGTGACAATCCCGATCGCCCAGGACACCGTATGGGCATAATGGCTCAGAAGTCTCCCTTGGGCTGCATTTTCTTTGTAAACGGTATTTTCTGTCACTGTCCGGAGATAAACGGATTGGTCGTCAATTGTTGTTAGGTCTTTCTCGAGTTCTTCAATCGTCTGTTTTGAAAATTTTTCGTTTCCTGAAAGGATGGATTGAACATTCTTTAATTGATCTCTTAAGATGTGACTTTCACGAAGGACATTTTTTAGTGTTCCGTCTGTATAGGGGGTTCTTTTTGTAATTGATGTGAGGAGTTTCCATCGATTTGTTAGTATGTCGAGTTCGTGGAGGATGTCTTCTCTGGAGTATAGGGAGGGGTCCTTTAGATGAATGTGCAGTTTAATGAGAAATGTATTTGTTTGACTATAGGTGTTGTGGCTGTCGATGATCAATTCTGTCGGGTAGGCCTCCATCTGTTGGCGGGTTTTACCAAGGACGAGGTTATTGAAATATATGGCTGTCATGGACAGCGCGATAAGGGCGAGGCTCAGGACGACCCTGGTGTGCCGTCCTGTAATGTAGGTCAACATGATCTTGACCTATTCTGTCTTCTACATGGGCGGGAATATGGGCTGTTTTTCAAGAAGCAACGCGTTCGGCAGGATCGACGGAAGGGTTTCCGATGCGCGGCACGGGTGTTCATATCGTTTGTCCTTCCGTCCAAGCGCACGGAATGCGATCATATACTTCGAAATGTGGATGTTTACATGAATTCCGGAAAAGTGGCTTCGGCTCTTCCATTCAATTCCATGGGACTTCCCGGATTTCAATTAGCCCCCAGATCCAAACGTCTCCCAAAGCTTCGCCAGTCATCAGCTTGTCCACTTCGTTTGGCCAAAGAAGCCAGAAAGGACCCTTGTTCCTGGTGTCCAGAAGCTGTCCATCCAGGCTGTAGGCGACAAGGGCGGTGTCCATCCCCTCCTGTGTCTTGGGTGATAGGGCGATTTTGTATCCATTGTTGGCCGTTAAGGTCAGGCGTTTGTAAGAGGCGTTCTCACCGTAGCGCGCCAGGAGATCGACAAGACGGATCCCGCGAAAAACGCCTTCCGTCGTCCAACGGGTCTCCATGCGGACATCCCATTGCGGAAGCTCTGCGAGGTCGGGAAGGCCGATGATCTTGCCGTCTATGGTCATTTGGTACGATGTGTTTTTGGGTAAGTCCACCTTGCCTGCGACGGGCTTCAACTCCGCGGCGAGGGATGGGAAGGATAAAAGCACTAGCCCCAGAAAAATATACATCAAAAGTTTCAATGCTTAACCCTTTCCCGCTGGGGGTTGCCGATTTTTTTTGCCTGCCTTTCGCCCCTTATGAAAGGACAAGAATATATTGCTCCTCGTTCGGGGTGCAACAGGGAAGGTGTTGGAGGGGCGCTGGGTGGCAGCGCCTTTCTCGAGGCCAGAGCGGCAGGGTCTGAAACGGTTCCGGGTGGATCCGAAGGAGCGGTTATTTCCGACGAGAGAATAGGAAGGAGAGATGACTCTTGATCAAGGTATATAACGCGTTATATGCCTTGATATAAAAAATGTGCCGGGAGATGAAATATGAAAGAAGACGTGATTCGGGTGTTGGGGCTTCTCTGTCTCGGAACCCGACTCAAACGGGCGGGGGAACGCCTGCAAGCTGATACCGACGAGATTCTGAAAGCGGGTGGCGTGACCATCGCTGCGGCTCAGTATCCCTTTCTGGCGAGCCTCGACCGTCTGGGGCCCTCGACTCTGGGCGACTTGGCGGAGGCAGTGGGGGTCAGTCAGCCCGGTGCGACCCGGACGGTCAACCGGTTGGTTGAGCTGGGGCTTTTGGAAACTGTCTCGGGCGAAGGGGATCGCCGTCACAGGGTTCTACACTTGACTGCCGAAGGTCGACGGTTGGTGAGGGTCGGCAAGGACGTCCTTTGGCCCAGGGTGGAGGCCGCTGTGGCGGATCTTTGTGCCGGATTGGGTGGGAGCTTGCTTGGTCAGTTGGCGGATCTGGAGGATCGCCTGTCCGTCCGATCCCTAACCCAGCGGGCGCGGCATCCGTTGGACCGCCCGATCTGGACGGCACTGACCACCCGTCACGCCCATTTGGCCGAGGGGGGCGCCCATGCCCGGCGCTATCCGGGCGATACCAGTCCGTTTGTCGCAACCCGAGATGAGGGGCCGGACAGTCTCGCGGCCCTCGCCGCTTTGGGGGGAGCGATGGTGTTTCTCCAGGTCGATCCGGTGGTCCTGCCCGCCGGAATGACCGCGATCAAGACCGCGATGGGCGTGCAGATGGTCGCGGAAGGTGCTTTTCCGGCGGTGGAGGATCCGGAAATCGGACCCTTGGGTCCGGAAGATGCGGCGGATATGGCCGCTTTGGCGGATCTGACGAAGCCGGGTCCCTTTACCTTGAAGGCCATGGACCTGGGCGGCTTCTGGGGGATTCGGAAGGATGGTCGTTTGATCGCCATGGCAGGCGAGCGCCTCAAGGTTCCGGGTATGACAGAACTGAGTGGTCTCTGCACCCATCCCGAGGAGCAGGGAAAGGGCTTGGGGAAACGCTTGCTGGCTTATGTCGCGGGCCAAATCTCCGCCCGAGGAGACAGAGTGTTTCTGCACGCCTATGCCTCAAACCGGGACGCCATTCGTCTCTATGAAAGCATGGGGTTCCGCGAGCGGTGCCCGGTTCATGTGGCGATGATCGAGGGGTGAATGGCTGACAGAGTTTTGGGAGATTGCCCAAGCCCATTTGGGGGCAAATGCCCCCAAACCCCCCTTTTTTCTTTTACATATAAGAGCTTGGGGTCTGGGGCCTTTCGGCCCCAGTGGGGGACGGGGCAAAGCCCCGTGAGGAGGAGCATAAAAAGAGCCGCCGGATCCGAGAATCCGGCGGCGGAGAGGAATTGGACGGGCTTGGATGGCAAAGCCCGCCCAATCGGGCATGTGCTGACTGATGGCTTCCCTACTCCGCCGCTTCCAGCACCATGGTCCCGGCGGCGGTGTTGGAAATGGGGATATGGTAGTTGGAATAGAGTTGCTTCACCTTGCCGCCGAGCGCGCCGCGCATGGTCAGCCACAGGATGAATTCCGCTCCCTGCGCACCGGCCAGCCGGACGAGGTCGTGGATGCTGTACTCCAGGAAATACGCGGGGTCATCGACGATCTTTTCCATGCAGGTCAGATCGAATTCCTTGTTGATGAATCCGGCCCGCTCTCCGTCGAGCTGGTGGGACAGGCCGCCGGTACCGATCACCACCACCTTCTTGTCCTCCGGATAGGAGGCCACCGCCCGTCCGATGGCCTGACCCAGCTTGTAGCAGCGGGCCGGGGAGGGCAGGGGGTGCTGCACGGTGTTGATCATCACCGGAACCGTGGCGATGTCCGTATAGGTGAAGTTCGGCCAATAGAGCTGCATGGGCACGGAAAAACCATGGTCCACGGCCATTTCCTGGCAGGTCACCAGATCGAAATCCTCGTGCACCACGCTGTTGATCAGGTGCCAGGAGAAGGCCGGATCGCCCTTGAAGGGAGGGATTACCGGGATGCCCCAGCCCTCGTCCTCGTTGGTGTACTGGGGGGCGGCACCGAAGGCGAAGGTCGGTTGCTTGTCCAGGAAGAAGTTCAGGCCATGATCGTTATAAATAACGATGGCAATGTCCGGCTTGACTTCGGCCAGCCACTCCCGGGCGGGGGGATAACCGTCGAAGAAGGGCTTCCAGTAGGGATCCTCGAACAGGTTCTTGTGAATGGCGTTGCCAATGGCGGGGATGTGAGAGGTGGTCAGGCCACCAACGATACGTGCCATGGTCTCAGTCTCCCGCCCGCAGAAGTTTTTCCTTGAATTCCTCAAGCGTCACACCCGTTTGCTGGGCGCCGACGTCCTGCACGGTCAGGCCGAACATCCCGGCGAATTTGGCCAGATAATAGATGTTCCCGCCTTCGCGGATCAGGTCGAGGACCACCTTGTCCCGGATGGCCTGCCTTTGCGGCTCGGTCAGGCCGAACTTTTCCATATAGGCTTCCTGGTCGGCCAGGAATTCGTCGCGGGCCTCCTTGCCGTTGAACGAGTAACACATCTTGTTCAAGGCATAGCCCTTGATGGCGGCTTCGCCATCAAAGATTGGCGTGCCGAAAATCGGCTCCTTCGTCTGCGTCGCTGTCATGATCGCTCACTCCCTGCGATTGTACTTTTGGTGTCTTTGGTGGGCGAGCGGGACGCGCCTTTTGGCGGCGCTTATCCCTGGTTTCTGTACCTGGCCTGTTCAGCCCCGATAGAGGCCCATGAGGCGTTCAGCCCCAATAGGGGCCCATGGGGCGTTCAGCCCAAATACAGACTCATGGGGCGTCAGCCCCAATAGAGGCGCATCGGGTTGTCGACCAATAGGGCCTGTTGCTTTTCCGGTGTATCGGCGATGCGGGGGATGACATTCACCAGCAGGCCGTCGTCGGGCATGTGCGATTTCATGTTCGGATGGGGCCAATCCGTGCCCCAAAGCACCCGGTCGGTAAAGCTGTCGACCAGCTTTTTGGCAAAGGGCGCCACATCCGAATAAACCGGCGGGCCTTCGGCGCTCAGGCGTTCGGGGCAACTGACCTTGGACCAGATCGTGGGAACCTCGGCCATCAGGTCGACGAAGCGTTGGAAGTCCGGGTGATCGACCCCCTTGGTCACGTCCGGGCGGCCCATGTGGTCCACCACCAGGGGGGTGGGCATGGACTTCAGGAAGGGGATCAACCCCTCCAGATCCGGAGCTTCGAAATAGACCACCACATGCCAATCCAGCTTGGCCACCTTTTCGGCAATGCCGAGGAAGACCTCCTTGGGGGTGGCGTCCACCAGACGTTTCACGAAGTTGAAGCGCACGCCGCGCACCCCGGCCTCGTGCATCTCCTTCAGGTCGTCCATGGTGATGTCTGGACCGACGGAGGCCACACCCCGTGCCTTGCCATCCGAGGCCTTCAGCGCATCGACCAGGGCCCGGTTGTCCTTGCCATGGCAGGTGGCCTGGACGATCACATTGCGCTCGAACCCCAAGTAGTCGCGGAGGGCGAAGAGTTGGGCTTTCGACGCATCGCAGGGGGTGTATTTGCGTTCGGGGGCGTAGGGGAACTCCGCAGCCGGGCCGAAGACATGGCAATGGGCATCCACGGCGCCCGGGGGCGGCGTAAAGCTCGGCTTGGAAGGGCCAGGGTGAAACGGCAGGTAATCGAGATCCATGGTTTCCTGTCCAGATTCAGGGCGCGAAAACGACGCCGTCGAAGAGTTTGCGGGCGGTGCGCAGGATGGCCGCATCGGTCACCGCGCCCTGCGCGTCGGTCTCCACCACCACGCCCATGGCGCCGATGGGATGCTCCACATCCAGGGTTTTGCGCGGACCCTCGGGGATCACGGCCAACCCCTGGGCCGGGGAGCCGGGCAACAGGCAGGCGGTGGCCACGCTCACCGCGCCAAGCACGCCGATGGAGGCATGGCACCGGTGGGGAATGAAGGTGCGGGTGGAGATTGCACCGCCCTGGGTGGGGGGCGAGACCATGCTCATCTTGGGCACGGATTTGTCCGTCACGTCCCCCAGGTTCATCATCGGCCCCACCTGGAGGCGGATGGATTCCAGCTTGGCCTTGAGGGCGTCGTTGGCCTCCAGCTCTTCGCGGGTTTCCCTGCCGGTGATGCCCATATCCGAAGCCCGCAGGACGACGACGGGCATGCCGTTGTCGATGCAGGTGACCTCCACGCCGTCAATGACATCGACGACATGGCCCGTTGGCAGAAGGGCGCCGCAGGAACTGCCCGCCGTGTCCTTGAAGGTCACAGGGATCGCCGCCGCCGTACCAGGCACGCCGTCGATGCGGGCCTCGCCGGCATAGGTGACGACCCCGCCCGGTGTGGCAACCTTGGCCACCGCCGTTTGTCCGGTGTTCTCCATATAGATGGAGACGGTAGTCTCCCCCTCCGTCGCGGAGACGAGGCCGCGTTCAATGGCGAAGGGGCCGACACCGGCCAGGAGGTTCCCGCAGTTCTGGGCGTCGGTGACAATGGCCTGATCGACGAAGACTTGAAGGAACAGGTAATCGACATCCACCCCCTCGCGCTCGGATCGCTTGACGACGGCGACCTTGGAGGTCAGCGGATCGGCGCCGCCCATGCCGTCGATCTGCCGGGGGTTGGGCGAGCCCATGACCCCCAGCAAGAAGGCGTCCCGGCCCGGGATGTCGGCGGGCAGATCGGTGGCGAGGAAGTACCCCCCCTTCGAGGTGCCGCCGCGCATCCACATGCAAGGTGCGGCATTAGACATAGGTCAGCCCCTTTTCGGCCAACCGCTCGCGCATGCCATAGATATCCAAGCCCAGCTCTCCGGCGGCCAGACGGGCGCGTTTGTCCTCTTCCTTGGCTTCCCGGTCCAGCGCCTTCTTTAGGACCTCTTCGGCCTCTTCCCGGCGGACGACGCAAACCCCATCGTCATCGGCAACAATGATGTCACCGGGGTTCACCAGGGCATTGGCGCAGACAACGGGAATGTTCACCGAGCCAACGGTTTCCTTGACCGTACCCTGGGCGAAGACCGCCTTGGACCAGACGGGAAAGGCCATCTGGGTCAGGTCGCGCACATCGCGGACTCCGGCGTCGATGATCAGTCCCACACCACCGCGCGCTTGCATGGAAGTCGCCAGCAGGTCACCGAAATAGCCATCCTCGCAGGGGGAGGTGGGGGCGAGCACCAGGATGTCGCCCTCCTTCACCTGCTCGATGGCCACATGGACCATCCAGTTGTCTCCGGGCGGGGCGGAAATGGTGACCGCAGAGGCGCCCAACCGGGCTCCGGAATAGATCGGACGCATATAAGAGGCGAGCAGGCCCTTGCGGCCCTGGGCCTCGTGAACGGTGGCCACGCCGCGCTCGCCAAGGGCCTTGACGATCGCGGGATCCGCCCGCTCGATGTTTTGAACGACGACGCCACCCATCACAGTTCATCCACGGTGCGGGGGTAGATGGACTGGAAGCCCTCGGCGTATTTCGCCGCCCGGCCCCCGGCCATGCCACCCGAATTCCGGCGGAAGTGGTTGGCGCGGTTCTCCGCCTGGTTCTCGTAATAGGTCCAAAGGTGCTCCTGGCCCTTCATGGCCTGGATGGCGGCCCATTTGTTGTCCCAGACATCAGAGATGTCGAGGAACACGTCGGGCTTCCATCCCATCTGCTCGGTCTGGTGGGGTTCGAACAGGTAGAGCTGGGGGGCGCCGAGGACCTTCTGGCCGGGATTGTGGCCCCAGGCCTGGGCGATCATCCGGCATTCCATGGCCACCTTGGTGGCGTACATGTGGTCGGTGTTATAGGGATCATAGGTGGAGTGGCTGAGCATGAAGGTCGGTTGGACGGCGCGGATGATGTCCACCAGTTCGAACTTCTTGTCGGTGTCCAATTCCAGGGGGTAGTCCCCCGCGTCCATGAATTTGATTTCATGGGCGTTCAGCGCCTGGGCGGCGGCTTCCGCTTCCACCCGGCGGGCGGTCTTGACCTTCTCCAGGGTCATGCCTTCCTGCTTCCACAGCTTGGCGGACTCGCCGCGCTCGCCATAGGACAGGCAGACGATGGTCACCTCGTAGCCCTTCTTTTGGTGCAGGGCGATCGCCCCGCCACACCGCCAGACAAAGTCGGCGGAATGGGCGCTGATCACCAGTGCCGTCTTTTTATCGCTCATGGACGCCTCTCGCTTTCGCGTTTTTTCGATGGTGCCACTATCGACCCCGGCGCGCCGATTTCCCATTCCATTCTCCAACAGATGATATAACTTTATGCTATAGTGACTTCGCAAATGCGAAAGATGGAATGTTCGATGAATGAAATTTCCAATAGCTCTCCGTCTTCTCAACCGTCTTCCGTCTCCGCCTCTTCCCTGGGGGCTCTTCCCAACTTTCGCCACCTGCGGGCTTTCGCCGAGGTGGCGCAGTGTCGCTCCATCAGCGATGCCTCGACCCGGGTGCATCTGTCCCAGCCCGCCATCACCCAGGCGCTCGCCAAGCTGGAGGAACAGGTGGGGGCGCGACTCTTTGACCGGCACAGCGATGGGGTTACGGCGACGGAGGCGGGTGCCCTGTTCCTGACCCGGGTTGAGCGGGCGCTCTCGTTGGTTCGCCAGGGGGCCAGGGAGGCGGTGCGCCTGGGGGCCCGCAAGGGAACCCGGGGGTTCGCCAATTTCGACCAACTGCTGACCACTGCTCAAATGAAAGCGCTTGTGGCCGTGTCCAAAGCGGGGAATTTCAGTCTCGCGGCCCGGTCCATTGGCCTATCCCAGCCGACACTCCACCGGGCCGCCCGGGATCTGGAGCGGCTATCCGGCTTGAGTCTGTTCGAGAAGACAGGTCAGGGGATCTCGCTGAGTCCGTCCGCCGATGCGCTGGCCCAGGCGGTTCGTCTGGCTTTCACCGAGCTGGAACAGGGGTTCGCCGAAATCGAGGAAGCCCGGGGCGTGGATGCCGGGCGAATCGTGGTTGGCGCCATGCCCTTGCCCCGGGCTTTTATTTTGCCGACGGCCATCAACGCTCTGCTGAGTGAGCGGCCAGAGGTGCGGGTTAGCGTTGTCGATGGCCCCTACGAGGATCTGTTGAGTGGCTTGCGGCAAGGGGATCTGGACCTGCTGGTTGGCGCCCTGCGGACCCCCGTTCCCATTGGGGATGTGGTTCAGGAAGCCCTGTTCAGCGACCCCCTGGCCGTGGTCGCCCGAATCGGCCACCCCCTGGCGGGCAAGGTGAAAGTGACCGTTGAGGATCTGGCGGCCTACCCCTGGGTGATCCCCCGGGAGGGAACGCCCACCCGCCGCCATTTCACCACCATGTTCGGTGGCCTGGGTGAGCCTCAGGGGCTGGTGGAGACGGGCTCTCCCATGCTGATTCGGGGGTTGTTGCTGGATAGTGATCGTTTGACCCTGATCTCCCTGCACCAGATCCGGTTGGAGGAGAGAATGGGGCTTTTGGTGCCTCTGGATGTGGATACGCGGGGTACCCTGCGGCCCATTGGCGTGACCCACCGCCGGGACTGGAAGCCCACGGTCACGCAGAGTCGCTTCCTGGATTGTTTGCGCGCTGCGGGGGAGATGGCCCGGCGTGGGGAGTGAGGGGGGAGTGAGGGGGGAGGGGTGTTCGATGGCGCAAGAATGCTGCGGTGCGATAGGGGAGGGGGAGATGCATTATTCGGTTTCATTATTCAAAAAATGAATAGGGTGTTATCTCTATCAATTGTCTTCGATCGGGATTGAATGGTAGGTAGGACGAATGACCCGGAGAAAACCGGGTGGTGAAAACCGACTGCGGGAGAACCAATGTGAACAGGGAAGCCGCCGAAGGCGGGGCATCTGATGGGGCCGCGAAGATCGCCCTGATTGGGTTCGGCGAGGCCGGTCAGGCCTTCGTCAAGGGGTGGGGGGCCAATTGCGCCGCCCGGACCTGGGTCTTTGATATCAAGACGGACCACGTCGACGCGACTGTTCGGGAGGCCAAGCGCGCCGATTATGTCTCCTTGGGAGTCACCGGGTGCGCCAGCCCGGCGGAGGCCCTGGACGGCGCCGCCCTGGTTGTCTGCGTTGTGACGGCTGATCAGGCGGGCAAGGCGGCGGAGGCTGCGGCCAAGCGCATCGCTCCGGGCACCTTCTATTTCGACTGTAATTCCTGTGCGCCGGGCACCAAGCGCAAGAATGCCGAGGTTATCGAGGCCGCAGGCGGGCGCTATGTCGATACGGCCGTGATGGCGCCGGTCTATCCCAAGATGCATAAAACGCCCCTGCTGCTGAGCGGCCCCAATGCCGCAGAGGGCCTGACGGCCCTCGCGGGGCTGGGTATGGATAACGCCAAGACCGTGGAGGGACCCGTAGGCTCCTCTTCCTCGATCAAGATGATCCGCTCGGTGATGGTGAAAGGGATGGAGGCCCTGGTCCTGGAATGCGTTCTGGCCGGGCGCCGGGCCGGGGTCGACGGGATGGTTCTGGACTCGCTGGATGTCACTTATCCGGGTTTCGACTTCAAGGCCAAGGCCGCTTACATGATGGAACGGGCCATGACCCACGGGATCCGCCGGGCCGCTGAAATGCGCGAGGTCGCCCTGACCGTCGAGGACTTGGGCCTGGGCGGGGCCATGGCCTCGGCCACCGCAGGGTGGGAGCAACGCATCGGCGATTTGGCCATCAAGGCCGAGGGCGATGATTACGGGAAACTGGCCGACGATCTGCTCGCCGGACTCTTCCCCGCCGAACTGTTCCCCAAGGAGGATGCGGTATGAGCGGCGACTATAAGGATATCCCCGGGACCTATGTCTTCGACGCCAAGCAGTCCCGCAAGGGCTACCATCTGAACATGTTCTGCATGTCCCTGCGTCAGGCGGTCAACCGGGAGGCTTTCAAAGCCCACGAAGGTCTCTATCTGGACCGGTTTCCCATGACGCCGGAGCAGAAGGATGCGGTTCTCAATCGGGACTGGAATGGCATGCTCCGCCTGGGGGGCAATATCTATTATACCTCCAAGCTCGCGGCCACGGATGGCATCAATTTCCAGCAGCTCGCGGCCATCATGACCGGCATGGAGCAGGAGGCCTATCGGGAGATGATGCTCAAGGGCGGGCGCTCCATCGAGGGCAATCGCAGCAAGGGGGAATGGAAAACGGGGGAGATGACGCATGGCGGCTAAGATTGTCGGCGGTTACGCCACCTCCCACGTTCCCGCCATCGGCGTGGCCATGGATACGGGCAAGACGGAAGAAGACTATTGGAAGCCCGTTTTCAAGGGCTATGAATTCTCCCGCAAGTGGATTGAGGACCTCAAGCCCGACGTGGCCATCGTTGTGTACAACGACCATGCCACGGCCTTCTCCCTGGAGATCATTCCCACCTTCGCGCTGGGCTGTGCGGCCCAGTACATCCCGGCGGACGAGGGCTGGGGGGCCCGCCCCGTGCCGGTGGTCGAGGGCCATCCGGATTTGGCGTGGCATATGGCCCAATCCATCATTCTGGACGAATTCGACCTGACCATCGTCAATGAGATGGAAGTGGACCACGGCTTGACTGTGCCCCTGTCCTTGGCCTTTGGTCAGCCAGAGGCTTGGCCCTGCCCGGTGATTCCGCTGGCGGTGAATGTGGTCCAATACCCGCCGCCCACGGGCAACCGCTGCCTCAACCTGGGCAAGGCCATCCGCAAGGCCGTCGAGAGCTTCGACGAGGATTTGCGCGTTGTCATCTTCGGCACGGGGGGCATGTCCCACCAGCTCCAGGCGGAGCGGGCAGGGTTGATCAATGCGGACTTCGACAATGCCTTCCTCGACAAGCTGATCACTGATCCCAAGGCGGCTGCGGCAATTCCCCATGTGGACTACCTGCGGGAAGCCGGGTCGGAAGGGATCGAACTGGTGATGTGGCTGGTCATGCGTGGCGCCCTGGGCGACGACGTGACCCTGCGTCACCGCCACTATCACGTCCCCGCGTCCAACACTGCGGTGGGCCACCTCGTGCTGGAACCGGTGGAATAGGGAAATCGTCCACCGGAGATCCGAACCGAATGGAGACGAAAGAGATGAGACTCTGTGTTGCCGGTGCCGCAGGCGCCTTTGGCCGCAAGCACCTGGACGCCCTGTCCAAGATCGAGGGGGTGACCGTTACCTCCGTGGTTGGCGGGGGGCCGGACGACATCGACGCCTTCGCCGCCGAGCGGGGGATTCCCCATGCCACCAAGGACCTGGCGGAAAGCCTGGCCCGGGACGACGTGGATGCGGTGATCCTGGCCACGCCGACCCAGGTCCATGCCTCCCAGGCTATCGCCTGCCTCAAGGCGGGCAAGCATGTGATGGTCGAGATCCCCATGGCCGACACTCTGGCGGACTCCCGGGAATTGGTGAAGGTGCGGCAGGAGACGGGTCTGGTGGCCATGGTCGGCCATGTGCGCCGCTTCAATCCCAGCCACCAGTGGATCCACAACAAGATCGTGGCCGGGGAATTGAAGATCCAGCAAATGGATGTACAGACCTATTTCTTCCGGCGCTCCAATCTCAATGCGCTGGGCGAACCCCGGACCTGGACCGATCACCTGCTGTGGCACCATGCCTGCCATACGGTCGACCTGTTCCAGTACCAGACGGGGGAAGTACCTTCCCAGGTCTTTGGCCTCCAGGGCCCCACCCATCCGGAGCTGGGCATCGCCATGGACATGAGCATCGGCATGAAGGCGCCCTCGGGTGCGCTGTGCACGCTGTCCCTGTCATTCAACAATAACGGTCCATTGGGCACATATTTTCGCTACATTTGCGACAATGGCACCTACATTGCCCGCTACGACGATCTGTTCAATGGCAAGGAAGAGCCGATTGACCTGACGGGCGTTGCCGTTTCCAACAATGGCGTGGAGCTGGTCGACCGGGAATTCGTCTCGGCAATCCAGGAGGGGCGGGAGCCCAACAGTTCCGTGGACCAGGGTCTGTCCGCCATGGAAACCCTCGACCGGATCGAGAAGAGCTTTGGCTAACTGTGAACAGGAGACCCCGTGATGTTGCGCCGTTCCCTTGGACCCTTCGACGTCGCTGCCATTGGCTTGGGCTGCATGAACCTGTCCCATGCCTATGGGGAGCCCGTGGAAAAGCAGGCGGCCATCCGCCTGCTGAACGAAGCCCTCGACCTGGGGTACGACCACATGGATACGGCGGCGCTTTATGGCTTTGGCGCCAACGAGGCCTTGATTGGCGAGGCCATCTCCCACCGGCGCGCGGACTACATGCTCGCCAGCAAATGCGGCATGCGCAAGGGACCGGACGGCAAGCGGGAGATCAATGGCCGTCCCGAGGTGATCAAGGAGACCTGCGAGGACGCCTTGCGCGCCCTCAAGACCGACGTGATCGACCTCTATTACCTGCATCGGCGGGATTTCTCCGTCCCCATTGAGGACAGCGTCGGTGCGCTGTCCGACCTGGTGGCGGAGGGGAAAATCCGCCATATCGGGCTGTCGGAGATTTCGGCGGAGACCCTGCGCAAGGCCCATGCGATCCATCCGGTGACGGCCGTGCAGACCGAATACTCGCCCTGGACGCGGGAGGCGGAAATCGCCGTCCTGTCTACCTGCGCTGAACTGGGAACCAGCTTTGTCGCCTTCAGCCCCGTGGCCCGCGGATTTCTCACCGACTGTCCGCCCGACATGGCGACCCTGTCGGAGCGGGATATCCGCCGGGGCATGCCGCGGTTCCAGCCGGACCACTATCCGGCCAACCTGACCCTGCTTGAAGGCTACAGGGCCTTGGCCAAGGAGGCGGGCTGTTCCGCCGCCCAATTGTCCCTGGCCTGGGTTCTGGCCAAGGGCGCGCATATCCACGCCATTCCAGGGACCGCCAATCTGGAGCACCTGAAAGAAAACCTGGAGGCCGCCAAACTGTCCCTGAATCCGGAACTGGTGGCGCGCGTTGACGCGATGGTGAACAATCAGACGGTCAGCGGCCCCCGGTACACCTCCGCCACCATGGAGGAAATCGATACGGAGGCCTTTGCCTAAGCCGATTGATCGTTCCGTGTTCCACCTATCCACTTAGTCCCGCTGCCCGGCACGGCGATTTTGCAGTACCGGGGACCCACCAAGTAACCAACAAACAGATGACCTCGACAGGGAGGATTTAGATGTTCAAGAGCTTTACCCGCGCCGCACTGGCTGGCGCGATCGCCCTGGGTACCGTCTCCGGTGTGGCGTCCACCGCCTCGGCCGCAGATGTCACCCTGCGTTTCGCCCACTTCTGGCCAGCCGTGGCTGGTCTGCCCACGAATCTGTTCGATGTCTGGGCCAAGAAAGTGGAAGCGGATTCCAATGGGCGCATTGCGGTTGAGATGTACCCCTCCGCCACTTTGGCCAAGCCCCCGGCCCAGTATGACGCGGTGAAGAACCGGGTCGCCGATATCACCGCCACCGTTCTGGGCTACACCGCCAACCGCTTCCCCTTGACCCAGGTGGTCGAGGTTCCGGGCATTTCCAAGAACGGTGTGAACGGCTCTTGTGTGCTGGAAAGCCTGTATGAAGAAGGCAAGTTGGGCGACGAGTACAAAGAGACACACCCCCTGTTTTTCTTCACCCACGGTCCCGGGAACCTGCATACCAAGGACAAGCTGATCCAAACGCCGGAGGATTTGAAGGGCCTGCGGATCCGTCGCCCGACCACCCTGCTCGGTTCCGTTCTGGAAAACCTGGGTGCCCAGCCCGTGGGGATGCCTGCGCCGGAATCCTACCAGTCCATGCAGCGTGGCGTCATTGACGGCGTGGCTCTGCCCTGGGAGGGGATGATTTCCTTCCGTTTGAACGAATTGGCCACCAAGCACACCGAAACCGGTGGCCTGTACACGATCTCTTTCGTGATGACCATGAACAAGGACGTCTACGACGGGCTGCCCGATGACCTGAAGAAGGTGATCGACGACAATTCCGGTCTGGAGTGGGCCAAGAAGGCCGGTCAGGTCTTCGATGACATGGATGTGAAGGGGCGGGCCCAGGCCGTCAAGGCGGGACACCAGATCTACGTTGTTCCCGGTGGCATGGATAACCCCGACTGGAAGCCGGTGAAGGAGGCTGCGGTCGAATCCTACTTGGCCGAACTGGACGGCAAGAATCTGCCCGGTCGGGATGTCTACGCCCGCGCCGTCGAGCTGTCCAAGAGCTGCCAGTAGAGGCTCCCTCCGTCGGATGGGGGGGCGGCGATCGCCCCCCCGTCCTTTTCGGGGCTTTTTAAGCCTGGCTTTGTGGGGGAGTGGATACCGTGAAAGCCATATTTACCGCAGCACACCGTTTGGCCCATGGCATGCATAGGGTTGCGGGTGTTCTGATCGTGCTGATGGTCCTGACCGTGCTTCTGGACGTGCTGTCACGCTTCGTTTTCGGTGCGACTGATGGTGCTGTCGACTTCACCTTCCGGGGGGGCGTGGAAATCGTCAGCTATTGCCTGTTGTTCATGGTGCTGTTTTCCCTGCCCTTTTCCGTGGCACGGGGGCAGGTCATCGTCGACCTGTTCACCGAGAATATGAGTGAGCGACTCAAGGGGATCCTGTCGGGCGTCTATCTGTTCGGCTTTGGTCTGCTGGGTCTGGGTATGGCCATCCGCTTCTATGAGGCGATTGGGCAGGCATTTTCCACCGGAGAGACCACCCAGGATTTGGTCGTGCCGCTCGCCCACATTTATATCGTTGTGACCTTCGCTGCGGCGGTGCTCGCCCTGCGTGGCTTTTTGGTCGGCCTGGAACATATTCTTGAAAGTGGGAAGCGGTCATGAGCGCCTCTGTTATCGGCTATCTCAGCATCGGCGTCATGCTGGTGATGATCGCCCTGCGTATGCCCGTGGCGCTTGCCATGGGGGCAACGGGGTTCATCGGGTTCGGTCTGATTGTCAGCTTTGACGCCAGTATGTCGATTCTGGAATCCGGCCCCTTCGAGACCCTGTCCAACTACGGTTTCAGCCCCATTCCCATGTTCATCCTGATGGGTGTCTTCGCCAGTAAGGCCAAGATGTCCGCCGAATTGTTCTCCGGAGCCCGAACGTTGTTCGGCTCCTGGCGCGGCGGCATGGCCCTGGCGGCGGTCTGTTCCTGTGGTGTCTTCTCGGCTATTTCCGGCTCCTCGCTGGCAACCGCGGCTTCCATGGCCCGGGTGGCCCTGCCGGAAATGCGCAAGCACGGCTATTCCCCCGGTCTGGCCACGGGGACCCTGGCTGCGGGGGGCACCCTGGGCATCATGATCCCGCCCTCCATCGCCCTGCTGCTCTATGCCTTGATCACCGAGCAATCGGTGGGCGACATGTTCATCGCGGGTGTCATCCCGGGCCTTCTGGGATTGGTGCTCTATTGCGTGACCATTGCCGTGACCGTCTGGTTGAAGCCCGATCTGGCCCAGCCCGGAGAGTCCTCGACCCTGAAGGAAAAGATCGTCGGCTTGAAGGGGTTATCCGGGTTTGGAGCCATCTTCGCCCTGATCATCGGCGGCATCTACGGTGGCCTGTTCACTCCGACCGAAGCCGCCGCCGTGGGCGCCGGGGGGACGTTCTTCATTGCCCTGTTCCGGGGGATGACCTGGACGGATTTCAAGGACGCGGTGGAGGAAACCCTGTTCCTGTCGGCGATGATCTTTTTCATGATCATTGGCGCAGAAATCTTCGGCTATTTCCTGTCCGTCTCGCGTATTTCCTTCACCCTGGCGGACATGGTGGCGAGCATGAATCTGGCGCCTTTTGCGGTGCTGCTTTGTGTTCTGGCGCTGTATATGGTCCTGGGGTGCGTCATGGACTCGCTGGCCATGTTGCTGCTGACCGTGCCGGTGGTCTATCCGGTGGTTATCCAGGCCGGGTTTGATCCGGTGTGGTTCGGCATCGTCTCGGTTATTACCGTGGAACTGGGCCTGATCACGCCGCCGGTGGGAATGAACGTCTTCGTCATCAAGACCGTGGCGCCGGAGGTGCCCATCACCGAGATCTTCAAGGGGGTGTTTCCCTTCGTCCTGTCGGATCTGGTACGTCTGACCCTTCTGATCCTTTTCCCGAGCCTGGCGCTCGGACTGCTGTAGGACCAAGACCATGCGCCGTTTCGAGTGGAAAGACAGCTATAGCGTCGGCCATCCGGGCATTGACGCCGATCACCAGGGCCTCTTCCAGCTCATCCGTGAGCTGGAAGAGGCGGACATCACCGACGGGTTGTTGGGTGCGATCCTCTCCCGGCTGGAGGATTACGCCCATACCCACTTCACCCGGGAAGAGGACCTGATGAAGCGGGGCGGCTTTCCCGGGTTTGATGACCACATCAAGCAGCACCGCAACTTCGAGGAATGGCTGAAGACGGTGAAAACCACCTATCGCCGGGCCAGCGAAAGCCCCTTCCAGGTGGGCGATCTGGTCAACGAGTTCCTGGAGAACTGGCTGATCAAGCACATCATGGAAGAGGACATGGCCTATCGGGAGTTCGTGGCCAAGGTTCGGGACTGACGCCTTGTATAGGGGGCGGGGGGGGGCTGCGATCTGGAGCCGCCTAATCGACGGCGTTCTTCAGAACCTCTTCCGCCCATTGATTCAGGCTTTTCCCGGCGAGTTCGGCGGAAATGACCGCCTTTCGGTGGGGCTCTGGCGAGATCCGGAACATAACCCGACCGGAAAACGGCTTTTGGGGATCCTTACCGATCTTGACGCAGGTCTCCAGGTAGTCGTCCACGGCTTCGTGGAAGGCGTTCTTGAGGCCGTCACGGTATCGGCATGAAAACCGATAGGGTCTTGAATACCGGCAAGATGTCCGACGAAGAGTTCGTCCTCGGCATCGAACTCGATACGGGCACTGTAGCCCTTGTAGGTCAGCGCCTTCATGGCGTCACTCCGATCTGTTCCAAAAAGGCCCGGGCGTCCTTCACCTGATACCGCAGCCTTCGATCGCGTTGACTCCCGCCGCCAGCAACAAAGCCTCGATATCGTTCCAGGCGATGGTCCCGGAAACAGGGTCGCGAAAGAGGGCGGCCAGGGTCATTTCATGCTTGCTGTTCATGCAAGCGGTTTGGTGCTCCGTTTCGTTATGCGCAAGCGGATTTCGCGTAACTGCTCAGGTGGCTGGCAGTAGGGCGGCTCAGGCGAGCGCGAACGTTCCGTTCACGAGATCGCGCATAGCGGCCAGTGGGGCTTGTCCCTTGAGCTTGGCGGTTCCGGTGACGGATCTGTATCCGGCATGGACTTGCGAGCCCCAGTTGGATCGGAAGCCATTGGTGACTTTCCGGAAGATCGCTGACGGCCTGATTTCCCGTTCGGAAATATTATTCGTCGGCGGAACGCGCCGATCCATGAGAAAGACGAAGAACTTGGTTCGCCACGCCTTGATTTGGCGCTGGAGGGTTTTTCCGGCGGGATGGGCCACGGGTATGGTCAGCAGGCCGTCCAATCGTCGCTCAGCCCTGGCCGCGTCGTTTTTCAGCGTGCTGTCCTTCAGGCTCTCTCGTCGCTTGCCGACGCGGATGGCCCAGCGGAGATGATCCCGGATCCGGGGAGCGAAGACGCTGTCTCCGCAATCAATGGCGTATTGGACATCCCGGAGCACATGGGCAAGGCAAACCTGATGGGCCTGGGCCAGATCCTGTTGCCCGGCATAGCGATCCGAGATCCAAACCTCGGGCCGGTGGCCGTCCAACACGGTTTCGGCCACGCTCTTGGCCCGTCGGGGCGCGATGTCATGGAGAACCGCGTCCTTGGCGAGGAAAACCCAATGCCAGTGGGTCACGCCGTCGATACGGGTCGTGGTCTCGTCCGAGGCGATGACCTGGGCCTTGACCAACCGCTCGCGGATCGCGGCCCGGGCTTTTTCCATTGCCGTGGTCGTCGCTCGGAAGATATTGGAGATCGCCCCCTCGGAAATCTTCAAGCCGAAGAGATCCCGGGACAATCCCGCCAGACGCTCGAAACTCACATGATGGCTGTGATGGAGATAAAGTAAGAAAGACCGGATTCCCGGGCCAAACGGGGATCCCGGAGGTTTTCCCGGAGGAGCTTCGGCCCGATACCGTTTCCCACATCCACTACATCGCCCACCGAACAGTTCAACCCGCGTCACGATGGGGCGGATTTCGGGAAGCTCGATATGATCATAGCGGTGGCGGCACCGTTGCCGATCCACCGAAACCGTCGTCCCGCAATGGAGGCAGGCCTTGGCGACACAGCGTTCCGTTCGGTCGGGATCGTCGCTCAAGGAGCGGGTGGTACCAGGGCGGGAAGGCCGAGGCTTCTTCTTGCCCTCCGCCTTATCGTCCTTTCGGTTTTTCCGACCAGGACCGTCCTGAGAGGGTGGGGTATGGGAGTTCGATGACGTCTTCTTCGGCTTTTTGAGCGCCGCTTCAAGTTCGGCGATCCGCGCCGCCTGACGCTCGATCAGCGCCATCTGATCCCGGATCAGGGCGTCCTTGTCCGCGTCTTGCAGGGGATATCTGTACGGCGCTTTCATAAATAGGTTGAATCACAACCATCAGCCCAAGCCAACCCTTTTGCGCCAACACCGTGAGCAGTTACAGGTTGCCGTCCCCGATCCGGGTAATGGTTCAACTATATTTATGCCACTAGTAGTGCTGGCACTTATGCCTCCGGCGCTCTGAGCGACGGAAACGTTTGCTTATAGAACAATTCCCATTCCCATTCCCATTCCCATTGCCGAAAATAACCAGAAACGCACTCCCACAGTCACCCCCATTCCTGCAAATGGTAGGTAAAGTACGGTCACGATTATAGGATTCTGTCAAAAAAAATAAATCAACTAAAAATTGGCGTCTGATTTCGAAGTAAGGTCGTCTTCTTTGTTTCCACCAACATGGTCCGCAGCTTCTCTAGAGGAGAGATATCCCGTGAAACCAAGTTGTTACTATTCTAGGACCTGTAGGGGAGCCACGGATTTGAGGGGTGTTTTTAGGCGGGTCGTGATTATCCAGATTTGATGCGGCATGTTGCGGTCTACTCCAGCGCGGCCAGATGGTCGGTGCAGGCCGCTTTCACCAGATCGTTCAGAAGTACGGCGCGCTCGGTGAGCCACGTCAGTTGCTCGTCCGTGATCGTGAAGTGTTCGGAATAGCGGGCGTCCACATAGGCTGTCTTCAGGACCTCGAAGGCCGCGCGGTGTTTGCTCACCCGCAGGAGGCCCGGTTCGCGGGGCCAAGCGGCGATCAGGCGCGGGTCCCGCGTCTCTGCGAACGATCGTAGACGTTTGATGTCGTGGATGGGTGGGACGTAATGGGTGAAGGTCAGCAAGACGCAGTTATAGGCCCGTTCCACCGATTGATGGAGGAGGAAGGCGGCGTCATTGCGGTTTCCCTGTTTCATGCAGAAGCTCACAATCTCCAGGGCCCCGCTGATCTTCGGGAACCAAAGATCAAAATAGCCCCGTGAAATCTCGGCATGCCGTTCGGGTGTCAGGATTTTGGCCTTGGCAAGTTTCCTGGCGCCCTTTCTTTCGTAGAGCGCGATGCCGTCGGTTTTTATGTCGGTGAAAAAATAGTGCCCCTCGGAAAGCTTGTCGTTCACGTCGCTGATCGAATGGACGATGAAATGGACATCTCGATCAATGCGTCGGAGTAAGACCTCGCGGAGCAGGCGGTCCTCCGCGTCGTACCAATATTCGATGAAGTCGGTCAGATGTTCATTGTTGACGATGATCAGCAGGTCGTAATCGCTTTTGTAGCCGCTGTCGGGATCGTCCACCCAGGTGCCGCGGGCGAAGGAACCGAACAGGATGATGTTCGAAATCTGGCCGCCCCGGGTTTTCTCGGAGGTTTTGCGGGCCATGACCCGCTCGAATTCCTCGAACAGAATCGCGACCACGTTCTCAAGCTCGCGCTGGTAGCGCCGAGGCAGGGGATCGAGGGTGGTTTTAAGCTGGTTCAAGGGAGTCCCCGTGGTTCGCGTCTTGTCGTTTTGCATGATCCCATCGATGGCCGCAAAGACAAGAGGGGAAATGGAGTCGCTATTTAGTCACCAAGAGAGATATTTTGCCTTGCTCATTCTTATCTCTACAGGAGATAGTCGCCCCATGGACATTACGTGGACGAAAGTGGCGCTAAAGGAAATGCGGAAGATCCCGACCAACATCCGCGCTAAAATAATATCCAAGGTCGAAGCGTTCGCAGTCGCGCCCTCCACTCAAGCCAATAATGTGAAGGCGCTCAAGGGGCGCCCGGAAAGCCGCCTCCGTGTTGGCGATTATCGCGTGATTTTCACCATCGAGGATGGCACAGTTACCGTTTTGGTCGTCCACACCGTTCGCCATCGGAGTGAAGCCTATGACTGAACCCAATCCCAGTCCCATGGAGGAAACCGTCACCATCGCCAAGGCGACATACGACGCCATGGTGGATCGCTTGGAAGATCTGGAAGATCTTCTCGCGCTTAAGGAGGCGGAAAAGAGCGAGCGCCTTCCCCATGCCATGGTCAAGCGGCTATTGATTGATGGGGATAACCCCGTGAAGGTCTGGCGGGAACACCGGGGCCTGACCCAATCGATGTTGTCCCAAAAATCGGCTGTCCGGCAAGGCTACCTCTCCGAAATCGAGAGCGGAAAAAAAACCGGGTCCGTCGAAGTGTATAAGGCCCTGGCCCGGGCTTTGAACGTTGACGTTGATGACCTGATCACTTGACCGCTCACGGGTGTCCCCCTCCTCCCCCAAAAAGAAAGGGGGTCTTGGGCATCGCCCCAGTTGGGTTTGGGCGAAAGCCAAAGGTTCCGGAACCAAAAGAAGCCCCCCTTACCCCTTTGCTTCGCACTTGCAATAACCCTCCCATGCCGATAGGGTTCCGGCGAACGGGCGACGCATCGGTGTCGCCTTTTTATTTTTCCGTCAGGTGCCAGGCAAACGGGCCAACTCCAGGGGAGCGCGACATGGCGTCGCTCTTGTCCTGCGGGCTCTCCCCCTATTGGCTCTCCTTGGTGTCTGGCCCACGTTCCGAATCGGGAAGCCGCCCCATGATCGAACCCTACCGTCTGAAGGCCGATTGGCTGTCCAATATCCGCGGCGATGTCCTCGCCGGTCTGGTTGTGGCCCTGGCCCTGATCCCGGAAGCGATTGCCTTCTCTGTTATTGCGGGGGTGGATCCCAAGGTGGGGCTGTACGCCTCAGTCTGTATTGCCATCACCATCTCCTTCACCGGGGGACGCCCGGGCATGATCTCGGCGGCGACGGCGGCGACGGCCCTCCTGATGATCGATATCGTGCGCGACCATGGTTTGCAGTACCTGCTTGCCGCCACGGTGGTGACTGGCGTGGTGCAGATCATTTTCGGGTTGCTGAAGCTGGGGCGCTATATGCGCTTTGTCTCCCGCGCCGTGATGACCGGTTTCGTTAATGCACTGGCCATTTTGATTTTCATGGCCCAATTGCCCGAACTGGTCGGGGTGACCTGGGAAACCTATGTCCTCTGCGCTGGCGCGCTGGCGGTGATCTACCTGTTCCCCTACGTGACCAAGGCCGTGCCCTCGCCGTTGGTGGCGATCCTGTCCATGACCGTTCTGGCCGTTTTCCTGGATCTGGATGTGCGCACCGTGGCCGACTTGGGCGCTTTGCCCGAAACCCTGCCGATTTTCTCCCTGCCCGATATTCCTTTGACCTGGGATACCCTGTGGACGGTGCTGCCTGTCTCGGTGACCATCGCCATGGTGGGGCTGTTGGAATCCCTGATGACCGCCCAGGTGGTCGACGACCTGACCGATACCGAAAGCAACCGGGACCGGGAGTGCCGGGGACAGGGCCTGGCCAATATCGTATCCGGTTTCTTCGGTGGCATGGCGGGCTGTGCCATGATTGGTCAGTCGGTGATCAACGTGAAGTCTGGCGGGCGGGGACGGCTGTCCACCCTCTGTGCCGGTGTCTTCTTGATGGTCCTGCTGATCGCCCTGTCCGACTGGGTGAAGCTGATCCCCATGGCCGCTCTGGTCGCGGTGATGATCATGGTCTCCATCGGCACCTTCTCCTGGAAGTCCCTGACAGATGTGCGTGTCCACCCGATCAGCACCAGTCTGGTGACCCTGGGGACGGTTTTGACGACGGTTTTTACCCACGATCTGGCCAAGGGCGTCCTGGTCGGCGTGCTGCTCGCCGCGCTGTTCTTTGCCCGCAAGGTGGCGCGTTTCCTGCGCATTACCTCGACCATCGACGCCGAGGGGCGCCATCGGGTCTACACCGTCGAAGGACAGGTCTTCTTCGCCTCCGCAGAGGCCTTTGCCAAGGCCTTCGACCTGAAGGAAGCGCTGGAGAAAGTGACCATCGATTTGACCGCCGCCCACATGTGGGACTTGTCCGGCGTGGGCGCTCTTGACAAGGTGGTGCTCAAGTTCCGCCGCGAGGGGGCCGAGGTGGTTGTCGTCGGCCTGAATGAGGCCAGTGCCACCATGGTTGACAAGCTGGGGGTCCACGACAAACCCGGAGCCATCGACACGGCCATCGGGCATTGAAAATTCAAACCCTGCGGGGCCCTGCCCCGCTCCCCGCCGGGGCCTGAGGCCCCGGACCCCCAGTCATGGGATCAAAGGGTCCCCGACCCTTTGCGGGTCTGGGCAGAGCCCAGGGTTTTTCAAGGTTACAGGGAGACGTTCGGACCATGCCTCATATTCTCGTCTGCACCGATGGATCCGTGTACGCGCAGAGCGTCTACGATCACGCCGGTTGGGCTGCGGCCAAGATCGGCGCCTCGGTGGAGGTGCTCTACGCCATTGATCACAAGCGGGGCCATGCGGACTCCTCTGACTGGTCGGGCAATATGGGCGCAAACGAGCGGGAGGACCTTCTGGCCCAACTCGCCGACCTGGACGCCCAAAAGAGCAAGATCCTCCAGGCCCGGGGTCGGCAGGTTCTGGCCGATGCTGACTCTCACCTCAAGGAAAAGGGCGTGGCTGAGGTGCGCCAAACCCTGCGCAACGGCGGCCTGATCGAAACCGTCGCCGAGATCGAGGACCGCGCCGATCTGGTGGTCATCGGCAAGCGTGGCGAGGCCGCCGACTTCGAAACCATGCACCTGGGCGCCAACCTGGAACGGGTGGTGCGCGGCTCCACGAAGCCGGTCCTGGTGACCTCGCGGGCTTTCAAGCCCATCACGAAATGCCTGATCGCCTATGACAGTGGCCCCAGCGCGCGTAAGGCCCTGGAACGGGCCGCCGAAGGCAAGCTGCTGGAAGGTCTGGACATTCTTTTGCTGCGGGTGGGTTCCGACACTGACGAGAACCACCGCTCCCTGGAGGAGGCCAAGGGCTGGCTGGAAGCCAAGGGGCGAACCGCCACCACCCGTCTGGTTCCCGGCGAGGCCGATGAGGTCATCGCCAAGGTGGTCAAGGAGGAGGGGATCGACCTGATGGTGGTCGGCGCCTATGGCCATTCTCGCATCCGTCACCTGATCATCGGCAGCACCACCACCACCCTGATCCGGTCTTGCCAGATTCCCCTGCTCATGTTCCGGTAAGGGGATCTTCCCTCTCCCCACCAGGACAATCCCGTCATGACTAAGTCCCCTGTTCCCCCTCTGCGTAAACGCCCGCCAAAGGGTGAAGAGGGGGAGCGGGGGGGACAGGTGCGCTCTCTGGTCAAGGCGTTGAACATCCTCTCGGCCCTGGCCGAGGGTGAGGGCGGTTTGACCCTGACCGAGGTGGCTCAGAGCCAGGGCCTGCCGCCCTCCACCGCCCACCGCCTGTTGACCACCTTGCAACAAGAAGGCTTTGTCCGCTTCGATGGGGAGCATGCCCTGTGGTCCGTCGGTGCCCGGGCCTTTACCGTGGGCGCAGCCTTCGCCCGGGACCGGGATCCCGTGCGCATTGCCCGCCCCATCATGCGCCGACTGATGGAAGACGCCGGGGAAAGCGTGAACCTTGCCGTGCGCGAGGGGGGAGAGGCCATTTTCTTGGCCCAGGTGGAATGCCGCCAGATGATGCGGGCCCATACCACCCCAGGCACGCGGGTGCCGCTCCACTGTTCGGGTGTGGGCAAGGCCCTGCTCTCCGCCCTGGGGCAGGAGGATTTTGACCGGTTGATCTCCCGCCATGGTTTGCCGCAGCTCACAGAGCGCACCCTGACCGATCCGGAGGTTCTTCGCAGGGACCTGATTGTGAGTGCGGAACGGGGCTATGCCATCGACGACGAGGAACATGCCGTGGGTCTGCGCTGCGCCGCCTCCGTCATCTTCGACGAGGCGGGAGAGCCCGTCGCGGCCCTGTCCCTGTCCGGCCCCGCAGCGCGCATTTCCGACGAACGTTTGCAGCGCATGGGCCAAATGCTGCGGGAGGCTGCCGCCCTGGTGACAGGGGATTATGGCGGGAAAAAATCTGTATAACTGACTGTTATATAATTGGAAAATGTCTAATTCCGAATTGTGAAAATGTCTCCAATTTAGCTTGTTTTCGCAAAGGCACCGTGGCTTCCTAGGGGCACCAAAAGGCAACCCCCAAGACCAAGAGGAGCAGGGAGCCGTGTCCGAGACCACCACCACCCATGGTTTGACTGTCGCCACCGTCCTGTATGATTTCATCAATACCGAGGTTCTGCCCGGAACGGCCGTGGAGCAGGAGACGCTCTGGGCCGGTCTGGCTGCGCTGCTGGGCGAGATGACCCCGCGCAATCGGGCGCTGCTCGCCATCCGGGACGAGATGCAGACCAAGCTGGACGGATGGTTCGGTGCCCGCAAAGGCAAGGCCATTGACGTTGCCGAACAGAAGGCCTTCCTGGAGGAGATCGGCTATCTGCTGCCCGAGGGGTCAGAGGTCGCCGTGGGCACGGAGAACGTCGATCCGGAGATCGCCACCCTGGCCGGTCCCCAACTGGTCGTGCCGGTGATGAACGCCCGCTATGCGCTCAACGCCGCCAATGCCCGCTGGGGCAGCCTCTATGACGCGCTTTATGGCACCGATGCCATCCCCGAGACGGAAGGGCGCGAGAAGGGTCGGGGCTTTAATCCCGTTCGGGGCGCAGCGGTGATCGCCGAAGCCCGCCGGGTCCTGGATCAGGCCGCGCCGCTTGTCACGGGCTCGCATACGGAATCGGCAGGATACGCCGTGGTGGATGGCGCCTTGGCGGTGACCCTGCCCGATGGCTCCACGACGGGATTGGCCGAGCCCTCCAGCTTCGCGGGCTATTTGGGGGAGGCTGTGGCCCCGACCGCCATCCTGCTGCGCCATAATGGGTTGCACCTGGAAATCGTCATCGACAGGAACCATCCCATCGGCAAGGACGACCCCGCCGGGGTGGCCGATCTGGTTGTCGAATCCGCCCTGACCACCATCCAGGACTTCGAGGATTCCGTCGCTGCGGTGGACGCCGAGGACAAGGTCCTGGCCTACCGGAACTGGCTGGGTCTGATGGATGGCTCGCTCACCGCCTCTTTCGACAAGGGGGGGAAAACCCAGACCCGGACGCTGAACGGCGATCGAATTTTCACGGCGCCTGATGGGGTCGAAAAGGTGACCCTGCCCGGACGGGCCGTTCTGCTGGCGCGCAATGTGGGCCACCTGATGACCAACCCCGCCGTCTTGCTGGCCGATGGCTCCGAGGCTTTCGAGGGGCTGCTGGACGCGGTCTTCACCAGCTTGATTGCGCTCAAGGACTTGCAAGGGCACCGGGGTAATTCCCGCACAGGCTCCATCTATGTGGTCAAGCCGAAGATGCATGGGCCGGACGAGGTCGCCTTCGCCAGTGATGTCTTCGCTCGGGTGGAGGACCTGCTGGGCCTGCCGCGCAACACCGTTAAAATGGGAATTATGGACGAGGAGCGGCGGACCACCGTCAACCTCAAGGAATGCATTCGGCGCGCCAAGGATCGGGTTGTTTTCATCAACACGGGCTTCCTGGACCGGACGGGCGACGAGATCCACACCTGCATGGAAGCCGGTCCGGTGATCCGCAAGGGGGATATCAAGGGGGCGCCCTGGATCGCCGCTTACGAGGACTGGAACGTGGATATCGGCCTGGAATGCGGCCTGCGGGGCCATGCCCAGATTGGCAAGGGCATGTGGGCCATGCCCGACCTGATGGCCGATATGATGAAAGCCAAGATCGGCCACCCCCTGGCCGGGGCCAATACGGCTTGGGTGCCGTCGCCGACCGCAGCGACCTTGCACGCCTTGCATTACCATGCGGTCTTCGTGCCCGCCCGGCAGGAGGAATTGGCCAGCCGCGCTCGGGCCTCCCTGGAGGCTATCCTGACGCCGCCCCTGGCTGATGGGGCCAACTGGAGCGAGGCGGAGATCCATGCCGAGTTGGACAACAATTGCCAGGGCATCCTGGGTTATGTCTCCCGCTGGGTGGAACAGGGGGTCGGCTGCTCCAAGGTGCCCGACATCAACAACGTGGGTTTGATGGAGGACCGGGCGACCCTGCGGATCTCCAGCCAGCATATCGCCAACTGGCTCTACCACGGTGTGGTCAGCGCAGACGAGGTCCTGGAGACTTTAAAGCGCATGGCCAAGGTTGTGGATGGCCAAAATGCAGGCGATCCGGACTACCGGCCCATGGCCGCCGACTTCGAGGAGAGCGTGGCCTTCCAGGCGGCGTGCGATCTGGTGTTCAAAGGGCGCGAGCAGCCCTCCGGGTACACGGAGCCGGTGCTTCACCGTCGCCGCCGGGAAGCCAAGGCCAAATACGGGCAGTGAGATCCTGGGCTGTCGCCCAGACCCACTTGGGGGCAAATGCCCCCAAACCCCCATTTTTTCTGAAGAATGGGGGACGAGGCATAGGCCCGCATTTGGTGTTTCAGGACTAGAGTGTTCCGAGATCAAGTTGGGTCGCTTTGCGACCCAACTTGGCCTCGAAGATACTCTAAAATCCATATAATTAGAGTGAAACGGGGCCAGCTTGACTCAAGCTGATCCCGTTTCACTCTAAACCCCGTTTATCGACCAAAGGAAAATCCATGTTCAAGAATTCCATCAGCCTTGCCGACGCCGACACCATTGCCACGACCGCCTTGTCCGAGGGCTCCAACAAGGGCTTCAATCCGTTGACCGTCGTGGTCCTGGATAATGCGGGCGTGATCAAGGTAATGAAGCGGGCCGACGGTTCCAGCCTGACCCGCCCGGAGATCGCCGTGGGCAAGGCCTATGGCTGCCTGACCCTGGGCTTTGGCGGCCGGGAGATGGCGCGCCGGGCGGAGAAAATGCCCGCTTTCATGAACGCCCTGACCGGTTTGGTCGAGGGCAAGGTGGTCCCCGTCCAGGGCGGTGTGCTGATCAAGGACGCCGAGGGCTATATTGTCGGTGCCGTGGGCGTGACCGGAGATCTGTCGGCCAATGACGAGCTTTGCGCCGTCGCGGGCATTGAAGCCGCGGGGTTGGTTGCCGATACCGGCGATGCCTGAGGGTCCATTCCGTGGGGGCGGACGGCGTCGGCCCCTGCACCCCTTTCGGTCCTTCCTTCAAAGATCAGGCAGATTGATCTGTCGCCAGAGGACGTCCCATGAAACTTCCCGAGCAACCCTTCAGCCTCACCGACTGGAGCGCGGTTCCGGTCACGGAACACCCGGGAGAGACAGGCAAGGCCCTTTGGAGGACCCTGACCATGGGAGATGTGCGAATCCGTCAGGTGGAATACACGGCAGGATATCTTGCGGACCATTGGTGCGATCGAGGCCATATTCTCTATGTCCTCGAGGGGGAGCTGGAGACCGAGCTCCGTGACGGTCGACGGTTCACCTTGACCCCTGGCATGAGTTATCAGGTTTCGGATTTCGGCGACCCCGCCCACCGCTCTTCGACCAAGACCGGCGCGAAGTTGTTCGTCGTGGATTGACGGACTTCTCGCTGAGGCTCCTGGACAGG
Source organism: Rhodospirillum sp. A1_3_36 (assembly GCF_047263945.1). NCBI lineage: Bacteria > Pseudomonadati > Pseudomonadota > Alphaproteobacteria > Rhodospirillales > Rhodospirillaceae > Rhodospirillum > Rhodospirillum sp. A1_3_36. The sequence goes on along the minus strand of NZ_JBLAVB010000009.1, from coordinate 81,166 downwards.
AGGTCCTTTCCTGTCATTCGACTGCCCTTTTCGGATGCGTCTTTCCGGGTTCCCATGATAAACGCCCACTCGAGATGTGATCGTCGAGAGTTGCGCTATGGTGGATTTGACTCGGCCCCTGTCCGTGGGCGTTTTGGTAACCCTGGAACTGTCCCCTAAGGCGGGGGGCCATGTGAAGTGCTGGGAGCGTTTTGCGGAGGCTGCCGTTGCTTTGCCTGATACCTTGGACCTGACCGTCTATTTTCTGGGAAAGCAGGAGAGCACGACGGTTCTTGCGGACACCGTTCGCTTTCGTCAATTGCCTGCGGTCCTGGGGACCGACCGGTTTTCTTTTCTCGACCAGGGGGCGGGGAATACGGATCTGGCGGGGTACCATAAGGGCCTCGCCCACCATCTGGTCCACCATGACGTTCTTCATGGGACCGATACCTTTTCCTTCAGTCGCACCGCGCGGACCGTCGCGAGGACGCGGGGGAAGGCCCTGGTCCATTCCATCCATACGGACCTGCCCAAATTCACCCGGGTCTACTCGCGCGAGATTATCGGGCGGTTTGTTGGGCATGGGGCCTTCGGGCATTTTGTCCTCGACCGATTAGGGGTGCCTGACATGCTGGGACGGAATGCCGAGGGGAAGATCAAACGCCTGCTGCGCGGTGCCGACCGGATCCTGGTCTCCAAGAGGGAGGACCGGGAGCTTGTCCGGGATCTGGTCCCACCGGAGCACCTCACCGACTTGCGGCGGGGGATCGATAAGACGTTTTTCAACCCGGCCAAACGGGATCGGCGCAAGCTTTATGAAACCCTCGGCGTGCCAGAAGACAAACCCGTTCTTCTCTTCGTGGGGCGGGCCGATGACAGCAAGAACGTGATGACCATGGCCAAGGCCGCACGGATCCTGCTCGACCGGGGAACCCCCCTCCATGTGCTCTGCCTGGGTGAAGGTGCGCGGATGGCCGATATCCGGACCCTGTTGGGGGACAACGGCACGCTGCCGGGCAACCGCCCCCAGGAAGACCTGTCTTGGATGTACGCCAGCGCCGACCTGTTTGTTTTCCCCTCGGAAAGCGAGGTCACGCCCAATGTGGTGCGGGAAGCGAGGGCCTCGGGTCTGCCGGTTTTCCTGTCAGCCAAGGATGGGGGGGCTCAGTTTGTGTCGCAAAACGGGGGAGACGGTATGTTACTGGACAGTCAGGATCCGACCCTGTGGGCCGATGCCTTGGACCCCTTCCTGACCGATGCAAGTCGTCGGAAGGCCATGGGGGCTGCTGCCCGAACCATCGTCGAGGCCGCCTATCCCTCTTGGTTCGATGTGCTCCAGGACGACCTGATGCCTGCTTGGACCGGCGCGGCTTTGGACAAGGGGCTGGTTCCGGCCCGACAGGACATCTCCCCCCATGGCTAAGAAATCTCCCCTCTCCTGGTTTGTGACCCTGTTGAAGGCGGGCGTATCCCTGGGAGTGCTCGGCTATATTTTCTCCGGCGTGGATTTCGGGGCTCTTTGGGCGCGGATGAATGGCAGCGTGGCCCTAGCCGGTCTGGGGGCCCTTGTTTTGCTGCAGCTTCAGGCCATGGGCGGAGCCATGCGCTGGAAACTGGTGCTCTCGGCCCATGACAGGGTTCTGGCCTATGGGGCGGCTTGGCGGAATGTGCTGCTTGGTCTGTTCTTCAATCAGGCCATGCCCTCGACCGTCGGTGGGGATGCGGCGCGTGTCTGGAATGGATACCGGTTGGGGCTGCCCCTGGGCCTTTCGGCCCGTTCCATCGTCGTGGACCGGGTCTGCAGCTTTCTTGGGCTCGTCGCCCTTTGCGCCATCGGATTGCCCACCCTATCGGAGAAAGCCAGGGATCCTCTGGTGGCCCATGGGTTGACCACCCTGGTCCTGGGAGGGTTGGGGTGTCTGGTGATCCTTTTGTCCCTGCGCCATATGCCCCGGGCGCTGGCCACATGGAAGGGGGCGGCGCCGTTCGTTTCCCTCTCCCAATCGGCCTGGCTGACCCTGTTTTCCCGGCGGACAGCCGCGCCGATCCTGGCTCTGTTGATCGCCCCCCATTTGATCGATATCACCGTGGTTTGGCTTTATGCCCGGGCCATCGGGTCGGAGGCGACCCTGGTCCAAATGGCTCTGGTTTTCCCGCCTGCCATTCTGGTGGCCGCAGTCCCCGTTTCCATCGCCGGATGGGGCCTGCGCGAGGGAGCCCTGGTCCTGGGGTTTGGCGTGGTGGGACTGCCCTCCGATCAGGCGGTGGCTGTGTCGCTGCTGTATGGGTTTTCTGCCGTGATTACGGGGGTGATCGGTGGGGGGCTTTGGGCTGTGCGGGACCCGGACGGCATGGCCGCCCTGTGGAAGGGGCGGGCCAATACCACAGAGGCTGACCGGGAGGACGCGAGGACGGAAGCCCCATAATTGGGTCCCTTATCGGCTTCTGAAAATGGATCCAAGGAGGCCGCGGACGATTTCCCGCCCCAGGCTGCGGCCAACGCTTCTGACCACGCTTTTCATCGCGGTCTCCGCGATGCTGTCCGATCCTCTCCGCCTGGAACCGGAAGATCCACTTGAGGGGACGCGGGAGCGTCCCTTCTTTCCCTTGCCCTTTCCTTTGCCCCTTGGGCTGTCGTCTTCGTCCTCCGGCCCATCCGCGACGCGGGCTTCGGCTCGGGCGGTCAGGATTTCATAGGCGGACTCCCGATCCACGAAGCGGGCGTAATGGGCGCTGTCCGGGTGGCTGGCGATCAATCGGGCGCGGAGGCGGTCGTTCACCGGGTTGAGGGAACAGGCCGGGGGTCGGATCAGCGTGCGCTGGACCACCGTGGGCGCGCCCCTGTCATCCAGGGTGGACACGAGGGCTTCCCCCGTGGCCAGTTCGGTGACAACGGCTCCGGTATCAAAGGCCGGATTGGGGCGGAACCCATCGGCCACGGCCTTGATGGCGGTGCGTTCTCCAGGCGTATAGGCCCGAAGGCCATGTTGGATCCGCGTGCCCAACTGGGCGAGAATAGGATCGGGAATATCCCGGGGGCTTTGGGTGACGAAGTATATGCCCACACCCTTGGACCGGATCAGTCGGGTCACCTGGGTGATCTTGTCCACCAGCGCCTTGGGCGTGTCGGAGAACAGCAGGTGGGCTTCGTCCAGGAACAGGGCGAGGACCGGCTTGTCGGTGTCGCCCACCTCTGGCAGGTCTTCATACAGCTCGGACAGAATCCACAGCATGACCGTGGAATAGAGCAGGGGTGTGGCGATCAGTTTGTCGGCCACCAACAGATGGATGGGGCCTTGGCCGTGGGGACCCGGGCGCGCCAGATCGGCGACCTCAAGCGAGGGTTCCCCGAACAACCGGTCGCCCCCCTCATTCTCCAGGGCGAGAAGGCGCCGTTGGATGGCCCCGACGGATGCGGGGGAGACCATGCCATGGGTCGCCCGGATTTCCTGGGCGTTATTGCCGATATGGACCAGAAGGGCGCGCAGGTCCTTCAAGTCGAGGACCAGCAGACCTTCCTCGTCGGCGAGGCGAAAGGCGATATGCAGCACCCCTTCCTGGGCATCGGTCAGACCCAACAGGCGGGACAGAAGGACCGGTCCAAGCTCGGAGACGGTGGCGCGGGGCGGCATGCCGCGGGTGCCTTCCAGATCCCAGAAAACGGTGGGGCTGTCATGGAAGAAATAATCCTCCAACCCGACATCCTGGGCACGATGGGTCAGGAAATCCCGGGGCGAGCCCGCTTCGGCAAGGCCGGACAGGTCCCCCTTCACATCGGCGACAAACACGGGAATACCGGCTTCAGAATAAGCCTGGGCAAGCACCTTCAAGGTTACGGTTTTGCCCGTTCCCGTGGCCCCGGCGATCAGGCCGTGTCGATTGATTTTGTCGAAACGTTGGGTAACGGGACCTTCGGGTGAGGCGCCGAGGAATACTGCGGAGGTCATAGAGGCCTCTCCCCTGGATAAGCGTTTACGGAAAACGGCGGGGATCATGCCATGGGGCAGGCTGGTTCGTCTCGCTTTTCCGGGGCATGGACGAGGTCGTACATAAATCAAGGAGTTAAGCGAAAGTCCCAGGGCTCTGCCAAGGAAGAGTGGCAACGGAAGCAGGGGGGACGGACAACACCTCGACTAACGACACTGGAGGCCATCGACAGTATTCTCACTCAATGTGGTTTTTTAGAGCAAAAAAAAATAATTTCAAACCTTAAATAATAGAAATTCACTGATAAACTCTTGGGTGTGACCAAATTGGTGAAATTTCGGTATCAGGTGGGAGCATGGGGCTGTATTTTATGAGGAGCTGGATGCTTTTTGAGTGTCGTCTAGGCCGGTGATGGGCGTTGTGAGCTTTCGATGTGATCGGTTTGTGTCTTTTTAATGTATTTTAGGCTTTTGGTTGTCAGAATTGGTTGAAAACTTATTCCCCAAAGTGTCATTTAATGTCGCGGGCTTGATCTCCCCATCAGGAATGTCATGCTGCAATCCAGCCGTCAGGCAGGCGTGCCAATGGGTCGGCGAGTTGACCGGAGTGGAGTCAACATCCGGCCACGAAAACGCATATGTGGGCGATTTGCCGAGTTGAGACAGGGTCTTTTCTCGTGCAAATCGGTTTAGGGACAAGAAGGAAAGGAAAACCATGTCCGAAAGCTACATCTTTACGTCAGAATCGGTGGGCGCAGGCCATCCGGACAAGCTGGCAGACAACATCTCCGATGCCATTCTCGATGCGATCTTGGAGCAGGATCCCTCCGCTCGGGTGGCCTGCGAGACCATGGTCAATACGGGTATGGCCATCCTGTCGGGCGAAATCACCACGTCTGCCCAGGTGGATTATACCGATGTGGTGCGTGCCACCATCAACGACATCGGCTACAACGACCCGCGCATGGGGTATGATGGGAATAGCGTTGCGGTGCTGGTGGCCATGGATAAGCAGTCCCCGGACATTGCCCAGGGCGTGGACGAGGGCGCCGGTTTGCACTTGGATCAGGGCGCCGGAGACCAGGGCCTGATGTTCGGCTTCGCTTGCGACGAAACTCCGGAGCTTATGCCTCTGCCGATCCAGCTTGCCCACCGGCTGACCGCGAAACAGGCCGAGGTCCGCTCCTCTGGTCGGTTGACGTGGCTGCGGCCGGACGTGAAGTCTCAGGTGTCTATCCGCTACGACAATGACAAGCCGGTGGGGATCGATACCATCGTTCTGTCGACCCAACACGACGAGGATGTGTCCCACGACAACCTGCGTGAGGCGGTGATCGAGGAAATCATCAAACCCGTTCTGCCCGCAGAATTTGCCAAGGACGACATCACCTTCCATGTCAATCCGACCGGTCGGTTCGTTATTGGTGGTCCCGTCGGGGATTGTGGTTTGACCGGACGGAAAATCATCGTCGATACCTATGGCGGCATGGGGCGCCATGGCGGGGGAGCCTTCTCCGGCAAGGATCCCTCCAAGGTGGATCGGTCTGCGGCCTATGCCGCCCGTTATGTGGCAAAGAACATCGTCGCCTCGGGTCTGGCCAGCAAGTGCGAGGTGCAGATTTCCTATGCGATCGGTGTGGCCCAGCCGACCAGCGTTTTCGTGAACACCTTTGGGACTGGTAAGGTCGACCACAAGGTTCTTGAAGGCTTGGTGCGCGAGCACTTCGACCTGCGCCCCAAGGGCATCGTGCAGATGCTCGACCTTCTGCGCCCGATCTACCGCCCGACTGCCTCCAATGGCCACTTCGGCCGCACTGGGGAGTCCTTCTCTTGGGAGAAGACCGACCGCGCCTCGGTGCTCGCCGGAGCGGCGGGTCAGGCGGCCGCCGAATAAGAAGTCGCCCGACTTCTGACATCTCACCCCTTGCGGTCTGTCTGTCGGCCGCAAGGGGCTCTTTTTTGCTACAGCATAGTTAAAGATTTCGCGTGTTGTTCTGTGATTTTTCGAGGGCTTGTGCTGCACAAGGACTCCGGATCTTTCGCATCCGACAAATAGCCCTTGAGGGTGGTTTTTACCGATGCAGACCCTTCGCCGTTCCAATATGGATAACATCGGCGCAGACGTTCACTGCGCTTCCGTTGAAAGGGATCTGTATGGTTGCCTATCGCAAGCCTGCCTGAATACAAAATGAGAACGCTGTGGTTCTGCCGGACCTGAATGAGGTCTGAGCCGGGGGACGGATACAGCTTTCTCCCTTCCTAGAGTGATTTTAGAGTGCTCCGACGCAGGCAAGAGGTGCAATGGTCAGTGCACGAGGGATTTGTTTATGCATCAACTTTCCACACTCCGGCAGAAGCCTTCGTATGGGTCGATGCACTCGCTGGGTGTGGTTTGGACTGGTGGATTGGAAAAGACTGGAAATCGTCTCTGTTCAATGGCACTCGGGTTGGGTATCAGAGGCATTGAGAGAGGCTTGTTCCGGATTGGACCCTGGTGAGGTGATGATCGGTGCCTCCGGATCCTCTTCAGGAGAACAGAAACTTGGAAAAAGAGATTAAAGCCTATTGTCAGGAAGCCGCCGCAGGATTCTTGGCACTGGCGGACTTGGCGCCGGATATCCGGAACGCGACGGAGCAAATGATCGAAGCCCTGCGCAATGGTGGCAAGATCATGTTCTGCGGCAATGGGGGCTCAGCAGCGGACGCCCAACATCTGGCTGCCGAGCTGGAAGGGCGGTATCTGTTGGACCGTCCACCCTTGCCCGGCATGGCCTTGACGGTGAATACCTCCTCGCTGACGGCCATCGGCAACGATTACGGGTTCGAGGACGTCTTTTCCCGGCAGGTTCAGGCCCATGGTCGTCGGGGGGATGTGCTGGTGGCCCTGTCCACCAGCGGCAATAGTCCCAATGTGGTGAAGGCGGTCACCATGGCGCGGGATATGGGTGTGGTGGTCGTTGGTCTGACCGGGGAGAGTGGTGGCAAAATGGATGGTTTGTGCCATGTCTGCCTGAAGGTACCCTCCCGATTTACCCCTATGATCCAGCAAATGCATATCGCGGTGGGACATATGCTCTGCGGGTTCGTCGAGGAAGCCCTCGTCAAATAAGGGGAAAGAGCTTCTGGCCAATATACGCTTCAGGAAGCTCTCCCCTCCCTTTGAAACCGCGAATGCACCGACGCTTTCAAGAGATTTATCGGATGGTGGGCGAGCTTTTTGTGTGTGCATCAACTTTCTAAACTCGGGCGGAATCCTTCGGTCGGGTCGATACAAGAGGGGGCTTCCATTCGAAGGGCTTCCCCTCCCTTGGATGGGTATTTCTGAAAACAGTCAACACACGTCTGCCCAGATCATCTTGTTTGCGTTACACTTGGTTCTCCGATCCCAGATCGGGGGGAGTGGCGGTGGGCCAGGGTGTACCAGTTGCTCGGCAAGTATCTTCCAATCTGAAAGAGTGAGGGTGCGGCGTCTGTGTTTGGGTCTTTCCTGGCGGTTCAACAGGCATGGCGGGTGCTCGGTGTCAGCTTGATGGCGGCGTTCATCGTTCTTCTCGTCCAATCCCATTGGCTGGCTTCCGTTGCGGAGCGGGATCACCAAGCGATGCGGGAGCGGGTTGGGCTTTCGTTGGAATCCGGTTTGGCCAAGGCTCTGTGGAATTATGACGAGGAAACGGCCAAGGCGATTATTTCCGATGGCCTGCGCTCCAATCCCATTCGGATGATCGAAGTTCAGGACGCGGACGGTATGACCTTTGCCCGGGTCGATGGGCTTGTGAAGAAGGAAGCGCCCCTATCCCTTTGGCAGGATTATTTAGGCTGGTTGGTGACGTTGAACGGGGAGCAGACCCTGGAGTTGACCTTTACCAGCCCAGTTGATACCCGCCATCGGAACGTGATCGTGGGGCACGCTCGGATCCTTTATGACAAGAACCATTTTCTGCGGTTGATCTCCGACAGGTTGGCCGATCAGGCCCAAGGGATTCTGTTCGTGGTGCTGGTGGTTGCCCTATCCACCAGCGCTGTGTTCCATTGGTTCGTGTCCCGCCATATCATCCGAGTGTCTAAAAAACTGTCCGATGTGGATCCAGAGGATCCTGCGGCGACGGTCCTGGATGTTCCAAGCGGCCATCGGCGCAACGAGTTTGGCCGGATGGTGGACCGGTTGAACCGGCTGCTGCGCCAGTTGGCCCGGGTTCAGTCCGAATTGCGGCGGCTGGCCACCCGTGACACCCTGACCAACCTTCCCAACCGGGGCTTGGTCCTGGAAATGCTCGACCGGGCCATTGACGAAGCTCAGTTGGAAGCCACCCGTTGTGCCGTCTTGTTCCTGGACCTGGACATGTTCAAGCATGTGAATGACAGTCTGGGCCATGGGGCTGGAGACGAGGTTTTGAAGGAGGTGGGGAAGCGGTTGGCTGCGGAATTGTCTGGTCTGGGTGCCGTTGGACGGCTGGGTGGGGACGAATTCGTTGTCATGATTCCCGAATACGACCGGGAGGAGGATTTGGCCCGCCTCGCTCGACGGCTGATTGCCACGGTGAAGCGGCCGGTCAGCCTATCGGGAACCCTGGTCCATCCCAGCACCTCGGTTGGAATCGCTTGCCATCCCCTGGATGGATCCAGCGCCCAAGCTCTCTTACGCAGCGCAGATACCGCGCTCTACGCCGCCAAATCCGGGGGAGCGGGGCAATGGGCCTTCTTCAATCGCTCGATGACGGAAGGTGCGCTGGATCGCTTGCGAACCGAAGCCAAATTGCGGACCGCAGTGGAGGCCGAAGATCTGGTGCTGCATTTCCAACCCAAGCTGGATCTGGAAACAGGCCGGATTACCGGGTGCGAGGCCTTGGTCCGCTGGAATAGTGAGGGGGAGATGGTCCCCCCTGGCCGTTTCATTCCCATTGCTGAGGAAACGGGCCTGATCTACGACATCGGCATGTGGGTCCTGCAGGAGGCTTGCCGGGCGCATAGTCGCTGGATGGCCCACCTGGGTGAGGTGACCGTGGCGGTGAATATCTCGGCGCGTCAGTTGAAGGAAGACCGGTTCCTTGGGGATTTCCTGTCGATCCTGGAGCAATACGGCATCGATCCACACCATTTGGAGCTGGAGGTAACCGAAAGCGTCATCATGAGCCGCATCGATGTGAGTGCCCAACTTTTGGGGGAGATCAAGGCCCATGGTGTGCGTTTGTCTGTGGATGATTTCGGTACGGGGTATTCGTCCCTGGCTTATCTGAAGATGCTGCCCCTGGACATCCTGAAAATCGATCGGGCCTTTGTGAATGATCTACCCCAGGATACATCCATCCCGCGCATGATCATCAGTTTGGCCGACCAATTGGGATTACGGACGGTCGCCGAGGGGATCGAGACACAGGCCCAATTGGATTGGCTTCGGGAAAACGGCAGCCATATGGCCCAAGGATTTCTGATCGGTCGGCCAATGCCGGAAAAGGACTTCGTCTCCTTCGTCAACGACTACAACAAGCGCGCGGCTGATTTGTAAACATAAGGAAGGCTGGTCCATCGACACACGACGCTGTTTCGTCTTTTTTGGGCGATTGCCCAAGCCCATTTGGGGGCCAATGCCCCCAAACCCCCCTTTTTTTTATTCCGGGGTCTAGGGCCTTTCGGCCAATAAATGCCTGGGGTTTGTGGGGCCTTTCGGCCAATAAATGCTGGGGTTTGGGGCCTTTCGGCCCCAGTGGGGGAAGGGGCAAAGCCCCGTGACGGGAAAGGACCGACTGTCCTATGCAGTGGCTCAACTTGATCTAAGCGGTACGAACCTGGTCCAGGAAGCGTTCCACGGCCTGTTTCAGGAAGTCCGCTTCGTTCTGTAAGGCCTGTGCGGCTTTGGAAACATTGCGGGATTCCCCATCGGTTTGGTTCGCGGCCTGGGAGACGACCATGATCCGGCGGGTTACTTCACCGGTTCCCGAAGAGGCTTCGTCGATGTTGTGGCCGATTTCGTCTGTGGACCGGGATTGTTCCTCCACGGCGCTGGCGATGTCCCCGCTGATGGCGTTGATCTCGCCAATGGTTTCCGCGATGGTCTGGATCGCCGTCACCGCATCACCGGTTTCCTTTTGGATGGATTGGATCTGGGCTGTGACCCGTTCGGTGGCTTGGGCCGTCTGATTGGCCAAATTCTTGACTTCGTTGGCGACAACGGCGAAGCCCTTGCCCGCTTCGCCTGCCCGGGCGGCCTCGATCGTGGCGTTCAGGGCCAGCAGATTGGTCTGGCTGGCGATGCCATTGATCAATTGCAGCACTTCGCCGATCTGGCCAACGGCGTCGGCCAGACCTTGGACCTTTTCGTTGGTGCTTTCCGCTTGCTGCATGGCCCGGGCGGCGATTCCCGAGGAGTGTCCCACCCGGTCTCCAATTTCCGTGGCCTTTGTCGAGAGCAGTTCGGTATTGTGGGCCACTTGCTTGACATTTGCCGCAGCCTGCTCCGAGGCCGTAGCGACGGAGGTGGCCTGCTGGCTGGCTTGGAGAGCGCTTTTCTCCAGGCTGCTGGAGGCCCCTCCCAGGGCGTTGATTGCAGAGGCAACGGTTTGCAGGATCCGTTTGATATCAACGTCGAATTGCCGGGTCAGGGCCTCCATGCGATCGGCCCGTTCGGCCAGACGCCGTTCCTCCGCCCGCTCCCGGTCCAGGGCCTCCTGGCGCTCTATGGCGTTTGCCTTGAAGACGTCAAGGGCTTTACCCATGGCGCCAATTTCGTCGTCCCGGTCGCACTGGGGGATGGCGACGGAGAGGTTGCCCTGGGCCAGATCGTTCATGCTCGCGGTGATGCTGCCCAAGGGGCGGGCGATGATCCGGCTGATGAGAACCCGCAGCAGGACAATGGTCAGGGCCAGGGCGATCAGGGTGGCAATCACCGCAGACTGTCGGAAGGCGGTCAACCCCCCTTCGGCCTTGTCCAGGTCAATGGACAGGGCCAAGTGCCAATCAACGGAGGGAAGCCCCGGGATTGGAAGGAAGGTGACAAGGCGGTTGCCCTCCTTGGTCGCCACGTCCTGTATGGTTTGGTCTACGCTTGGTGTGTCGGTGGGGAAAAGGGCGTTGAGGGAGTGACCGATCAAGTCCTGCTGGGCATGGACCAGAATCTTGCCGGTCCCGTCCACCAGGAAGCTTTCCCCCAAGCCGTTCAGGTTGATGCCCGAAAGCATGGTCTGCAAGGTTGTGATGGCGAAGTCCGCGCCCACCACGCCCGCCAGGGCGCCATTTCGAAGGACCGGTGCCGCCGCAGTGACCACCAGTTTCTGGGTTGATGCGGCGATATAGGGCTCGGTCAGGGCGACGGTTCCCGTCGCGACCACCTGCTTGTACCAGGGGCGCACCCTGGGATCGTAGTCCGCCGGGCTGGGCGGGTTTTTGGGAAACTTACCAAAGCCACCGTCCTTGTCTCCGTAAAACACCAAGTCGAAGGTGTCTGACAGGGCCTTGCGTTCAAACAGATCCGAGACGTCGCTTCCCGCCTTGCGGTCCGCGACAGAGGAGGCGAAATAGCGCATTAAAACCAGACGCCCGGCCAGCCAATTTGACACGCCATCCGCAGTGGTCTTGCCCACGTTGGCCAGGGATGTCTCCACGTCCTCGCGGATGACCCGCTGTTGGCGGATATCGTTGTATGCCGAAAAAAGTACGAAGATCAGGATGATCAAGAAGGCGACCGCGACCAGGATCCGTGTTGAAATAGTGCTGGATTTTAAAGATGGAAAAACCATCATGCGGCTCCATTGAGATCGAGGCGGGACAGGGCTGCTTCCTCCTGTCAGGCACTGGGGCCGGACGGGGGGCCGGGCTGTGATTCGAATTCGTTGGGGAATTGACTTAAAAAACGTCATAAATCGATAACGGGGGTACGGTACAGGAGGGTGCCCAGGGCATCAAGCGACTTCGTCTGGCGGCACTGCCGCGCTGTTGCCCCTATTGGGTGATTGGCTGTGGAGATACCTTTATGCTTTATTCCGCATCGGAAGACTTGGTAAAGCACCGCAGCGGTACGGACTTTACCGCGAGCGGATCCTTTCTTTTCCCTATGATGATGGCGGTTAAAGCCCGATGCGCGTGGACCTGTTTGATTTCGACCTTCCGCCGGAGGCCATCGCCGACCGACCGGCTAATCCCCGGGAGTCCGCTCGCTTGCTGTTGGTCGATGGGACGGACCGGCGGGATCTGGGGGTGAAAGACCTGCCTGGGCTTCTGGGATCGGGGGATATTTTGGTTTTCAACGACACCAGGGTGATCCCCGCCCGATTGTTCGGAACCATTGGCGAAGGCAAAATTGAGGTTACTTTGCACAAGCGCCTGGGGCCGGACCGCTGGGCCTGTTTCGGGCGCCCGGCACGCAAGCTCAAGCCCGGGGTTGCTCTGAGCTTTGCCGAGGGGTTCTCGGCTACCGTGGTCGAGCGGGGCGAGGGGGGCGAAGCCACGCTTGTCTTTGACCGAAGCGGCGCAGCCCTGATGGCGGCCCTGGAAGCCCATGGCCATATTCCCCTGCCGCCCTATATCAAACGGGCCGATGACGCCCGCGATCGGTCCGATTACCAGACCGTTTATGCCCGGGAGGACGGAGCGGTGGCGGCGCCCACTGCGGGGCTGCACTTCACGCCGACCCTTCTCGATGCCCTGGAGGCACGGGGCGTTTCCCGCGCCATGGTCACCCTTCATGTGGGGGCGGGGACCTTTCTGCCGGTCAAGGTCGATGATACCGCTGACCACCAGATGCATTCGGAAATCGGTCGTGTGACGGCGGAGACGGCTGCGGCGATCAACGCCACCAAGGCCCGGGGAGGCAAGGTCGTGGCCGTGGGCACGACGGCCCTGCGTCTACTGGAAAGTGCTGCGACCGAAGACGGAACCCTGCTTCCCTTTGAGGGAGAAACGGATATCTTCATCACGCCGGGCTACCGCTTCCGGATTGTCGACCGGCTGATGACCAATTTCCACCTTCCCCGGTCAACCCTGTTTATGTTGGTCTCGGCCTTTGCCGGATTCGAGACCATGCGCGCGGCCTATGCCCATGCCATCGCGACGGGGTACCGCTTCTATTCCTATGGGGATTCCAGCCTGCTGACGCGGGTGGATCCCGAAACCCAGGATCGTGCACAATGACCGCCTTTTCCTTTGCCCTGTCGACCACCGATGGTGCGGCCCGCCGGGGTCGGATCGAGACCGCCCATGGTCCCATCGAGACGCCGGTCTTCATGCCTGTGGGGACGGCGGCCACGGTCAAGGCCATGACGCCGGATGCGGTCCGCTCCACCGGCGCGCAAATCGTCCTGGGCAACACCTATCACCTGATGCTGCGCCCCAGCGCGGAACGGATTGCGGCCCTGGGAGGGTTGCATAAATTTATGAACTGGCCGGGGCCGATCCTGACCGACTCCGGCGGTTTCCAGGTCATGTCCCTGGCCAAGCTGCGCAAGCTGACCGAGGAAGGCGTGACCTTCCAGTCCCATATCGACGGCAGCAAATACCTGCTGACGCCGGAGCGCTCCATGGAGATCCAGCACCTGCTGGATGCGACCATCACCATGGCCTTCGACGAATGCCCAGCCTTTCCCGGGGACAAGGCGGCCATCGCCGAAAGCACGCGGTTGTCCATGCGCTGGGCCAAACGCTCCCGGGAGGCCTTTGTGGCGCGAGAGGGCTACGGGCTTTTCGGCATCAACCAAGGGGGCGTCCATGAGGACCTGCGGGCCGAAAGTGTCGAGGCCCTGACCGATATCGGCTTTGAAGGCTATGCCCTGGGTGGGCTGGCCGTGGGCGAGCCCCAGTCGGAGATGTTCCGGATTCTGGATCGCACCTGCCCCTTGCTTCCCCAAGACAAGCCGAGGTACCTGATGGGGGTGGGCAAGCCCGAAGATATCGTCGGGGCCGTGGCCCGGGGCGTGGATATGTTCGATTGCGTCATGCCGACCCGCTCGGGTCGCACGGGCCAGGGGTTTACCCGGCGCGGCGCGGTGAATATCCGCAATGCCCGCCACCGGGACGACCCCCGTCCCCTGGACGAGGCCTGTTCCTGCCCGGCCTGCAGCCAATTCAGTCGGGCCTATATCCACCACCTCGTGCGGTGTGAGGAGATCCTCGGCCCCATGTTGCTCACTTGGCACAACATTCAGTATTACCAAGACCTGACTCGGGGACTGCGCGAAGCGATCTCGGAACACCGCTTGGCCGCCTTCATCGCCGACTTCGAGGCCAACCGGGCGCTCGGGGATATCGAGCCGTTGTAGGGAGCCTCCATGGCCAAGTCCCCAGCCAGTCCGGAGGAGATCAAGGATGCGATCCGCAGCCGGGCGCAGGCGCTGGGGTTCGACGCCTGCCACTTCACCCGGGCCACCCTGCCCGATAGTGTGCGCGCCGATCTGGACAGGTTCCTGGCGGAGGGGCGGCAGGGCGCCATGGCCTGGATGGCCGATACCCGGGAGAGGCGGGGCGATCCTCAAGCGCTCTGGCCCGAGGCGGTGACGGTTCTGGTCCTGGGTTTGTCCTACGCGCCGGGCCATGACCCCCTGGCCCTGCTCGACCATCCGCAGCGGGGAGCGATCAGCGTTTATGCCCGGAACCGGGATTACCACGATGTGGCCAAGGGGCGGGCGAAGACCCTGGCTCAATGGCTGATCTCCCGCCATGGGGGGGCGGTGAAGGTTTTCGTGGATACGGCCCCGGTCATGGAAAAGCCGCTCGCCGCCCGGAGTGGTCTGGGCTGGCGTGGCAAGCATACCAATCTGGTCAGTCGCAGACATGGTTCCTGGCTGTTTCTGACCGAAATTTTTTCGACCCTGGACCTGCCACCGGATGGGGAGGAGGGGGACCATTGCGGCAGCTGTACCCGTTGCCTGGATCACTGCCCGACGGGGGCATTGACCGGACCCGGGCGCATCGACGGGCGGCTTTGCGTGTCCTATCTGACCATCGAACATCCAGGACCGATTCCGCGTGATCTGCGGCCTCTCCTGGGAAATCGGATTTATGGCTGCGACGACTGCCTGGCGGTTTGTCCCTGGAACCGATTCGCCTCGCCGACCACCGATCCCGCCTTCCTGCCCCGGGTGGAGTTGACGGCACCCCGGCTGGCCGATTTGGCGGCGCTGGACGACGGGGGATTCCGGGCGGTGTTCTCGGCCTCGCCCATCAAACGGATCGGGCGGGGGCGGTTTGTGCGGAACGTGCTGATCGCCCTGGGCAATAGTGCGGATCCATCCATGGTTCGAATCGTGCGGCGGCTACTGGATGACGCCGACCCTTTGGTTCGGGGGGCCGCAGTCTGGGCCTTTGGCCGGTTGGCGCCAGAGTCGGAGGTTCTGGCTTTGGCTTCGATCCGGTCAACGGCGGATTCGGACGAGACCGTGCGGGCGGAATGGCGAGAGTTGGTTTATCGGGAAGGGGACAGGGCGGATGCGGAGTCGCATTTTCCGTGATTGGGGGAAGGGGCTTCCCGGAATGGCAGCGTATTAAAAATACCCGCGACGCAGAGCGAGGCGGGTTTTGAAACTTGGTGGAGGGGATCGGACACAGTCCGAACCCGAGACAAGCGGCCGACCGGCCGCCGGGCGAAGCCCGCCCCATCGGAGGCGGTCGCGAAGCGACCTGCCGCGAGATATGGAAAATTGTGGAGGGGATCGGACACCGTCCGAACCCGAGACAAGCGGCCGACCGGCCGCCGGGCGAAGCCCGCCCCATCGGAGGCGGTCGCGAAGCGACCTGCCGCGAGATATGGAAAATGGTGGAGCCGAGGGGAATCGAACCCCTGACCTCTTGAATGCCATTCAAGCGCTCTCCCAACTGAGCTACGGCCCCATCTGTGTGATCTTGGTTTTTTCTAGCGGGTTTTGATCCCGTTGGAAAGCCCCAAAGCCTTGGGAAGTATCAATTTTTCGCCCGGCCTATGCCGTTTCCTGCTCCCAGTTTCTGACCGTCCTATTTGGAAGGAAAGCCTGGGACCCAGCGGTAATGAGCCATTAAAAAACCCGCCTCACGGAATAAAGCGGGTTTTGAAACGTGGTGGAGCCGAGGGGAATCGAACCCCTGACCTCTTGAATGCCATTCAAGCGCTCTCCCAACTGAGCTACGGCCCCATCTGGGTGACTTTGGTATTTTTCGGTGGGTTTTGATCCCACTAAAACGTTCCAAGGTCTTGGAAACTATCGGTTTTTTGCTTCGGTGTGAGCCGCAGCATCGTGCCGAGGACGGGTTTTTAGACCTCGTCGCGGAGTGAGGCAAGAGAAAAATGCGCCAGCTCGCTTTTTTTTGGAAAGAACGGGTGATCCCTCCGGGATCACCCGACCTGTCGGTGTGGTTTTTTGGGCCTTAGTCGTCGTTGTCGAGCTCAAGGTGGTCCTTGACCTCTCCAAGGTCATCGTCGTCCTCGCCCAGGTCCGATGTGTCTTCGATCAGGTCTTCGTCCTCATCGTCGTCATCGACGGTCAGGTCGTCGTCCACATCCAGATCCTCATCGTCCTCGGGCACCGCTTTGGCAGTTGGCTTGGGCGTGTCCTTCTTCGGGGCCCGACGCGGTTTGACGACGGCCTCGATTTCGAAGACAGCCTCACACTTCGGACAAACAATGGGATCTCGGCGCATGTCATAAAAACGGGCGCCACAATTCAGACAGGTGCGTTTAAAACCCCATTCAGGTTTGGCCACCTTTTGCTCTCCCTACTGGCGTTCGGATCAATTCCGGACCTTGTCTCGAACAGTCGTTCCGCACAAGGCGAAATGGGCGGGGCGACCCCAAAAAAGTGAGGGGGCGGGTCTCGGAGCCCGCGCTATTGCCACTTTCTTATGGCCTTTGTCAAAACCAAATCACCATGAACCCCATTCCAATCGCATTTGGGGGCACCGGGAGGGGAAACCGGGGATGAGAGAAGACTGTCGGGCGGGCTACCCCCGGGCGGGAGGCTATGCTAAATAGCGCCCCCATTGGATGCCCCATAGCGAGGATATGATGAGCCAGACCCCCTCCCAGTCGCCCGAGCCGGAGGCCGGACCCCTTCCCCTCCGATCGCGTCGGGGTGGCGCACTCTCAGGATCCGTCCGGGTGCCCGGAGACAAGTCCATTTCCCACCGCTCCTTGATGCTGGGGGGGCTTGCCGTGGGACGAACCGAAGTCACCGGTCTGCTGGAGGGCGAGGATGTGGTCGCGACAGCCAAAGCCATGTCCGCCATGGGCGCCAAGGTTCAGCGGGTCGCCGATGGCGCGCCCGATGGTGGCCCCCTCTGGCTGGTGGACGGGCTGGGCGTTGGCGGACTGATGGAGCCCGCCGACGTGCTGGACATGGGGAATGCCGGGACCGGTGCGCGGCTGTTGATGGGGCTGCTTGCCACGCATCCTTTAACGGCGGTGATGACCGGGGATGGGTCCCTGCGCAAACGTCCCATGAAGCGGGTGACCGATCCTCTGGCGTTGTTTGGTGCCCGGTTTTTGGGGCGGTCGGGAGAGCGTCTGCCCATGGCCGTGCAAGGCTGTGCCGAACCGCTCCCCGTCACCTATCGGGTTCCCATGGCCAGTGCCCAGGTGAAATCAGCGGTGCTGCTGGCCGGGTTGAACACCCCGGGGGAGACAACGGTGATCGAGCCCACGCCTACCCGGGATCACACGGAACGGATGCTCCGCCATTTTGGCGCGGATCTGCGCGTGGAAGAGGGGGAGGACGGCGCTACAATGATCACCCTGGTGGGCCAGCCAGAGTTGACCGGCAAGGCCATTATTGTCCCTGCGGATCCTTCCTCCGCAGCCTTTCCCCTGGTGGCGGCGATTCTGGTGCCGAACAGCCATGTCACCCTGACGGGCGTGGGCATGAACCCCCAGCGCATTGGCTTGATTGAGACCCTGCGGGAAATGGGGGCGGACATCTCGATTCGGTCCCCGCGCGAGGAGGCCGGGGAGCCCGTGGCCGATTTGGAGGTGCGTGCTGCCCCCTTGTCGGGTATCGAAGTCCCTGCGAGCCGGGCTCCCTCCATGATTGATGAATATCCCATCCTGGCCGTGGCTGCGTCCATGGCCAGGGGAGAGACCCGGATGCACGGCCTGGCTGAATTGAGGGTTAAAGAAAGTGACCGCCTGACGGCCATGGCCGAAGGGCTGGCCGCCTGTGGTGTTTCTGTGGAGGTGGACGGCGACACTCTGATCGTCCATGGCAAAGCCGAGCCCCCCAGGGGCGGAGCGACCGTGCCGGTCAACCTGGACCACCGCATCGGCATGTCCTTCCTGATTCTGGGACTGATTACGGAGGAGCCGGTGGCCATCGACGATGGCCGGGCCATTGACACCAGTTTTCCCGGCTTTACCTCCCTGATGGCGGAGCTGGGCGCTACCATTGAACCTGTCTAAATGGACCTGTCGTTTAGGAGACTCCTTTGATCATTGCCATTGATGGACCCGCCGCATCCGGCAAGGGGACTCTGTCCCGGCGCTTGGCCGGTCGGCTGGGTTATGCCCATTTGGACACGGGCAAGCTCTACCGGGCCGTCGGCATGGCTGTACTCCGTGCTGGGGGAGACCCGACCGATCCGGCCACGGCGGAAGCGGCGGCCCGCGCCCTGGATGTCGAGACCCTGGGTGACGCGGCGCTGACCTCGGACGAGGCCGGAATTGCGGCCTCGAAGGTGGCGGCTATTCCTGGGGTGCGCGCGGCGCTTCTGGATTTGCAACGGGCCTTTGCCGCCAACCCGCCCAATGGGTGTCGAGGGGCGGTGTTGGATGGTCGGGATATTGGCACCGTGGTCTGCCCGGATGCCGATGCGAAGTTTTTTGTGACCGCCAGCATGGAAACCCGCGTGCAGCGGCGACTTCAGGAGTTGCAGGCCAATGGCCTGGATGTTAAGGAAGATGACGTTTTGCGTGACATGACGGAACGGGACGCCCGCGATAGTGGGCGCTCAATTGCGCCGATGGCCCAGGCCTCGGATGCGGTTGTTCTCGATACTTCCAACATGAGCGCCGAGCAGGCACTCCATGCCGCGCTCGCCGCTTTGGCCGAAAAGGCTGTCGAAAGCCGGGGATAATCAAATGGTTATCCTGGGTTTTTTGGCAATCCGGTCAACCGCTGGACCCCCTACCCGGAGAGGAATCCCGGGACTCCCCCATGGGCGGAGTCCTCAGGGAATTACCGCTTTTCCGGTCCCCTCTCTCAGAGGGGATGGACTCGTACAAGCTCCGACTCTTTTGGAGAGGCGGCTCGTACAAGCTCCGACTCCTTGCGTAACCCGTCAGATCGGCTCCGTTAGGGGAGGTCTGACATCCCGATCTCAAGACCGTCGGAACCAACCGGCTGGCCTGAAAAAAACATGACGAGTAGAAAGGAAGATCTGAAATATGGCTAACGCAGCCCTCGAAATGCCCGAAATGGACGAATTTGAAGCCCTGCTGAACGAGCAGCTTGGCGAGTCCGGTGGGCTTGAAGGCTCGGTGCTGACTGGCACCGTTATTGGCATCAACGGTGATTTTGCCGTTGTCGACGTGGGTTTGAAGTCCGAAGGCCGGGTTCCCGTCAAGGAATTCGCCCGTGGTGGCGACGATGCCGAGCCGCGGATTGGCGACACCGTGGACGTGTTCGTCGAGCGTTACGAAGATCGCGATGGTCTGATTGTCTTGTCGCGTGACAAGGCCCGCCGCGAGGAGGCCTGGAACGAGCTGGAGAAGGCGTTCAACGACAGCCAGCGCGTCAAGGGTCTGATCCACAGCCGGGTCAAGGGTGGCTTCACCGTCGATCTGTCCGGTGCCATTGCCTTCCTGCCCGGTTCCCAGGTGGATATCCGCCCCGTGCGCGACATCACCCCGCTGCTGGGCCAGCCGCAGATTTTCCAGATTCTCAAGATGGACCGGGCCCGGGGCAACATCGTTGTCTCCCGCCGTGCCGTTCTCGAAGAGACCCGCGCCGAGGAACGCTCCAAGCTTATGGAGACCCTCAAGGAGGGCGAGGTCCTCGAAGGTGTGGTCAAGAACATCACCGATTACGGCGCCTTCGTGGACCTGGGCGGTGTCGATGGCCTGCTGCACGTCACCGACATTTCCTGGAAGCGCATCAACCACCCGACCGAAGCCCTGTCCATCGGCCAGAGCGTCAACGTTCAGGTCATCCGCTTCAATGCCGAGACCCAGCGCATCAGCCTGGGTATGAAGCAGCTTGAGGCCGATCCCTGGGAAGGCGTCGCCGCCAAGTACCCCGAGGGCACCAAGTTCCTGGGCCGCGTGACCAACATCACCGATTACGGCGCCTTCGTGGAGCTGGAGCCGGGTGTCGAAGGTCTGGTGCACGTGTCCGAGATGTCCTGGACCAAGAAGAACGTCCACCCGGGCAAGATCGTCTCCACCAGCCAGGAAGTCGAGGTCATGATCCTCGACGTCGATCCGGACAAGCGGCGGATCTCCCTGGGTCTGAAGCAGACCATGTCGAACCCCTGGTCCGAATTCCTCGAGACCCATCCGATCGGCACCGAAGTCGAAGGCGAGATCAAGAACATCACCGAATTCGGTCTGTTCATCGGTCTGACCGGCGACATCGACGGCATGATCCACCTGTCCGACCTGGACTGGAGCCGCTCCGGCGACGAAGCGGTGAAGGACCACAAGAAGGGCGATGTGGTGCGCGCCAAGGTGCTGGACGTGGACGTCGAGAAGGAGCGGATCAGCCTGGGCGTCAAGCAGTTGGGCGAGGATCCCTACCGGGAGGCCACTGCCGATCTGCGGAAGAACCAGACCGTGACCTGCATCGTGACCATGGTTCAGGACAACGGCATTGAAGTGGACGTGAACGGTGCCACGGGCTTCATCCGCAAGTCCGACCTGGCCCGCGAGCGCGCCGACCAGCGCCCCGAGCGCTTCAATGTGGGTGACAAGCTCGACGCCAAGGTCACCAACATGGATAAATCCAACCGTCGCATGACCTTGTCCATCAAGGCCCGTGAAATGGACGACGAGAAGCAGGCCATGGCTGAATACGGCTCCGCCGACTCGGGTGCGTCCTTGGGAGACATCCTCGGCGCCGCGCTGAAGCAGGCTCAGGCGAAGGCCGAAAAGTCCGACGACTAAGGCGTTTCGCCTTCAGACACCGCAGAAATTGGGCGCCGCCGGGGAAACCGGTGGCGCCTTTTTTGTTTCAAGACCGGGAGTTCTGTGAAAAATGCTTTCAAATGAGCGGCTTGCTTGACGCTCCCCTTTCCCCATGGCACGCTCTTTCAAGCCTGTAAAGGCACTCATGGGTGGAAAGGGGCAGTTGGGGCGATGACAAAGTCCGAATTGATCGCGCGGTTGGCGGAAAAAAATCCTCACCTGTATCAACGGGACGTGGAGCGGATTGTCTCGACGATTTTCGATGAGGTCGCCGATGCTTTGGCTCGGGGAGATCGGGTGGAATTGCGGGGCTTCGGGGCCTTTTCGGTCAAGCGGCGGGATGCCCGCGTGGGGCGCAACCCCCGCACCGGCGAGACCGTGGACGTGGATGCCAAGGCTGCGCCCTATTTCAAGACCGGCAAACAGCTCCGTGAAATGTTGAACGGGGGTGACGCTGGGGACGACGACGAATAAGATCCCCCTGCCGTTGGGCGGTTGGCGTTCGACGGGTCGTCGCATTTTTGAAGAGGCCCATTTTTGAAGAGTCCTTGGGGGCTCTGGGAAGGGAGACACCGTGAGAAAGCTTGTGTTTTGGCTGATTGGCCTTCCGTTGGCGGTGATTGCCGCCGTGTTCGCCGTGAACAACCGGGACGCGGTTTCGGTCAGCCTTTGGCCCACGCCTTTCTCCGTCGACCTGCCGCTCTATTTGCTTTGCCTTGGGGCTCTGGTCATCGGCTTGGTGGTCGGGTCTTTGTTTACCTGGATTGGGTCCGCCAAGCTGCGGGTGCGCCTGCGGGACCGGGATCTCGAAATCCGTGGCCTGAAGCGGGATCTGGACAAGCGTGTGGCCGAGAACCAGAAACTTGTCGAGGTCACCGAGGCGCAACAGGCTTTGCCGCCTGCGGCTTGAGGGGTTTCATTGTACCTGATTCCAGTCTAGTTCGAAGCGGGCGAGATATTTTCTCAGGCGGTCGGCGTCGTTGCTGGAGACTTTGCGTCGTTTCGACGCTGCGAACAAGGTGCGGCCTGCCTCGGAGAGGCTTCGGCTCTTTCGGCAGACTCGGACCACCTCCGAGAGTTGGACGCGGTCAAACGGATCGATATCGGCTAGACGGTCTGCGCCGAGAAGGGCGCTGAGGCCGTCGTCTGTCGTGGCCGATTGGCCCAGGGACCACAGCTGTTTGAGGCGCCCGATCTCCAAAGTAACGCAATCTCGGTCGATTCGGCCCCGGGGCGAGAGGGTGGCCATGCGGGTTACGCTGGCTGCCAAGTCCCGGAAGTTGCCCGACCAGCGCGCCTCCGGAGAGACTGCAAAGGACAGATAGAGGTCCCGGGCCTCCTTGTTGAAGCCGATCCGCTCGCCCTCCCGTTCGGCGAAACGGTCCAATTCGTAATCCAGGTTGGGTTCGATATCCTCCCGTCGGTCAGCGAGGCCGGGAAGGGAGAAGGTCCATAGATTCAGGCGCGCGTAGAGGTCCTCGCGGAAGGACCCTTTGACCACGGCTTCCCCTAAATCGCGGTTGGTTCCGGCAATCAGCTGGAAGTCGCTAGAGACCGTCTCGTCCATCCCCACCGGGGTGAAGCGTTTGTCTTCGATGGCGCGCAGGATG
Source organism: Rhodospirillum sp. A1_3_36 (assembly GCF_047263945.1). Lineage (NCBI taxonomy): Bacteria > Pseudomonadati > Pseudomonadota > Alphaproteobacteria > Rhodospirillales > Rhodospirillaceae > Rhodospirillum > Rhodospirillum sp. A1_3_36. Next base: position 58,586 of record NZ_JBLAVB010000009.1, on the reverse strand, counting down.
ATCGCCTGTTCATCGGCGCCAAGTTCACCGATCTCATCCAGAAACAGCATTCCCTTATCCGCCGAAAGCAAAAGCCCTGCCCGGTCGCCAATGGCTCCGGTGAAGGCGCCCTTCCGGTGCCCGAACAGGGTCGACATGGCTCCGTCGCCTTTCAAGGTGGCGCAGTTCACCTCGATAAAGGGGCCGGAGATCTGGTGCTTCAGGCGCTTCAGTTCGTGGATCCGCCGGGCAAGTTGACTCTTACCCGCGCCTGTCGGTCCCATCAGAAGGATGGGCGCCCGGGAGCGAGAGGCCACATGTTCGATTTCGTCGATCATGCGGTTAAAGACCGCGTTTTTTGTCTCGATCCCGGATTTGAGGAAGGACGTGTTCCCGCTGGTCGTGGCGGCGAATCGGGTAGCGATGCTGTCGTAGCGGGACAAGTCCAGGTCGATACTGGTCCAGACACCGGGCGCCCGACCATCGCCGCTGCGCCGGGCAGGGCTGGTCTGGAGCAGTTTGCCAGGTAGGTATCGCGCCTCGGTGAGCAGGAACAGGCAGATCTGAGCCACATGGGTGCCGGTGGTGATGTGGATCAGGTAATCCTCGGCTTCCGGATCCAGGGGTTCGGCCAGGGCGAAGTCCAGAAGCTTGCCGTAAACCTCCTCGAAGTCCCAAGGGTTCTCAAAGTTCAGGTGTCGTCGCTCTACCCGGGTTTCGGGCGACACCGAAGCCACATCGTCGGCCACGAAACGCGCCAACCGCTCATGTTGTTCCCCGTGGAGCAGGAGGAAGCGGTTGACCCGCAGGTCCTCGTGCATGGCCAAGGCGACCGACGGACGCCACTGGTTCCACCGTGAGGGCCCGAACTTGCTTGCGTCCAGTGTGGTTCCGAGGAAGCCAATGACCGTGAGGGGTTTCATTTCTATCCTGTAGGATAAAAAGAGATACCATACAATCAGAAAATCGAAGTTTCTTGGCTCATGTGCCTATGGCTTTCATCTGATGACGCGAAGGAAAATACTTATAAAACAGATGTTTAAATGATTTTTCCGCGAAAATTCCTTCGCTTGGCACGTTTCCTGCTGATGTAAGTTCGTCACGGTCGATGGTCCGGTTCGATAGACGGACCGGTGGGGTGGTTGGAATGGGCCAATCGCCCCGGAGCGGGGCAAAGCCAGGAGGAGGACCGTTATGGCAAACAGAAGCCTTTTCTCATCCCTGTTCGCGACTCCGGGGCGGCGCCCCGACAGTGAGAACCGGGAAGGGGCGCCAGCCTACGGCCTTGGCCATGAGGGCAAACTGGCTCAGCTCGCCGCAACCGGAACCCTCAGCGATACTTTCTATGGGCGGGCCGATGGGCAACTGGCCGATGTGTTGGAGGTCGCCCGCGCGGTCGATCCGTGGTTTGTGGCTCAAGCGGCGGTCTACGCCCGGCAAACCGGGGCAATGAAGGATATGCCCGCCCTGTTGACGGCCTATCTGACCGTGGTTGATCCCGATCTGGCGTCCCGCGTTTTCGCCCGGGTTATCGACAATGGTCGCATGCTGCGCAGCTTCGTGCAGATCATGCGGTCGGGTCAGGTGGGGCGATCCTCCCTTGGAACCCGTCCCAAGCGGTTGGTTCAGCGGTGGTTGGATCAGGCGTCGACCCGCACCCTTATGGCTGCGGCGACGGGTCAGGCCCCCAGCTTGGCGGACATCGTCAAGATGGTTCACCCGAAGCCCGGTGACGCCACTCGGCGTGCCTTTTACGGTTGGCTGCTTGGTAAGCCCTATGATGTTGAGGCTTTGCCGCCGGAGGTCGCGGCCTTCGAAGCTTGGAAGCGGGACCCCTTGCGGGACCTGCCTCCGGTGCCCTTCGAATGGTTGACAGCTTTTCCGCTGACCAGGGAGCAATGGGTGACCATCGCCAGGCGCATGGGCTGGCAGGCCCTGCGGATGAACCTGAACACCTTGGCGCGCCACGGCGTGTTCAAGGAGGAGGGAGCAACGGGTGTCGTCGTCGCACGGCTATCCGACCGGGAGGCCCTGCGTAAGGTTCGGCCCATGCCCTATCAGGTGATGGTGGCCTTGAGTCAGGTCGAGGCGGGTGTTCCGTCAGAGGTCCGAGCTGCCCTGGAAGAGGCTTTGGAGCAGTCGGTGCGTCGGGTTTCCCGTTTGGGCGGACGGGTTGTGGTCTGTCCGGATGTCTCGGGCTCCATGACCATGCCCGTGACTGGATACCGCAGGGGAGCGTCTTCGGTGGTTCGTTGCGTCGATGTGGCGGCTTTGCTCGCTGCGGCGATCCTGCGTGGGACTCCCCGTGCCCGGGTGCTGCCTTTCGCCTGTGACGTTGTGCCTTTGAGGTTGAACTTGCGGAACAGCGTGGCGGTCAATGCGGCGCGTTTGGCTTCGGTCTGCGGTGGGGGGACCAATGTGTCTGCTCCCTTGGCCAAACTGAACGCGGAGCGGGCCAAGGTCGATCTGGTGGTGATCGTGTCGGACAACCAATCCTGGGTGGATGCCAACAGCTATGGGGCGACGGCGACGATGGGCGAATGGAACAAGCTGAAGCGCCGGAATCCGGAAGCCAAGCTGGTCTGCGTTGATATCGCGCCCTATGGCACAACCCAGGCGCACAGCCGAGCCGACATCTTGAATGTGGGCGGGTTCTCTGACGCGGTTTTTGACGCGATCGCCCGCTTCCATGCGGGAGAGACGCGCCATTGGGTAGAGGTGGTCAAACAAACGGAGGTGTGACGCGTTAAGGGGCCATGGCGAATGCTGGCGGGACTCCATGTCTCCAAAGCAAAGGCCCGACGAGGAAAGCGCTCTGGATTCGTCTGGAGAGATGCGGGTTCGAATCCCGCCGCCGACACGTAGCTTAAGGGCCGCGTCTCGCTCCTTCTCGTCGCCATGGCCCCTTCTATTTCGCATGCCGAAGACGATAGGGGCGAATGCCCGACGGACTACATGGACTGTCACTCCCCAGGTCGCGGGTTCGAGCCCCGCCGGACCGATAAAAACCGGTCCGTAGCTCAGTTGGTAGAGCAGGAACCGTCCGTCGCACTTCTCGTCGCCCCGTTCCGATCAACAAGGTTTTGAATGAAGAGGTCGGCGAATGCCGATGGGACTCCATTGGTCAGGCCTTCGGGTTTGGGTTCGACTCCCAAAGTCTCATCAAACGCTCGTCGCCGACACTTCAGAACGAAAGGAATTTTCACCATGGCTGAACGAGCCTATGACGTTGAACTGGTTGAGGGAGGTGTTCCGGTCAAAATGTGGACCCGGGGTGTTCCCGTCGAGGACGGCGCCCGGGAGCAGCTCGCCCAAGCGGCGCGGATGCCCTTCATCTTCAAGCATATGGCCGCCATGCCCGATGTCCATGTCGGCCTGGGTGCCACCGTCGGATCGGTGATCCCGACCAAGGGCGCGGTCATCCCGGCGGCGGTCGGGGTGGATATCGGTTGCGGGATGATGGCGGCGCGGACCTCCCTCAAGGGGGGCGATTTACCCGATACCCTGGAGGAGCTGCGCGCTGCCATCGAGCGTGCCGTTCCCCATGGCCGGAGCGCCCGCATTGGCCGGGGCAAGCGGGATGTCGGATCCTGGGGGGATCCGCCGCCAGAGGTCACGGCAGCTTGGGCCACCCTCGTCGATCGCTTCGATCGGATCACGGAAAAATATCCCCGGTTCAAGAGCACCAACAACCTTGTTCACATGGGCACTCTGGGAACAGGAAACCACTTCATCGAGGTCTGCCTGGACGAGGAGCAGCGGGTCTGGATCATGCTCCATTCCGGATCCCGGGGGGTGGGAAATGCCATCGGAACCTATTTCATCGAGCTGGCGCGGCAGGACATGCGGCGCTGGTTCATCAATCTTCCCGACGAGGATTTGGCCTATTTCCCGGAAGGAACCATTCATTTCAACGACTACGTCTGGGCGGTGCACTGGGCCCAGGATTTCGCCGCCCTGAACCGCCAGGTGATGATGGGCGCGGTCATCCGAACCCTGCGGGAGGTCATCGCCAAGCCCTTCGAGGCCGAGGTGGAGGTGGTGAACTGCCACCACAACTACGTCTCGCGGGAGCATCACTTCGGCGAAGACATCCTGGTCACCCGGAAGGGGGCCGTGCGGGCCGCCAAGGGCACTATGGGGATCATTCCCGGCTCCATGGGGGCGCGGAGTTTCATTGTGCGGGGCTTGGGGAATGCCGAGGCGTTCGAAAGCTGCAGTCATGGCGCAGGCCGGGTGATGTCCCGGACCAAAGCCAAGAAACTGGTCAGCCTGGAGGAGCATATCGCCGACACCGCCGGTGTCGAATGCCGGAAGGATGAGGGTGTGCTGGACGAAACGCCCAAGGCCTACAAACCCATCGATGCCGTGATGGCCGCCCAGGCGGATCTGGTGGAGATCGTCCATCGGTTAAATCAGGTCGTCTGCGTGAAGGGGTGACACCTTCTGCGGGCGTAAGAAAAAAGGAGACAGGACCATGGCCGACCCGATCAACGCGACGACCCGGCGGGATATCGAGAAGCGCTTGGCGGCCCTTGAGGTCGAGGAGGGAGTCCGGGTCCTGTTCGCTGTGGAATCCGGCTCCCGGGCTTGGGGATTTCCCTCCCCCGACAGCGATTATGACGTGCGGTTTGTCTATCGGCGGCCAAGGGATTGGTACCTTTCGCTGCGACCCGGACGCGACGTGGTCGAAAGACCCATCACGGACGAGATCGACCTGAACGGATGGGATGTCCGCAAGGCCCTTGGGCTGATGCTGAAGTCCAATGCGGTGGTCAGTGAATGGCTGGCTTCGCCCATCCGCTACCGGCCAGACGACCCCATGGTGGCACGGTTGGCGGATTTGGCCGACCGCAGCTTCGATCCACGGGGCCTTGCCCACCATTACGCCAGCCTTGGCTACAACGCGGTCAAGCGGTGGGTGGAGGGCGCCAAGGAGGTGCCGGTGAAGCGGTATTTCTACGTTCTTCGTCCGGCGCTCGCCCTGCGGGCCTTGCGGCTTGCGCCAGGGGTGAGGCCTCCCATGGAGCTTGGGGCTTTGATGGCCGCAAGCGACCTCCCCCCGGCGACCGTTGGTCTGATCGAGGATTTGGTCGCGCGGAAGCGAGAGGCCCGGGAGCAGGACTATACCCGGCGTCCGGCGGAGCTGGACCGGCTCGTCCTGGAGGAATTGGGGCGCGCCGAGGATGTTCCTGCCCGCAAACTGACGCCGGAAGTCTGGGCGGCAGCCAACAGGTTTTTTCTGGACGTGGTCAATCAATGATCGAGATCGAAGGCGTGGGGACGGGCTCAGGTGAACCCGTTCCTATCGGCCTGATCAACATTCGAACGCTTTTCCGCACCCTGTTAGGGCGGTTTGATTTTCACGTCACGGGATACGCCAGTGTCTCGTGTTTTTTGGGCGATTGCCCAAGCCCATTTGGGGGCCAATGCCCCCAAACCCCCATTTTTTCTTAGCCTGGGGTCTGGGGCCTTTGGCCAGTAAATGCTGGGGGTCTGGGGCCTTGCGGCCCCAGTGGGGAACGGGGCAAAGCCCCGTAATGGGCGGGACCTCTAGAGTGAAACGGGATCAGCTTGAGTCTAGCTGGCCCCGTTTCACTCTCATTATATAGATTTTAGAGTCTCTTCGAAGCCAAGTTTGGTCGCAAAGCGACCCAACTTGATCTCGGAATACTCTAAGGCGCGCAATAGGCGTCGATGGTGGCGGCGTCAACGACCTCCCAAGGGGCGCCCTTAGTCATCAGGTACTCACTGGCGCCATATTTGGGCGTATCCGGGTTCCAGTCATAGGTGTAACCCAGTCGGGTCCAGGGCGCCCCCCCGGGGGCGTAGGACGCCGTATAGGTGTCGTTGAACCAGCCGATATAATTGTCGACGCCCTTGACCTTGGGGTTCACGGGCATGCCGTTCTTTTCGGTAAAGGCGACATTGCATTTGGTGTCGTTGGTTTCCGGGTCGGGGCAGGGGCGGAACAGGTCGTTCCGGTCCACCCAGAACTCCACGAACATGTCGTAGGCATTGGTGGGGACCAGACCCAGGTGCTCCTTCAGGCGGGTTTCCAGGGCGTCGCCGGTCAAGCCCGTAGCTTTGCAGAACTCCTGCACCTGCGGGGCAAGGGTCACCCAGCTATAGATGCCGGTCGTCACACCCTGGGTCACGCCTTTGTAGTACTTGTCATAGGACGACTGGGACATCAGGGAAACGACCTTGAGCTGCTGTTTTTTGGTCCGATCACGCCATTGCAGCTTGCGGTTCCGATCGCTGATGGGGAAGAGGCCCTTGTAGACGTTCGCCGGGGATTGGAGGCTGGCATCGGTCAAGGACACCTGGAAGGCAACCTCGTCCAAGGATGGCGGCGCAGGGGCGAGCACGGCGGCGTCTGGTGCTGGGGCCGTCTCTTTGGCGGGCAGGGTGGCGCAGCCGACCAGCAGGGCGAGAGCGGCGGCGCTGGCGACAAACATGGATGGCTTCACTGGATCTCTCCCGGTCGAGTATGTGAAAATACTCCATATAAAATTGCATAAAGATGACCGGAATTCTATGCAATTAGTGGTGGATTTTTGTTGGTATTTTCTCTGCTTTGGTCGGTTTGGATGCCAGAATCGCGCTATCCGGTGATCGTTCGTCGCAGGGCCATGGCGATGGCTGCGGCCCGATTCTCCACGCCCATTTTCGCGTAGGCTTGTTCCAGGTGTTTGTCGATGGTGCGTGGGCTCAGGCCGAGGATGTCGGCAATATCCCGATTTGTCTTGCCCCGGGTTGCCCAAAGGACGACCTCCGCTTCCCGTGCCGTCAGGTGCAGGTGGTCTTGGAACCGGCGGGCCTCGTTCGCGCTTTCGACCGTATCCAGGCGAAGCAGCACCTCGTTGGCCGAGAGCTCGGTGACAAGAAGGATCTGGCACCGCTCTCCCAGGGCGGGGGCGTCGATTGAAAGGGGCATCCTTTGGGCTTCCGGTCTGTTTGCGGCCAGTTGTTCGTCCATCCAGATGCGCCAATGGGGCGGCAGGGAGGGACGGATTTCGGCGCTGTGGTCGTCATCCAGACTGTCGAGGATCCGTCGCGCCGCCGAAGTCGCCCACAGGATCCCGCCGTTCCGGTCTACGGCGAACAGCCCCCGGCCCGAGGCATCCAAGGCCATGCGCACTCCACTGGTCATCCGGGCGTTATCCACATGAACCCTGATCCGTGCGACCAGTTCCTCGGTGATGATGGGCTTGGTCACATAGTCCGTGCCCCCGGCCCCCAGGGCGCGAACCACATGTTCGGTTTCCGTCAACCCGGTCATGAAAATCACCGGAACATGGGCCAAGTCAGCCCGGCTTTTCATTGCCTTGCAGGTTTCGAAACCGTCCAAACCCGGCATCACCGCGTCCATCAGGATCACATCGGGGGTGACTTTCTCGGTTAAGGTCAGGGCGGAGGCCCCGTCGGTGGCAACCAGCACATCAAAGGCTTCTGTTTCCAAGGCTTCGCAGAGGAACCCGAGGGTACCGGGCGTGTCGTCGACGATAAGGGCCAAATCGCGTTTAGGGTGAAGCATGGGGGGCGTCTCCGGGGTCGACGGGAGGAGTCGGGGCGGGATCCGTCTGGACGGGGACGGATCGGGCGGCCTCTCCCAGTTCCTTCAGGGCAAAGGCAGAGAGCATGGACCGCATGCGGTCTGTCCAAGGGCCGGATTCGGGCATGGCCTCGTTGATGCGGGTCAGGGCTTCGCCAATTCCGCGGACATGACCGATGGCGATGGCTTCGCGGAGGGCCGAAACCAGGGTGTGGGGAAGGGGCGGGGGTGGGGGCGGGGGGCGGTCCGAGCCGGAGGGGGCATCCCCGGCGGATGGGACCGTTGCTCCCTCCCACCGCAGAGCCAGCAGGGCGCCGATGGTTTCGGTGAGCTGGATGATATCGATGGGCTTCACGAGGAAGGCATCATGGGGGTCGGCCAAGGCGCCCCCAGGTTCATATTCATGGGCATTGGCCGAGACCATGACGATGGGCACGCCTTTCAGAGGACCTTCCCGCAACTCCTCGGCAAGGTCCCAGCCGTTGACGTCGGGCATGGAGATGTCCATCAGGACCAGATCGACGGGGGTTTCCCGCAGGATCTCGCGGCATTGCGCGCCATTCTCAGCGGCGATCAGATCGAAGCCGAGGGGGAGTAGGACATCCCGGGTCAGGGCCCGGTGGGCGTCGTCGTCGTCCACCACAAGGATGCGCTTCGGAGGGCCCTCGTATCCGGTCTGCGCCCGGGGGGAAGCAGAGGGGCGGCGTTGACCGGACAGGGCGGGCAGGAACAGCCGGACGCGGAAGGTGCTGCCCTGGCCCGGAGTGCTCTCGACCAGGACTTCCCCACCCAGGATTTCCGTCAACAGTTTGGTGATGGTCAGTCCCAATCCCATGCCCGGCTGGAGGTTTCCTTCCGCCCCCCCCCGCTCGAAGGGAAGGAAGACCCGCTCCAGGTCCGCCTGCGGGATTCCCACGCCCGTGTCCGCCACGGTGAACTCCGCCACCTCGCTTTTCAGGCGGACGGACAGGGCGACATGGCCCTTGTCGGTGAACTTCACGGCATTGCTGAGCAGGTTGAACAGAATTTGGCGGAAGCGCTTTTCGTCCGTATGGACAAGGGCGGGCAGGTTGTGGGGGGGCTCGTAAAGAAATTCCACGCCTTTGACCTGGGCCTGCATGCGGAACATGTCGGCGAATTGCCGCAACAGTTCGGGCAGACGCACCTCGTCCGTGTTCAGGGTCAGCTGTCCCGATTCGATGCGGGAGATGTCGACCAACCCCTCGACCAAGCCGCTCAGGTGCTGGGCGCTTTGGCGGATGACACCAATGGCGTCCCGGCGGTGTTTGGGAATGCTCTCGTCCCGGGACAGGATCTGGGCGTATCCGGAAATGGCGTTCAGCGGCGAGCGGATTTCATGGCTGACGCCGATAATGTAGCGGCTTTTGGCGAAATTGGCGGCCTCGGCGGCGTCCTTGGCCTTTTGGAGCTGGGCGTCGGTCCGCTCGTGGGCTTCGATTTCCTGGCGAAGGAGGGAGGCTTGGCGCTCCGCCTCCTCCAGGGCGACCCGGCGGCTTTCATTGGTCAGCATGAACAGCAAACCGATCACCGAGCCAATCAAGCCGATGACCAGCACGGCCATCCACAGGGTTCGGTCCGAGGAAGGGTCCAGGGCCGCCTTGCCCAACAGGGTTTCATGGCGCAGGAAAGACAAGACGGCGCCCATACACAGGCAAATCGTCACCAGGGTGGTCGCCAGGCGACCGCCCCGGGTGGCCAGCGCGTTGACCACCCAGGCCGGAGCAAAACGCCGGGCGAAGGCCCGGGCTTGGGCCGGAAGGCGGGCGCGCTCGGGTTTGCAGATGTCGTGACAGCGGGCATCGAGGGAACAGCAGAGGGAACAGATTGGACCCCCATAGGCGGTGCAATGGGCCATGTCCTCCCGCTCGAAGGCATGTTCGCAGATGCAGCAGAGGATCCCTTCGCCGGGACCCGACTCCAGGGTGTTCTCTCGGGCGATGTAGTAGCGGCCCTTGGTCAGGAACGCGATGATCGGGGCGGAGACCAGGGCGCTGCCGAGGGCGACGAAGGCGGTGAAGGCCGAGGCCAACGCGCCGAAAACGCCCAGGTGGGCGAGGATCGCCAGGGTGATGGCAATCAGCATGGCCCCCGTGCCGACGGGATTGATGTCGTAAAGGTGCGCCCGCTTGAATTCGATATGGGCCGGGCTCAGGCCCAGGGGTTTGTTGATCACCAGATCGGCGAAGAGGGCACCGACCCAGGCGATGGCCACGACGGAATACAGGCCCAGGATATGCTCCAGGGCTGAATAGACGCCAAAGGTCATCAGCAATAGGGCGATGACCACGTTGAAGACCAGCCAGACCACCCGACCCGGGTGGCTGTGGGTCAGGCGGGAGAAGAAATTCGACCAGGCGATGGACCCGGCATAGGCATTCGTCACATTGATTTTGAGCTGGGAGAGAATGACGAAAATCCCCATCGCCGCCACGGCACTGGCGGGCGAGCCGAGCATCTTCTCGAAGACCAGATTGTACATGGTGGTCGGGGCGCTGGCGGCGTCGGTGGGCAGACCCGCTTCAATGCACAGGAAGGCGAGATAGGAGCCGGCCAGCAATTTCAGGGTACCGGGAAGGATCCAGCCCGGACCGGCCCCGATCATCGACAGCCACCAGATGGCCCGATTGCCCTTTTCCTTCTTGGGCAGGAAGCGCAGGAAATCCACCTGCTCGCCAATTTGCGCGACAAGGGAGGCCACCACCGTCGTGGCTGCGCCAAAAGCCAGGATGTTGAACCCGTCTCCGAGGCCATTTTGGGCGATGCCCTTGAACTGGGTCCAGTCCTTGAAGGAGTCCGGTTGGGTGATCCCCAGGAAAACGAAGGGGATCAGGTGCAGCACGACCCAGAGCGGCTGGGTCCAGACCTGGAACCGGCTGATGACCGTGATGCCATGGGTGACCAGGGGGATGACCACCAGGGCGCCCAGGAAATAGCCGAGGATCTGAGGCAGACCCAGCCACATCTCCAGGGCCATGGCCAGGATGACGGCCTCGAGCGCAAAAAAGATGAAGGTGAAGGAGGCGTAGATCAGGGAGGTGATGGTCGACCCGATATAGCCGAACCCGGCACCCCTTGTCAGAAGGTCGATATCCACACCGGCCCGCGCCGCGTAATAGCAGATGGGCAGGCCTGTGGCGAAGATCACCAGGGCGAGGACAAGGATCGCCGCCGTTGCGTTCTCGAAGCCATAGCCGACGGTAATGGCTCCGCCAATGGCCTCCAGCGCCAGGAAGGAAATGGCGCCCAGTGCCGTATTGGCCACCCGGGCCGCAGACCAGCGCCGCGCCCCCGTCGCCGTGAAGCGCAGGGCGTAATCCTCTAGGGTTTCGTTCGCCACCCAACGGTTATAGCGCCGCCGGATGCGCAACACGCGTTGACGTGCGGCCATCCCAGTCGATCCCATCGACGTCACGCCGAATCCTTTCATCCCAGTCGGTCTTCTTTTTGCCCTCGAAGGGTTCCGCGTTGCGGTCAACCTGTCGAGCCCGTTTGCGTGGAAAGAAAACGACAATGCGCCATAAAGTATTGTTTTTTAATGCTATTTCCAACCCTGACACCCACAGTATCTTACTCTGCGCGAGGGGGATATACGCGAAATCGCGTATGGCGCGGCGCAGCAATTCCGACGGAGGCTGTTGGGGATGGCGCGGCTCCCAGGCCCCGCTCCGGCCCTGAAGAGGGATCGGGAGTGGACGGGGGGCGGCCCACCCGCAACCCCCGACACGGGAGAGGAAAGAATGACCCTCCGCGATTATCGAACCGCTCCGGGCCACGCCCCGACCGACCGAGCCCCCCTTTGCGTCACCCGACGGACGGTGATGGGCGCGCTGCTTGGCCTCGCCGCCCTTCCCCTGCTGTCCCTTGGCGCCACGCCGTCCTGGGCCGCTGACCCGCCGACCGCAGAGGTCAATACCACCGGCCTGGCGGTGACCGATGACACGGTTACGGTGGGTATTCTCCACTCCATCACCGGCACCATGTCCATTTCCGAGACCGGGTCCGTTCAGGCCGAAAAGCTGGCCATCGACCAGATCAACGCCATGGGGGGCGTGCTGGGCCGCAAGATTGAATACATTCAGGAAGACGGCGCCAGCGATTGGCCGACCTTTGCGGAAAAGGCCAAGAAGCTGTTGGTGCAGGACAAGGTTGCCGCCGTCTTCGGTTGCTGGACCTCGGCTTCCCGCAAGGCGGTGCTGCCGGTCTTCGAGCAGTACAACGGCATGCTCTACTACCCGACGTTCTATGAAGGTCTGGAAGAGTCCCCGAACGTGATCTACACGGGTCAGGAAGCGACCCAGCAGATCCTGGCGGGCATCGACTGGGTGGTGGATACCAAGGGCGCGAAGAGTTTCTACCTGCTGGGGTCCGACTACATCTGGCCGCGCACCTCCAACAAGATCGCCCGCAAGCATATCGAGAAAAAGGGCCTGAAGGTCGTCGGCGAGGAATACTTCCCACTGGGCCATACCCAGTTCAACTCGGTCATCAACAAGATCAAGCTGAAGAAGCCGGACGTGATCTACGCCATCATCGTCGGCGGATCCAACGTGGCCTTCTACAAGCAGCTGAAGGCTGCTGGTATCGACATGACCAAGGAAAAGCCCCTGCTGCTGACCATCTCGGTGACCGAGGACGAAATCCGCGGCATCGGTGGCGAGAACATGCAGGGTGCCTATGCGGCCATGAAGTATTTCCAGTCCCTGCCCAACGAGAACAACGTCAATTTCGTCGCGGCGTTCAAGAAGATGTGGGGCGATGACATGGTGATCGGCGATGTCACCCAGGCCGCCTACCTGGGCCCCTGGCTGTGGAAGGCTGCCGTCGAGAAGGCCGGGAGCTTCGACATCGACAAAGTCCGCGAAGCCTCCCCGGGCATCGAGTTGACCACCGCTCCCGAAGGCTACGTGCGGATCCACGAAAACCACCATCTCTGGAGCAAGACCCGCATCGGGCATGCCCTCGCCAATGGCCAGTATGAGGTCGTCTACGAGACCAAGGAGCTGATGGAGCCCAACCCCTTCCCCGAAGGCTACCAATAAGCCCTGACGTTTGGACGCGGCGCGTGGAAATCCGATACCCCCTTTCCCCGCGCCGCCTCCCACAGCCAGGGCGGGTGACGGCCCCGCCCTGGCTTTTCCCCCCCCGCCTTTACCGTCCTTACCGACCCATTCCGTCCTCACCGCCAGGGAGTCACACCATGTTCGACGGCTACACGATGGGAGAACTGGGCGCGATCTTCGCCATGCAGGGGTTCGCCGGTCTGATCCTCTTTTCCGTCTTCGTTCTGATGGCCCTGGGATTGGCCATCATCTTCGGGCAGATGGGCGTCATCAACATGGCGCACGGCGAATTCATGATCCTCGGCGCCTATGTCACCTACCTTTGTTCCACGTTTTTCTCCGAATACCTTCCCGGCCTGTTTGGGATCTATTTCTTTGTCGCCATGGGATTGGCCTTCCTGGCCAGTGGTGCCCTTGGGGCCTTTGTCGAATGGGCCTTGATCCGGCACCTCTATAACCGCCCCTTGGACACGCTTTTGGCCACCTGGGGTCTGAGCCTGATCCTGCAACAGGCCTATCGCTCCATTTTCGGTGCCCGGGAAGTGGGGGTCAGTCTACCCGACTGGATGATGGGCTCGATCCAGCTTACCGACCTGATCGAGGTGCCCCTCAACGGTGTTTTTGTCATGGTCCTGACCTTGCTGATTACCCTTGGCGTGGGCCTTCTGATGTACCGATCCCGCTTCGGAAAACAGGTGCGGGCCGTGGTGCAGAACCGGACGATGGCCGGAGCGGTCGGCATCAACACCGAAAGGGTGGATCGGGGCACCTTTGCCCTGGGCTGCGGCATTGCCGGGGTGGCGGGCAGCGCCTTTACCATGGTGGGCTCCACGGGGCCGACGGCGGGGCAGTTGTACATCGTCGATACCTTCCTGGTGGTGGTCTTTGGTGGCGCCCAGAGCTTGCTCGGAACCATTGCTTCGGCCTTTGCCATCTCCCAGTCCCAATCGACCATGGAATTCTTCCTGTCGGGCTCCATGGCCAAGGTCCTGACCCTGCTGGTCGTCGTCGGCATCCTGATGCTGCGTCCCCAGGGGCTGTTCGTTCTCAAGGTCCGGCGCTAGAGCGGGATGAGGAAAAATGGGCACCGGTTTTCCGTCCTCATTCCGCTCTAACCTATTGAAATTGATCCCTGTCATGGGTTCTGGCCTGTACGGCCAAAACCCGGGGCAGTGATCTAGGGAGGCTCCCGCTATGATGCGCAAACTCGATTTTTCGGGGCGGGGAGCCCTTGGGTTCCTCCTCCTCGCCGTCCTGATCTTCCTGGTCTTTCCCCTGGCCCTGGATGCCTTCCGCCTGAATATGGTGGGCAAGTATCTGACCTATGCTTTCGTGGCTTTGGGCTTGGTGCTCTGCTGGGGCTACGGCGGGATCCTGAGCCTGGGGCAGGGGGTGTTCTTCGGCCTGGGGGGCTATTGCATGGCCATGTTCCTCAAGCTGGAGGCCTCCAGCCCCGAGGCCACGGCCATCCAGTCCACTCCGGGCATTCCCGACTTCATGGACTGGAACCAGATCACGGCCCTGCCCTGGTTCTGGGAGCCGTTCCACTCCCTTCCTTTCACCGTGGTCGCCATCGTCGCCGTCCCTGTGATCTTCGCCTTTATCCTGGGGGTGGCCATGTTCACCCGCCGGGTGGGTGGGGTGTACTTCGCCATCATCACCCAGGCCATGGCGGCGATTCTGTCCATCCTGATCATTGGCCAGCAGGGCTACACCGGGGGGGTGAACGGCATTACCGACCTGCGCACCCTGCTGGGCTGGGACATCCGCACCGATAACGCCAAGGTCATCCTGTATTTCCTCAATGGCGGTCTGCTCTTCGCCTGCCTGTTTCTGGCCGCCTGGGTGAAGAACACCAAGTTTGGCCGCATCCTGGTTGCCATGCGCGGCAAGGAAGATCGGGTGCGCTTCTCCGGTTACGACGTGGCTGGGTTCAAGATCTTCATTTTCTGCCTCGCTGCCGGGATCTCGGCCATTGGTGGGGCGATGTTCACCTTGCAGGTGGGCTTCATGTCGCCCTCTTTTGTCGGCATCGTGCCGTCCATCGAGATGGTCATTTTCTGCGCGGTTGGAGGGCGCCTCTCCATCCTGGGCGCCGTCTACGGAACCCTGGTGGTCAATTACGCCAAAACCACCCTGTCGGAATCCTTCCCTGAGCTTTGGCTGTTTGCCATGGGCGCCGTTTTCATCGGTGTCGTCATGGCCTTCCCCAATGGCCTGGCGGGCCTGTGGAGCGACCATGTCGCCCCCCGTCTTCCGGGCAAACTGGGCGGGCGAGGCGCAAAAGCGGATGCCGAAGCCCCGGCCCCTGCGGAATAAGGAGAGAGGACCATGTCCAGCAATACGGATTTCCTGCTCGCGGTGGAGGACCTGACCGTGTCCTTCGACGGGTTCAAGGCGGTGGATGGCCTGACCTTCTACGTCGATGAAAACGAGATTCGCGTGATCATCGGTCCCAATGGGGCAGGCAAGACCACCGTGCTCGACCTCATCTGTGGGCGCACCAAGGCCTCCAGCGGGTCGATCAAGTACCGGGATCGGGAACTGACCGACATGCGCGAACACCAGATCGTGCATGCCGGGGTGGGGCGCAAATTCCAGAATCCCTCCATCTACGAGGACCTGACGGTTTTCGAGAACCTGGAGATTTCCTTCCCGCGCGGTCGGACGGTCTTCGGAGCGCTCGCGTTCAAGCGGGATGCCGAGGTGATCGATCGGGTGGAGGAGGTGGCGGAGTCCATCTTCCTCGCCGATCAGCTCAACCGGCGGGCGGAGCTGCTCAGCCATGGTCAGAAACAATGGCTGGAGATCGGCATGTTGCTGATCCAGGAGCCGGAACTGTTGATGCTCGACGAGCCGGTGGCGGGGATGAGCGTGGCCGAACGGATCAAGACCGCAGAGCTGCTCAACCGCATTGCCAGCAACCGCTCCATGCTGGTGATCGAGCACGACATGAAGTTCGTCGAGGACATCGCCCACAAGGTGACCGTCCTTCACCAGGGCAAGAAGCTTTCCGAGGGATCCATGGAGGCGGTTCAGGCCGACCCCAAGGTCATCGAAGTCTACCTCGGACATTAAGGAACCCCGCCATGCTGCACGTCGACAACCTGCATGTGGCCTATGGTCAAAGCGAGGTCATCCATGGCCTGGATTTCACCGTGGGCGAAAACGAGATCGTCGCCATCATGGGCCGCAACGGCATGGGCAAGACCACGCTCATGAAGTCGCTCATGGGGGTCGTGGGCACCGCATCGGGTGCCGTGACTCTGAACGGGACACCGGTCACGGACATGAAAAGCCACCAGCGGGTTGCCGCCGGATTGGGCTATGTCCCCCAAGGGCGGATGATTTTCACCGCCATGACGGTCGAGGAAAACATCGAAACCGGCCTGACCGTGACCGGGGAGCGCAAGGTCCCCAATGATGTCTACGAGCTGTTTCCGGTTTTGCTCGAGATGCGCAAGCGCCGGGGCGGCAACCTCTCGGGTGGTCAGCAGCAACAACTGGCCATCGCCCGGGCTCTGGTCAGTCGGCCCAAGGTCCTGCTGCTCGACGAGCCGACGGAGGGGATCCAACCCTCCATCATCAAGGAGATGGCGCGCACCCTGCGCCGGATCCGGGATGAGAAGGGCCTGAGTATCATCGTCTCCGAACAGGTGCTCAGTTTCGCCCTGGATATCGCCGACCGCGTTTTGGTGCTGGAGAACGGGCAGCTGGTCCACGACAGCCCCCGCGACGGCATCGACGAGGCCAAGGTGGCCAAGTTCCTGTCTGTTTAAGGTTTTTGTATCTCACGGCAGTCCGCTTTGCGGACGCCTCCGATGGGGCGCGCTTCGCACGGCGGCCAGTCGACCGCTTGTTGTCGGTCGCCTGTTCAGGGGGTCGGACATTGTCCGCTCCCCTCCACCTCCGTCCCAAGCCCAGATGCGCCACAAACCCCAAGCCATAAAAGGAAAGTCCGATGGCGAAAACCCTGATCAAGATCGACCGCTCCAAGTCCCCTTACGAGCATGACCAGGTGCACAACCGCTGGCACCCTGACATTCCCATGGCGGCCATGGTCAAGCCCGGTGACGATTTCGTCCTCGAGTGCTTCGACTGGACCGGCAAGCAGATCAAGAATGACGACGATGCCGCCGACGTGCGGGATGTCGATCTGTCCCAGGTCCACTTTCTGACCGGTCCCGTGGGGGTCGAGGGTGCCGAACCCGGTGACCTGCTGGTGGTCGATATCCTCGATATTGGCGCTTTCCCCGATGAGCAGTGGGGTTTTAACGGCTTCTTCTCCAAGAACAACGGCGGCGGCTTTCTGGACAACCATTTCCCCGAAGCCCAGAAGTCCATCTGGGATTTCGAGGGCATGTACACCAAGTCCCGCCATGTGCCGGGCGTCCGCTTCCCCGGTCTGATCCACCCTGGGCTGATCGGTTGTCTGCCGTCCAAGGAGATGCTCGACACCTGGAACACCCGCGAAAAGGAGCTGTTCGATACGGATCCGGAGCGGGTGCCGACCCTGGCCTGCTTGCCCTATGCCGAGACCGCCCATATGGGCCGCCTGACCGGCGAGGAAAAGGCTGCCGCCGCCGCCGAAGGTGCGCGTACCGTGCCGCCCCGCGAACACGGCGGCAACTGTGACATCAAGGACCTGTCCCGGGGATCCAAGGTCTACTTCCCTGTCTATGTGAAAGACGGCGGTCTATCGGTGGGCGATTTGCACTTCAGCCAGGGCGACGGTGAAATCACCTTCTGCGGCGCCATCGAAATGGCCGGCTGGATTCATATGAAGGTCGAGTTGATCAAGGACGGGATGGCGAAGTATGCGATCAAGAACCCGATCTTCAAACCCAGCCCGATCACGCCCAAGTACGATGACTATGTGATCTTCGAAGGCATTTCCGTCGATGAAGGAGGCAAGCAGCACTTCCTCGATGTCCATGTGGCCTATCGTCAGGCTTGCCTGAACGCCATTGGCTATCTGAAAAACTTCGGATACTCCGGCGCCCAGGGCTATGCCATTCTCGGCACGGCGCCCGTGCAGGGCCATATCTCCGGTGTGGTGGACGTGCCCAACGCCTGCGCCACCCTGTGGATTCCCACGGGCATCTTTGACTTCGACATCAACCCCAATGCCGATGGTCCGAAAAAGGAGCTGGATGGCTCCATCGATGTGCCCTTGGCACCTGACCTCGCGTAGGGGAGGATTGGCTGCCCCCGCCCGTCTTTTCGGGCGGGGGCAGCGCTTTTGAGTGAACTGCTTGCTCTCGAACGACCGGAGGCCCGCCATGCCCGTCTATGATTACACCTGCCCCACCTGCGGCCCCTTCAACACCCTGGCGACGGTGGATCAGGCCTGGGATGACGCCGTTTGCCCCAAATGTTTGGGCGAGGCGCCCCGGGACATTCGCACCATGCCAAACCAGGGCCTTTTGGATGTGGGCACCCGAACCTCCTTGGCCCGCAACGAGAAGGCCCGCGAGGTGCCTTTTTCGAAGGAAGGATGGGGGGAGGAGAAGGCGCGCCGCGCCCATGACGCCCGCAAAGGCCATCGCCACGGTCCTGGATGCGGATGTGGGGGGGAGGAGACGCCGACCCGTACGGTGGTTCGGCCCGATGGCTCCAAGTATTTCCCCGGGGCCCGGCCTTGGATGATCAGTCACTAGCATTACAGTTGCATTTTTTGACGACATCTGACTCTGTGAGTTTCTATAATTCGGAGGTCATGGATGACGGGTGCATCGATTGAGGCGATGCTTGAGCTTTGGGCGTCTTCGCTGCGAGCAGTGAAGGCGCGGATGCATCCGCTGTTCACCCAGGACCGTGTAGCGGTTTACGTGTAGCGGTTTTTGGACGGGTTGCTGGGGGAGGAACGCCGCAAGACGGGCTGGGTGCGGGCGGAGGCGGCCGGTGATCCGGGTCCCTGGCGGCAACAAGCCATTCTGGGTCGCGGGCGTTGGGATGCGGAAGCGCTGCGCGACATCGTGCGCGAGTACGCGCTGGAGACGCTGGCCGAAGAGGACGCGGTTCTGGTCATCGATGAGACCGGCTTTCTGAAGCAGGGCAAGGCGTCGTGCGGGGTTGCGCGCCAGTACACGGGTTCGGCGGGCAAAATCACCAATTGCCAGATCGGGGTGTTCGCCTCGTATGTATCGCGCCATGGCCATGCCTTCATTGATCGGGCGCTTTATACCCAGGTGCGGTGAGTTTGCCTCACCGCACCTTGGAAGCGGCCAAGTGGCCGCCGCGCCTTATGGCGCGTAAAAGCCCGCCTGGCGTTTGAACGCAAGAAAAGCGGCCTGGGTTTCAACCCGCGCCGCTTGGTATTATCTGCCACGGGCCTGGACGGGCGCTCCCGAGCGCCTGAAGGCGGCGCATGTGCCCAGTGATGTGGGATTTGCGACGAAGCCACGGATCGCGTGCCGGATGATTGCGCGCGCGGTCGCTGCGGGGGTGCCGTTCTCCTTCGTGGCGGCGGACAGCGTCTATGGCACGGGAGAGATCGAAACAGTGCTGGGCAAGGGGGCAAGGGCTACGTCTTGGGTGTCGCCGCCAATCATGTGTTCCGGTCCTGGGGCAAACCGCAGCCCGTCGGCGGCACCGCCGCCGAGATCGCCCAACACCTTCCCGAGAGCGCCTGGCGGCGGCTGTCGGCGGGCGAAGGAACCAAAGGGCCGCGCCTGCACGACTGGGCCTATCTCGACCTGGCCGACCTTGAGGCCGACGAATACAACAGCTCCCTCACCGGGGAGTGGACACGGGGCCTGTTGATCCGCCGCACCATCGCCGACGGCGATCTCGCCTTCTTCTCCACATGGTGCCTCACGGGCATGCCGATGGAAAAGCTGGTGTCGGTGGAAGGCCATCGCTGGGCCATTGAGGACAGCGTCGAAACTGCCAAGAACGAACTCGGTCTCGATCACAACGAGACACGCTCCTGGTACGGCTGGCACCGCCATGTCTCCCTCGTCATGCTCGCCTTCGCCATGATGGCCGTCATCCGACACCACGCCAACGCCACGGAAGCACACAAAAAAACGCTGTCTCGCCCCCCCTCACCCCTCCACAAGAACGAACTGAGGGTCTGGGAGGCCGCTGCCTCCCAGCGGGGGCATGGGGGCAGCGCCCCCATAGTATCGATCACCACCCACTCCCCTATAGAACATCGATATCCAACCCCAGGTCCAAGCTCGGCGCGCTGTGGGTCAGCCAGCCGACGCTGATCACGTCCACGCCCGTTGCCGCGATGGCCGGAGCGGTCTCCAGCGTCACGCCGCCCGAGGCCTCCAGGGTCACCGGCGCTTTGGCCCTCTCCCGCGTTTGGGCCCGGGTCAGGGCGACCGCTTCGCGCAGCAGGTCCGGAGCCATGTTGTCGAGCAGGACCACATCCGGCCCGGCCTCCAGGGCTTCGGCGAGTTGGGCCAGGGTGTCGACTTCCACTTCCACCTTCACCAGATGGCCGACGAAGGCCCGGGCGCGGGCGATGGCCTCGGTGACGGATCCGGCCACGGCGATGTGGTTGTCCTTGATCAACACCGCGTCATCCAATCCGTAGCGGTGGCTGGAGCCGCCGCCCGCGCGCACGGCGTATTTCTCCAGGCCGCGTAGGCCAGGCGTGGTCTTGCGCGTGCAGGTGATGTGCACCAGATGGGGCTGCACCGCCGCCACCAGCGCGGCGGTGGCCGTGGCGATGCCCGACAGGTGACCGGCGAAGTTCAGCGCCACCCGCTCCGCCGAGAGGATCGCCCGGGCCGGGCCGGTGAGGGTCATCAGATCCTCTCCCGGGGCCAGCACCGCTCCCTCGCCCTTATGGACCGCACAGGTTACCGAGGGGTCCATCAGGCGGAAGGCCATCACGGCAGCCTCCACCCCTGCGGCGACGCCGGGTTTTCTCGCACGCATCACGGCGGTGGCCTGGGCGTCGGCGGGGATGACGGCCTCGGTCGTGATGTCGCCCCGGCGCCCCAGGTCCTCGGCCAGGGCGGCGCGGACGAGGGGCTCAAGCAGGAGGGCGGGAAAGGGCGCCATTGGGAGAGCCCGGGGGAGGATAGGGGAGGAGGTCATGCTTCTTGCGCTTTCATGGCGGATTGGATCGGCGCGCCCAGGCTGGCGAGCACCCCGGCCAAGGTCAGGCGGGAGGACCGGGCTTCGGGAGCGGTGTCGGGGAAATCCAGGCGCAGATGGGCGCCCCGGCTCTCCCGCCGCTCCAGGGCGGCCTGGGTGATCATCAGGGCGAGCAACGACAGGTCACTCCCGCCCCCTTGACCTTGTCCCTGGCCCTGGCCCTGACTGGCGATGCGGGAGAGGAGGGTCTCGCGTGCCGCTTCCAGCCCCCGGGCCTCGCGGACCACGCCCAGGTGGGCGTCCATCAGATGGCGGACCGGAGCCGGGGCGAGATCCTCCACAGCCGCATCCACCAACCCGGCGGAGCGGGTCGAGAGGCGTCCGGGCGTGGCACGCAGAGCCTCGGACAGGCGGCGGGCAAGCACCACGGCCTCAATCAGGGAGTTGCTCGCCAAGCGGTTGGCACCATGAAGGCCGGTGGCTGCGACCTCGCCGCAGGCCCAAAGGCCCGGGACCGAGGTCCGCCCCCGGTCGTCCACGGCGAGGCCGCCCATGTGGTAATGGGCCGCCGGGCGCACGGGGATGGGCTCGCGGGCCGGATCCAGGCCATGGGCCTGGCAATGGCCGTAGACCGTCGGGAAATGGAGGGCAAAGTGGTCTCCCAGGGCGGCGCGGGCGTCGAGAAACACCGAACCACCCCGGGCGATCTCCGCTCCCACGGCCCGGGCGACCACGTCACGGGGGGCCAAGTCACCGCCGGGCGTTCCCGCCATCAGGGGGGCGCCCGCTGCGGTGATCAGGGTTGCGCCCTCGCCGCGCAGGGCCTCCGACGCCAGGGGCAGGGAGCCGGGACCGAGGGGCTCTGTCCCCGGCTCCTTAGTCCCCAGGGCGATGGCGGTGGGGTGGAACTGGATGAACTCGATATCCCGCAGCACCGCCCCGGCCCGGGCGCCGAGCATCAATCCCGCCCCCCGGGAGGAGATCGGATTGGTGGTGGAGGCGAAGAGCCCCCCGACCCCGCCCGTGGCCAGGACAACGGCCCGGGCGGACAGGGTTTCGGTCCGCCCGCCTCCGTAGCGAACCACGGCGCCGGTCACCCGCTCGCCGTCACGGGTCAGGCCAACGACGGAAACGCCATCACGCACCGCGATCCAGGGGGCACGCAAAACCGTCTCGGCCAGGGCGGCGAGGATGCGCGCGCCGGAGCCGTCTCCGCCCGCATGGAGCACCCGGCGGCGGGAATGTCCGGCCTCCAGGGCCAGGGCAAGGCACCCGTCGGTTCCCCGATCAAAACGGGTGCCCCAGGCTTCCAGGGCGGCGATGGCCTCGGGCGCGCCGTCAGTGATCAGGCGGGCGACCCGGGCATCGGTCAGCCCCCCTCCCACGGCGAGGGTGTCTTGGGCGTGGAGGGCCGGAGCATCATCGGCGCCCATGGCCGCAGCGATCCCCCCTTGCGCCCATTCCGTGGAGCCACCGGTTCCCAGGGGGGAGGTGGTCAGGACGGTAACCGGCAGGGGCGCCAGGGACAGGGCCGTGGAGAGTCCCGCAATGCCGCCCCCCACGACCAGGACCCGGTCCTTGCTCCCTTGGGTGGGGTCCTGCCGTCCCCTGTCTCGCGGGCCGGGCATGTCAGCGGCCCACCGCGAGCATGCGCTCGACGGCCAAGCGGGCACGGTCGACGATGGCCGGGTCGATGGTGACTTCCGGCGCCAGGGTTTCCAGGGACTTGCGGATGTTGGCGAGCGTGATGCGCTTCATATGGGGGCAGAGGTTGCAGGGACGGACGAAGTCCACCTCGGGCGCCTGGGCGGCGACGTTGTCGCTCATGGAACATTCGGTAACCATCAGCACCTTGCGGCCCGAAAGGCCCTTGGCCCGGGTGATCATCTGCTCAGTGGAGCCGACGAAGTCCGAGGCCTCGATCACGTCCGGTGGGCATTCGGGGTGGGCGATGACCACCAGACCGTCATGGGCCTCGCGGAACTGGGTGATTTCTTCACCGGTGAAGCGCTCGTGGACCTCGCAATGGCCGGTCCAGGGGATGATCTCCACCTTGGTCTGGGTCTGGACATAGGCCGCCAGATATTCATCGGGCAGCATGAGCACCCGGTCGACGCCCAGGCTTTCCACCACCTTCACGGCATTGCCCGAGGTACAGCAGATATCGGATTCCGCCTTTACCTCAGCCGAGGTATTCACATAGGTGACGACGGGCACACCGGGGTATTGGGTGCGGAGCTGGCGGATGTCCGCCGCCGTGATGGATTCGGCCAGGGAGCATCCGGCCTCCATATCGGGCATCAGCACGATCTTGTCCGGGTTCACCAGTTTGGCGGTTTCGGCCATGAAGTGGACCCCGGCCATGACAATCACCTTGGCGTCGGCCTCCTGGGCCTTGTGCGCCAGGGCCAGGGAGTCGCCAACGATGTCGGAGACCCCGTGGTAGATGTCCGGCGTCTGGTAGTTATGGGCGAGGATGACCGCATCCCGGGCGGCCTTCAGACGCTCAATTTCGGCGATTTCCGCCGAGAGGGCGGGCCATTCCAGCGGGGTGACCCGTTCGCGGAGGGCGGCCAGACGATCGCCCTCCCCACCCGGCCCAAAGCGTCCCTCGAAACCCATCGTCGCCTCCTTATACTCATTACGAGTATTTTATAGGTAAAAATGAGACGGGATCCACGCCCGTCTATTATGCACAGTCTGAGTATAAATAAGCCTGGTTGTCAAGGGGGCGGGGTGCCGGAAGGAAGGCAGCACCCAAACCATTGGACGTTCATTCGAGAAAAATCAATTATGGCCGACAGCCACCCCGCCTTCGGATGGAGCCGTATTGATGCCTGTACAGGGACCTTCCCCCGCCATTTGGATCGACCGTCCCCAGGAGGCCATTCTCGCCGACTGGTTGGCAGCGCATCAAAGCCGCATGACGGTGATCACCGGGGCCGGTGGCGCGGGGAAATCCAGTCTGCTCGCGCGCTTCCGGACCCTCTGCGCGGAAAAAAAGGTCCCCGTGGCCCTGCTGGACCTGAGCCGCTTCCGGGGAACGGGCCAGATTGAGGGCCCGCCCTTCCTGGCTGTCGCACGCACGGTCCATACTCCCAAATTCGACGCGGTGCGGCGGGTGCTGCTGGACGGCCCCCCCGATGGAGACCCCGGCGCCCTGGACGCCTTCTTCCCGGACATCGAGAAGGCGCTGGCGGAAGGGCAAAAGCTGACCCCCGACATGCCCCCCTTGGTTGGCGCCTTCCTTGTCTTGGCCGTACCCCTCGCCAAACTCGGCCAACGCGTCCGCCAGGTCCTGGGAAACAAGCGCAAGGCAAAGGTCCGCAGTTTCCCGGAAAAGGCCCTATTGGAAGCCCTCCTTGAGGATTTCTCCAAGGGAGGCGTCTTGCTGGTGGACACCTGGGAGGCAGCCCCGGACCTCGCCATCGGCACGCGGCTCTATTTCGAAACGGGCGAGGTGGGCGCGCGCCTCCCCTCCCAAACGGACCCTGTTCCCCTCCCGCAGTATTTCGGGGATGTGGCCAAGCACCTTCTCGCCGAGAGTCCCAGTCTGGTGGTTGCCGTTGGACGCACGGACATCGGCGCCACGGAAATCGTCGGGGTGCAATATCAACGCCACGGTACGATGACTCCCTTCGATGGACCGGAGATTCACGCCTACCTGAGCCGCGCCCTCCCCGACCTGCCGCCCATCCCTGCGGACCTTCTGGCCGACATCGCGGAGCGGACCTTGGGCAACCCCCTCTGGGTCGACTACATGGCGCGGACCATCCAGGACGACCGAAGCCGGAGCCCCAACTGGTCCTGGCAAGACTGGCCCCTTGTCCTGGAGCGGTTCGAGAAGGGGGACCGCTATGGACTCCTCGCCTTCCTGGCCCAAAGGGTCACCGGCCACGATGAGATCTGGCGCCTCGCCATCCCCCATCTGATCCCAAAGGAGGACTTCGCCCTTTTCTTCAACGGCCCCCCACCCCTGTCCATCGAGGATTACGCGGCGCGCGGCATCCTGACCGAAGCCCGTTTGCCCGGCCTCTTCACCCTGCATGACGAGGTCCGCGAAGCCCTACGGCTTTACGCCAAACACAACAGGCTTTGGTACGGCGACGAAGCCCAGACGGTCAGGAACGCCCTCACCGCCTCTTTCGACAGGCGAACCCACTGGACCCCGGAGGAGAACGCAAAGATATTCGCCGACTTTTTGCACCCCCCACCCGAGACTCCCCCGGCCTTGAGCCCCCTTTTCATGGAAGCCGGCTATTTATCACTTTTGGCGGATTCCAGAAGCCATGCGCTTTCTCCGAATATCGACCCGGAAGTCTTCTGGAAAAAAATCACAGAAAACCTTTCTCTCACAGTGAAACAAAAAAGACATTTATTACAAAGAGCTCCAGAATTGAGCCCTTTTCAAATAAGATCCCTATTGGATGTTTTCGAAGAGGAGAGAAGCAGCCTTAATGATCTTCTGGGACCGGAGTTGGCACGTGAAATCGCCACCATGTCGTCCAAAGGAGAGCTCCCTCAATCTTGGGAGAACAACGAACCTTTCCTCTTGTCCCTGCTAGAGAAGCTTGGAGAAAATGCCGTACTCCTCACATACTTAGGATCCTGCGACTCGGTTCCTCAAGATGAGCGATACGCCTATTTCAATCGCGCCCTCGCCGTAGCTCCGAAAAACGCGGACACCCTCGGAAACTTCGCTGTTTTCATGGAAACCGTCCGCAAAGACATGGACGAGGCCGAGAACCTCTACAAGAGGGCCATCGAGGCAGATCCCAAGCACGCGGACACCCTCGGAAACTTCGCTGTTTTCATGGAAACCGTCCGCAAAGACATGGACGAGGCCGAGGACCTCTACAAGAGGGCCATCGAGGCAGATCCCAAGCACGCGAACACCCTCGGAAACTTCGCGGATTTTATGGAAACCGTCCGCGAAGACATGGACGAGGCCGAGAACCTCTACAAGAGGGCCATTGAGGCCGATCCCAAGCATGCGAACAACCTCGGAAATTTCGCGGATTTTATGGAAACCGTCCGCGGAGACATGGACGAGGCCGAGGTTCTCTACAAGAGGGCCATCGAAGCCGATCCCAAGCACGCGACAGCCCTCGGAAACTTCGCGAATTTCATGCGCACCGTTCACGGAGACATGGATAAAGCCGAGGACCTCTACAAGAGGGCCACCGAGGCCGATCCGAAGCACGCGACAGCCCTCGAAAGCTTCGCGCTTTTCATGAAAAACGTCCGCAGAGACATGGACAGGGCCGAGGACCTCTACAAGAGGGCCATCGAGGCAGATCCCAAGCACGCAAACACCCTCAGAAATTTCGCGCTTTTCAAGCACACCGTTCGCGGAGACATGGACGAGGCAGAAGACCTCTACAAGAAGGCCATCGAGGCCGATCCCAAGCACGCGACAACCCTCGGAAACTTCGCGAATTTCATGCACACCGTCCGCAAAGACATGGACGAGGCCGAGGACCTCTACAAGAGGGCCATCGAGACCGATCCCAAGCACGCGAACACCCTCGGAAACTTCGCGGTTCTCATGCACACCGCTCGCGGAAACATGGATGAGGCAGAAGACCTCTACAAGAGGGCCATCGAGGCCGATCCCAAGCACGCGAAAAACCTCGGAAACTTCGCGAATTTCATGCACACCGTCCGCAGAGACATGGATAAAGCCGAGGACCTCTACAAGAGGGCCATCAAGGCCGATCCCAAGCACGCGAACACCCTCGGAAACTTCGCAGGGTTTTGTTTTTCCCAGGGACGAATGGACGAGGGCCGTGATCTCATCGTCCAGGCCTGGGAGGGGGAGGGTCGGTTTCCTTCCCTCGACCTCGAACTAAGCTTTTATGCTTGCGCCCATGGTCCGGACGTTCGCCTGTCGTCCCTGGGTATGGCGAAAAAGCTGATCCTGGACGGCGTCCGGTCGCCCGGTTGGGATCTGTCCGGCAACACGGCCCGCGCAAGGGACGACGGTCACCCCTGGCCCGATCTGCTGGACACCCTCGCCGCCGTTATCACCGAAGAAACGCCCGCCGAAGCGTTGGACGCCTTCGCCCCCTGGCGCGAGGCCACACCCATCGAACCGGCCAATCCCTTCTGACCGGTTGCGGGGAGAAATAATTTCGCCGACATCCTGTAACCCGACAGATGGTGTTGGAGGCTAAGGGAATACTGGGACTGGGTGGGATAAATTGGGATTTATCGAATGAGATCAATGGATTTTGGCCGACCCAGCCTCCCCAAAACTCCAAAACCAAGTGACGGTCAAAAATCGACGAAACGACAGATGGATTTGGAGTGAGTGTGTGCTCGGCCCGAGCGAGTGCGATTATCAAAATGACCAATAGCTGCGCTAGGGCTAAGGCAGAGACGACGCAAATTGCAAGGCGACTGAGGCAGAACGCCTCGGATTTGCAAACTGACGGGTTGGTTTGCTTTCCTGATTTCCCATCTTGAAATAAAAGTTGTTCTAATTCAAGGACTTCCTTTGTGGTGTCGGTCATTGGCACTTCCCGTGTATATCCAGACCCCATGCCGTCGACGGCAAGGTGGAGCGTTGAAATGACATCGCGGGGTAGGTTCGACCGACATCGAACCTGCTTCCGGGCGGCTGACACTGCCCTTCGCCGATAGGCGAACACAAATTAGGGTAAAGTGTTCGCGTTTTCGGGAGTAGTGGGGGAAAACCCCTATCTCAAGAACAGATTTAGATAGCTGTCCAGGTCAGGGTTTGCCTTGTTGTTGCGGGCATCCCAAAGGATTTTACACATAAGGAGCACGGCCCTGGCCTTGGGTTTCGGCTCTAGAGTTATCTTCATTCGGTCAAGTCTGGCCTCGATCATCAGCACAGCCCTCTCAATGAGATCTATGGGTATGCTGTCCGTTGGTGTCGCACTTTCCGTGCCCTGCGATGGCTGGGAAGTGCGGTAGCGCGGCTCTCGTCCCGAAATCAACCAATCAAGCGTTACGCCCGCATGGTCAGCGATCCTGGTTAGGTGTCGAGCCTTCGGAATCGCTCCTTCATTCCATGCGCGATTCCAGGTGGCGCTAGGGATGCCCACATCCTTGGCCCACTCGAAGGGCTTCTGTCCGCCAACCAACTCCCCGAGACGAGATCTGAAACCGGAGTTAGTTTCTTTTTCGGAGTTCAATGGCCTAACCCCGAAGTTTCTAACGCGATAGAGACATGATTTCGGAGTTCCATATAGATCAACATTATCAATAACATAACAAGATTTCTCCGCTGAGTTCGAGGAAATAAACTCCGAAACGGATTTTTGCCGTTGAACGGCTCCGTTTTCGGAGTTAATCTTTCCTCGTTCGTTAAAACGCAGACCCAAAATTAACCGGCCTGGCAGGGCCGGTCTCGAGTGAGGATGAGGCATGGCGAAAGCCGTCGATTGGTCGCCTGAAAAGATCCGGTACGAGTTGAACACCAGGGGCTGGACCTTCGTGTCCGTGGCCCGGGCCTACGGCCTATCGGACAGTTCCGTCCGTCAGGCCGCCCGCCGCCCGCACTTCGATGCCGAGCTGGCTATCGCTGAGTGCCTTGATCTTTCCCCACGCCAGATCTGGCCGAGCCGTTATCGAACCGATGGCGCCCGCCACCAGCCTCAACCGTCCCGCAACTATACGGACTACCCGCGGTTCGCGGCGAGTCAAAAGAGGAGTGCGTGATGCACATGGACCCCAACTTACCGGGGGCGGTTGTCCGCGAAGTGCGGGCGCTCCGTTCCTTCGAGCCCTGGTGCGCCTGCGCCTACATAGACACTTCTGTGTCTTTTCGGCTGCCCGCTTGGGCCGAAAATGATGGCCCCTTCAGGATTGACTTTGCCATTGGTGGCCCCGCCTGGAGCGGCTTCCTTTGGATTGAGAGCGCGAATGGAATCCTCTCCCCCTTGGTGATCATCGATAGCGCGCCGGGCGATGTTTGGCGCCGGTTCGATGACCAGGAGATCCGCGAGCATCAAACCTGGATCGCCGCCCGCGACCGGCAAGGTTTTCGCCGCGCCCTTTCCGTGGCCCGGGCCTTGGTCGGAACCGCTGCGGAAGTGCGTCTGGATATGGATGGCGTCCACATTTTCGCCGGACAGGAGCACCGTCGCCTTGATCGCTGGAAGTGGCTTCGGCGCGCGGCACCCAAGTCGGTCTCGCCCATGCCCAAGGTGGCGGCGGAGCGGATTTGTACCAATCGGATTATTTGGGGGGCGTCCCGATGAGTGAGCCTCAAGAGAGTGCTGAGTTCTCGGCTCTCAAGCTCGTGATGCGACAAGACGTGGCGCAGAAGGATTGGCGCGCCCAACTTCTCAAGGAGCATCGCCGGGTTCGGGCGCGCCTTGGTCAATTTCCCCAAGTGCCTGCAACTGATAGCGAATATCCAGAAGAGCCTGCCCATAGTGGCTTGCCCTCTCGTGTGGCGGGAGATTGCTGATGTCGTCCCCCAGAAACTCAGCGAGCGTGGCCGCGTGGTTTCGGAAGAGCACGTTCAGTAGCATCGTTTGGTGCATGAATGCCGCTTCCAACGCCCTTAGCTTCGCCTTCACTTCGTCGTCTCCCATCCTCTTTCCCTTCCTGGGTTTGGGTTGCGCCCCCAGTGTAGGGAAAGCCCTGGTGGCCGTCATGGTTGTTTTTTCCTCCCGCCATGACGGTCGCCGGGGCACTTTCGCGCGGAGTGCTGCGTAATGGCTAAGCGGCGCGACATCGGACCCGACAAAATGGACGATATGTTCCCCGAAACCCTTCGGGTCGAGCAGGTCTATCCGGTGCGTCGGCCAAGGGAGGAAGTCGCGCCGCTCGATTTCGACGCCAAGCTGGCCCGGGCGCTGTCCCAGGCCTGCAAGGAATGCCCGCTTTCCCGCGAGGATATTGCGGCCCGAATGGGGGCGGTCATGGACCGCCCCACCTTCTCCAAGCACATGTTGGATGCCTACACCAGCGAGGCCGGGGCTGCCGACCGCGCCATATCGGCCCGTGCCCTAAAAGCCTTCGTCCGAGTGACCAAGGCCACCTGGATCTGGGACCTGATGGTCGAGGACGATGGTTGCATCGTCATGGAAGGCGAAGAAGCCCGGTGGGCACAACGCGGCCTAATCCGGCAACAGATCGAGGAGCTGCGCAAGGCCGAGAAGGCTTTGTCCAAAGAGGCTCCGGTCAGGGTGCGGAGACGGCGGTCATGAGAAATCTGGAACCCATTTTCACCCCTCAGGGGTCAGGGGATTCTTGCCGGGAAGAGGCCAAAATGGAACGTCACCAGCCCCAAGGATGTCCCAATACGCGTCTCCGGCCAGGGAACCCATCATCCGATAACTGCCGCCGGGGTATAGGCCGTGCCGATCAACGGCATCAAGGATATGCTGTCCCTGGAGAAGGTGGTGATATCCTGCCAGTGAAAGCTGCGCTCGCAGAACAGGGTCCTTCCATGCTTTCTTCCGCTGACGCTGAGAGGGTGTCGCGGCAACAAAGGCGGATATCTGAGGCGCGTATTTACGCATCCACTCCGTCCACTCCTTATGGGTCACCCCCTCCAGGCTGGCGCGCAGGTCTTCGACTTGCTCTGAAGAGAGGGATTCGACGAGCTCTTGAGCGAGCGTTCGGCAGGCATGCGCGTAGTTGGCTAAGGACATCTCCCCTCCATGATTTGTATCTCTGGACGTTGCCAGAGGTTGAGCCGATCCGCAAGAGAAGCGCGGACGGGAATGGCGGTGCGCCATGAAGGACTGGTTTTCCGCCGCCGAACTGGTCGAACTGGGGTTGCCGGGATTGCCGGGAACCGAACGGGCGATACAGCTTCGAGCAAGTCGCGAGTCCTGGCCCCATCGCGCCCGCGCCGCCAAGGGCGGCGGTCGCGAATACCCCCTCGCCGCTCTGCCCGAGGAGGCGCGCCTGGAGTATGCCCGCCTCGCCGCCGAGGAAGCGGGCTCCTATGAGCGCCCAAGCGAACCCGTGGCGCCGAAGCGGCGGGCCGCCCGATCGGCCCCGACCGTCAATGCCGCTACCCTACCCGAAAAGACCCTTGCCCTGGCCGAGGCCAAGGCGGCTGTGGTTCGTGCCCTTCAGGCTTTCCGGGCCGTGGCCGGGATCCCCAAGGAGCGGGCGCTGCTGGACTTCTGTGCCGCCTATTGCGCGGGGTATGTCCAGGTGGCCCCCTGGATCCGCGAGCAGGTCAGCCGCGTGTCCAAGAACAGCCTGCGGGATTGGGAAAAGACACTGGCCGAGCATGGCCTTGTCGGGCTTGTGCCGAGCTACGGCAACCGTAAGGGCTCCGGTCGGATCGACCAGGACGGGGAGATCCGGTCGTTCATCCTGGGCTTGATCGCCGAGAAACCGCATGTCCAGGCGATCACGATCCACAAGGGGCTCAAGGCCCGGTTCCCGGAAAAGGACCTGCCCGCCGAGCGCTCGATCCAACGGTGGGTTACAGCCTGGAAAGTCGACAATGCCCAGCTCTTCGAGAAGGTTCGCGACCCGGACGCATGGCGCTCGAAATATAAGGCCGCCTCGGGCTCCCGCTCAGAGGGGATTGTCCGGCTTAATCAGGTTTGGGAGTTGGACTCTACCCCCGCCGACCTGCTGCTGGCCGACGGTGCCCGGCACTCGCTGATCGGGGTCATCGACGTTTACACGCGCCGTCTGCGGCTCTTGGTCTCCCGGACCTCCTGTGCAGCCGGGGTCGCGGCGACCCTGCGCGGGGCCGTGGTGGCCTGGGGTGTGCCGGAGATGGTGCGGATCGACAACGGGTCGGACTATGTCTCCCGCCACATGCGCCGCGCCTACGACAGTCTGGGCATTGAAACCCACATCTGTCCGCCCTTCACGCCCGAAGCGAAACCGCACATTGAACGGTCATTTCGCACCTTCTCGCACGGCCTACTGGAGTTGCTGCCCGCTTTCGTCGGTCACAATGTGGCCGAGCGCAAGGCGATTGAAAATCGCAAGTCCTTTGCTCAGCGCCTGATGTCGAAAGACGAGGTGGTCGAGGTCCGGATGGCCGCCCCGCAGCTCCAGGAGTTTTGTGACAAGTGGTGCGCCGACCTGTACGCCCATGAGCCCCACGGCGGCCTGAATGGCCAGACGCCGTTCCAGGTGGCGGCGGCCTGGACCGCGCCAGTCAAGCGCATTGAAAATGAGCGGGCGCTTGATGTTCTGCTATCGCCGACCGACGGCGACGGTTGGAAGACGGTTACGAAGAAGGGCATCCGCGCCGACAGAGCATCTTTTGACCATGCCTATTTGGGCGGGATGGAGGGGCAGCGGGTTCAGGTCCTCTTCGACGACGCCGACTATGGCTACATCTACGTCTTCGACGATGCTGGGGAATTCGTCTGCAAGGCCATGTGCCCCGAGCGGACAGGCGTGTCCCGCGCTGAGGTCGCGGCCACCCGCAAGGCCCACCAGACCCTCGCCAACGCCGAGGGCATGAAGATGCTCAAGAAGGCGAAGGCCGAGGCCCGGGTTGTCGATGTGGTGCCCGAGATCCTGGCCATGAAGGCCGAGGCGGCGGGCAAGCTGGCTCAATTCCCAACCCCCACTCAAGCCTATTCCACACCCGCCCTTGAGCAGGCCGCCCGGGCCGCCCGGGTTCTGCCCGAGCCGCCCCCGGCCCGCACCGCCGAGGACGAGGCCAAGCGCCGCGCCCTGCGCGATGATCTGCGGGTGGTGCCAAAGGTGGTCGATGGCCGCGCCGAGAAGCGCGCGCGGGTGGAACGGGGGCTGGATGTCGAGGGGAGGATGGAGGCCGGGGAGCCGGTTCATGCCGACGATGCCCGGTGGTTCGAGACTTACCGGAATCATCCGGAGTTCAAGACCGCGAAAGAGATGATGAAGGACTTCGGGCGACTGGTCGTTTGACCAGCCGCCCAGGTGAAAACGTCCACCTTCGACCGCGCGAGGCAAGGGGGACCGCTAACAAGGAAAAGGATCATGCCTTTGGATCAGACTGTCAATACCCGAGGAACCATCGCTCCGCTCCGCAACGTGACGCTGTTCACCGAGGCGGTCGACAAGGTGGTTAATCGCCCCCGCCACCTGCCCTCCATGGTCACCTTCCACGGCCCATCGGGCTATGGG
Organism: Rhodospirillum sp. A1_3_36; assembly: GCF_047263945.1. Lineage (NCBI taxonomy): Bacteria > Pseudomonadati > Pseudomonadota > Alphaproteobacteria > Rhodospirillales > Rhodospirillaceae > Rhodospirillum > Rhodospirillum sp. A1_3_36. The sequence continues at coordinate 25,832 of NZ_JBLAVB010000009.1, read as the reverse complement.
AAGACGTTTTCCGCCACCTATGCCGCCAACAAATATCGGGCCTACTACCTGGAGGTCGGCGAGTCCTGGACCAAGGCGAAGTTCCTGAAGGCCCTTTTGGTGGAGCTGGGGCTTCAGCCCCGGGGCACGGCGGCGGATATGGTCGATCAGGTCATCAATCAACTGGTGGTCACCGACCGCCCTCTGATCATCGACGAGTTCGACCACGTGGTGCGGCGGAAGTACCACGAGACCATCCGCGAGATCCGCGACAAGACGGGCGCCCCGATCATCCTGATCGGCGAGGAGAACCTGCCCCACCAGTTGCAGGCCAGCGAGCGGTTCCATAACCGGATGCTCGATTGGGTTCCGGCGGTGCCCGCCGATGCCGAGGACACCATGGCGCTCGCCGATCTGTACGCGCCGGGCGTCGAGATTGCCCCGGACATGGCCGCCTACCTTTCCGACGCGGCCCACGGGCGGGTGCGGCGCATCTGCGTCAACATCGAACGGGTCCGGTCCGAAGCGTTGGTGAATGGCTGGACGGTGGTGGACCGCGCCACCTGGGGCAATCGCCCGCTGTTTACTGGTGCCCCGCCGAGCCGGAGGGCCTGAGGATGGTCCGGAAACCCATCGATGGGCGCGTGACGCTCCGGGTCCGAGTCCCCCATGGCCGCGAGGATTTTTGGCGGATCATGCGGGAGCGGAAAAACTTTTCCCTCGCCGATCTGTACGGGGCGAGCCACGCCCCCCGTGACAGTATCCGAGCCTACGTCCACAGCCTTGTCTTGGCTGGGTTTTTGAAGGTGGAGGCCGAGCCGTCGGGCTCTGACCCTCGCATGTACAAGCTGCTCCGCGATCAGCCATCGGCGCCCAGGGTTCGCCGGGACGGGTCCATCGCTGTGGACCAGGGGCTGGGCCGGGATTGTCTGTGGAGAACGATGAAAATGCTCGGCGACTTCAATTATCGCGAGCTGGCCATTCAGGCGTCGACCAGTGAGATCAAGGTTCAACCGTCCGCCGTCAAAATATACGTCGGGCACCTGCATCGGGCTGGATATTTGGCGCTCGTGTCCCCGGCTCACAGCGGTGCGGGCGAGTGGGCCAGGATCGCGAGATATCGTCTCCTCCCATCCATGAACACAGGGCCTTTGGCGCCCCAGATCCGGCAGACCAAGTGGGTTTGGGATCAAAACCGCCGCCGCCCCATGGGCGAGGGGACAGTGGAGGAGGAGTCCGCGGATGAATGATCGGCCCGATTGGATCAAGGCCCTCGCCGACGCCTGCGAGGCCAGCAGTCAGCGCAAAGTGGCCAAGGTCCTGGAGGTCTCGGCGGGCGCGGTGAACGCTCTGGTGAACGGCACCTATAAGGCCAAGAACTGGTCGGACATGGAAAACCGCGTCCGGGCTCGCCTGATGAATGGAACTGTTCAATGCCCCGGTCAAGGCCAGGAAATCGCCATGACGGTTTGCGCCGATTGGCGCACCAAGGCCCGGGTTGTCGCCGCCACCAGCGGCGAGCGCGTGCGGATGCGTCAGGCCTGTTTGGCCTGCGGGAAAAATGGAGGTGGTGATGTCTAAGGAGGAAGATCTGTACGAACGCTGGTGCGAGGCTCGGCTGAAGGAGACCGAGGCTGAACTGAAGGAACTGAGAGCCGAAAAGGCGCTGGCGTCGGCGCGGAAGGCGCACCTGAAGGCCATGGAGGTCACCCGAGCCGCCTACGAGGCCTGGGACGGTGCGCGTTGCCAAGGCGCCGATGATGCTCAGTGATGACCTCCGCAATCTCGTCGAGTTCGTCCGCAGCCGTGTTCGGGGCGAAGGCGGTGTGGTCCTGGCCAATGCGCTTGAGGACTGCCGAGCCCAAGCCCTTGGCTTGGAAGGGTGGTTCCCGCGTTCGGATACCCTGCCCGATGGTGTCGTGGACCTCGCCCAGGCCCGCCATGACCGCGAGAGCAAGCGCGCCACGGATTTTCCCCCGACCGGAGGAAATGCCGCATGAAACTCACCCACCGTGATCCGAGGACCTTGGAGGAGTACGAGGTGGCCCAAGCCATGCTCGCCGTCAATCGCCTCCTTGATCATTCTCCCTCAACCCTTCCACCGTCTGCGGTGGCCGTGGCCCTCATCAATTTGGGCGTTCAACGCGCCCTGGCCATGGGCGCGACGACAGAGGTTGTGACGTACCTGCGCGATGTCGCGCTCGCCCTCGCGCCCCCTGGGGGTGCCGCATGAGGCTCGCCCCCACCCACCGCGCCCGCCGCCGCTTCTGGCATGGCATCCGCAATCGGCTGGCCTGGGTGGCCGGTTGGTTCCTGTTTCCCCTGTTTCTGATCAAGAGGATCTGACCCATGACCAGCCTTGCCGACATTGAAGCCCTCACCAAAAAATACTCGGACGCGCATCGCGCTCTGAAGGACGAGGTCGCGGGCCTAGAAGATGAAATCAATGCAATCAAGCGCCGCCGGATCGCACGCCTGCGGGCGCTGGTGGACACCAGCGCCACAGCCTATGCCGTTTTAAGTGCCGCGATAGAGGACGCCCCCGAGTTGTTCGTGAAGCCCAAAACCCTGGTGTTTCACGGCATCAAGATCGGTTTTTCCAAGGGCAAGGGAAAGCTGGAGTACGCGGACGCCGCCAAGGTCGTTCAGCTCATCCGGAAGCATTTCGAGGACAAGTTCGACGATCTGGTGAAGGTCGAGGAAAAGCCGGTGAGAGGCGCCCTTAACCTGATGTCCGTCGCCGAGCTGCGGAAGATCGGCGTCACCGTCGTTGAGGCTGGAGACGAGGTTGTGATCAAGGCGACCGATGGAGAGATCGACAAGATGGTCGATGCCCTGCTGTCCGCAGCCAAAGACGAGGAGGCTGCGTGATATGGCCAACACCCTCGACCTTAATCAAGGCGCAGATGAATTGATCCTGCACGCCGAGGTTATCGCGAAATCCTGCGGTATCGGCGTGGACAACGCCTTCGTGCCACTGTTCGCCGCCGTGTGTCGGGCTTCTCAAAAGCACGGCACGGCCAGCTTCCTTGCTGCTGCGATGATTGAGAATCTGCCCATGGTTATTTCCGACGCCAACGGCTGCGTGACGTTCAATGGAGGTGGAGAAGTGGAGTTCGATTGACGGAAAGGAAGCCCATCCCTCCCCGAAGCCCTCCTGGGTGGCGGGCCTTGGGGTGGTCCCCAGAAATCACGGTTTGGAGGATTCCGAAATGATCGACGAGGCATCTCTTCTAGGGTTGGTCCGCGTGGCCGAAGTCATCGCCCAGGATCAATGTGGCGGCTTTTGTCAGGCCCATGAGGTCTTGCTGGCCGCCACGATGATCGCGGCGGCGCGACATGACCGCACTGCTGATCTTAATCAGCTTTTTGTCGCCCATGGGGGCTTCACGATTCCGGTTGGGCACTGACCCTCGGTCCCCGTTTGACGCATTAGGCCATCATGGATTTGGAGAAGGATCGATGGAAAAGGACGTGTTGGATTTTCGGGTCAAAGTGATGGAGAGCGTGGCTGCGGTCTGCGTCGGGCATCCCGAAATCTTCGCCGGTCTCTTCGCCGAGATCCTGTTCATTGTCGAGCATGGCCCCGAGGCGCCCAAGCCCAAGCCCAAGGGCGAGGAGGATTGCCGATGACTGGTTTAGGCCTCTTCGGCCACCTGAACGGCGTCGAGACTGCCGCTCGCTACGCCACCCTTGAGGAGCAGGCCCGCGCTGCCGAATGTTTCGAGACTCCCCCCTGGGCCGCCGCTCAAATCCTGCGGGTCGAGTTGCTGACCCGTCGGGTGATCGATCCCTGTTGTGGGACCGGGGTTTTGAGCGAAGCGGCGCGGGCTGCGGGGTACGAGGTGGACTCCTGGGATCTCCATAACTGGGGCTATCGGGGAACAGAATGGATCGGCAGGGACTTTCTGACCGTCGGGCAGGCCCTGCCGGAGTTCTCGGTTTTCATGAACCCGCCTTTTTCCCTGGCTTGTGAATTCGTCGACCACGCCCGGCGGCTCGGCGCCCGGAAGATCCTGGCGTTTCAGCGCTACGCCTGGCGCGAAAGCGATGCCCGCCGCCGCTGGTGGGCGAGGAACCCGCCCGCCCGGATCTGGCTTTGCGGGGACCGGGCAAATTGCTGGCGGTTCGATATCCCGCCGGAACGGCGCCAAGGCGGCGCCCCCACGGCCCATGCATGGTTTGTCTGGGAAGCCGGGCATAAAGGCGCCGAACTTGGTGGCGCGATCTATAAGACCGGAGGAATCGAGTGATGACGACCTCGCGCAAAACCTTGATCGCCGCTGTCCACGCCGGGGCCAAGGATCTGGCCATAGACGAGGACGCGCGCCGAGACTTGATGGAGCGGATCACGGGGCATCGCTCTGCGGCGAAGTGCACCGATGGCCAGCTTGGCGCCATCCTGGACGAATACCGGAAGCTGGGCCGTAGGCCCGCCGGTCGGCAGGGCTTCAAGCCCGCCGCCAATCCCCTGGCCCGGAAAGTCCATGCCCTGTGGGGCGAGCTGAAAAAGCGCGGTGCCGTCACGGGCGGGCGCCCGGCCCTGCGTAAATGGTGCGGGCGCCAGTTGCAACCGGACGAAACCGTGCTGCTCGATCCCGACCTTTTGCGGAATGACCAATTGAACAGACTGATCGAAGCCCTGAAAGGCTGGGTGGCGCGGGTGGAAAAGGAACAGGGCCATGACTGATCTCGTTACCGGATTCTCATCGCCGTTAAACGCTCAGGATCTGATCGTCGACCAGGACCCGCGTATTAAGGACGTTCGGATCGGCGAACGCCTGGGCATGGCGCAACCGCTTGATATCCGGCGCACAATTGTCAAGAATACCGAGGAACTGGGCCGATACGGACCAATTCGCGCGGTGTGCGAAAAGGTCTCTCTGGGCTCCGGCGCCGTCCGCGAAGTCACTGCCTACTACCTCAACGAAGGCCAGACCCTCCTCCTCTGTATGCTGTCGCGGACGGCGCGGGCGGCGGATGTGCGGCAGGAAGTGATCGAGGTGTTCCTGGCCCATCGGCGGGGCATGTTTGCCGTCGCGCCCGCTTCCGCCACGGACCCTTGGACCCAGATGGTTGCGCGTCTGGACGCGGTGGAGCGGGCCATCGGGTTCGGGCAATCTCACCCCGCGCCGGTCCTGTCGGATGCGGCCACCCATTTTCCGATCTGGTTGAACGGGCGTCGTCCCGGCTTCTGGAGTGATACGGAGGTCCGCGAGGCCGTCACCCGGCTCCACCGCGAAGTCACCATCAATGCGGCGGTTTCCATGCTGATCGATCAGTTCGGCTCGGCCCGCACACCCAGCCGCTCCGCCTTGGGCCGCTATTGGCGGCGGCTGGACGAGGCGCGCGGCAATCGGTTCGGGCGGACGGGGTCATGACGAACCCGGCTCACCCCACCTTGATTTTCAGCCGCGTGGGGCGTACCGTCTTCCTTGGAGGAGTAAGAACCTCCAGAAATGGACAGAACGGATGGTCGCCCCGAAAGCTCGCGGCCATTTTCATGCCCGGAGTCCATCCGGGTAATGACCCGCTATGGCGGGAGGGCGGCGAATACAATACCCGAAAGGGGAATAAGCCCGCTCAGGTCCTGTTTCTGTCCAGGTTTCTGGGTTCTTACCCTCCCGCCACCAGTGCGGTCGTAAGAAGCCTTTCTGGTGGTGTTTTTCAACGCCTAGCAGAAGGCATGTCTCATGACCAAGCTGGACCGTGCCCGCCAATTGGTGGGCATCCGCCTCGCCGACGCCGTTGCGCGTTCACGGGGGCATTACCCCCATCTCGTTCACCTGCTGCTGTCGCGCACGCGACACGATCGGAGCTTCCACGAAGCCCTGATCCGAACGGCCTGCGCCGATTTGGCGCTTTCGGTCGCCGACCCCGACACCATTCCATCCAGCTTGAAGGGATCCTGAGTCATGACCATTCCCACCATTACGACCGTTCAGTCGAAAATCGTGACCCTGCCCGGTCGTCCGCCCCTCATGCTGGATGCCGATCTGGCGATGTTCTACGGAACCGAGACCAGGGTGATCAACCAAGTGGTCAAACGCAATCTGAGTCGCTTCCCGGAGGACTTCGCCCTTCGGCTCACGGAGGTCGAGGTGGGTGGCTTGAAATCACAAAATGTGATTTCCAAGGATTCCAACCACTTACCCCGCGCCTTCACCCAGGCTGGCGCCCTGGCCCTGTCCGGGGTGCTGAAGACGCCCCGTGCGGCGGAGGTGTCCGTCATGGTGTTTCGGGCCTTCGCCGAACGGGCGCCAGCCCGGTCTACGCCCCGCCAATCTCCGAAGGATCTGACGCTTTTGTTGACTCCCGAGGCCAGAGGGGTTCTCCGCTATCGGCGTTTGGGCTTGGTGACGTCGGAAATCGTCAAGTTGACCGGGCGCCGACCCACCTACGTCAAGGATACCACGGCCCGTCTGCGCGCCATCGGCCTGCTGGGAGCGTCCCATGTCTGACCGTTGGATTGATCCGAAAGCGGAGGAGATTATCAGGGCCTGCGTCGATCAACTGCTTGGGCAAAAGGCAGAGGGGACGGTTGTCCCGTTTCCCATGGACCGCATCGCCCACCCCGACCGCGTCGGTCTTCGCCTCCGTCACCGGCGCGCCGGACCTTTGGGGCCGCGCCTCGTTCAATGACTTTGGCGGGGGGCGGCCATGAGCCGCCCCCGCACTCTTCCCATCGGCCTTGTCCGGATCGCCGAGGTGATTGGTGAGGACAAGGCGGAACTGCTGGGCAGGGCCATTGGTGGCGTAGAGACCTATATACCCGTGCGTGCCGAAGCCGATCATCCTCTTGCCCAGGTCGTTGGTTTCGCTGACATGGAAAAATTATGTGCGGCGTTTGGCGCCCAGCGACTAGATATTCCTCGTGGCGTCTACTCTCGCATGGTCAAGGCCGCGATTCACCAGAACCCCGGCCTCAGCAACCGTCAGGCAGCCTTGCAACTGGGCTGCACCGAGCGGTATGTTTCGATGGTCCGGAATGCGGGCAAGGCCCGCGATGACCGCCAGGGCGACCTGTTCTAGGTCCCCTCCCCCGGAACTGTTCCGGACAAGCCTCACCCCCCACATACCGACCATACTCCGAACCGTAGCGCGGCCATCCGCGCCCCCGGTGTTTAACGCCGCTGTTCAATGGCTCGGAGGGTCCCGTGAATAATCCGGTGAATAGTCTGTCGCCCGACCGGGTTTGGGCCTTGGCCCGGGCCGAGGTCCTGGCCCACGAGGGCGACTTCGTCAATCACCCCGCCGATCCCGGCGGGGCGACGAACCATGGGGTGTCCCTTCGCTTCCTCCGCTCGCTCGGCCTTGAGCTGGGCGATGTGGACGGTGACGGCGACATTGATGTCGATGACATCAAGGCCCTGACGTCGGACGATGCCGCCGAGCTGTTTCACCTGAAATTTTGGGGTCCCTGCGGTTGCGATAAAATCGCCGAAATCTCCCCCATTTTGGCCATCAAGCTCTTTGACGTGGCCGTGAACGTGGGGGTTCGGCAGGCGGTCAAGCTGCTCCAGCGGGCGACCGTACCCCTTGGGGTTGGCGTGGTGGATGATGGGATCGTGGGGCCGCAGACCCTTTCGGCCATTCGCGCACTTCGCGGTCACCTTGTTTCTGAACTCTGCCTTCAGCAGCGCCGGTTCTATCTGGCCTTGATCAAAAAAAATCCGGCACTCAAGGCATTCGAAGCCGGTTGGCTCGCCCGCGCCCGCTGGATTCCCTCGATCTGATTTCCCAAACCTCAAGGAGAGCACTGTGAATAAAAATTGGTACCAGTCCCGCGCTGTGTGGGGCGGTTTAATCGCAACCGTCGGGGGCCTTCTCCAAGCGTTCGGCTTCCCCATCGATGACCAAACGACCGCCGCCGTGGTCGATATCGCAACGCAGCTCGGAACGGCGGCGGGTGGCGTGCTTGCAATTTATGGGCGGCTCAAGGCCCAGCGGCCCATCGGCTCCGGTGGCTGACGATGGCGACCGTGCGCAAGCGGAAATGGAGCGGCACCTTGCGCAAGCCTTGAGCGCCCATAAGAGCCGACAGCAGGTCAACGGGACTGGGTTCTGTGAGGATTGTGGGTGTGAAATCCCGCCGAACCGCCTCGCCGTTCTGCCCTGGGCTGCGCGATGCCTCGACTGCCAGGGCGATCACGAAAGGGACATGCGGGCATGACGGTTCAACTTGAGTTCTATCAGTTCATCGGCCTGCTCGTTGCCTTTTTCGGGTTCGTGTTTGGTGCCGGAAAGCTGCTTCTCAGTCAGATCGGGCAGCGGCTCGACGAACGGTTCTCCATCGTCGAAAAGGCGACCAACGATCTGCGTGACCTGGAAAAACAGTTCATGCAGCTCAAGGCCGATCTACCGGTCGATTATGTCCGCCGGGAAGACTACGTGCGTGGGCAATCGATCCTGGAAGCCAAGATGGACGGATTGGCCATTAAACTCGAAAACGCCCAATTGCGAGGACTGAACCATGGTTGATCCGGCGAAGGCCCGGCGTGAATACCTGCGCTGGCTGATCATTCTGACGCTGAATAATGCCCGACCCATCGGCGCCTATGAAGGGCCGGTGTTGACCGTTGCCCAGGCCGAGTTCCCGGATGCCACGGCCTTGGAGCTGCGCAAGGAGTTGGACTACCTCGCCGACCGCAAGTTGGTGGATCTACGCAAGGAGCCCACGGGCCGGTGGTTTGCCGAGTTAACCCGGTATGGGGTTGATCTGGCCGAATACACCATCGACTGCGCGCCGGGCATCGCGCGCCCCGCGAAGTATTGGTGAGCCATGGGCCGCCCTTCGACCATTCGCCGTCTCCGGCCAGACATCAAGGATCATATCGACGCGGTTCTCGCGGCGGATTCAATGACCTTGGACGAACTCATTGGCGATTTGCGGGAACGGTTTCCCGAAGACGCTGGCCAGGGCGACCTTCCGTCGCGGTCAGCGCTCGGGCGATACGGTCAGAATCTGAACCGGCGGCTTACGGCGATCCGGGCGAGCACCGAGGCCGCGAAGATTATCACGGCGGGGGCCGAGGATAGCCTAGATGCCCGATCCGAGGCCTTAACGGCCATGATCCAGACCGAACTGTTCGAGTCCATCATGGCGCTTCAGGAGGCCAAGGCCGAAGACGTGGAACAGGGTGAGCGGGTCGAGCTGCTGTCGAAGGCCGCGAAGAACATCGCGACCCTGACACGCTCTTCGGTGAACCTCAAAAAATTCAAGGCCGAGGCGGAGGAGCGGGGCCGCAAAAAGGCCGAGGAGGAGGCGCACAAACGCCTGGCCAGCCTGATGCCGGAAGATGGCCGCGACCCCAAGGAGATGACCACGGCGGAGCTTGAGGAGGCGATCCGTGAACGCATCCGCCCCCGACCTTAGTCCGCTTTTGGCCGAAAGGGATCGGCGCAGGTTCGAGGCCGAGCTGGCCCGGCGAACGTTCGGCGGTTTCGTCGGTTACACGCGCCGGGACTATATTTGGTCCCGGTTTTCGCGCGAAGTCTGCGCCGCTATCGACCGGTTTCTGGATGACGTGCACAAGGGCAAGCGACCGATCCTGGTTCTTCAGGCGCCGCCCCAGCATGGCAAGTCCGAGCTGGTCAGCCGCATGCTGGCCCCCTACATCTTTGGTCGCTGGCCGAATACCCGGATCGCGGCCTGTTCCTATTCGGCGGATCTGGCCAAGGACATGAACCGCGATGTGCAGCGGATCATGATGGCTTCAGAGTTCAGGGAGGTCTATCCGCGTAGCGCGCTCAACACGAGGCGGGCCGCTCATGTCGAGGGCGAGGCCCTCCGCAATTCCGACCGGTTCGATATTGTCGGCAAAAAGGGCTATTACCTCGCCACGGGCATCGGCGGCCCCTTGACGGGTAAAAGCGTCGATATCGGCATTATCGACGATCCGATCAAGAACGAGGCCGAGGCGCGCTCCCCCGCCGTGAAAAAGGGGATCAGGAGCTGGTATGAAACCGTCTTCCTGACCCGCCTCTCGAAGCGGTCGGGTCAGATCATTATGGCCACGTCCTGGGCGACGGACGATCTCGCGGCGACGATTCTGAAGGACAATCCGGACGCGGTTCACCTGAAATTCCCGGCGATCAACGACAACGGGGAGGCCTTGGTTCCGGAGCTTCACCCCCTGGAACAACTTCTTCAATTCAAGAGGCTGATGGCGCCCGCCAAATGGTCGGCGCTGTTCCAGCAGAACGCCGTCCAGGACGGCGGCAACATCTTCCAGGAAGCATGGATCCAGGAGTGGTTCCCCGCCGATCTGCCACCGGTTTTCGACGAAGTGATTCAATCCTGGGACATGACCTTCAAGGATACCCTGGGGTCGGACTTCGTCGTCGGACAGATTTGGGGGAAAAGGGGCGCGGCATACTACCTTCTGGATCAAATCCGCGACCGCATGTCGTTCACGGCCACGGTCGAGGCCGTCCTGGTTATGACAAAGAAATGGCCCGAGGCCCTGGCCAAGCTGGTGGAGGACAAGGCCAATGGACCGGCCGTAATCAGTACCTTGAAGAATACCGTGCCGGGCCTGATCCCCATTGAGCCAGATGGATCAAAGGTAGCACGAGCCTCGGCCGTCACGCCGTTGTGGAAGGCCGGAAACGTGTATGTGCCGCGCAATGCCGTGTGGCGCAGGGATTTCGACGGCGAGGTGATCGCCTTTCCGGCCGGGTCGAACGATGATCAGGTCGATGCCATGACCCAGGCTCTGCGCTATTTCGTCGGCGATTCCCTGGCCATTTGGGAGACCCTTGGACAATGAGCCCGCCCCGCCGCGCATCAGCCGCGTCCCGTCCCGCCCGTCCCGCCAAATCCTTCCTGGGTCGCGCCCGCGTCCGCGATGGCTTCGACAATGTCACGGCCCGGCTTGGCCTTGGCGCCGACAATATGTTGGCCGGGTCGACATACCGGAAAAACCGGATCCTCGACCGGACCGAACTGGAAGACATGTACCGCACCAGCTGGGTTGTCGGTCGCATGGTCGAGGTCGTGGCCGAGGACATGGTTCGCGCTGGGCTCGAAATCAAAGGCCCGATGGCGCCGGAGGATATCGACCGGCTTCATGCCGGTTGGCGCGAGACGGGGATTCCGGGGCGCCTGTCCGATGCCATCAAATGGGGCAGGCTGTACGGCGGCGCCCTGGCGATCCTGTTGATCGACGGGCAGGCTTTGGACGAACCCTTGGACCTGGATAGCCTTGGCGAAGGCAGCTTCAAGGGCCTGATCGTGGCCGACCGCTGGCAGGTGACGCCGTCCGAGGAGAAAATCCGCGACCTCGGCCCGATGCTGGGTTATCCGGCCTATTATACTCTCGACGACGTGGCCGGGTTGGACCGGCAAAGGGTTCACCATAGCCGGGCCTTGCGGTTTGTCGGGGTCGAGCTGCCCCGGTATGAAAAGCTAAGGGAGCAGGGCTGGGGCGCGTCCGTCGTTGAGCGGGCGTTTGATCGAATCCTGGCGCTCGATTCTGCGACGTATGGCTCGGCCAATTTGATGATGAAGAGCTTCCTTCGGGTCTTTTCGATCAAGGATTTCCGCCGGATTTTGGCCCAGGGCGGCCCGGCGGAATCGGGCCTGATGAAAATGATGGACATGGTCCGCCAGACCCAATCCAACGAGGGCATCACCATCGTTGATTCCGAGGACCAGGTCAGCGCGATCAACTGGTCTTTCGCCGGTGTCTACGATGCCCTTCAGGCCTTCGCCGAGCAGATCTCGGGCGCCTCGGGCATTCCCTTGGTGCGCCTGTTGGGTCAGGCGCCCAAGGGCTTCGCGACGGGCGACAGCGACCTGCAAATGTATTATGAGACCATCTCGACCGCGCAGGAGGATGACCTGCGCGGCGCGGTCGGCTTGCTGTTGGAGGTACTCTACCGCTCGGTGTTCGGCACGGCCCCGCCGGACGGTTTAACGTTCAGCTTCGCGCCACTGGCCAGCCCCTCGCCGCTGGAGAAAAGTCAGATCGCGACGGCGGATTCCCAGGCCATTGCCGCCCTGGCCGCCGGAGGCATCATCGACCATCCCCAGGCCCTGGAGGCTCTGCGCGAAAGCGGGCGGGTCACCGGGCGGTTCGCCGGGATCCGGGATGAGGACATTGAAGCGGCGCGGGAGGCCAATATCGCCCCGCCCCTGCCGGAGATGCCGGAGATGCCGGACGAAGATCCCCTTTCCCTGACGCCCGGCCCGGCCCATGACGCCTGAGGTCAAGGCCCCCACCCGCCCGGACCCGGCCCAGCCCTGGCCCGGGTTGGCGTGGTCCTGGACCGATCAGGCCAAGAAGGCCGATGGGGATTTCCAGCCCGCCAAGGCCGCCGAACGGACCTATGCCAAACAACTGGGTTCTGTGGCGGGGCGGGTCAGGCAGATCACGGCGGGCGGTGGGGATCCCGATCAAAAGATCAGGTTGCTGCGGGCCTATGCCGCTACCCTGAACGCCTGGGCCGAGGCTGCGGCAACCGTTATGGTCGCGGCGGCGGCGCGGAAGAACGATCAGGTCTGGCGCCGTCAGTCCGAGCGCATCGGTCAGGGCTTGCGTGAGCATCTGACCAGTTCGGTCAATGGCGTGACCCTGCAAAAGCTGATCGCGGTTAATGCGGGCAATATGAAAAGCCTTGCCAGCGATGCCGCCGACCGGTTGGCCCATTTGACCCAGGAAGCCCTGGTGACCGGTATGAGGCCGGAGGAGTTGGCCAAGAAGATTGAAGCTGCCGGGGATGCCACGGGCGCCCGGGCGCGGACCTTGGCGCGGACAGCGGTGTCCAGCGCCAACACGGCCCTGACGAAACAGCGGGCGCAGGGGATCGGCGGGACCGGATATATCTGGCGCACGGCAAGGGACGGCGGTGTTCGGGAGAGTCATGCGGCCATGGAGGGGAAGTTCATCGAATGGGACCACCCACCAACCATCGACGGGTATACGGCCCACGCGGGGGAGTTCGCCAACTGCAGATGTTATTGTGAGCCGGTGGTACCTCGCCCCGGCGGGGGCAGACCCATTGCCCAACCCCTGCCCACGGAAGAATCCACCGGTGGCAAGCCGACGTTTTTGTCTCACTGGGAAAAGCACAACAAGAAGGTGGTGCCCTATGAACCGGGGCAGCCCTTACCGGGGCATGGGCAGGCGACGGCTGACATCCGTAAGTTGACCGAATACGCGCTGAATAAAAACCCTGACAAGGCCCGTGTTTTTGCGTCAGCCCTGGGAATGGACGAGCGGCACGCCGAGGACCTGCGCGCACAACTGCTCAGGGGTTTGGCCGGTGCCCGCACTGAACGGGGCGTGCAGGATCATCATGGTGAGCGATTTGTTGCATTCGTGCCCGTTCAAGGGGCGAATGGGCAGGTGGTTGAGGTTCGTACCGCGTGGATCTATGATCGCAGGGATGGTCGGCAAGCAGAGGCGCCCCGGCTCGTCACGGCCTACATCGATTCCAAACGCGCCCCAAAGGCAACAGGAGGTGACCGTGTATCCTGAGTTGACCGACCTGAGACTGAAGGAGAGGGTTGTGGGTACCGATATGAGTACCGGTGAACCGTTCGATCTGGCTGCGGGGCTTAAGGGGACCGTCATCATCTCCAGTCCATCGGTGCCGGATAGTCAGATCGTGGAATTCGTGGTTCCCGGGCCGAATCACGCCGACGACCTTTATGATCTGTTCTATGTTGAAGCCGACCTGCACGACAGCCAGGTCGAGGCCGTGACCGGGAAAACCGCCTAGGTTCCCCGCAGGGGGCTCTTCGGTGCCCCCTGGCATGGTTGGGGCTCCCGATGCCGCCCCGGCGATCCTGCCCCGTTCAATGGGTGTTCAATGGGGCCATCTGGGGCGCTCCCGATCCTGGGGCTTGCGCCCGCCCCTCCGGAACCTGGACGTCCCCCACCTTCCCCCTGGCCCGGAACTGTTCCGGGCAAGCCAGTCCCCGGGCCGACCGGTAGTCTCCTCCTTGTCGCAACTCAAGGAGCGGACCCCGTGCCCCTCATCCTCGTTTCCACCAGATTGTCGGATCGCATTTCTGAGACCCCCGAGGGGTATCTGTTGTGCGAGGGCGTGGCCCTGGCGCGGACCGGCGACCTGGAATACCTGCCCGAGGAAGTGCCGGTCACGCCGGGCGATGGGGATACAATTTTAATCGAGCGGGGGGAGGCCGACCTGTTCGACAAGGCCACAATGGCCAGTTTCGAGGGGCGGCCCCTGACCGACGGCCATCCGGACGACGACGTAACCCCTGAGACCTGGCGCGAGCTTGCCTGTGGCGTTGTTCAGAATGTTCGCCGCGGCCAGGGTCCGGAGGCTGATCTGCTGCTCGCCGATCTGCTGGTGACCGACGCGGACGCCATTAAGGCGGTCAACGGGGGTCTGCGCGAGCTGTCCTGTGGTTACGACGCCGAATACATCGAAATCGCCCCTGGTCGGGGGCGGCAAACCCACCTGCGCGGCAACCATGTGGCGCTGGTTTCCGAGGGCCGCTGTGGCCCCCGCTGCGCCATCCGCGACCGGCGCACTAAAACGAGGGATCACCGCATGACGAAGACGAAAAAGCCCGGACTCCTGGCGACCCTCTTGGGGTCCGCGGGCGTCCGCAAGGCCATGGACGCCGACCCCAGGGTCAAGAAGGCCCTCGACGAGGCCCTGGTCGAAGGTCAGGCCGGGGACGAAGATCCGGAGGAAAAACCGGTCCCGGCGACGGACGAGGGGGAGCCGGGTCTGGCCGAAGACATGGCTGAGATCAAGATGCTGCTGCGTTCCTTGGTTGAAAAAATGGGGGCGACGGGCGACGAGGATCCCGAGGTGATGACCGACGAGGATTCCGAGGACACCCAGGATGAGGACCCCGAGGATGCCCAGGATGAAGACCCCGAAGCCACCCAGGATCGCAAGCCGCGCAAAACCGGGGACAGGGCCACGGCCACTCTGGTTCGGGATGCCGCGATCTTGTCCCCGGGCCTTATCGCCAGTACCGGTGATCGGGCCTTGACGGTCAAGCGGGTCGCACTGCGGGCCGCCATGAAGGACGGCGCCGTGGCCCGGGCCGTCAAGGCCATCGCCCGCGATGGCATCGACCGGGCGACCGGCCCAACCCTCGACGCGGCTTTTTCAGCGGCGGTCGAGATCAAGCGGGCAGCGGCCAATGGCCGCACCGCCGATGCCCTGACCCGGGGCGACGCCAAGGGACGCGCGGGGGCTTATGACACGCCCGCCAGCCTCAACGTTCAATTCGCGGAATACCGCAAGGGTTTGAAGGGATAACCGCATGCCTACCTATACCATGTCCATGCCCAGCGGCTTTGCCGGGGGCGTCAGTCGCCGGGCCGAGGCGACCCTCGAACCAGTGCCGCTTTCCGCCGAAACGCCTTTTGGTGCCCCTTTGGCCTTGGCGGCGGGAAAGGCGGGCGCGGCGGTCACCGCAGCCAGCGTCACCGGATTTCTGGCCCGGTCTTACCAAACCGGGGCCGGGGTGAACGGGGATTCCGCAGGCACCGGGTCCATTCAGGACCAGCTGAAGCGCGGCTATATGTCCGTGCGCCTGTCCGCGACCGAAGCCACGGCGGCCGTTCGGGGAGGCGCGGTCAAGCTGATCGAAGCCGACGCCGGTGGGTACGTCACCGGTGAACTGGCAGTCTCCGCCGGTGTCGCCATCCCCGGCGCCACCTTCATGGGCCCCCAGGATTCCGACGGCACCGTCGAAATCGCCTACAATATCTAAGGAGCCGACGATGGTTGGAATTCGAACATACGATCGGCGGACCCGGGATGAGGCCGGTGCCTTCCTGGTCGGTGAACTGGAGCGCCTGGACCAAACGTTCAATGCGCCACTGATGGAGGTCACGTGGCAGCGCGACATCGACCTGCGCGAGGATATCGCCATGGAGGATGAGGTGTCATCCTTCACAATCAGCGACTTTGCCGCCGCCGGTTTCGCGGGCGCCGGGAAAAGCTGGATCGCGGGCGGCTCCACGGCTATTGCCGGTGTCGACGTGTCCACGGCCAAGATCGGCCAGCCCCTGCATCTGTGGGGTCAGGAGGTCGGGTTCTCGACCATTGAACTGGGTAAGGCCGCGCGCACCGGGCGACCGATCGACACCCAGAAGTACGACGCGATGCAGATGAAGTACCAGCTCGATACGGATGAAATGGTCTATATCGGCGATCCGGTGGTCGGCGCCACGGGCCTGTTGAACAATCCGGCCATCGCCCCCTATGGCTTCGCCCAGGATTGGTCGACGGCGACGCCCGCCCAGATCCTCGACGATATCAATGGTTTTCTCCAGTACGCCTGGGTGCGGGCGGCCTATGCGGTGGCCCCGGATCAACTCCGACTCCCCCCGGATCGCTTCGCCCTCCTCCTGAAGCCGGTTTCCGACGCGGGTTCGATTTCCATTCTGAAGTACGTCTCAGAAATGTGCGTTTCGGCGGTTCAGAACGGGCGCCCCCTGGAGATCCTGCCCTTGAAATGGACGACGGGCCGGGGTGTCGGCGGCCTGGACCGGGCTTTGGCCTACACCCGCTCCAAGCGCTATGTGCGCTTCCCCTTGGTGCCGGTCCAAAAGACACCGGTGGAGATTCGCGGGCTCCAGCATCTGACGGTCTATTACGGCCTGCTCGGCCAAGTCGAGTTCGTCTACCCGGAAACCGTGTCCTACGGGGACATGGTGGCCCTGGGAGGGTAAGTGATGCCCCGAGAGATCCACGTCACCGAGCCCTTCGCCCTGGGGTCGCGCCATTTCGGCAAGGGCACCCACCTTGTGACCGAGGCCGAGGCGCGCCATCCGTTTTTCGAGCCCTGTTATCGGGCCGGGCGGTTCACGGTTGCCGTGACCGTCGAGGCGGGCGATCTGGTCACGGCCATCGGCCAGCTGAATCCGAAGAACTCCGAGCATTTCACCAAGGCGGGCCTTCCGGAGGTCAAGGCTCTGTCCGAGGTGGCGGGCCGGGCAGTCACGGCGCAGGAACGGGACGCGGCCTGGGCAGCCTTTCAGGCCGCCAAGGGTTCCGAATAACCGCATTATTCCAGGGGAAGGCGCGGGATTTGGCCGCACGGACGGCCTTGCCCAGGAGTGGAGCGACTCCCGTCAGGGGCCACCCCAAAACAGCGCCCAGGCCGGGACCGGCTCGAGGCGGCAGCGAGGCCGCCAACGCCAGTCCCCGGGATCCGATCACCGGACCCCGGGGACACCAATCCTTTCCTTGATCCTTAGAGGCCAGCCATGACGCCCGCCGAATTCCGCGACATGATCCCCGCCTTCGCCGACGCCACCGTCTTCCCGGATGCGACGGTGACGCGCTGGCTCGCCTTCGCTGAAAAGCGGTGCCCGCTGGAGCGGTGGCAGGATCTCCAGCCCCACGGTATCGCCTTTCTCGCGGCCCACCACTTGACCCTCGTGATGGCGGCCTCGAAGGCCACCGATGGCACCGGCGGCCTGGATGCTGCCGGGGGTGGCGTGGTGTCCGAAAGCAAGACGGTCGGGTCGATCTCCACCTCGGTCTCCCGCGCCGGGGCGGCGGCCACAGCCGACATTCGGGCAGGCGACTACAACTCGACCAGCTGGGGAAAACAATACTGGTCCCTGGCCTCGACCATCGGCGCTGGGGGAGTCGTGGCATGATCCCCGACATCACTGTTCAAGGCTCCGACTCAAGGGAAATGGAGGCGCGGATTAAGCGCGCCATGACGCTCCTGAAGGGCTCCGAGCTGTTAGTGGGCATCCCGGCTGAAGAGAACACGCGGGAGGGCGAGCCCATCGGCAATGCGGCGATTGGCTACATACAGGAATTCGGCGCGCCCGAAGCCGGGATCCCGGCCCGTGCCTTTCTCTATCCGGGCATGAAGGCGGCGGCGAAGGACATCACCGATCTGCTCGCCGACGCGGCGCGGGCGGCCCTGCGGGGGGACGCGGGCGGCGTCATGGCGGGGTTCCATGCCGCCGGGCAGGTCGCGGTGAACGCGGTTACAGCCAGGTTCGTCGACAACGATTGGCCTGCGCTGTCTAAGGCGACATTGGCGGCGCGGTGGCGGGCACAAACCCCTCAGCCCCAACAGCAGGCGGGCCAGAGGCGCAAGCCGCGGCCAGTCCAGGCGCCCGATAAGAGTAATCCATTGATGGATAGCCGGTCTCTGATCCGGTCCATCACCTACGTGATTCGGAGGCGCGGTCAATGAGCTTGGATCTGTCCGCCATTCTGTCCGACCCGGAGTTCACCGAACCCTTGACCCTGCGGGTCACCGCCGAAAGCGTCGACGCCCATGGGCGGCTTGTGGAGGCTGCCGAGGTTTTGCACGAGATCCGGGCCAATATTCAGATGGCCAGCCCGGAAGAGCGGGAAAGTCTGCCCGAGAGCGCCCGCGACAAGGCGACCCTGGCGGTCTGGACCATGATGGATCTGGACACGCTGGGCGAGGGCGCAGCGATCCGCTTTGATTGGCGGGGGACCGACTATCTGATCCAGGCCGTGGAGCCGTGGCCGAAGGGCGGCTACGTCCGAGCGCTCGCGACGCAGGAAGGTGTTCAATGAGCAACGACAGCGCCACCGGCGGCTTCCTTCCCTTGGATACGGGCCTGACGGCTTATGCCCAAGAAGACGCGATCTGCGAGACCATCGCAGCCCTGTCCGGCCTGCCCGGCGGCATGGTCCGCCCGCGCTGGCAGCCCAAGCCGCCCCCACAACCCGCCGAGCATGAAAACTGGTGTGCCTTCGGTGTCATCGATGAGCAACCGGAGGGGGTCTCGCTGACCCATAAACCCGGTCTGTCCATCCTCCACTCCGAAGATCGGCTAACGATCATGGCCAGCTTCTACGGGCCTGAGGCCCATGCCAAAGCCAAGGCAGTCAAACTGGGCTTAGGCGTTAAGCAAAACCGCGAGGTTCTGTGGAGGGCGGGCATGGTGCTGGTCAAGGTCGGTGGGATCGTCGCGGCGCCGGATCTGGTCGGACAGAAATGGGTCGGTCGTCAGGATCTGAGCGTCACGCTGCGCCGCGGCGACGATGTCGCCGTTCCCATTCGCGATCTGGTTGAGGCCCCGGTTGTCCTTTCCGGAGCCGCACTCACCGTCACCGCCAATTCATAGGAGCCGTCATGGTCAAGGAGCTGTCCGTCGACCGCGTTGTCAACGTCACCATCAACCTCCAGCCCCTGGCGGCAGCCCGACGGAATTTCGGCGTGCTGCTGATCGCCGGGGCGTCGTCCGTGATCGATCAGGCCGAGCGCATCCGGACCTATACGGACCTGGATGGCGTCCTCGCCGATTTCGGCACCTTGTCGCCGGAATACGCGGCGGCCGTCGTCTTCTTCGGCCAAAGCCCCCGCCCGAAAATCCTGCGCATTGGACGCTGGGTCAAGGCCGATGCCCCTGCCATCCTCCGGGGCGCGGCATTGACCACCGAAGAAGCCGATATCGGACAATGGACCGGAATCGATGCCGGATCCTTGACCATCACCGTTGGCGGTGTCGAGCAGACGGTTTCAAATCTCGATATCAGCGCGTCAACGACCCTGGAAGGCATCGCCGCGATTATCGATGCGGCGCTGGGTGGCGTTGGCGCGGGCCTGACCTACGACGGCGAGCGGTTCATTTTATCCACGGCGGCCACCGGCGCCGCAGCCTCTTTGGGATGGGCCACCGGAGCTCTGGCCGCCCAGATGAAGCTAACCGTCGATACCGGCCTCGCGCCCGTGGGCGGTGTGGGCGCCGAAACGCCGCTCCAGGCCGTGGCCGATCTGGCCGATCTGGCGAGTGACTGGTATGGGGTGACCTTCGCCGATCCCGATTTGACCGTCGACCAACACATCGCGGTTGCCGGGTACATTCAGGCCAGCGCCAAGGCCCGGATGTACGCCGTGACGATCACCGATACCCGGGTCATGGATTCGACCTATGTCCTGGATCTGGCCAGCCGCCTCAAGGCCCTGGGGTATACCCGGACCACGGTGGCCTATTCGGCCAATCCCTATGCGATCATCTCGGCCTTGGGTCGGGCCTTCACCGTCAACTTCAACATGAACCGGTCGACCATCACGCTGAAGTTCAAGCAACTGGTGGGGATTGTGGCCGAGGGGCTGCGCGAAACACAGGCACTGGCGCTCGCAGGCAAGCGCTGCAACGTCTTCGCGGCCTACGACAATGATACGGCCATTTTTCAGGAAGGCGTGATGTGCGGCGACGCCTATTTCGATGAAATCCACGGCCTGGATTGGCTGGCCAACGCCATCCAGGTCTCGGCCTATAATCTGCTCTATCAGTCGAAAACCAAGATCCCCCAGACCGACAGCGGCGTGAACCAGATCATAACAGCCATCGAAGGCGTCCTCGCTCAGGCCGTGAGCAACGGCTTGATCGCCCCGGGCATCTGGAACGCCGATGGGTTCGGCCAGCTGGAGCGCGGGGATCGACTTGACAAGGGCTGGTATATCTATGCGCAGCGCGTGGATGACCAGGATCAGTCGGAGCGGGAGCAGCGCAAGGCGCCACCGATCCAGATCGCGGCAAAGCTGGCCGGTGCGATCCACAGTCTCGACATCGCCATCGACGTGAACCGTTGAAGGAGAAAGGGTTATGCCCGCCTATTCATTCTTAGACGTCCACGCGGCCATCGATGGTCCGGGGGGCAATATCGCCATCGGTGGTGAAGAGTCCGGAACCGCGTCCGAGGGGATTTCCATCGACCCGACCGGGGACAAGAACGCCATGACGGTCGGCGCCGATGGGTCGGTCATGCATACCCTGCGGGCCGACAAGTCGGGCACCGTCACCATCAATCTGCTGAAGACAAGCCCGGCCAACGCCCAACTCCAATCCCTGCTGACCTACCAGGAAGGTTCGTCGGTCCGGTGGGGACGAAACACGATCACCGTTCGGGATACCGCCCGGGGCGATACCTACACCTGCACCGCTTGCGCCTTCGCCAAAGACGCCCCGAACGGCTACGCCGAACAGGCCGGAAATGTCGTGTGGGCCTTTCACGCTGGCCGGATCGAGCGCCAGCTCGGCACCGGCACACCGGAAAAGTCATAAGAGATAAGAGGACGCCATGGCACTTGAAGAATTCACCGTCGGGGCCCTGACCCTGAAGCCCAAAAAAATGGATGCCCGGAAGCAATTCCATGTCGCCCGGCGCTTGGCCAGCCTTTTGGCCAAAGTCGACGGGCTGCCTGTCGGCTCTTTCCGGCCTGCTGGATCGGCGACCGAGGCCGAGGCGCTCAAGGTCGCCGGAGCTATCGGCGAGGCCGTCTCAAGCCTGCCCGACGAGCAGGTCGACTATATCCTCGACGCCTGCCTCGACACCGTCGAGGTTAAGCAAACGGGCGGGGGCTGGGCGCCCCTGCGGGCCAGGGGGGTCCTTATGTATCCCATCGATCTGCCGACGCTGCTGATTGTCGTCGGTCGGGTTCTGTTGGGCAACCTCGCGGGTTTTACGGACGCCCTGCCCGGGCTTGGGCCAGCCCTGGCGGGCCTGACATCAAATGGGTGAGCATGTCTAACGGCGAAGACTGGCTCTATCGACCTGTCCTCGCCGGGTGCTGTCGAGCCGAAAGCCTGATGGATGGGACCTTGGATCTGGCGGACGTCGCCGATCTGAATGAGGCGCTGGACGTGCGGGACGAAAACGAACGGCGCGCTCGGGACTGGGCGAAGGCGAAATAGGAGAGGCTGTCATGCTTGGCGGTGTGATCGCGGAATTCCTGGCGAAAGTCGGGTTCCAGACCGACGACAGTTCAATGTCCAATGCCCTATCCAAGGTCAAGGGCTTCGGAATTGCCGTGGGTGTGGCCGCCGGTACAGCTGTCGCCGGAATCCTGGCTATCGCCAACAAGTACGACGAACTGGGCGCCTCATCCGACGCCCTGCGCATCTCCGCCGATCACCTTGCAGAACTGCGCTACGCGGCGGAAGAGGCGGGCTCCAGCGCCGAAGCGTTGAACGCGTCGTTGGCCGGTATGATTTCGACACGGCCCTACATCACGGATACCGCTAAGGCGCTGGAAGAAGCGCGGGGGCGCATGGCGGGCATGGGCAAGGCTGCGCGCGAGCTTTATGCCCAGCGCATGGGCATAGATCCTGCGTTGATTCCCATGCTGACCGCCGATGTCGGCGCCTTAACCGCCGAATATCGGTCCATGGCCGGGGTGGCGGGGATCGGCGCCCAGGCCGCCGCCGAGTCCGCCCGGTCTCTTTTGGCAGAAATCACGCGGCTGAAGGCCATGGCCGGGCTGGTGGCCGATGCGGTCGGCGTTGCTCTTTTCGACAAGCTGCGCGAGGGGTTCGAGGGTCTGCGCCGAAAGATCACCGAAAACTTCGACCGCATCCGCGCCACCCTCGAAACCTTCCTTGCGTTGGTGCTGCGCGTGGCCGGTTCAGCCATGGCCTTCATTGGCCGCCTGATTGAATGGGTCATGAATCTGGCCGATGCTTTTTTGGGGTTGGATAAAAGTCAGAAGATCGCGGCGGCAGCCGTGGTGGGTCTGCTGGCCGCCTGGCGGTTGCTTAATGCCGGATTTTTAGCGACGCCATTAGGCTGGATCGTCGCTGGCCTCATCGGTCTGATTGCGTTGATTGACGATTTCCAGACCTATCTTGAGGGTGGGAAAAGCCTGATCGACTGGGGTCCCTGGGCGGGCACAATTGAAAAGGTCTGGGGCCTCTTAAAGCCCCTGGTGGGGCTTCTTAAGGGGCAGTTCGTGGGTGCGCTAACCCTGATCGGCGCCGCTGTCCGTGCGACGGTGGACTTGATTATCGGGCTGGTGGACATCGCGGGCAATGTGGTCAAGGGTGTGGTGGCCCTGGTCACCGGCGACTGGCAGGGCGCGGTTGACGCCTGGATGGCGATTGGCGAGACGATGGCGGGAACCTTCCTCGCCATCTGGCACGGTCTGGCCGAGGGGATCGCCGGGTATTTCGGCGAGGCGGGTGCGGCGTTCAAGGCGGCCTTCCCCGATTTTACGGCCTGGGGTGAGAGGGCCGTGGCCGTGATCACTGGCGTCGCGGCCATCCTGTTCCAACCTATCGCCGTCGCCCTCGGCCATTTGTCGGCGCAGGTTGACCGGTTCATTGCCTTCGTGAAGGCGGTCTTTTCCGGCGATCTGCAAGGCGCCGTAGACGCGGGCAAGGCGATCATCGTCGGCTTCGCCGATGGCTGGATTGCAACCATTAAGGCCATGATTGATACCCTGCTTAGTCTGTTCAAGCCGATGTGGGCGGGGATCGAAGCGGCCTTTCCCGATTTCGCGGGCTGGGCGGAACGGTCAGGGAAGGCAATCGCTGACAGTATTGGCAGCGCCCTCCGCTGGGTTGGCGATCAGGCCCGGAAGGTTCTGGATTTTCTGCCGGACTCCGTGTTGGACGCGGTCGGTCTGGGGTCCGCGCCAAAAATCGACCAACCACCGGTCACTCCCGACTTATCCGCCCCGGCACTGACGCCTGCGTCGGTCTCGGCGGGGCCGGGCGCGGCATCCGACCCGGAAGCCCGGCCTGTCACCATCAACCAGAAGACTGAAATCACCGTCACCACCACCGGCGATGCGATGGCCGCCGGTCGGGCGGTCGCCCGGGAGCAGGATGGGGCGGCGGCGAACGCGGCCCGGTATATGACCGGGGCGATGCGATGAGCTGGGCACAGCAAACCGAACCGGTGACGGTGATGCCCGAGCGCCACATCGGCGGCATAACCGCCGATGTGGTGATTGAGGAGACCCATGAAGACGGTCTTGAGGTCACGGAATTCCCGGTGGAGCAGGGCGCGGTCATTTCCGACCATGCCTACCTCAAACCTCAATCCCTGACCCTGCGCATCGGCATATCGGATTCCGGCGTCAATGCCACCGAAGGCGCCAAACGCAGCCAGGAGTTCTACGACAAGCTGCGCGAACTTCAGGGCAAGCGCGAGCCATTCGATATTGTTACGGGGAAACGGCTGTACACCAACATGCTTATCGTGACCATTTCGACCACAACGGACCAGGATACCGAGAATGCCTTTATCGCGACCGTTGACTGCCGAGAGGTGATCATTGTCTCGACCTCTGTCACCACGGTTCCGCCCCGCGCCCGGCACCGGGCCGGAAACCAAACCGGCGGGGTGTCGGACAAGGGGAAAAAACAGCCTCAGGCGCAGAAGGAAAGCGCATTAAAAAAGGCGTTCGGACGATGAGCTGGATTATACCTCTCACCCCGGAACCGCAGACCTTCACGGTCACCCTGGTCGGTGTCGAATACCGCCTGACCATTCGGTGGGGCTGGGCGAATGAAGGTGGCTGGTTGCTGGATCTCGCCAAGGCCGAGGACGACGTGCCTCTCGTCGCGGCCATGCCTTTGGTCACGGGCTGCGATCTGTTCGCCGCCTATGGTCATCTGGAAATCGGCGGGGCGGTGTGGGTGTCATCGGCGGACGATGAACCGGCGGGTGAGGACGATTTAGGCACCGCCGTTCGTCTGGTTTTTCAAACGGAGGATGGGGCATGAGCGGGGACCGTCAATGGATCCGAACCTGTTCTCTCCTGGTCGGCCCGGGATCGGGCGAAGGCCTCGACCTGTCCGGGTTGAGGGTCCAATTCCAAACTATCAAGGGCGATATTGAAACGCCGAACAGCGCCACGATCACCATCACCAATTTGTCGAAAGAAACCGCGAGCCGGATCGGCGGTGAGTTCACGACCGTGTTTTTATCGGCGGGCTATCAGGGTAACACGGGCCTGATTTTCTCGGGCAACATCCGGCAGGTCCGGATGGGCCGGGAAAACGGAACGGAGTCCTGGTTGGAGATCACCGCAGCCGACGGCGACCATGCCTATGCCCACGCCACAGTCTCCACGACGTTGGCCGCAGGTGCGCGGCCGGTCGATCAGGTGGCCGTCGCCGGGAAATCCATGGCCGAAAAAGGCGTGACCACAGGCCATATCGCCGATATCGGCGGCCAGCCGCTGCCACGGGGGAAAGTCATGCACGGCATGGCGAGAAAATACCTGCGCGATGTGGGGCAGGATCGCGGCGCGGTCTGGTCGATCCAGGACGGGGCACTGCAGATGGTGAAACTGGCGGGTTATCTGCCCGGCGAGGCCGTGGTGCTGAACCATGAAACCGGCCTGCTGGGCGCGCCTGAGCAAACCGATCAAGGCATCAAGGTCACCTGCCTGTTGAATCCTCGGCTGCGGATCGGTGGGAGGATCAAGCTGAATAACGAGTCGATCCAGCGGGCGAAGACGCCACTGACAATCGGGGCCTGGAACAAGTCGGCGATGATCGACAGCGATGGGATTTACCGCCTGATCAAGGCGGACTTCAAGGGTGATACTCACGGGCAGGATTGGACCGCCGACCTGCTCGCCATCGGCATGGATGACACCATGCATATTCCTCTGGACCAGATAGGATTTTGAGATGGATCGGCGCGAGAGGCTTCAGGACCCCATTGAAAGCAACCGCATGGCCCAGGACGGCCGACAGGCCGAGATCTGGACGGCGCTTCCGGGGATTATTCAATCCTACGACCCTCTGGCGATCACCGTAACGGTCCAACCATCTCTTAAAGGTATCCTGACCGACGGGCGTGGCAAAGCGACCGAGGTAACCCTGCCTCTGCTGGTCGATGTTCCGGTTTGTTTTCCCTGCGGAGGCGGCTTTACCTTGACCTTTCCCATCAAGCCGGGAGACGAGGCAATGGTGGTCTTTTCCAGCCGATGCATTGATTCCTGGTGGCAGTCCGGGGGCATTCAGGATCAGGCCGAGCAGCGGATGCACGATCTATCCGATGGTATGGCGATTGTGGGTCTACGCAGCCAACCGCGCGTTTTAAACCCCGTGGCCGATCCGGAAAACGTCCAACTGCGCAGTGACGATGGCGAGCAGCACATCACC
>NZ_JBLAVB010000008.1:0-230385 GCF_047263945.1 Rhodospirillum sp. A1_3_36 | reverse complement strand
GAAAATAATGCCAATTCAAGGAATTAAACAAAACCAGCCAGGGAGAAAACCCGGCCCCAACAAAGCAACCGCTCCGTCGGGAGAGCGGGTTCTATAGACCCAAACCCACCCCGTCAATCGGAAAAGAGCCGGTTGACCCGGTTTTGTTGAAGCTGAGACGAAGCGATTGCCAATTCACGGCCCAATGGGTAAAAGAAGTGCCTGCGAACGTAGAGACTCACAGTGTGTTGCGCCAAGGCTTGCCGTTTTGACCTTCTCCTGAAGGAAAGCGCTGCAGGGGCCGTTGGCACAAAAATCTGCGACGGACCAAGGCAGACCCTTCCAATGGAAGATCTCGCTAAGTCACCATAAAACAATCACTTCCAGCAGTTCGCGCAAGTCGGCTGTTAAAAAGTTACGCCAAGTGTCTGAATTGGGCCTTGGAACCATTTGACAGGCTTCCTTCACTCGCCCATTCTGACGTCTAGTCGTTCCCGACACGACCCTTCAGCGCGAAACAGCTCTCAGACAGAATAGGGAGTAGGGTGCTGTTCGGCGGGATCGAAGAGGACCTGGATACCGAAACGCGAAGACCCTGGGAGTTTCGCCATGACGCCGACCGCTAGGCCGGTCCGCCATACCCTATACGGAACCATCGCTGGCGCTGCCTGCGGTGCGCTGCTCTTCCTCCTTCAGCTTTCCGCAGGCTCAGGCACTGCGGACCTTGCCGCTCCGCCCTCCTCAAAGCCCCTCGCACGGACAGGCAGCCCCCTGCTGGTTTCGCCGGAAAAGGGTCAGATGGCAACGAGGCAATCGGTCCCGCCCCCTGCGACAGCGAATCGTCCCCCTATCGGGAGTACGGTTGAGACTGCGGAGGACGTTCCGGCACCGGACATGGGCATAACGACGGCCACCACTGAACAGAGCCCTATCGAACCAACAGCTATCTATCCGGAGCTCCACGGCGCATCAAAAGCGGCCCCATCGACCAATGACCCATCGTCCAATACGGCGTCAGTGCCTGACGCAACAAATGCTGTTGCTTCTTTAGGAGACGGAGAGGCGATCTTGGAGGCTGAAGCCAGTGCTGCAGTCGATCACTCCTCCCAAGAGACGGACGCCATTCCCCCTGAAGACTTCCTTGCTGCGGAGTCCACGGAAACCGAATCGCCTGAGGAATCCGCACCGAAGTCCGGGGATGAAACAATCACCCTCGCCGATTTCGGTCTGAGCGAGGCCTATCGCTGGGCTGATATGGCCAACCGGAATGGACTGGAATGGCCGTCGAGCGATCCACAACCCCAGGAAGACGCAGTTCTTCCGCCTACGGTCGCAGACACAGGAGACCTGGGAGAGCCGGGAGACACCATCGCGCTGACCATCACGGTCTCCTCTGGCGACACCCTGATGAAGCTGCTTGGTGAACAGGACGTTCCCCGGTCCGAAGCCTATGCGGCCGTCGACGCCATGCGCACTGTTTTCGATCCGCGAAACATCCGGCCAGGACATGAGTTGACCCTGGAACTCCGCCCGCACGAAGAGCCCCTCGGTGAAGGCGACGCGGAAAGCACCACCACCAGCGTTGACCTTGTCGGGCTGCGTTTCGAACCCTCCGTTGGCACCACCATCACCCTGGATCAGGATGAGAACGGAGCCTTCCACGCCTCCGCCCAGGATGAGCCCCTCGTCCGCCAAGTTCTACGCCAGGATGGCGTCATCCAGTCCAGTCTGTTCGAGGCAGGCCTGGAGGTTGGAGCATCCCAGTCCGCCTTGGCCGAGCTGATCCGTATCTTCTCCTATGATGTGGATTTTCAGCGGGATATCCGCAAGAACGACAGCTTCCAAATTTTCTATGACGAGTACTACACCGAAGATGGACGACTCGCTCACACGGGAGATGTTCTTTATGCGTCTATGACCCTGTCAGGAACCAAGTACAATCTCTATCGGTTCGAGGACGCAGACGGGAACGTCGACTATTACAACGAAAAGGGCGAAGGCGTCCGTAAGGCGCTGCTGCGCACTCCCATCAATGGAGCCCGCTTATCCTCCGGCTTTGGTAAACGTTTCCATCCGGTTTTAGGCTATTCCAAGATGCACAAGGGCGTAGACTTCGCGGCGCCGCGGGGGACACCGATCTATGCCGCAGGCGATGGGATTGTCGAGAAAGCCGGTCCCTTCAGCTCCTACGGCAACTATGTGCGAATCCGCCATAACAGCGAGTTCAAAACGGCCTATGCCCACATGAAAGGCTTTGCCAAGGGCATAAAAGCAGGTAGCCGGGTCAAACAGGGGCAAATTATCGGCTATGTGGGCACCACCGGACGGTCCACGGGGCCTCATTTGCATTACGAAGTGCTCAAGCAAAACACTCAAGTGAATCCTTTGAATGTCCGCTTCCCCTCCGGCAAAACCCTCAAAGGGACGGAGTTGGCCTCCTTCAAGGCAGAGCGTCAACGGATCGACGTGGCCTTCCAGAATTCCCCTACGGTCACCAAGGTCGCCCGCGCCGATTGAGTGGAACCGTTGGCCTACTGACAGAAAAACGGCCCCTATGCCAAGTGGGGGCCGTTTTTCCTGGAACAAAACTCCTCAGATCACATGATCCACTCGATGATCTAGAGTGCTCTGAGATCAAATTGGGCCACGTCTTGGCCGTAGTACACCACAGTGTCTCGTCTTTTTTGGGCGATTGCCCAAGCCCATTTGGGGGGGATGCCCCCAAACCCCCATTTCTCTTTTAAAAGCAACAAACTGGAGACTGGGGCCTTTCGCCCCCAGTCTCGCCAACGAGGGGGGAGCGGGGCAAAGTTCCGTGACTGAAAAGTACGGACGGTCGTTTACTATGCTTCTTGGACCAACTTGGCCTCGAAGGCACTCTAATCAGCCCTCTCCGGATTCGCCCCTGAATCGCCGGGCATGGCACACACATCACCCTGGACCTGGAGCGGTGGCAGACGCAGGTTAGGCGCCGCATGATCGCCACCGGAATCTTGCTCGAACAGGCCCCGGAGTTCCTCTGCCGCTTCTCGGGCGCTGGCGATCAAAGCTTCTTCATCGTGGCGGATCTCAAACTGCTCGGCCATCAGGGCCTCGTCATGCTCACGGAACAGCTTCACCGTCCGCGTAGCCATCGAATCCGAATAACCCAGATCTAAAAAAACCTCCTGGGCCATTTCCAGGCTGGAGCCATAGGTTTCCCGGAACACCTTATAAACACCCCGCTCCATGAGTTTGTAAGCATAGGTGCGGTTGCGCGCCCGGGCGAGCACCCTGACGTTGGGATAATGCTCCCTGACATAGGCGGCAATATCCAGGGCCTTTTCCGGGTCATCCACGGCCAGAACGAACACTTCGGCCCTGTCAATTCCCGCAGCGCGCAGCAGATCCGGACGGGAGGGATCCCCATAATGGACGGTACTGCCGAATCGGCGAACAAAGCCGATCTGCTCAAAATCGGCTTCCAAGGCCGTAAAGGGAATCCCCGCCATGCGCAGCGTTCGGGCAATGATCTGACCAAAACGCCCAAAGCCGGCAATGATGACGCGGTGATCCTCCTCCGATTCGATGGAGTCATAGGTCGGGGCTTTCTCCACCCGAGGTGCTCGATTTTGCGCCAGGGCGTTCAACTGCACCAAAAGAGGGGTGAGTGCCATGGACAGAGCCACGACCACCAGCAGCAAGTCGGCGGTATCTTTCGCCAGAATCCCCGTGGCCGTCGCCACCCCAAAAATCACAAACCCGAACTCGCCCCCCTGCGGCATCAGGGCTGCGAGCGAAAGGGCCGACCGGGGCGTAGCGCCAAAGATACGCCCCAGCAGGAACAGAATCGTGCCTTTCACCGCCAACAAGCCCAAAATCAGCCCTGCAACCATGCTGGGATGGTTGAAGATCAAGCCCAAATCGACACTCATCCCCACGGCAAGGAAGAACAGCCCCAGCAGCAGCCCCTTGAAGGGTTCTATGGTGGCCTCGAGTTCGTGGCGGTACAGGGAATCGGCCAGCAAAACCCCGGCGAGGAAAGCGCCCAGGGCCATCGACAACCCCACCGCTTCCATCAACAGAGCCACGCCGATCACCAAGGCCAGGGCCGCCGCGGTGAACATCTCCGGCACTTCGGACTTGGCCACGAATCCCAGGAACCGCCCCACCACATAGTGGCCCAGAACCACCACGGCGACGATCACCCCCACCGCCTTGGCCACGGCAACCAGGGCCGCTCCCAGGTCGTCAGCAGCCGCTGTTCCGGGTGCCAGCAGGGGAACAAGGGCCAGAACAGGAACCACCGCCAGATCCTGGAAGAGGAGAATGGAAAAGGCATTTCGCCCATAGGCCGTGCGCAGGTGCCCCCTTTCGGCAAGAATCTGCAAGCAGAACGCCGTGGAGGACAAGGCCAAGCCCACACCCGCCACCAGCGCGGCATCCCAGCGCAATCCCAGAAACAGTCCCACCAGAGCTAAAACCGTACCGGTCACCACCACCTGAGCACCGCCCATGCCAAAGACCGGCTTGCGCAGGGCCCATAACCGCTTGGGCTGTAACTCAAGGCCAATAATGAACAGCAACAGGACGACACCCAATTCGGAAAAATGAAGGATGTTCTCCACATCCGTCACCAGCCCTGAAATGGCCGGACCAATCAGGATACCAGCCGTCAAATAGCCGAGCACAGAACCCAGGCCGAGCCGCTTGAACACCGGCACGGTGAGCAGTGCAGCCACCATGAACAGAAAGGCCTCACTCAAGGCGTACACTGCGTCCCCCTCCCCCCTTGGCTTCTCGTCTCCCCGGTTCCCGAGGGCAATTCCGACGAAAACACATCCCTTCGAAAAACCCCTCTAATAAGTCAAGAATAACCGGGGTCGGTCACTCCTTCCAAGGGGGTTTCCCCACCTAGCTCCAGAATGACCGCTGAAACGGGAAGAGAGTGGTTGCTCCTAAA
Organism: Rhodospirillum sp. A1_3_36; assembly: GCF_047263945.1. Lineage (NCBI taxonomy): Bacteria > Pseudomonadati > Pseudomonadota > Alphaproteobacteria > Rhodospirillales > Rhodospirillaceae > Rhodospirillum > Rhodospirillum sp. A1_3_36. The sequence continues at coordinate 225,464 of NZ_JBLAVB010000008.1, read as the reverse complement.
CATCGTCAAGCCCCAGCACGGAACGATCACCTGTGACACGTCACTGGCGACGAACCTCTTGCGCCATATCCATGTTCAGATTAGGGTTATGAAGTGAGACTAGTTTTCAGACGCATGCGCAAATTTAGACTGATTCGCTTGAAAAAGGGCCGATGCCAATAGGACTTGGGGTCCATTTCCCCCCTTGCATCGGCGCTTGTGTCACGTTAGATATTGAGCATGATATTCATTCTCAACGAGATTGACCGGCCACGGACAGATAGGGGAACTCTTCGGATGCACATCACTCGGACCTTTCTGGCGGGGGCAGCCCTCGCTGTATCGTCCTTCGTGGGAGGCGCCACGGCATTGGCGGCAGAGGAGGTCAACATTTACTCCTTCCGGCAGCCTTTTCTTATCCAACCCATGCTGGACGCCTTCACTGCGGAAACGGGGATCCGAACCAATGTGGTCTTCACCAATCAAGGGTTGGTGGAGCGCCTGAAGGCTGAGGGAATGAACAGCCCCGCCGATCTCGTCCTGACCGTGGACATCGCCCGCCTGACGGAGCTGGCCAAGGCCGATGTCGTCCAACCCGTGTCCTCCGCCGTTCTTGACGAGAATATTCCACCGAATTTCCGCGACCCCAAGGGTCTGTGGTTCGGCCTGACCACCCGGGCTCGGGCCATCTATGCCTCCAAGGAGCGGGTGCCCAAGGGGACCATCACCTCCTATAACGACCTGACCGATCCGAAGTGGAAGGGCAAGGTCTGCTCCCGCCCGGGCGACCACAGCTATAACATTGGCCTTCTGGGCGCGATGATCGAACATGTGGGCATTGATGCCTCCCGCACTTGGTTGGAAGGGGTGAAGGCGAACCTGGGGGAAAAACCCACCGGTGCCGACCGCAATCAGGTGAAGGAAATCATGGAAGGCGTCTGTGACCTGGCCCTGGCGAACACCTATTACATGGGCGCCATGTTGGACGATCCGGAGCAACGGGCCTGGGCGGAAAGCGCCTATATGGTCTTCCCGGACCTGGATGGCCATGGCACCCATGTGAACATCAGCGGCATGGCCATGACCAAAAGCGCCCCCAACAAGGACAATGCACTGAAGCTCATGGAATTCCTGTCCGGCGAGGAAGCCCAGGAACTGTATGCTACGGTGAACCATGAATATCCGGTGAAGCCTGGAGTCCCGTTGAGTCCCTTGGTGGCCTCCTGGGGGGAGTTCACAGGTGACCCCATTCCCTTGGCAACCATCGCCTCCCATGCCGACGAAGCCCTGCGCCTCGTCAATGAGACAGGCTTCAACGAAGGGCCGTAGCGCCTTTACTCAATGTCGAGACTCCCCAAGTCCCCCCGGGGAGCCTCGAAGAGCGCGACGTGTTCGGACCAGGGCCCCGAACACGTCGCGCGTCCTTGTGTTTGTACTAAACGACTGTGTGCCAAGGGGTAGCAAGCCATGACGACGGAAGCCGGAGCCATCGGGCCGGGGGGAGCTCCCCCTCTGGAATCCCCCCTCGCTGATGGCCTGCGCGTCTCCCGGACTTGGCTACCCTCTCTCTGGACCTTGGGCGCCGCCGTGGCCGCGACGATTGTCGCCATTCCCGTGATCGCCGTTGTGGTCATGGCCTTCCTGCCCGGCGACCCAACCATTTGGCCCCACCTCGCGAAAACGGTTCTACCCACCTATGTGGCAAACACCCTGTCCCTCATGGGTGGCGTGGGCCTGGGCACCTTCCTGATCGGCACGGGAACCGCCTGGCTGGTCACCATGTACCGGTTTCCCGGGCGCGGCCTGTTCGAATGGGCGCTTTTGGTGCCCCTGGCCGTCCCCGCCTTCATCATCGGCTTCACCTATACCGAGTTGCTGGACTATGCCGGACCGGTCCAGGGTGTTCTGCGGGCTCTCTTCGGCTGGACATCGCCCCGAGAGTACTGGTTCCCCCAAATCCGCAGTCTCGGTGGGGCCATCACCATGATGACCCTGGTCCTTTACCCCTATGTCTATCTGCTGGCCCGCTCCGCCTTCCTGGAGCAGTCCCAATGCACGCTGGAGGTCAGCCGAACCCTGGGCTGCACCCCTTGGCAGGGGTTCCGCCGAGTCGCCCTGCCCATGGCCCGCCCCTCCCTGGCCGTGGGTCTCGCCCTGGTTCTCATGGAAACCCTGAACGACTATGGAACGGTCAAGCTGTTCGGCGTCCAGACCCTGACCAACGGCCTCTACAATGTTTGGCTGATCATGGGAAATCGGGCCGGAGGCGCCCAGGTGGCTTGCGTGCTGCTTGTCTTTATCATGGTGTTGATCGCCCTGGAGCGCTGGGCCCGGGCCAAGAAAGCCTACCAGAACACAGGCACCCGCATGCGCCCGGTGCAGGGCAAGCGCCTGACCGGCCCACATGCCGCTTTGGCCTCGCTGGCCTGCGCCCTGCCGGTGCTCCTCGGCTTCGTGGTTCCCGCCAGCGTCCTGGCACGCAATGCCGTCCTGCGCTTTTCCGAAAGCTGGACCCCCGACTTCGCCCGCTATGCCACCAACAGCCTGAGCCTGTCCCTGACTGCGGCGGTGGTGGCTTTATCCATTGGTCTGTTCATGGCCTATGCCCTCCGCCTGGGGAAAGGCCAAGCCCTGAAATGGTTCACCCGCTTGGCCAGTCTCGGTTACGCCGTCCCCGGCACGGTCCTCGCGATCGGTATCCTCGCCCCCTTTGGCGCCTTCGACAACGCCCTGGACGGTTTCATGCGGGACGCCTTCGGTGTTTCCACGGGCCTGCTGCTCAGCGGGACGCTCTTCGCCCTGGTGTTTGCCTATGTGGTCCGATTCCTGGCCCTGAGCTACGGTACGGTGGAAGCCGGCCTGGGCCGGGTGCGTCCCACCGTCGACATGGCGGCCCGAACCCTTGGCTGTGGGCCAGGCAAGGTCCTGCTTCGGGTCCACTTACCGATCATCAAAGGCAGCCTGCTCACGGCAATCCTGCTGGTCTTCGTCGATTGCATGAAGGAACTTCCCGCAACCCTGTTGCTACGCCCCTTCAATTTCGACACCCTGGCAACCCATGTCTTTCAGTTCGCCTCCAGCGAGCAGATCGAACGAGCGGGCCTGGGGGCATTGGCCATTGTTACCGCCGGACTGCTTCCCGTGATCCTTCTCAGCCGTTCCATCGCCCAATCCCGGGATTGGTCCCACCAGACCGACGACAGACCCCAGGGGTAAGCACTCCCAGGGATTAAGGAGATCCTGACCGTGACCACCCACCAGCGTAAATCCCTGTCGATCCCCAGCCTGGAGCTCCGGGAGGTCACCCATGGTTATGGCGAGCGCCAAGTGGTCAAAGGGGTCTCCCTATCCTTGATGCCCGGACATCTGCTCTGTCTCCTCGGTCCCTCGGGCTGCGGCAAGACCACGACCCTGCGCATCGCCGCCGGTCTGGAACACCCCTGGTCCGGACAGGTGCTGATGGATGGGGAAATCGTCGCCGATGGCCCCAGGGCCGTCCCCCCCGAGCAGCGGCGCATTGGCTTCCTGTTCCAGGACTTCGCCCTGTTTCCCCATCTGACCGTGGCCGAAAACGTGGCCTTTGGCCTCACCCATCTGACCAAGGAAAAGCGGCAAGAGCAGATCACCCGGACCCTGGAGATGGTGGGCATGGCCGACTACCGTCGAGCCTATCCCCACACCCTGTCCGGGGGCCAACAGCAGCGGGTGGCCTTGGCCCGGGCGCTCGCACCGGAACCTCGGTTGATGTTGCTGGACGAGCCCTTCTCCGGTTTGGATGCGCGTCTACGCCAGCAGATTCGGGCGGAAACCTTCCAGGTGCTGCGTAAGAACAAGGTCGCTGCGGTCATGGTCACCCATGATCCGGAAGAAGCCATGTATATGGCCGATCAAATCGCGCTGATGGACGGGGGCCGGGTCATCCAGCAGGGCCCGCCCGCGGAGCTGTATCACCAGCCCACCTGCCCCTTCACCGCCCGATTCTTCGGAGAGATCAACGAACTGCCATCCGTGGTTCGGGGTGGTCTGGCCGATACCCCCGTCGGCCCCCTGCCCGCCCCAGGTCTGGCCGAGGGTACCGCCTGTCTGGCCATGGTCCGGCCAGAAGGGTTTGTGCTCTCCCCCACCCCCAGTGCCAGCCAACCCCGGGCCAGGGTCCTGGATATCCGCCATCTGGGGCGGATCCACGACATCACCCTGGCGGTGGAGACGGACGTGGCCTGCACCCCCCTACACGCCCATATCCACGATTTGCCGCCGATGAGCCCGGGGGATATCGTCGGCTTGGCACTGATCCCGGACGAGGTCTTTGTCTTCACCCACGACACAACCTGCTGATCGCAGGCTGGGAGGCAGGGCCTCCCAGACCCACCATGATCAGTCTTTATAATCGACCAGAATCGCGTCAGCCAGGCTGTCTCGGTGGATCACGCCTGACACCCGATGGATCCGCAAGGTGCCCTTTTCGTTCATGACCACTGCGGCGCGGGCATCGCGACGCGCCATCCGAGTCATGACCACCTGCAGGAAGTCCCCCTCGCGGATCACGGTAAAGGAGCGCTCCAGGCCAGCCCCGGACAAGGGAGCCCCCTGTGCGTCGCTCGCGATAACGCCAACGAAACGCCCTTTTCCATCTTTCACCGCAGCGTATTTTTCCGCGACCATCCGAACGGACCCGTTCCCCGCCTGCCGCACCGACTCGGGCAAGGTCTCCAGAGCGACGACTCCCGCGACGGGAGCCATGATATCCCGTGCCTTGCGGATGGTGAACATGTGGGAATGACGGTCCTTGGGGATATGTTGGCCCCGACGCACCAGCTTCATGGTGTAGATATTGTCTTCCATGATCATGCGCCGGGTGCCGATGGACGCAGCGACTGCGATGATCACCGGCACGATGGTCGTATAATCGCCCGTCATCTCGAAGATCATCAGGATGGCCGTCAGCGCCGCCCCCGTCCCACCACCAACAATACCCGCCATGCCAATGATGGCAAACTGGATGGGACCGAACCCCAGATGCGGCCAAAGCGTGGACAGCACCGCGCCAAAACAGCCGCCCAGAGTCGCCCCCAGGAACAGGGAGGGGGAGAACACGCCACCCGAGGCCCCGGCGGCCAAGCTGACCGAGGTGGCAATCATCTTGGCCAGGAACAGGATGGCCATCAGATAGGCGAATTGCAGATCCCCATTCAGAATACCCTGAATGGTGGCGTAACCCACGCCATCGGTGAAGTAACGCCCATAAATCAGGAAGAAGACATACATCATCACGCCGATGAGGGTCATGCCGATGACGTTCTTCACATAGGGGTTCAACGGCATGTCATCGAATAGATCCTCCACCCAGTGAAGGAACCGCACAAAGACCGCCGAAGCGACACCACAAATCATGCCGAAGATCACATAGACTGGCAGGAACTGGGCGGCACTGGGGAACAGAAGATCGGGCAGCACACCCGTGGGAACGGTGAAGGCCGGTGCAATACCGAAGAAGATCCGCCCCACGTAGGTGGCCGCGCCAGTGGCGATGACCACGGGCAGGAACGTCCGGGCACTCACTTCGGGCATCATCAGCTCAATGGCGAACATCACCGCGCCCAGAGGCGTATTGAAAGTCGCCGCGATGCCCGCCCCCGCCCCGGCGGCAACCAGGGTGATGGTCTGCCATTTGGGTAGCTTGAAGACCTGCCCCAGGGTGGAGCCGATACCACTGCCGATTTGGATGATGGGGCCTTCGCGCCCGACGGACGCCCCACTGCCGATGGACAGGGCCGAAGCCAGGGACTTCACGATCACCACAATGGGGCGGATCATGCCGTTGTTATAGAAGATGGCGGCCATCACCTCCGGCACGCCATGGCCCTTGGCCTCGGGCGCGAAGCGGCGCACCAGGAAAACGACAACCAGCCCGCCAATGATGGGAGCGAGGATGACGAACGGCCCCCAAGCGCTGGCCGGTGTGGGATCGTTGGCTTCATAGGTCCAGCCGAACTCCCCCAGGAACAACAGGTTGTGCACCAGGGAAATCAGCACTCTCAATGCCGCAGCGCCAATACCCGTGACCACACCCACCACGAGGGCCAAAGAGCACAGAGCCAGCAAACCCATTCGAACCCGTGACCGGGAGGCCACGACCGTTCCAGAACCCATTTCGATATCCACCATTCATACAAAACGGCATTCGCCGTCCAATTCCCCTGGACAACAAACACCACCCATGCGCCAAAAATCGCAAATCGAGGAATTGCAAATCTCCCCCGTGTTTGACATAACGGCGGTGTTGTTTCAACGCCCAATCACGGATTGGCCCAAGTCTGGCCATAGTCGACATGTCACCTCTGCGTCTGCCGCATTGGTCCATGTTCGGTGAGTATTTGGCGGATGCCGAATCGACAACGGACCGCACGGGTCCAACACCCAGGTTTTTCATGGTCTTTCAAAAGACCATATTGAGCGACTCTGACCTGTCGCCCCTTTGGACGGAATAGTGATGACGACGTTACGCCTCCCCCTGGCGCTCCGCAGCAGTCGGCGCCGTGCAATCGTGGCCCTGACGACGCTGGTTCTTCTCGCGGGATACGTCCTGCTACTGAATCACGAGGAGCACGCCATGGAGGCCTATTACGCTGACCTGAAGAAAAACAACATCGAGCTATACCTCGATAAGATCCTGCAAGCCCAGGGGTTCCGAACCTATCTGGAAGAATATCTGAAAGCCCACGACTACACCCGCCCCACGACGCAAGCGCCGCCCTTTCTGGTGGGCCGTTGGGAAATGTTCGACGAAGCCATGCGGGTGGACGATGAATTCGTCCCCGATTCCTGCTCCAACGCTCTCGAGATTGAGGACAGCCAGATCAAGACTCTTGGCGCCTCTCCCAGCCAGGAAGCCGTCCGCTATACCATGGCCGGAGACCAGGTCACCGCCCACCGGAACGGAGCGCCTGACATGACCATCGCGGTCATCGGCTACGGCAGCCACCTGCACCACATCGAGGTCACCGACCCCGTTCTGGGAGGCACCCGCTACGGCTACATGTGCCGCTGAAAACAGGCAACGGAGGCAAATCCCCCGACGCCAGTGCGTTTGAGCCCAGTGCATTTGAGCACCGACACCAAAATCAACCCTGGATGTCCGCGTTCACCGTACACGACAGTCGGTGCTTTCCCGTCACGCGGCCTTGCCCCGTCCCTCCCCTCTTTGGCGGGTCTAGGGCCGAAAGGCCTCAGACCCCAAACCATAAAAAATGGGGGTTTGGGCGCATTCGTCCCCAAATGGGGTTGGGCTCTCAGGCCTTCCGCGATAGCGCCAAACAGGTGATGTCGTCGGCCTGCGGCTCGGTCCCCGCAAAGCGGTCGATGTCCTCTACCACCAGGGTGCAAAGCTCCGTTGGGGAGCGGTCCGTTCGGCCCTTCAGCAGATCCAACAGGCGATCAAAGCCATATTCGGCCAGGGTTGGATCCACCGCCTCGGTTACCCCATCGGTGTAGAGGAACAGGCCTCCGCCGACCTCCAGGTCCCAGGTTTTCTCCGCAAAGGGCAGACCTTCCATGATGCCCAGCGCCATGCCCCCGGTTCCGGGTAGGGCCTCTGTCCCGCCATCGGCCCGCAGAACCACCGGCGGATTATGCCCCCCGTTCGCATAGATCAACTGTCCGGAGGAGGCGTCGTAGACCCCGTAGAACAGGGTGACAAACATGGAGCCCTCGTTGTTGGTGGCGAGTTGGTCGTTGACAAGGGCCAAGCAGGCCGAGGGGTGGTCGCCAGAGACAGCAATGGTCCGCAGAATGGTCCGGGATACCATCATAAACAGGGCCGCAGGGATGCCCTTGCCCGAGACGTCGGCCATAACGATGCCATAGCGGTCGCCCCCCAAGGGGATGACGTCATAGAAATCTCCGCCCACGGTCTTCGCTGCGCGCATCATGCCATGCATCATCACTTGGCCCGTATCGGGGAAATCTGTGGTCAGGGCCGAATGCTGGATGGTATGGGCGGTTTCCAGTTCCTGGCGCAGGGCAATGATCTGGCCATGGGAATCGAAGGCGGAATCCACCTTCTCGATCCAGGGGCGCCAGCCGTCCGGCACCTGAGGCAGGGCCACCCGCCCCCCGGAGGAACGCCGGTCGATGAACCGAACCAGGGCCTGGGAGGGGTCGATGAAATCCTTGCGAGTCAAATAGTTGGCCACCAACAACATGGCCGTCAGAGACAGCAGCAGATAGACCCCCTCGGGCAGGATCAACCAGAGAATCTCGGCGTTGACCACCCCCTTGGGTACCACATAGCCCAAGCGCCAAGGTGCCTTGTCCATGGATGCCAGGAACACGTAGTAGCCGTCGAAGAGCTGATACCCCCCCGTATAGTCGGCCGCGAGGATCTCCTCATATCGCCCCCGCAGCTCGAAAGGCAAACCCTGATCACCGGTCAGGACCTCGCCTACCCTTTCACCATCGCCCGACGGATGCGCGAGAAGCTGGCTTAAGTCATTAACGATGAAGCCTTCGCCTAACCCATAGTTCAGTTCGCTGATATACTTGTTCAGCTCGCTCAGGGTCAAATCCAGGGCCACTGTTCCCAGAAAGTCGTCTTCCCGGTAGATCGGCGCGGCCAGGGAAACCATCAGCCCCTTGCCCGCTTCGTCCATATAGGCCTCGGACCAAAATTGGCGCCGTTCCGGGTTATTCTTGGGCAGGCCCTGTTTATAGAACCCGTGGGTATAGAGGTCCTCGGTGAACCGAAAATCCTTGGACTCCACGTAGGGGAAGATGTTGATGAACTTGGATTCCGAGGTGTAGTAGACCCAAGCGGCATTGGGGATGGCATTTTTGATAATGCGAAACATGGGGTTCAAAGCCAGGGCCATGCCCACTTCCTGTTGGAAGGCATCCTCGTTGCGCACCAGCGGCCAGGGCGCAGTCAGGTTGCCCACCTCGTCCCGGGAGATACCGGGAGGAAGCTGATCCAAGGTCAGGAAACCATTCGCTTCCGACGCCCGCAGGGCCCGATAAAGGGGCGCGTCCCCAGCTAAGCGACCGCTGGTGTGACGCAGCCAGTTTTCGGAGAACAGACGCATACCCGAGACAAAGTTCACCGAAGATTCGACGATTCGATCCAGGGTAACCTTGTGCTCCCGCACGTCGATCGCGATCCGGTCCAGGCGGGAGTCGAGGTTGATCACATAAAGCCAACCCGACAGACCGACGGCAATGACCAAAGAGAGTAGGTAAGTCAGCGCCATGATAGACCGGTAGCGGCGAAAGACCGACTTCGTCTCCGTTTCGTCCCCAGTCGCCGTATTCACCCCACCCATGTCACCCCCCTCGCTTCTTTTGGGTCCGCACCACCTGGATCCGTTTCGGACCCGTTATATCGCGGTGTAGTTGAAACGTTATAGGATTATGAGCCGACCGTCTATTTCCATAGCCATGGCCTCTTGGGACAACTCCCCTTTGAGCTGCTTCATATAGGCCGTTATCGAAGGAACATGCGCATTTAGCTTTTCCTCGTTGCAATGGCTGCGCACCACGAATATGTCCTCCCCCACCAGCCCCTTGTCGTCGGAACGCCAGACTCCGCGACTTTTGCTGACCGTCGCGCCGCCGAAGCACTGGCCAAGAAAGTCACAGGTCTTCTCCACGATGGCCTGAGCATCAAAGGTCTGGTCCACGTCGATGGTGGTGGGGATGTAAAGGCCAACGGCATGGGGCTTGCCCATCCGGTCTCCGATTGTGCTCCCCATGGAGCCGAATGCAGCCCGCACCGGATCGGATGGCGGCCCCCGCTTTAGGCCAGGCAAGTGTTCCAGGATATAATCAATGTCCTCGGACTGGCGCAGATCCGGTTGCAGGTCTCCCTCATGGACTTGGTTGAGGATGGTGCACATGGTGGTTAGGCTGGACTGGGCCAGGCGGGACGCCCAAGAGCGGGCCTCCCGCAGATCCCCGGCGCGCAGATCGCCATCAGTAACCAAGACCACTTCGTCGGCACGTTCGATGATCGGGGTCACAAGGGAGCGGTCGGCGGAGGCATGCAAGCTCACGACAGCCACGTCGAAGGCGGTGCAAAGCCGTTCTACCATAGCGGTGACCCGCACAGCGGCAGGCAGATCAGCAAAATCGGCGTCCTCGATGCCCTCCTGAACGACGGAGGGGAAATCCCACTTTCGGGGATCCACTTCCTCGGCGATACAATGGGCATAGCCGACGGTTTTCTGGCTGTAATCACCGAGAAAATATTTCAAGGCCCGGGAGATGGTCGATGCCCCCACCCCCCGCCGCACACCAATCACAGCCACCAACCGAGAGCGCCGTTGCATGCCCTTGAACCGGGCGGCGTTCTGGGCAAGTCGCTGGGCGATCATGCGGGACATGTTAAAGCCCAGGTTCGCGTGACAGTGCATCAGCTCCAGGAAATCCTTCCGGCCAATGCGCAGAGTCTCCACATCAATAACCGCCGAAGCCGTGGCGGTCCGGGTCACGCCCTGGATCACGCCAACCTCGCCCAAGCATTCGCCCGGTTTGAAGAAGGCCCAAGCCGTTGCTTCGGGTGTCCAGGGTCGTTCTGCAGTGATGGCCACGATGCCGCTGACAACGACAAACAGGTGTTCGCTCGGTTCGCCAGTCCAAACGATGACCTCTCCTTGGGCGAAGGAGACCCTATCTGCCTTTAACAGAATTTCCTCAATCGCCTCGTCCGACAGGCTCTCGAACAAGGGAAAGTTCCTAAGAAGTGCGTTCAAACCTTCCGTTTTGGATCTCATATCCGATCCCCCACACGCTGACACTTTCTGGTCCGCAGTTGGGTAGACTAGCAGGGGAAGCGGTATTGAATGAAACAGAAATACACACCATCAACGAGAAATTTCAGTCAAAATGTTTCCACGACAAGCGCACCACCGCCATGACATCCTTCATGTCCAACGTGGCAGCGTTGGGCCGCAAAGTACGATACAGGACAGGATGTGTTTCCCCATTACGGGGCTTTGCCCCTCCCCCACTGGGGCCGAAAGGCCCCAGATCCCAGGCCATAAAAAAGGGAGGAGAGGTTGGGGGCATTGGCCCCAAAATGGGCTTGGGCAATCGCCCAAAAAAAACGAGACACTGTCGTATACTATGGCCGCAACGTGACCCAATTTGATCTCGGAATACTCTGGCGAACAATGGTTTTCGCCTGGAAGGCCTGGGCGAGACCACCATCGCCGCCTTTCTGTCCGAAGACACAATGCCGCAACGCGTGACGGCACCTATTATGGGAGGGTCCCCCTATCCCGCTGTGGCCATGCGATGGGCCGTGGTCAGCAGGTCCATGAGATCAAAAACCCGCGCCAAATAATGGTCTCGTAGGACCAGGGGTTTGCCTTCGGTGCCTCTAAGGTCCCCCTCCAGACTATCCACCAGCTTGCCGAGGCGCCGCTGGTGGATCCCCAAGCGCTTCTGAATCGGATCGGCCACCACACCCGCGAAGGCCCCAACCACAGAAACCGCGCCCGCCACCGCAGCGAAGGTCGCCCCCATCACCGCGCTGGACGCCGCCGCCGGAAACATGCCGTACCAAACCGAGCCCAGGGTCGCACCCAGGGGAAAGCCCGCTACGGCGAAATGCTGGGCCACCATACCGGCCAACAGGGTAGACAGCCCCCAGGTGCCCGGCGTCAGGTTTTGAGCCAGCGCCACCCCCGTGCCAGCGCAGACGAAGGCATTGACCAGCTCCGCAGCCGCAGTCCGCCCCCCCACATAGGCCGCCAGATTGCTTTCCAGCTTGGCGCGGAAGACGGGATCGTCCCGACGGGCCGCCACCTCCCGGGCCACGGCCTCGGTTAGCGCCTGGATGCGGGGGTCGGCCAGGATTTCCGTGGCCAAGGCGTCCTTCGTCACCCGGCGGCCCCTGCTATCCTCCATGGGCATTTCCAAAAACTCATCGAACAACCGAAAGGTCAGTTCCCGCCCGACCTCCGTCGAGAGCATCAGGGTTGTGCGCTCCAGCTTCTCCCCGGCCCGGGCCGCCGGAGCCCAACGGCGCCCTAACTTGCCCAGGCCCCAACCGGTCCCACTGACCAGAACCTGGGGCAGGGCCAGCGCCATATTGGCCGGTGCCCGGGCGATGTCCCAGCCAAAGGCTTTGCGGTGTAGCTTCAGGGACGCTCCAAAGGAATAGGTCCGTTCGGTGAACGCATGGATCCGCGCCCGCCGCGCCTCCAGATACCGGACTGCCGCCGCATCCACCGCCGCAGCCACAGCGTCGTTGGAGAGAAGGGCTGGCAATGGCGCCAGCCCCTCATATTCGATGGTCTCGGTCATGCGGCCTCGTCAAAGGAGAGGGCCTGGCCGTTGACCACCAACCCCCCTTCGCCCGAGGACACCCGAACGGTGTCGCCATCCACGATCTTGCCCTCCAGCACCATCACGGCCAGGGGATTTTCCAAGGCCCGCTGGACGACTCGCTTCAGGGGACGCGCGCCATAGACCGGGTCGTAACCACGCTGCGCCAGCCACTCCCGGGCGCCCGCGTCCAGTTCCAACCCCACCTTTCGGTCCTTCAGGCGGTCCACCAGACGGGCAATCTGGATGTCGACGATCCCGGCCATGTTCTCGCGGAACAGGCGATGGAACAACAGCACCTCGTCCAAACGATTAAGGAACTCGGGCCGGAAGGCGGCGCGGACATATTCCATGACCTCGCCGCGCACCGCGCCAGAATCCTCTCCCTCCGCCTGCCCGGCAAGGATATCCGCCCCCAGGTTGGAGGTCAGCACGATCAAGGTATTGCGGAAGTCCACCGTCCGTCCCTGACCGTCCGTCAACCGCCCGTCGTCGAGCACCTGCAGAAGGACATTGAACACATCGGGATGGGCCTTCTCCACCTCGTCAAACAGAACCACCTGATAGGGTCGACGGCGCACGGCTTCGGTCAGGGAACCGCCTTCGTCATAGCCCACGTAACCCGGAGGAGCACCGATCAGGCGGGAGACCGCATGCTTCTCCATGTACTCGGACATATCGATGCGCAACAGGGCCTGTTCATCGTCGAACAGGAAGCTCGCCAGCGCCTTGGTCAACTCCGTCTTGCCCACCCCCGTGGGACCGAGGAAGAGGAAGGAGCCCATGGGGCGGTTGGGATCACCCAACCCCGCACGCGCCCGGCGCACGGCGTTGGATACGGCAACCAAGGCCTCCTTCTGGCCAACAACCCGCTTGGCCAGAGCCTCCTCCATCCTTAGCAACTTGTCCTTTTCGCCGGTAAGCATCTTATCCATGGGGATGCCGGTCCAACGGGAAACGACGGAGGCAATGGCCGCGTCGTCCACCACTTCGTTGACAAGACGCCCTTGGCTCTCGGCGTTCTCCGCCTGCTCCAGGGCCTTCACCAGATCGGGGATGACACCATATTCCAACTCCCCCGCCTGAGCCCAATTGCTCTGACGCTTGGCCATATCCAGTTCGTTCCGGGCCTGATCAAGCTGTTCCTTGATCTTGGTCGCTCCGGCGAGCCCTTCCTTCTCCCGCCGCCATTCCTCGGACAGGGCACCGGCCTTGACCTCCAGATCGGCCAACTCCTTTTCCAGCTCGCCCAAACGGGCCTTGGAGGCGGCATCGAATTCTTTACGCAAAGCCCCCTGCTCAATCTTGAGCTGGATCACCCGGCGGTCCAGTTCATCCAGTTCCTCCGGCTTGCTGTCGACCTGCATGCGCAGGCGCGACGCCGCCTCGTCCATCAGATCAATGGCCTTGTCGGGCAGGAATCGGTCGGTGATATAGCGGTTGGACAGGGTCGCCGCCGCCACCAGAGCGGTGTCGGCGATGCGCACGCCGTGGTGCAGCTCGTATTTCTCCTTGATGCCCCGCAGAATGGAGATCGTATCGGCCACCGTGGGTTCAGAGACGAAGACCGACTGGAACCGTCGGGCCAGGGCCGCATCCTTCTCCACATGCTTGCGGTATTCGTTAAGCGTGGTTGCACCGACGCAATGCAGCTCGCCTCGGGCCAGGGCCGGTTTCAGCAGGTTGGACGCATCCATGGCGCCCTCTGCCGCGCCCGCACCCACCAGAGTGTGCATTTCGTCGATGAACAGGATGATCTCGCCCGCAGCCGCAGAGACTTCCGTCAGAACGGCCTTCAGCCGCTCCTCGAATTCGCCACGGAACTTGGCGCCCGCGACCATGGCGCCCAGGTCGAGGGCCATCAGCCGTTTGTCCTTCAACCCCTCGGGCACATCACCGTTGACGATGCGCAGGGCCAAGCCCTCGATAATGGCGGTCTTGCCCACGCCGGGCTCGCCGATCAGCACCGGATTGTTCTTGGTCCGGCGGCTGAGGACCTGGACCGTGCGGCGGATCTCCTCGTCCCGGCCAATCACCGGATCAAGCTTGCCCTCCCGAGCCACGGCTGTCAGGTCGCGGGCGTATTTCTTGAGCGCATCATATTGCCCCTCGGCCCCGGCGCTATCGGCGGTGCGGCCCTGGCGCAAGGCTTCCACGGCGCGGTTGAGCGCCTGGGGCGTCACTCCGGCGTCGGCCAGGATGCGCTTGCTCGGCCCGTCAGACAGGGCAAGAGCCACCAACAGACGTTCGGCGGTGACGAAACTGTCCCCGGCCTTTTCGGCCATGGCAATGGATTGATCAATCACCCGGGCGAGCTGCTGGGACACGTACATCTGGCTGGCACCCTGGACCTTGGGGAGCTTATCGATCTCCGCAGTCACGGCATCCAACGCGCGGACGGCATCGCCCCCCGCCGATTGAATAAGATTGGCGGCCAGCCCTTCCTTGTCGTCGAGCAAAGCTTTCAGCAGATGTTCAGGCGTCACCTGCTGGTGCGTTTCGCGCAGGGCAATGGTCTGCGCGGCCTGAAGGAACCCCTTGGAGCGGTCCGTCAGTTTTTCAAAATCCATGTCCTAATCCTCACCCTTTCTGTGGACAGGGCGGTTGGAGCGGTTCACGGACATCAATGCTAGAACATCAAGCGGAAAAGTGGGAACCGGTTTTCCGGTCCACGCGATGCTCTAACCATTTGATCTAGGCACCGGTTCTCCCGGTCCGTGACCCACCCGAACAGGAGGCCCTCCCGATGAGCGACCTCCGTTGGCCCTTCCAGGCTTACGGTCTTTTCTTCATATGGGCTTGGTCCAGGCGCCGCGCAACGGGATTTTTAGGCCTATAGAATGAGAGAAGATCCCCCCCTCGGCCCGCTCAAGATATCCCGAAGACAGGCCAATCCCCGCCGCAAACGGCCCTCATCGGCCTCATGCCCCAGACAGATCCGGACGGCTTCCGGACAGGTCGCCGGATCTGTTGCAAAAGCCGCCCCCTCCGTAATCCAGACACCGCGCCGCGCCGCCTCGGCTCTCAGAGAATCCGCTGTCCACCCTTCCGGCGCCACCAGCCAGACATGGGGCGCATAATCGCCCACCCCGGCATCGAGGCCCCCCAGCACCTCCCGGGCGAGGGTCCGGCGGCGAGCCGTGCCGACCTGCCGTGCCTCGGCCATCCGCGTCGCGCTGCCCTCGCGGATCCAGCAGGCGGCGACCTCAGCCATCAGCGGCGGCGGCATCCAGCAGGACAGGGTCACCGACCCCCGGATGCACTCGGCCAAGGCCTTGGGAGCCTTGGCCATGCCCACCCGCAACCCCGGCCCCAGGCATTTGGACAGGCTCGTCAGATAAATCGTCCGCTCCGGAGCCAGGGTGGCCAATGCGGGCGGGCGGACCGGAGCGAGGGAACCGAAGACATCATCCTCGATCACCAACAGGTCGTGGCGTCGAGCGATGGCTACCAGCTCCGCCCGCCGATCCGCCTCCAGTGTCACCCCCGTGGGGGTTTGAAAGGTCGGCGTCAGGTAAAGGGCGCGCACCGATGCCTCCCGGCAAAGCGCATCCAGGGCCTGCGGACTCAGCCCTTTCCCATCCATCGCGACCGCCCTGGTCCGCAGCCCCAACCGCCGAGCCATCGCCCGCAGGGGGGCATAGGTCAGAGCCTCCGTCGCCAACAGGTCCCCGGGTTGGGTCACCGCCATCAGGGTTGCAAGGATCCCGTGCTGGGCGCCGATGGTGATCACCACCTCGTCCCTCAGGGATGGAACCCCCAGCCCTTCCAACCAGCGGACCAGAGCAACCACCTGCCCCGGTTGGCCCGCCTCCGTCTGGTAATCCAGAAGACCCCGCAGGTCCGCGCCCCGACTCAACTCGGCCAAGGTTTGGGCCAGATACATCGCGCCGTCCCCAGGCGCAGGCAAATTGCGGGAGAGATCAATCGGCCCCTCCGCCGGAGGGCGGCATAAATCCATGGGGCCCTCGTGGGGCGCCGGACCGGGCAGTTCCCGCACATAGGTTCCCCGGCCCACCTCCCCGCGCAGAAGCGCCCGGGCCACCCCCTCGGCATAGGCCCGACTGGTGGTATTGGCCGAAACCCCCAAAGCGTAGGCCAAATCCCGATGGGGGGGCAGGCGCATGCCCGGCACCAGGGTGCCCGCCTCGATCTCCTCGGTCAAAGCGTCCAGAATTTGCCGATACTTGGGACCGCGCCGTCCCGTCAAGCTTGGGGTCCATATTGCCATCAGTGCAATGTATCCATTGATACCGTTATTTCAGAGAGCAATCATCCTACCAATCACTGCAATTGACCACGGATTTTTGCCATGACTCACACACAGTCCGGACGAGGCATCGCCCTGGCCTTCATTTGTCTTTGCATTCTGGGGATCATGCCCATTTTGTCGAACGGGCGACCGTCGGGAATCGACGCGTTGACCTTCGCCTTTTTCCTGTCCTGCTGGCAGGTGGTCTTTGCCCTGCCCCTGTTCCTTCACGAGGCGGCTTCCGGGAGAAAAGGGATCTTCGGCGCAACCTTCCCGCCCCGGGAACGCACCCGGACCATCCTGGTGACTTTGATCACCGGCGTTCTGTTCGGATTGTCCACCTACCTTTATGTCCTGGGCGTGGAAAAGGCCGGGGCGGTCAGTGGAGCCATTGCCATTCAGGCCTATCCCCTGTTCGCTATCCTGTGGGAAAGCCTGTTCCTGAAGCGCCGCAAGACCCCTTTGGAACTGCTCTTCACGGTGGGTCTGATTGCGGCCCTGATCTTCCTGGGAACGGATGGAACCTTCCGGATTGAGGGGCTTTCCCCCTGGTTCCTGGTGGCCCTCGCGGTCCCGTTCCTTTGGAGTATCGCCCACGTTATCATCCGCGAGGAACTGGGCAACACCCCCATTACGCCGGTTCAAGTGACCTTTATCCGGGTTCTCCTCTCCACCCTATTCCTGGGAATACTGGCCGCGATCCTCGCACCGGGGAACCTTCTGCACAGCCTGGGAGACCTGTCTGGGCAAACTTTCGCTTTGGCCTTAGGGTTCGTCTATACCGTGGAACTGATTGTCTGGTTCCACGCCATGCGCTTCATTGCCGTTTCCATGGCCAGTTCCATCACCACCCCCTGGCCCGCCTTGACCATAGTGCTGTCCGCGTTCTTCCTCGACGAGTCGGTCACTCCCCAGCAAGTCGGCGCCTTCCTGGTGGTCGCGGCCTGTATTTACGGGCTGATCGCCGCCGGACGCCGTGCAAGCCTAGAGTGAAATGGGATCAGCTTGGAACAAGCTGGCCCCATTTCACTCTAAAACCGTCGCTACACTCCAAACAGACATGAAAAAAGGCCGCGCCCCAAACCGGGGCGCAGCCTTGATGTCTTTAGAGACCAACCAGAAACAACTCTCATTGTTTCAATACCGTCGTCGTCACCGTCGGACTCTTAGAGGACCTTCGAGATCAAGTTCGGCACGTCTTGGCCCAACTTGATCTCGGAACACTTTAGGCGGGAACGTTCTGGTTCTCCGCTTTTTCCTCAGACCCACTCTCTTTCTTGGCGGCTTCCTTGGCAGCCCGGGCTTCGGCCATTTCCGCAGCCGTCCGACGGCGACGGCGGGGCCGAACGGGCTTCTCTGCCGCGTCCGCGGCCCCTACCGACGACTGTTCCGTCGTATCCGAAGAAGCCGGAGCCTCCTTAGGAGCCTCCGGGGGCGCAGCAACAGGGGCTTCCGGGGGCGTCGACGCAACGGGTGTCTCCCCTTGAGCCTCCACCGGGGTTACGGGCCGCTCTTCGACATCGCTCTTGCCCTCGGCTGCGGGGGCTGCCGCTCGGTCTTCACGCTCTGTCCGTTCCGGACGGTCCTGACGCTCTGACCGCTCCGGACGATCCTGGCGCTCTGACCGTTCCGGACGATCCTGGCGCTCTGACCGTTCCGGACGATCCTGGCGCTCTGACCGTTCCGGACGGTCCTGACGTTCTGACCGTTCCGGACGGTCCTGGCGCTCTGTCCGTTCCGGGCGGTCCTGACGTTCTGTCCGTTCCGGACGGTCGGACCGATCCTGACGGCTCCGGCGGCCCCCCCGACCTCGAGGCTCGCGGGGCTCGCGCTGCTCCCGAGGTTCCCGTTGTTCACGGTACTCCCGCTGCTCGCGAGGCTGTTCGCCATTGGGATCGATGTAGGACTCGCCCCCATCCTCGTCGTCACCAAACTCATCGTCATCCATATTGGGCGAGGATTGCTGCTGATCATCAGGCTTGATATAGCGTCCGGTCAGGGCATTGAGAACACGCTGATAATGGTCTGCATGCTGGTAGCAATTCTCCGTCAGCACCCGATCCCCCTGGGAGGATGCGTCCCGGGCCATCGCCAGATATTTTTCGACCAATTGCTGGGCGTTCCCACGCACCCGAATTCCCGGACCATTGCTATCGAAAACCTGGTTCCGATTGGGCGGGCGTTTACCGTTCATATTGCTATTGCTGCGGCCGCGGGGACGACCTCTGTTGTTCGCATTTTTCATGGTGCCGTCAAATCTCTATGGTGACGATAGGATAAACAGTGGTTCGCGCCGTAATCGGAAGGGGATTTCCCCCCTTTTGTCCTAAACCGGCGATCGGACGTTTGGAACGGGGTATCCGCCAAACCAGCGGACCACCAGTCCCGACGCCATCCAGGTGGCGCGTGTCGGACCCAAATCCCGTGTTTCCACGGACATAGACCCAAAACCAAACCGGAAGACCATCCGGTTGCAGTCAAGTCGAACGAGTCCGGCAATCACTGCACGGCTCCGTTCCATTTCCCTCCGCAAGATCCGCGAAGGCGTCTCCCCCGAAAGAGGAGCGTTATTGAAATCCGCATCGTATTCCCTGTCCAAAGGTGTCCCCCTGAACAAAAGGGCAGGTCGCCGATCATGGGACCAAGCCCATCACGACAACCACTGCGATTCGGTTGCCTTCGAATCTGATCGTTCCCGTTATCTCAACCAGCGCGCCAAACGGCTTTCGGAGCCCCACCCAGGATCTCCCACCCAATTCCATCCGTCTGTCGCGAGTCCGGCGGCCCCCACCGATCCGGTATTTTTATCGGGAACCGGCCACGCCGTTCCCAATTCATGCCCGATACCCCGTTTTCCTCCGGCTCGACACTCCCCTCGGCCCAACCCGACGGGGCCTTCCCGTTGAGAGAAGGTCTGCACGGCTTTTCCTGGGGATCCCGACGAGGCCCTCTTCCCCTTGAGGAGATACGAGGATTTCCTTCGCGTTCGTTAGAACCCTATTCGTCCCTTGGTCTTTTTTCCAGACCTTTTTTCACTGAACCCCCATCCTGTCAGCGGGTTTTTCACAATCTTCCCCATCTGTACAAGGAACAGCGCTCCAAATCGGACAGATCTCGCCGTGTTTCGAGCCATTCAAAGCCCCCCCCATCGAAAATTTCCGCGACAGCTCCCCCCTGCCCCATACCAAACTCCACCGCAATGCACCCCCCCGGTCGAAGCAGCCGAGGCACCGTCCCAACCAGGATCCGATAGGGGTCGAGGCCATCGGTGCCCCCATCCAAGGCCCTGTGGGGATCAAAGGCAATCACCTCCCGCTCCAGCCCCGCCATGTCCCCATGGGGAATATAGGGCGGATTGGACACCACCAAGTCAAACACTCCCTCAAGGCCATCGGTCCAATTGCCCTCGACGAACACCGCCCGATCCTCCAGCCCAATGGACCGCGCATTGTCCCGAGCGACGGCCACGGCACCCGCAGCAATATCCACCCCAATCCCCGTCGCATTCGGTCTTTCCGTCAACAGAGCCAACAGAATGCACCCCGTTCCGGTTCCCAGGTCGAGAATTCGCCCAGGAGCTCCCCGCTCGGGCAAGGCATCCAGGGCCAGCTCCACCAGAACTTCCGTATCAGGCCGGGGGTCCAGGGTATCGGGTCCCAAAGCCAAATCCAGCGACCAGAACCCCCGGCGCCCGAGGATGCGCGAGACGGGCTCCCGCCCCGCCCGCCGGGCGATGAGCCGCTCCAGCACCGCCTGCTCGTCCACCGTCAGAATGCGATCCCCGGCGGTGAGCAAGGATCCCGCCGAGACGCCCAAAGCATGGGCGGCCAGCAGTCGGGCATCCCGCCGGGAGTCCTCCACGTCCGCAGCCAACAACCGTGCGGCCGCCTGCGTCAGCCACTCCCCGAAACGGATCGCAGCCCCCTCCCCCAGGATCTCTGTCACCTGCCGAGTTCCGCCAGACGGGCGGCCTGATCCTCCGCGATCAGCGGATCGATGACCTCGTCCAGCGCTGTCCCGGCCATGACCTCCGGCAGGCGATGCAGGGTCAAGCCGATACGGTGATCGGTCACCCGGCCTTGGGGGAAATTATAGGTGCGGATGCGCTCGGACCGGTCGCCGGACCCCACCTGACTTTTCCGCGCTGCGGCCCGCTCGTCGTCGGCATTTTGCCGTGCGGTGTCGTACAACTTGGCCATCAGCATCTTCATGGCCTTGGCCTTGTTCTTATGCTGGGACTTTTCTTCCTGACATTGGGTCACGACCCCGGTCGGCACGTGGGTAATGCGCACGGCGCTGTCGGTGGTGTTCACATGCTGCCCGCCCGCGCCTTGGGAGCGATAGGTATCGATACGCAGATCCTTTTCGTCGATGGTCACGTCGACCTCCTCCGCCTCGGGCAGGACGGCCACGGTGGCCGCCGAGGTGTGGATGCGTCCTCCCCCCTCCGTCACCGGCACCCGCTGGACCCGGTGGACGCCGGATTCGAACTTGAGCTTGGCAAAGACTCCCTTGCCGGAAATGCTGGCACTGGCTTCCTTCAAACCGCCGATGTCGGTTTCGTTGACATCCATAACCTCGAACCGCCAGCCATGGTCCTGGGCATGGCGTTCATACATGCGCAACAGCTCCGCAGCGAACAGGGCCGCTTCGTCGCCGCCGGTCCCGGCCCGGACTTCCAGGATCACACCCCGGTCATCGGCCTCGTCCTTGGGCAATAAAAGGACTTTCACCTGGTGTTCCAATGTGGGGACCAGGTCTTCCAGACGATCGATTTCTTCGCGCGCCAAGTCCTTCATGTCCGGATCACTGAGCAGGGCTTTGCTGTCTTCCAACTCGGCCTTCGCATCGTTGAGCGCATCAATGGCCTCGACAATGGGAGTCAGATCCGACAATTCCTTGGACATGCGCACGAAATCCTCGCCGCCTCCAGTGCTGGAGGACAACAACGACCGCAATTCGTCGTACCGGGCCACCACCCGGGAGAGATTTTCTTCTAAACTCATGGTCTGTCTTCTTCCTTATCCTCTCCCACCCCTGGCGATCCGTCGTCAGGGGGCAGTGTAAACAGTCGTCTGATCAAGGCCTCCGCCCCCGTCGGGTCGCCGCCTTCCGCAGCGATGGCCCGCAGGGCCTTGGAGGGACCATGCAACAGCCGCCCCACCAGCAAACGGGTGGCCTTCTCCGCATCATTTGGCGCCTCGGCCAAGGCTCGAGCCCGATTGGCCTCGAACAGGGCATGCAAGGCGGCGATCGCTGGCCCCGCCACCCGCCCCCCCCGGTCCTTGACGAAGGCCTCCACGGCCCGGGCCACCAGAGCTTCCGCCGCATGGGCTGCGGTGTCCCGGCTCGCCCGCCCCTTCTCGGCCACAGCCTCCAGATCGGTCAGGTCGTAGAGAAAGGCTGCGTCCAGCCGCTGCACGCCGGGGTCGACATTGGACGGGATGCCCGTATCGACCACCAACACCGGCGCGTTTCGACGGCGCTTCAGGGCGGCACGCATGGCCTCCTCTCCCAAGGCCACGGCCCCTCCGCCCAGCCCGACAACCACGATATCCGCGCTCACCAATAAATTCATCAAATCCCCGTGGTCGGCCACGGAAACCCCCATCCGCGCGGCAACGGCCTCGGCCCGGGGACGACGGGGGGCGCAGACGATCACATGCCCCACCCCAGCGGCACGCAATTGCTCGACCACCAACTCCCCCATGTCCTGGGTTCCCAGGAACAGGAGGGTCACGCCGGACAGGTCGCCATGCAGGTCCCGGGCAACCCGCGTCGCCGCCGAGGCAATACTGACCGCCCCCTCTGCGATCGCCGTTTCCGCCCGGGCGGTCTTGGCCGCGCCATAGGCCGCCGCCAGCAGGGCTTCGAGGTCGTCTTTGACCATGCCTGCATCCCGGGCCAGACGGTGGGCGGCCTTCACTTGCCCCAAAACATGGGGTTCGCCGATCACCTGACTGTCCAGGGAGGCCGCAACCCGAAAGACATGGGCGGGGACCGCTGCCCCCAGAAGCGTCAGATGGACTCCTTCCAGAGATCCGGGAGCCAGCCCCCCCCAATCCAGGAGCGTATCCAGCAGGATCCGGGCAAGGGGGGCGGCGACAGCGCCATGGGCGCAGATCTGCACCCGATCACAGGTGGCCAGAACCACAGCCTCGGGCACTCCCCGCTCCTTCAGCAGGGCGAGCAGGGCAGCCGTACCGGGATCGTCGAGGGCGAGACGGTCGCGCAGACCCATGGGGGTGCACCGGTGGTTGACCTCCACCAAGGCGTATCCCTCCAGGCCTGCGCGATCCGTTTCCATTGATCCCTCGTCCATGGGGAGGGACCCCTAACGGAAGCGAACCAGGACCGCCTCCAGCGCCGACAGGGCGACGGTTTCCTGATCCCCGCTATCCAGGTCACGGACGGCCACGGTGCCTTGGGCCAGTTCGTCACTTCCGACGATGATGGCCGCCCGGGCATTGATCTTGTTGGCCCGCTTCATGCGCTTGCCCATGTTCCCGGAATAGCCCAGGTCCAGGGTGAACCCGGCCCGGCGCAGACGGTCAGCAAGCTTGAGGGCCTCGCTTTCCACATCGGCCCCGGTGGGGATCATGGCAATGGCACGCGGCGCGGTCACGGCGTCCTCACCCCGCAGCATGGCCAGACGTTCCACGCCTGCGGCCCACCCGATACCCGGCGTGGGTGGCCCCCCCATCTGCTTGACCAGCCCATCATAGCGGCCACCGGCCAGGATTGTTCCCTGGCTGCCCAGATCGGTGGTCACGAACTCAAAGGCGGTATGGCAATAGTAGTCCAGCCCGCGCACGAGCTTGGGATCGTATTCGAAGGCGATACCCAGATCCGTCAAGCCGCCGGTTACCCGCTCCATGAAATCCCGACTGGTGGCATTCAGGTGATCGGAGAGCAGGGGAGCGCCCGCAACCACCTCCCGGTCGCCCTCATCCTTGGAATCGAGGATACGCAAGGGGTTGCGGTCCATGCGGGTCAGGCTGTCTTCGGAGAGCTTGTCCTTATGGCCGGACAGATAGGCGACCAGGGCCTCCCGGTAGACCTGACGGCTTTCCGGGTCCCCCAAACTGTTCAGATGCAGGATGGAGCGCCCGGTCAACCCCAAAGCGTCCAAAAGCTGATAGCCCAGGGAGATCACATCGACATCCCCCAGGGGCCCTTCCACACCGAGCAGTTCGACGCCAACCTGATGGAACTGGCGCAGGCGTCCCTTCTGGGGGCGTTCGTGGCGGAACATGGGGCCGCGGTAGAACAGCTTGACGGGGACACTCTGGGCCAAACCGCCGGAGATAAAGGCCCGGGCTACGCCTGCGGTATTCTCCGGACGCAGGGTCAGGCGATCACCGGAGCGGTCCTCGAAGGTGTACATCTCCTTGGTCACGATATCGGAGGTATCGCCCAGGGTGCGGGCGAACACATCGGTGAACTCGAAGATGGGGGTGATGATCTCGCCAAAGCCGAAGCGTTCGGCGACCTCCCGTGCGGTGTCCTCCACCGCCCGGTGGGCGCGGGAGTCATCGGGCAGATAGTCGTGGGTTCCTCGAACCGGCTGCAGGGCGGCCACTGTCTTTATCCTTGGATCGAAAGGGTCCATGACGACGGGGAGAATCCGCTCTCCACCCGTCCATTCCCCCATGGGGGCTCCCGCGATACCATCTGGCGTCGGTCCTGTCCAGAATGGGCGGAGGCATGGGTTGAAGAAAGCATCACATCGACCGCTTGCCAAACGCCCGAGGCTCGACTATATGGATGGACCGGACGCGCTCTGACGCGCCTAGGCGGGTGTAGTTCAATGGTAGAACATCAGCTTCCCAAGCTGAATACGGGGGTTCGATTCCCCTCACCCGCTCCAATTTTCCAGCTTTAGAAACATAGCTTTGAGACAACGCCCCCCTTTTCTAGGTGGAAGGGCTTTGGCGTCTCCAGCTCAGCCCTGTTCGTCCCCAGCGCAAACCGCTGACCGCAACATAGACCGACAAAATGCATGGGGCTTCCCCCATGCATTTCGGTCGCCATCAGCACCGTGCACGACAGTGTCCTATATTTTTTGGGCGCTTGCCCAAGCCCATTTGGGGGCAAATGCCCCCAAACCCCCATTTTTCTTAGCCCGGAGTCTGGGGCCTTTCGGCCCCAGACTCGCCAAAGAGGGGGGGGGAACGGGGCAAAGCCCCGTGACGGGAAATCATCCCCTGTCGTGTACCGTGCTCCATCGGGCGTCAGACAACACTCCGCCCTACGCGTGATTAATCATGACGTGCCGCACGACCGTATAGTCCTCCAGGGCGTATTGCGACATATCCTTGCCGTAGCCGGACTGCTTCAAGCCGCCGTGCGGCATTTCGTTGCACAGCATAAAATGCGTATTGATCCAGGTGCAGCCGTAACGCAGCCGCGCCGAGGCGGCCATCGCCTTGGAAATGTCCTTCGTCCACACCGAAGACGCGAGGCCGTAATCCGAATCGTTCGCCCAATCGATCACATCGTCGTCGTCGCCAAAGGCCGTGACCGAGACGACCGGGCCAAAGATTTCGCGCCGCACAACTTCGTCCGTCTGCAAGGCTCCGGCAATCACCGTTGGCTTGTAATAGAAGCCCGGGCCGTCCGGCAGAGCACCTCCGGTCGTCACTTCCATATGCGAGACCTCGGCGGCCCGTTGCACAAAGCTGGCGACCCGGTCGCGCTGGCGTGCGGAAATCAGGGGACCGATCTCATTTTTGCTGTCGTCGGCGTCATCGTAGTGGATGGTGGACACCGCCGACGACAGGTCCGCGACGAACTTGTCGTACACGGACTTATGGGCGTAAATCCGGCAAGCCGCCGTGCAATCCTGCCCCGCGTTGTAGTACCCGAAGGCTCGGATCCCGGCGACCGCCGCCTCCAGATCCGCATCCCCATAAATGACCACCGGAGCCTTGCCGCCCAGTTCCAGATGGGTGCGCTTGACCGATTTGGCGGCAGCCTGGAGCACCTTCTTACCGGTGGCGATATCTCCAGTGATGGACACCATATTGATGGACGGATGGTTGATCAGGGCATTGCCCACGCTTTCACCCCGACCGAGAATGATATTGACCACGCCTTCCGGGAGGATGGCGGCCAGCAGCTTGGCCATTTTCAGCGCGGTCAGCGGCGTCTGTTCCGATGGCTTGAACACCACTGTATTTCCACCTGCAAGGGCGGGCGCAAGTTTCCAGGCCATCATCATCAGCGGATAGTTCCACGGCGCGATGGACCCGATCACCCCCACCGGATCCCGGCGGATCATCGAGGTCAAGCCAGGGAGGTACTCCCCAGCCAGCGCCCCTGGCATGGTGCGCACCGCGCCCGCGAAAAAGCGGTAGCAATCGACAATTGCGGGGATTTCGTCGTTCAGAACGGCGGTATAGGGCTTTCCGCAATTCAAGGCCTCCAGCGCCGCAAAGCCCTCTGCCTCGGCTTCGATGGCGTCGGCGATCTTCAGGAGATAGCCGGACCGGTCCGCCGGGGTCGTCCTCGACCAGCCCGAGAAGGCGGCCTTGGCCGAGCCAATCGCCGCGTCGATCTGGGCGGGTGACGCCTCCGGCAGATCAAGAATGGTTTCAGCGGTTCTCGGGTTCAGGATCGTTTCCTCCTGCTCCTCTCCCTTGACGAAGGCCGAGCCGATGAGCATTTCGGTATCCATGCATAAAGTCCTTTCTGTCCGTTTACTTCCCGGCTCCGGCGGTTTCTTCGCCGTCACGCGTCATATAGTAGGCCAACAGGATGGGCAGGAAGGTCACGAGCACCACCGCCATGGCCACCACATTGGTCACCGGGCGTTCATGGGGGCGGATGAGCTCCTCCAGCATCCAAATCGGCAATGTCTGTTGCTGACCTGCGGTGAAGGTCGTGACGATCACCTCGTCAAAGGACAGCGCAAAGGCGAGCATTCCCCCCGCAAGCAGCGCGGTCCCAATATTTGGCAAAATGATGTAGCGAAATGTCTGGAAGCCATTGGCGCCAAGGTCATAGGAGGCCTCCACCAGGGAGGTGGACAGCCGCCGGAAGCGCGCCACCGCGTTGTTGTAAACCACCACAATGCAAAACGTGGCGTGGCCAAGCACGATCGTCCAGAACGAAAAGGACATATCCGCAAGACCAAAGGCCGACCGCAAGGCGATGCCGGTAACGATCCCCGGCAGGGCAATCGGCAGGATCACCAGAAGGGTGATGCCTTCCTTGCCAAAGAAGCGGGCCCGGGACAGGGCCGCCGCGCAGAGTGTCCCCAGGGTCATCGCCAACAGCGTCGCGACCGAAGCGACCTTGACCGACAGCGCCAGCGCCCGCCAGACGTCGGGTCGCTCCCAGGTGGCCGAGATCCAGCGCAGGGTCAGACCCGGGGGCGGCCATTGGAAACTCTTGTCCTCCGTCGTGAAGGCGTAGACGAAGATCAAAAGGATCGGCAGATGCAGGAACAGAAGCCCCCCGCCCGCCGCCAGCTTCAGCGCCAGCGGTGCTTTCCCGTGATTAGAGCGCATCGAAAGCCCCCTGTTTCTTGGCGAGCCACAGATAGAAGGCCATGATGACAACCGGCACGACCGAGAAGGCCGCAGCGAGCGGAATGTTTCCGGCCGTGCCCTGTTGGACATAGACCACTTGGCCGATGAACAAGCGGGACGTCCCGATAATGCCCGGCACGATGTAATCGCCAAGGGTCAGCGAGAAGGTGAAGATCGAGCCCGCAGCGACGCCCGGCAGAGCCATCGGCAGCAGCACATGGCGGAAGGTCTTCCCGGGCGCCGCGCCCAAATCATAGGACGCCTCGACAAGATTGGACGGAACCCGCTCCAAGGCGGCCTGAACCGGCAGGATCATGTAGGGCAACCAGATATAGACGAAGACCAGGAAGGTGCCTGTCGAACTGACCGAAAGGGAATTGCCCCCCACCTCCGGCAGGGACAGCCAACCCTCCAGCAGAAAGGTCAGGTGCAGCTTGGCGGCAACCCAGCTGATGATGCCCTCCTTGGAGAGAATCATCTTCCAGGCATAGATCTTGACGAGATAGCTCGACCACAGCGGCAACATGACGCCGAGATAGAAGACCGCCTTCCAACGCCCCTTGGCGTAGCGGGCGGCGTAATAGGCGATGGGAAAGGCGAGGATCGCCGAGGCGATGGTTACCAGTGCCGCCATGACAACTGTGCGCCGGAGAATATCGAAATTCGATGGCCGAAACAGCTCGGCATAGGTGGACAGGGTCAGGTCGTATTTGACCTGACCGGTGAAGTCATCGACGGAAAAGAAGCTTTGCAGCAACAGCGAGACCAGCGATCCCACGTACACAATGCCCAACCACAGGAGCGGCGGCGTCAAGAGTAGCAGGATGAGCAGGGCAGGCCGCCGCCACAACACGCCGGATATCCGTGACGGAAGGCTGTCAGCCGTCGGTGGCGCGATCATGAGGCATCGTCCAGGAGTGTCAGGGCGGACCGCTCGAAATGGAGCGTCAGAGGGGCACCGGCCTCGGGCACCACCACATTGGCGGGGAGATTGGCGTGGATGATTTGGCCGTCGGCGTTGACCGCGACACGGCGCACGGCGCCGAGGAAACTCGAGTCCGTCACCGTGCCGTCGATCGCCAACCGGCCCTCGCCACCGGACAAGCCGATCTGTTCCGGCCTCAATCCCGCCCAGGCGGATGTTCCGGTCAGTTTTTCCATGAGCGACGGCGGCAGAACATTGGCCGAGCCGACGAAATCGGCGACGAAGCGGGTCTTCGGATTGTGGTAGATATCCTCCGGCGTGCCCGCCTGGACGATCTTGCCCTGGTTAAACACCGCCACCCGATCGGCCATGGACAGGGCCTCGCCCTGATCATGGGTGACCAGAACAAAGGTGATCCCCAGCTTTCTTTGCAGGCTCTTCAATTCCTCCTGCATCGCTTCGCGCAATTTCAGATCCAGCGCACCCAGGGGTTCATCGAGCAACAGGACACTTGGCTTGTTGACCAGCGCGCGGGCCAAGGCCACACGCTGGCGCTGGCCACCGGACATCTGGCCGGTCTTGCGGTCGCCATAGCCGCCAAGCTTGACCAGCTCCAGGGCCTCCTCGGCGGCCTTGTGCCGGGTCTTGGCGTCAACGCCTTTGACCATCAATCCGTAGGCGACATTGTCGCGAATGCTCATATGGGGAAAGAGCGCATAATCCTGAAAGACCGTGTTCACATGGCGGCGCCAGGGCGGCACCCCGGTCGTGTCTTCCTTGAAAATGGTGATTGTACCACTGGTCGGCTGTTCGAAACCGGCGATCAGACGCAGGCAGGTCGTCTTCCCCGAACCGGACGGCCCGAGCATCGCGAAGAACTCCCCTGCGGCAATGTCCAGATCGACGGCGTCGACGGCGCGAACGGGGCCAAAGTGACGGGATACGGCACGGAACGTGACGGCAGTCGTCATTCGACGTCTCCTGAGAGGACGGCACGAGGCAGGATCTGAAGCAAAGCTCTGCCCCGGCCTCCCAGTCATAGAAAAATAGGGGGCTTGGGGGCATATGCCCCCAAGCGGGTCTGGGCGGCAGCCCAGCGTCGTCCGGTACGGTCTGGCTTATCCGCCCATGACCGCGATGTAGTCGTTCACCCAACGGCGATAGGGCACACAGGTACCGGCCTCGCATGTGGAAACGGGCGTCTTCCAAAAGGAAATCTTGTCAAAATTATCGAAGCCATTGGTGGCACATCCGCCGTCACCAAGAAGCGCATTGCCCTCACAAGCCGCAGGAACCGTGGGAACCGACCCGAACCAGGCGGCCACATCCCCCTGCACCTTCGGGTCCAGGGAATGTTCCATCCACAGATAGGCACAATTGGGGTGGGCAGCCTCGGCATGCATCATGGTCGTATCGGCCCAACCGGTTGCCCCTTCCTTGGGAATGGTCGAGGCGATCGGTTGTCCATCGGCCACCAGCAGATTGACTTGATAAGGCCAGGAGCCGGAGGCCACCATTCCCTCGTTCTTGAAGTCGTCGGTCTGAACGGTCGCATCGTGCCAATAGCGGCTGACCAACGCACGCTGGCCCTTTAGCAGCTCAAGCGCCGCCGCGTATTGGTCCTCGGTCAGTTCATAGGGGTCCGTGATCCCCAGCGAGGGATTCGCCGTTTTCAGGTAGAGCGCCGCATCGGCGATGTAGATCGGACCATCATAGGCCTGGACACGCCCCTTGTTGGACTTGCCGTCTGGCAGGGTCATTTCCTTGAAGACGACATCCCAACTGTCCGGCGCCTTTCCGCCGAAAGCCTTGGTATTGTACATCAGCACATTCGGCCCCCACTGATAGGGGGTCCCGTAATGGACGCCCTCTACGGTATGCCAAGGCGCATTCTGCAGGCGCTCATCGACGGCCTTCCAGCTCGGGATCAGATCGACATTGATGGGCTGCACCTTGCCACCAGCAATCAACCGAAGCGACGCATCTCCCGATGCTGTCACCAGATCGAAGCCCCCCTGATTCATCAAGGTAACCATTTCGTCGGATGTGGCGGCGGTCTTGACGTTGACCTTGCAGCCGGTTTGTTTTTCGAAATCGGTCACCCAGTCATAGGCTGGGTCGCTTTCCCCGTTCTCGATATAACCGGCCCAAGCGACGATATCGACTTCTCCTTCCCCCGGACCAATGGAGGTCTGCATATCCGCAGCATAGGCGGGCGCCACCATGCCGATGGTCAGGGCCGAGGCGGATAGGAAATTCAACAAATGCGTGGATTTCATATGCATAGTCTCCCTTTTATGGTCCCGGCGCGGATGGAATCTCCCGCCGATCAATGACACTCCAAACCGCTTTTCTGGATAGGGAAGAGGATACGAGGCAAGGGAGATTTCGCAATTTCATTAAACAGAAAGATCCTATCGGAATTTCCGAATTCACTCCCAGATCACCGCAATCTCGGGCTTCTTTGTGTCTGGGCAAGCACGATGAAATCCTTCACGGGCGAGGACAGGCTCAAGCCCCTGCGCCAGACCAGCCCCACATTGACCGCAGGAAGGGAGGCCGACACGTCGCGTGTCTCAATCCGGTCGCCTTCCAGCGACCAGGGGCGATAGATCATGTCGGGCAGCAGCGCGAGCCCAGCCCCGGTCGCCACCAAACTCCGGACGGCCTCCACCGAGCGCGTCCGGAAGGCGACCTTTGGGCGGGCATCGAAGACGGCGAGCAGCTTGCGGGTCGCCTCCTCCATTTCATCGGTCGTCAACATGATCAACTGTTGATCGGCGATATCGGCCATCTCGATGGAGTCCTTGGCCGTCAAGGCATGGCCGGAGGGAAGCCACAGGCTGAAAGGCGAGGTTTCCAGCGTTTCAAATTGCAGGGCCTGCCGGTCACGGAGATTGTTGAGCAACATGACGGCGACATCGAGTTCGCCCCCCACAAGAAGATGCTCCAGGTAATTGCCGTCATCTTCCAAGGTCTTTACTTCCACGCCGGGAAAGGCGCGGCGATATCGGGCCAGAATATCGGACAACACATAGCCGGCAACCAGCGAGGTCACACCCAATTGCAAGGACCCGAATTTCTGATCGGGTGCATCGGTGAAGACCTGCTTGGCCTCGGCGACATTCGAGAGGATCTTCGTGGCATGGCGGAGGAACTGATGTCCTTGCTGGGTGATGTTCAATCCCCGCGAATGCCGCTCGAACAACGACACCCCCAAATCACTCTCCAACTCCTTCACCGCTTCCGTAATGGCCGATTGCGAGATGGACAAGACACGAGACGCCCCCGACACCGTCCCCTGTTCGGCAACGGCCACGAAATACTGCAGTTGCCTGAGTGTAAAAGACAATTTCCTCGACCCTCTTCTCTTGCCCCAGGTTTCACCTTACTGATTTCACAGCGATGCGAACACTCTTCGCTCACAAAGCCCCCGCAAGCGACCAGCGACGGTGCTCTGGGGACCATAAAAAAAGATCCAGGGCCCGAAGCACTGGATCTTTTGAACGCCTCCATCTTTGGGGAAAAGCCCCTTCTTTGGGGAGGGGTTACGCCTGTTCCCCCTCCAACTTGTCCTGGGTCTTGGTGTCGAAGTCGCCCGCATCATGCCGTTCGCGGAGCTGCTTCGACGGGTCGCCTTTCACGCGGTTCACCATCAACCCCCGTTTCACGGCAGGTCTGGCCTCGATGCGATCGGCCCAGCGCAGAACGTTGGTATATTCATGCACCGACAGGAATTCTGCGGCTTCATATTGCCGTCCCTTCACCAACCCGCCGTACCAGGGGAAGGTGGCGATATCGGCGATGGTGTAGTCCTCGCCGCCGAGATAGGGCACCTCCGCAAGGCGGCGGTCCAGAACATCCAATTGCCGCTTCACTTCCATCGCGAAGCGATTGATGGGGTATTCCATTTTGAAGGGCGCATAGGCGTAGAAGTGACCAAAACCGCCTCCAAGGTAGGGAGCACTGCCCATCTGCCAGAACAGCCAGGACAGGCATTCGGCCCGCGCGGCCCGCTCCGTCGGCAGGAAAGCGCCGAACTTCTCCGCCAGATACTGCAGGATCGCCCCGGATTCAAACACCCGAACCGGCTCCGGCTCCGAATGGTCCATCAACGCAGGAATCTTTGAATTGGGGTTGACCCCCACAAAGCCGCTGGAGAACTGATCGCCCTCGTTGATGCGGATCAGCCAGGCATCGTACTCCGCCCCGGTGTGCCCCAGGGCCAGCAATTCCTCCAGCATGATCGAGACCTTCTGCCCATTGGGCGTGGCCAGGGAATAGAGCTGGAACGGATGTTTCCCGACGGGCAGGTCCTTGTCATGGGTTGGCCCCGAGATGGGCCGGTTGATATTGGCGAACTGGCCGCCGCTCTCCTGGTCCCAGGTCCAGACCTTGGGGGGCGTGTATTCGGTTTGATCACTCAACGGGGCGACTCCTTGGTGAGGGAATGGGGGAGAACCCCCGGTCATGACCTCCCATTTAGCTCCGATTCCGCCGACCTCAAGACCGGACCATGGATTTGGATGGAATGGCACCGATTCCGACACCTCCTACCCCAAACTCAAACCCAGCCATTGGGCCACCAGAGAAAACTCTCTGGTCAGCGCTGGGGAGAGTTCCGCCGGGTCCACCCCAAGCTCCAGGTGGAGTGACTCCACCACCAGCCGCCTAGCCCCGCGATCCGCCCGCAAGTCGACCCGCCCCACCAGCCGGTCATCAAGCAGAATTGGGAGGCAGTAGTAGCCATATTCCCGTTTTTCCGCCGGGACATAGATCTCGATGCGGTAATGGAAATCGAACAGGCGCTCTACCCGGGGGCGTTCGAACAGCAGAGGATCGAAGGGAGAGAGCAAACGGCAGCCCAGCTTGAGGGGCGTCACCGCATGGTCCTCCGCCGAAAGCCAAGCCGGAGTCTCCCAGCCCCGCACCTGGACCGGGCGCAGGGTCCCTTCTTCCTCCAACACGGCCAGGGCCTGGGCGACCTCGCCGGAGGGGAGACGGAAATAGCGCCGCAGGTCCAATTCCGTCGCCACCCCCAGGGACTTGGCTGCCACTGCGACCAGTCCGCGCATGGCCTCCGCCCGGGGGGGCGTGGCCAGGGCCAGGATCTCCCCCGGCAAGGTCCGCTCCGGCAGGTCATAAACCCGTTCGAAGGTCGGCAGCCGTTCCCGGCAGGTCACGAGTCCCGCCCAGAAAAGCCATTCCAAAGCCCGCTTGGTGTTGTTCCACCCCCACCAAGCTTCGGTCCGCCCCTCCCCCTCCGGCGAGAGGGCGCGGGCGGTGGAGGGACCGTCACGGGAGAGTCGCTCCAACACGGCATCGATCAGCGGCCCCTTGTCCTGGGCGAAGCGGGCCAACCCGCCATAGATACCCCGATTGGCTCGGGCATCGGCCATGCGCCACCGCAGCAGGGGATGGAGGTCCAAACGAATCAGAGAGGCCTCATGCCCCCAATATTCGAAAAGCGTCCGGCGCGGCCCCTGGGCCGCGCGGGTCAGCAAGGCTTCGGCATAGGGTCCCAGGCGGGAGAACAGGGGAACCCGGTGCGCCCGAGCCAGGACGTTAATCGAATCGATCTGCAGGAGTCCCAGCCGATCCAGCACCCCCGTCAGATGGCGGGTTCCCGGTTCCGCCTTGGGGCGACGGCGTCCCAGCCCGGCGGCACGCAATGCGATCCGCCGGGCCTGAGTCGCTGTCAGCTCCGAGGGTCGCCCCATAGCACGGCCCTCCCCCCAGATCAGATCTTAGACCTTGCGGTAGCCAACCTTGACGCTGTCAAAGCCATCGTCATCGGTGAACAGACTCACGTCCTCGAAGACCAAGGGCGCGACCTCTTTCAGGCGGCGGGCCATCAGGCAAGCCAACCGGCGGATTTCCAGGTCTGCGTCCCGGTGACCGCGCAGTTCAATGATATGACGGGCCGCCCGCAGGTTCATGGTCCAGACGAGGCGGGTTTCCGTGGCGTTGGGCAGCATGCAGCGGGCGGCCTCGTTGGCGCGCTTTTTGATCAGGGTCTTGTCGGTCACCCCCAGTTCCGCCACATGGGCGCGGAAGGATTCCTGCCACTTCTGATAGGCCTTCAGGCTGGACATACAGTCGGCCAGAAAGTCCTTGACCAGGGCGTCCGCTCCGGTTCCGTTGCCCTTTTCACGCAGATGCTCCACCTCGGCCACCAGCAGCGGAGGCAGGATGAAGTTCACGTCCTTGGCGTCCACGTAGCGCTGGCTCTCCTGGGAGATGGCCGTGCCCGCCCGGTGGCGGATCAATTCGTGGGTCAGGCTGCGGGAGACCCCGGCAATGGCCATGGAAACGGAGGCGTGTTCCAGCACGGAGCCATGACCGCTGTCCAGAATATGCCCGACATATTCATTGGCCGGACGCCCCTTCTTGAAGGAGCGGTAGCAGAACCGCCCGGAGAACTCGGGCAGGGCGTCGGCGGAGGCCCCCGCCGCCCCGGCCTGGGCGATATCCCCCAGGGGGGTTTCGGGATCGGCGAGAAGCGCGCCATAGCCCATCTCTCCGGCCCAATGTCCCATCCCTCCGGGATCCATGACCGAAGAGGCGACGACCGTGGCAGTGGGGGCGAAAATCAGCTCGGACATGGGGCGGGATCCTTATGCGGCGGCTCTTTTAAGCTCGGTTTGGGGCAACGAAACGGGTTAGAGTATTCCGAGATCAAGTTGGGTCGCTTTGCGACCAAACTTGATCTCGAAGATACTCTAAGATCTCTATAATTAGAGTGAAACGGGATCAGCTTGACTCAAGCTGATCCCGTTTCACTCTAGCTCAGGCCTTGACTGTGGCGGAAACGCCGGTCGACCCAAAGCCTCCAGCCCCCCGCTCCGACGGAGGCAACTCGGTCACCTCATGGAAGGGCATATGGGCAACCGCGGCGAGGACCGCCTGGGCGACCCGGTCCCCCGGCTGAATCGTCATGGGCTCCCGGGAAATATTGGTGAGGATCACCCCCACCTCGCCCCGGTAGCCGGAATCCACCGTTCCTGGGGCGTTGGCAACGATCACCCCCTTGGTGGACAGGCCGGAACGGGAGCGCACCTGCATTTCGAAGCCCTCGGGCACGGCCACCGCAATCCCGGCGGGGATAATGGTGATATCCCCCGGCGCGAGGGTGACCGGCGCGGCAAGGGCGGCCTTCAGGTCGAAGCCAGCATCGCCCGGCTTGGCATAGCCCACGGGGCCAAAGGCCTCCCGGTCGTAATGGGGCAGGTACTTGATCTGGAGCATGGGAGATGATCTCGTTTTCGGGGCGAAGGAAAAAGTGAGCGGACTCTACCCTTCCATCGCCCAGCCGAAAAGGCGAAGATTGCCAGAGTCTTCCCCTTCTCCGAAGGATTTATCGACCGGAGATTGATTCTCTTCCTGTTCCCTGCTTTTTGGCGGCACCCTTCACCCATAAACTCCGACGCTGCGCCCGCTCCCCAATGGACTTATTGAATGCCTTGACAAAAAACAACCGCCTCGACTCCCTCAACTCCTCGGGTAAAGGATTGGGTAAGGGATACTCACCCTGTGCGGTGAGTTCGGCGCTTTTCAGCACGTTCCGCATATGGGTTCTGGCTTGATGCCCCGATGCGAATAGGGACACAGGTTCGATAATCGCCTCAACGTCACGACGGACCATCGCGGCGTCGTCATTTTCCGTCTTTGAATACTTGGTAGCCAACCGTTTCTCATGAACCGGCCACAACCGAGCCCAAGCGATAATCCCCAAGCCCACCACGCACAGTGCCAAAGGCAACAGGATGAAAGCGAAGTCGTCCATATCCATCGCTATCGCAACCTCCCCAAAATGGATGATGCACCGATGTGGAGTATAGTGGATGCCGCGAACCAATATACAACACGGAAAACCATTTCGCCCACGCCTGCCTTTCCATCCGCCGGAAGATCAAAGGTCGTCGCGACAACGGGTGCGAGGACACCAATCGAGAAGCAAGCCGCAGCCATAGTATTGATAAAACCAGCAAAAAGCTTAATTTTTTCGTTATATACTGTGCGATTCATACTGCGTTTCCCCACAACCGCAGAGGCCTTGGGAGAGTATACCAACGGAATTCGCCACCAACACAGCAAAACCGCGCATTGAAAGCCCTGTGATCACCGACTGAAAATACGCCTCGCGATCCCCTCTCTCCTATTTCACCAAACCGCGGCTCATGGCATAGCGGGTCAGGCCTGCGGTGCTGTCGATTCCCAGTTTCCGTTTGATGTTGGTTCGGTGGGTTTCCACCGTGCGCACGGACAGGTCCAGGTCCCGGGCGATGTCCTTGTTACTCAACCCTTCGGCCAACATGTGCAGGATGGTTTGTTCCCGATTGGTCAAAGGTCCATTGTCCGACCGGTCCAGGTCCAGAAGTTGTTCTGACACCCGGCCGCTGAAGTAACTGCCGCCCCGGTGGACCGCACGGATCGCCGTGACGATCTCGCGCGAGGGGACATCCTTCAACACATAGCCCCGCGCCCCGGCCCGCAGGACGTTGGCGATATATTCCCGATTGTCATGCATGGACAGAACCAGGACCTTGAGGTCTGGGTGTTCCCTCCTCATCCGCTCCATGGTGTCGATACCATTCAGCTTGGGCATGTTGATGTCCATCAACACGATATCCGCCTGGACCGTTTCGATGAGGGATAGGGCCGCTAGCCCATCGAAAGCTTCGCCGACCACAGTGATATCCGATTCCGTCTCCAGGCGCGCATGGATCCCTTCGACCACCAAAGGATGGTCGTCCACGAGCAAAACCCGTATGGCCATTGTCATTCTCTTTCCGTCTCCCTGTGGGCATCCCGGTTGAAGGACATGTCGCCCTGGTCCAGAACCCTATTTGTCGGCGGCAGGGAGGCTCTCACTTTTGTCCCTCCGCCTGGTGAGGATATCACTTGTAAGCTTCCATCGTGGAACTGCATTCGCTCAGCCATGTTGCGCAAGCCGATTCCCTGCCCCGGCCGGGTCCTGTCGCTGATCTCCACGGAGTCAAATCCCCGACCGTCGTCCTCAATCCGCAAATGCATGCCTTCCCGGTCGTGGCGCAGGTGCAGGCTCACCCGCCGGGCCTGGGCATGGCGTTCAATATTGGTCAAGGCTTCCTGGGCCACCCGATAGAGGGTCGTCTGGGCTTCCGGTGACAGGGTGTCCTGATCCTCGGCCACACGAATCGTCATCCGAAGCCCCGTGCGTTCACCAAACTCCCGGGCCAGGGCCTGCAGAGCCTGAGACAGCCCCAGATCATCCAGCAGACTGGGTCGCAGGTCACGGCTGATGCGCCGCACTTCGCTGATCGCCTGACGAAGCGCCTCCTGCCCCTTCTCCAAGGGCCCCAAGGCATCGTCGGCGCCCTCCCGCACCCGATCCATGGCCAGTTCCTGAGCATATTTCACCGACACCAGGATCTGACTGATCGAATCATGCAGCTCGCGGGAGACACGGGCCCGTTCTTCCTCCTGAAATTCCACGATGCGTCGGGTCAGGTCCTTGAGCTTGCGATCGGCCAGTCGCCGCTCCCCCAAGTTTACCGCCACCCCCGAAGCGAAGACCATGACGATCCCGGCAAAGGTAATCACGGCCATACCCACCGCCATCTCCAGGATATTAGCGGAAACATCCTCGCGGATCCGATCACTCTCCCGCAACACATCGTCGATGTAGATCCCGGTACCGACCATCCAACCCCAGCGGTCGAGCATGACCGAATAGCTGATCTTATCGGTGACCTGTCCCGTGGTGGGGACCTCCCAAGTGTAGCGATGGAAGCCTCCCCCGGCCAAGGCCTTGTCCAGCATGGGCTTGACCACGGGCACACCATGGACGTCCTTCAGGTCCAGCCAGCGTCCTCCCTCCCGGAAAGCCTGTTTGGGGTGAACGATATTGACCCCATTCCGGTCATAGATGAAGAAATATCCGTCCTGCCCATAACGGAGTTCCTTCAGGATAGAACGAACCTTCTCCTTGGCCTCCGCGTCGTCCGGCCCCGCGTTTTGGTAAATATGGTCAATGGCCGTCAAAGCGAGCGCCATGTAGTTCTTTAACTCTGCCTTCTTCGCGTTCAAAGCATGGCGCTCCAAAGCGCCGACCTCGGCATCGACCAGAGCCCGGGATTTCATGATGATCATGCCGGTCACAGACGCCATGGAGAGAACGAGCGGGACAATCGCCAGCAAAATCATCTTCTGCTTGAGGGTCATGCTCCGGCTTTTTTTTCGGAAAGGCATCGTTAGGGTCGCCTGAAACAAGAAGGTTTGGTTTTGACAGATGCCCTGATTTCCGTCAGCCGCGCATCCGTATTATTACGGATGAAGAGCCGATTAACCCCGTAGATCCTCAGCATTCGTGCCGATACCGCGTCGCACACAAAGCTGATAGGTCTTTCCCTGTCGAAGGAAGATGCGTCGCGTGCCGATCCAGAGAATGTGTCCATTTGGGGAAGGATTCATTTAAAGGCGCAAGACTGGTGGCCCAACCTTGGGTCTTCCTTCGAGATTTCATCCCCTTATTCCCCTGCCCGGGGAGTCTCTCTCGACGCATTTCCTCTCCGGGTATTCCCCCGGTCGGTTCCCCCCTATTACCGACCGGGGATTTTTTTGTCCTTTTTCCAATTCCTTGACCGATACCCACTTATACCCAGGTGCGGTGAGTTTGCCTCACCGCACCTTGGAAGCGGCCAAGTGGCCGCCGCGCCTTATGGCGCGTAACAGCCCGCCTGGCGTTTGAACGCAAGAAAAGCGGCCTGGGTTTCAACCCGCGCCGCTTGGTATGTAGAGTGCCTTTGAGGCCAAATTGGGCCGAGAAGTGGCCCAATTTGGCCTCGGAGCACTTTAGGGCGCACAAATCCCGCATCCCAAGGGACAAAACGAGAGGTCGGCTATGGATTGGCTGCCCGATGGACGATCCCTTGCCTTGGCCTTGGCCCTGCTTGGCACGGCGGCGGCAAGCTCTTTCCTCACTGCGGCCTTTGGAATTGGCGGGGGGGGGTGCAATTGGGGTCGAACGCCAAGCGGGCTGCCATCCTTCTGCCTCACCTGCGCAAAGACCTGCTGCAGCCCTTCACCATTAGATCACGATGAAATCAGACCTCCTGCGGATAATTTGACGGAAACAGGGCGCGCTTGGTCTCCTCATCCACGGCGGTTTTGAACGTATGGTCAGCTCCGAAAGCGCGAGCGCGGGCCACAGTGGGACGGGCATTGATGGTGTCCATGAACCGCGCCAAGTTCGGGAAGGACGCAAGGGGATCCTCTTCCCCCTTCATGACCCGGGCCGCCCGGTCAATCCATCCCCAGGCCGAGATGTCGGCGATTGTAAAGCGATCCCCGACAACAAAGGTCCGCCCGGCCAAGTGGTCGTCCAAAACGGCATAATGGCGTTCGACTTCCCTACGGTAGCGGTTGGACGCGTAGTCGAGCCCCTCTGGCGCTGCATATTGAAAATGCACAGCCTGTCCGGAAAACGGTCCCAGACCCGAAGCGATGAACAGAAGCCAGGACAGCAGCTCCGGGCGGTCTTCCGGACGCCCCTGGAAAGCGCCAACCTTTTCCGCCAGATACATCAGGATCGCCGTTGAATCGAAAACCCGCGCCTCCCCCCCATCGGGACCCTCGGTGTCCACGATAGCCGGAACCTTGCCGTTTGGATTGATCGCCCGGAACGCCGCAGCATGCTGCTCACCCTTGCTGATATCGACCGGAACCAACTCGTAGGGCAGACCTGTTTCCTCCAGCAACAGGGCGATCTTGGCCGGATTGGGCGTGGGGTGGAAATAGAAGCGGATCATGGGATGTCCTTCTCGAAGAGAGGCTGATGGGCTGTGGTGACGGCAGGGCAATGTGTAGGTATCCAGGGATAATCTTTGACACCTGCGTCAAGATTGACACTAGTGTCAAATTTGACGCAGCTGTCAAGACCGATTACATCAAGGGGGCGCTCAATTGGGGGGGGGGACGTCGCCGATGGTCGGTGTCAGGCAATTCAACGAGGATCGGCTGCTGGGCGACGCATTGGAGCTGTTTTGGAAAAAGGGCTTCTCTGCCACGTCGATGCAGGAACTCGCAGCCGTGACCGGGGTGCAAAGGGGATCACTCTACAACGCCTACGGCAGCAAGGAGGCGCTGTTTCTCCGCGCTTACCTGGCGCTCCATGACCGGTATCTTTCGAGGGTTCGCGCCACCCTGGCCGCCCCGGACCCACGCGCGGCGCTGGCCGCCTTTTTCGACTTCACCATCGAGACGATTCGGCAGAATGGCAGGGGATGCCTGACAACCAAGACGGCGACCGATGAAGCGGCGCGCGATCCGAAAATTCGACAGGCTTTACAGACCCTCTTGACTGGACTGGAGACCTGCCTCGTCGAACGCCTTGAGTCGGAGCAGATCCACCTGCGCCTCCCCGTTGGTGCGGCGGCCAGACTTGTCGTCACCCATACCCGGGGCCTCGCCGTTATGGAGCGCATCCATGACGATTCCGCGCGCCTGAAAGCCGATGCGATGACCCTTGTCGACCTGATCCTGAAAGCCCCGGAATCACCCGCCCCCTGATCAGCCCTCGCCGTCCCGCCGGACCGGCTTGAGGGACTCTGGGGGCTCCACATGGCGGATGGGTTGGTCCCGCAAAGCCAGGATTTGGTTCAGATGAGCGAAGAGGGACTCGATGAACTCCCGGCCCATGGCATCTTCCAGATAGCGGTATTGGGTTTCCACCAAGGGCGCCATCTCTTTTACCAAAGCCTGGGACTTGTCAGAGACCGAAACCATGACCCGCCGCTGGTCCGTGGGCACTTTGCGCCGGTCAATCAGGCCCATCTCTTCCATGCGGTTCAAGATCCCCGCCAGACTCGGCCCCAGGATATGGCAGGTCTCGGCCAACAGGCGTTGTTCCATTTCGCCCTGGTCGGCCAACACGCGGATGATCCGCCATTGCTGTTCCGTCAAGCCAATATGCTTCAGCAAAGGCCGGAAATGGGAGATTACCGCTTCTCGAGAGCGCGCCAGCAACAAGGGCAGGTTGCCATAGGCGATCGGTCCCATAGCCCCTGTCGGGGTGCTCCTCTCCTCTTGCTCCTCCATTGCCAGTGATCCCTCCCTGCTGTGTCTTGCGGGTATAGCGGCTCAGCCTCCGGTTTACCACCCCGCGCCGCCTAACGATAACATATTAACAAAATGAAACGGGGCAAGTGCCGCCCCTTGACTCAGTAATATGTTAATGATTTGATCATGACCACAGGAACAAACAGCCCTTCCAAAAAGGAAGGCAGCGAGACCAGGGAGGTCGCATGACCAAGATCGGGACCGGGCGCGGAGCCTCGCGCCGCCCCTATACCCATGCCCCCTATCCGTTCGGCGGAACGGTCTATGGGGTCATCCTCAACGACAGGGCCTCCCTGACCCGCATGGGCGCTGCCCTGACGGAGCCACCCCATAATGCCCCGCCCCAGGCGCCGGTCCTTTACATCAAGCCGCGGAACACGGTTGTTGGCGATGGGGCGGTGATCACGCCGCCAAACGGCGAGACCGGGCTGGAGATCGGCGGCACCCTGGCCCTGGTCATGGACCGGGCGGCCAGCCGCCTGTCCCTCGAGACGGCCCTGGATCCGCTCGCGGGTTTCACCCTGGCCGCAGACGTCATGGCGTCCGGCGGCGCCTATTACCGCCCGGCCATCAAGGAGAAATGCTTCGACGGCTCCTGCGCCCTGGGACCGGAGCTGGTTCCGGTTGCGGAGATGGGCGATCCAGCGACCCTGACGGTGAGAACGCTGGTGGACGGCGCCCTGGCCCAAGAGCGCAAACTCTCCGACATGGTGCGGTCCGTAGCCCAGTTGCTGGTGGACATCACCGACTTCATGACCCTGAACCCCGGCGACGTGCTGTTGACAGGCGTGCCCCTGGGCGCGCCCATCGCCGCCAGAGGGTCCGAAGTCACCGTGGAGATCGAAGGCCTCGGCAAACTCACCACGCACATCGCGGGGGGCCGGGCATGAAACGGGGACGCATCCTGCTGAACGGGGCCATCCTGGCCGTCACCGAAAAGGACGGCCAGGTCCAGCTTCCCGATGGTCGCCTTGTGGCCGAAGACGCCGTGACCTGGTTGCCTCCGGTCACCCCAAGGACCTGTTTCGCCCTGGGCTTGAACTACGCCGACCATGCCCGGGAGCTGGCCTTCAAGGCGCCGGAGAGCCCTCTGGTCTTCCTGAAGGGGGCCAATGCCTTTACCGCCCACCGCTGCGTTTCCCGGCGCCCGGCGGACGCCACCTATATGCACTATGAATGCGAGCTGGCCGTGGTTATCGGCCAAACCACCAAGGACGTACCCGAGGCCGAAGCCTTGAGCTATGTGGCGGGCTACACGGTGGCCAACGACTATGCCATCCGCGATTACCTGGAGAACTATTACCGCCCGAACCTGCGGGTGAAGAATCGGGATGGCTGCACGCCCCTCGGCCCCTGGCTGGTGGATGCCGCCGACGTCGCCGATCCCCAGGCCCTGAGCCTGCGGACCCGGGTCAACGGCAAGGTGACCCAGGAGGGCACGACCAAGGACATGATCTTCCCGGTCGCCACCCTGATCGCCTACCTGTCCGGTCTCATGACCCTGGAGCCGGGCGACGTGATCCTGACCGGAACGCCCGAGGGGCTGGTCGATGTCACCCATGGTGACGAGGTGGTCTGCGAAATCGAGGGCATCTGTTCCCTGACCAACACCATCGTCGACGACGAGACCTATTTTTCCCTGACCAGATGAGGCGCGTTCCATGATCCAACACCTGATTGACGGCCGGTCCGTTTCCAGCGCCGAAGTCTTTGAGACCGTCAACCCGGCCACGGGCGAGGTCCTGGCCGAAGTGGCCTCCGGTGGAGCAGCCGAAGTCAACGCCGCCGTCGCCGCAGCCAAGGCGGCCTTTCCGAAATGGGCGGGCCTGCCCGCCAAGGAACGCGCCCGTCTCATGCGCAACTTGGGGGAGTTGATCACCCGCGATGTCCCCCTGATTGCCGAAATGGAGACCCGGGATA
The DNA here is from genome assembly GCF_047263945.1 of Rhodospirillum sp. A1_3_36. Lineage (NCBI taxonomy): Bacteria > Pseudomonadati > Pseudomonadota > Alphaproteobacteria > Rhodospirillales > Rhodospirillaceae > Rhodospirillum > Rhodospirillum sp. A1_3_36. The sequence goes on along the minus strand of NZ_JBLAVB010000008.1, from coordinate 182,431 downwards.
CCGGGCAGGTGATCCACCAGACCGGCAAGGCCCTGGTGCCCCGGGCGGCGGACAACTTCCATTTCTTTGCCGAGGTCTGCACCCGCATGGACGGGGAGTGCTATCCGTCGGACACCGGCCATCTGAACTACACGATGTTCCAGCCCGTCGGCGTCTGCGCCCTGATTTCCCCCTGGAACGTGCCCTTCATGACCGCCACCTGGAAGACCGCTCCCTGCCTCGCGCTGGGCAATACGGCGGTGCTGAAAATGAGCGAGCTCTCCCCCTTGAGCGCCGACCACCTGGGCAAGCTGGTGATGGAAGCGGGCATCCCTGCCGGCGTTTTCAACATCGTCCACGGTTATGGCGCCAGTGCCGGAGAAAACCTGGTCACCCATCCGGATGTGCGGGCCATTTCCTTCACCGGTTCGACGGCCACGGGCAACCGGATCATCTCCCGGGCCGGATTGAAGAAGTACTCCATGGAGTTGGGCGGCAAATCCCCCTTCATCGTCTTCGACGACGCCGACTACGACCGGGCCTTGGACGCTGCGCTGTTCATGATCTTCTCCAACAACGGCGAGCGCTGCACGGCTGGATCCCGCACCCTGGTGCAAAAATCCATCTATGACAAATTCGTCGCCGACTTCGCCGCCCGCGCGGCCCGCATCACCGTCGGCGACCCGATGGATCCCAAGACGATCATCGGCCCGATGATCAGCCGCGCCCATTGGGAGAAGGTCAACGGCTATATTGCCAAGGGCCAGGATGAAGGCGCTACGCTGGTCACCGGTGGCGGCACGCCCCACTTCGAGGGCCAGCTTTCCAAGGGCCACTTCGTCGAAGCAACCGTTTTCGCCGACGTGGACAACGCCATGTCCATCGCCCAGGACGAGATCTTCGGCCCCGTCGCCACCCTCATCCCCTTCGAGGACGAGGCCGACGCCCTGAGGCTCGCCAACGACATCGCCTATGGCCTGTCCTCCTACGTCTGGACGGAGAACAATGCCAAGGCCCTGCGCATGGCCCAGGGGATCGAGGCGGGCATGGTCTTCGTCAACAGCCAGAACGTCCGCGACCTGCGCCAGCCCTTCGGCGGAGTCAAGGCGTCCGGCACCGGGCGGGAGGGCGGCCATTGGAGCTTCGAAGTCTTCACCGAGCCCAAGAACGTCTGCATGTCCCTGGGTACCCACATGATCCCCCGCTGGGGATTGGAATAGGGAAGGGGAGACCCGTCTTCTCTTTTTGGTGCATTTAGAGCATGTTGCGTGAAATGTGATTCACGCAACATGCTCTAAACCTCTGATATTAAAGAAAATCGTCGTCGCAATCTGTTCCAGATTGCTCGGGATTTGCTCTAATGCCGTCATGCCCGTGAAAACGGGCATCCAGGGTGGGAACAGGTGAGGGAATCGGTCGACGCAACGGGCGCGCTTTTCGCCGATGACACCGAAATCAACCCTGGATTCCCGCCTGCGCGGGAATGACGAGGAAAAACAATACCTTAACAAAACTCCAAGCAAGAAGGAGATATGGGCATCCCTCTGTCCCCATGCGGGAATGACGAACAAAAACCAAAGCGCCAGCCCGAAAACGGGCGGTCATCAGGGAGGTTAACGACCATGGGCAAACTCGCCCTCGCTGCGAAAATCACGCATGTCCCGTCCATGTATCTGTCCGAATTGCCGGGCAAGCACCAGGGCTGCCGCGAAGCCGCCATCCAGGGACACAAGATCATCGGCCAACGTTGCCGGGACCTGGGCGTGGATACCATTGTCGTCTTCGACACCCATTGGCTGGTGAACGGCGGCTACCACATCAATTGCGGCCCCCTCTTCAAGGGGGTCTACACGTCCAATGAACTGCCCCATTTCATCAAGGACATGGCCTTCGAATACGACGGCGACCCCGACTTGGGCCGGGCCATCGCCGAGGCTGCCAACCGGCAGGACAAAATCAATTGCCGCGCCCATGAGGTCGCCAGCCTGGAGCTGGAATACGGCACCCTGGTCCCCATGCGCTATATGAACCAGGACCGCCATTTCAAAGTCATCTCCATCGCCGCCTGGTGCGCCTGGCATTTTCTGGATCGCTCCATGGCGCTGGGTGCTGCGGTACGCGAAGCCATTGAGGCCAGTGACAAAACCGTCGCCGTCTTCGCCTCCGGCTCGCTCTCCCATCGCTTCAGCGATGACGGCAGCCCGGAAGAAGCCATGGACCAGATCACCGACGAGTTCTTCTACCAAGTGGACCAACGGGTGGTCGAACTATGGAAGGACGGTCGCTGGAAGGAGTTCATCAGGATGCTCCCTTCCTTCGCCAGCCTCTGCCATGGCGAGGGCGGCATGCACGATACGGCCATGCTTTTGGGTCTGCTGGGCGGCGCCGACTACACCGGCAAGGCGGAGATCATCACCGACTATTTCCCCAGTTCTGGCACGGGGCAGATCAACGCCTGCTTCCCAGTCTGACCCGATCCATCCGGAGACTCTCCCATGCCTCATTTCGTCATGGAATACACCGACAATCTGGACGGCCAGACGGACATCAAGGCCGTGCTGCGCAAGGTCAACCAAATCCTGATCGACCAGGGAGGCGTCTTCCCCATCGGCGGCATCCGCTCCCGCGCTATCCGTCTGACCGACTACGTCATGGCCGACGGGCAGGAGGATTACGCCTTCGTCCATTGTTCCCTAAAGGTGGGAGCAGGGCGCACGCCCGAACAGAAAAAGAAGGCCTGCGATGACCTGTTCGCCATGATCAAGGACCACTTCGCCGACATCCAGGCCCGCCGCTATCTGGCGCTGTCCATGGAATTCTCGGAATTCGATGAAGCGGGCACCTGGAAGTCCAATAACGTCCATTCCAAGTTCAAAAAGACCTGAGGACCCGCCCATGCTCGACCAAGCCACCATCCAGGCCGCCGCGACCCGTATCAACGAGGCGGAACAATCCCGCGTCCAGATCCGCCAGCTCTCCCTGGACCACCCGGAGATGACCATTGAGGATGCCTATGCCATCCAGAAGGCTTGGGTAGACCTCAAGATCGCCGAGGGGCGGTCCATCCTTGGCCATAAGATCGGCCTGACCTCCCGGGCCATGCAGCAGTCCTCCCAGATCGACGAACCCGATTACGGGACCCTGCTGGACGACATGCAATTCGATGATGGCGCCACCATTCCCGCCGACCGCTTCATCGCACCCATGGTGGAAATCGAGCTGGCCTTTCTCCTCAAGGCCCCCCTGTTCGGCCCGAAGGTGACGATCTTCGACGTGCTGAACGCCACCGACTACGTCACCCCCGCCGTAGAGATCATCGACGCCCGCGTCCAGCGCATCGACCCCGAAAGCAAACGTCCCCGAAAAGTCTTCGACACCATTTCCGACAACGCCGCCAACGCCGGGATCATCCTGGGAGGGCGCCCCATCAAACCCCTGGACCTGGACCTGCGTTGGGTCGCCGGGCTGCTCTATCGTAACGGGGTGATCGAGGAGACAGGCGTGGCTGCGGGCGTGCTGAACCACCCGGCCAATGGAATCGCCTGGCTCTGCCGTAAATTCGCCCCCCATGGCATTGGGCTTGAGGCGGGACAGGTCATCCTCGCCGGATCCTTCACCCGCCCGGTGGCCGCCCGTCCCGGCGACAGTTTTCATGTGGATTATGGTCCCATGGGCGCCATCACCAGCCATTTCGCGAAGGGAGAATGAGGCCATGGCCAATGTTTTCAAAACCGCCATCACCCAAGGCCAAACCCAGATCGGTCTGTGGTTGGGCCTCGCCGATGGCTATTCCGCCGAGATCTGCGCAGGCGCCGGGTTCGATTGGCTGCTGATCGATGGCGAGCACGCGCCGAACGACCTCCGCACCATCCTGGAGCAGCTCCGCGCCATCGCCCCCTATCCTTCCGCCCCCGTCGTTCGACCGGTGGACAAGGATCCGGCCAAGATCAAGCAGCTCCTGGACATCGGCACCCCCACCCTGCTGGTCCCCATGGTCGAAACCGCCGAGGAGGCCGAAGCCCTGGTCGCCGCCACCCGTTACCCCCCCAAGGGCATCCGCGGTGTTGGCACAGCCCTGGCCCGGGCCTCCGGTTGGAACCGCGACGGGGGCTATTTGGGCCGAGCCGACGAGGACATCTGCCTTCTGGTCCAAGTGGAAAACCGCGAGGGCCTGAGGAATTTGAACGCTATCGCCTCGGTCGAAGGGGTGGACGGTGTTTTCATCGGCCCCGCCGACCTGGCCGGTGCGCTCGGCCACCTGGGCAACCCGGCTCATCCCGAGGTTCAGGCGATTATCGCGGACGCGCTCGGCACCATTGCCAACCTGGGCAAAGCACCAGGGATCCTGTCCGCCACGCCGGAGATGAGCCGCACCTATCTGGACGCGGGCGCCCTTTTCGTCGCCGTGGGCGTGGACACGGTGCTGCTGGCCCGCGCAACCTCCGCCCTGGCCGCATCCTATAAGGAGGCCATCGACGTTCTAGGCAAATCCAACGGCGCCTATTAAAACCAACGGCCGATCACGCGGCGGGGTCAAGCAAACGCATCAGCCCCGCCGAATCCCGAAGCATGTCCGCCAGACCCAGGGCCTCCGGCGCGCGACCGCGCACCGTTAACAGCAACCGGACAGTGGGAAGGGGCGGAAACCCATCCACCTCTGACAAAATCCGATGCATCGCCCCCACGGCCCCCAAACTGAGCACGCCCACCCCAAGCCCGGCATCAAGGGCTCTGCGGATGGCATCGTAAGACGAACTCACGTAGGCCGGGTAATGGGCAACACCAGCCCCCCCCAAAGCCGCCAGAGCCGCAGCCCGATAGGCGCAGCCCTCCGGAAAGAGGATCAGGGGCACCGCCCGCGCCTCTGCGCCGATCCGTATCCGATCCCGGGCCACCCAGACCAGGGGTTCCTCGCGCAGGACCCAGGTTTGCACGCCCTCTTCCACGCCGACGTCGGGCGCCCCCACCATGCGCTTATACACCCCCACATCCAACTGGCCGCGATCAAGCAGGATTGCGATCCTGCTCGACAGGGTCGACTCCACCTCCACCCGCAAACCCGGGTTCAGGGCGAGACAATGGGAGATCGCCCCCTGAACGGCTGCCAGAGGAAAATCATCGGGCACCCCCAAACGAACCCGCCCAAACAGCTCTGGCCGTTTCAAGGCCCCCAGGGCATCGGTCAGCCGAGACAGGATCTCCCGGGCAGTCGGAAGGAATCGTCGTCCTTCCTCTGTCAGCCCCTCCACTTGCCCCCGACGCCGCTCCACCAGACGGCAGCCCACGGCCTCCTCCAGCTTTTGCAGACTCTGGCTGACCGCTGATTGGGTTCGACCCAATTCCTCGCTGGCCCGCATGAAGCCGCCGTCCTCGTTGACCAGCACAAAGGCCCGCAATTGCTCCAGGGTCACTCGGCGATCGCCCAGTGCCTCGATCATCTCGACTCCCATGAGATCCCCCATAAATCAGTGAAACTTATTTATATGCATTCCTTATTAATTTTTCCATCCCCAACCAACCATCCATGCTGACCGGGTTCCAGAAAAAGAGGAGACCCCGCCATGGACCGCATCCTGACATCCGCCCTCATCCTGCTGTTCAGCTTCGTTTGGAGTTCGGCCTTCATCGTCGCCAAAGTCGCCCTGGTGGAATGGGCGCCCCTCACGATCCTGGCCGTGCGCTTCGCCCTTGCCGCACTGCTGCTGAGCCCGGCCCTGATCACACTGCCGGAAGCGATCCCCCGCAGTGTCACGCCCCCGCCCAAGAAGAAGCCCCCTTCCCCGCCCCCCCTGCGCCGGGGCGCCCAGGCCACCAGCCTGCCCCCTTTGCGGGCGCCCTCCCCCTGGGGGCCGGTGGATCGCCGGGCCATGACTCTGGGCCTTCTCATGGGCGTCCTCAACGGCGCCATCTATCTTGGCCTGTCCTTCAGCGCGATCCGCCTTTTGCGGCCCGAGGTGGTGATTGTGGTCATTGGTCTGACGCCCTTTTTCACCCTCTTGATCGCCGCGGCCACGGGGGTGGAGCGCCTGAGTCTCTTCAAGGTTCTCGGTGTCCTGCTGGGTTTGATGGGTGTCGCCCTGGTCTCGGGAATCGGCACGGATGCCAACCCAAATCCCCTTGGACTGCTCTACGCCCTGGGATCCGGTTTGGCTTTTTCCTTCGGAACGGTCCTGTTTCGGGGCAAGGCGGGGCGCCTGCCCATGGGACCGCTCGCCTTCTGGCAATCCCTGGGGGCCTGTTTGGCTCTGTTGCCCGCCATCGCCATGTTGGAGCCTTTGCCCCCCGCACTGCCCTCCTGGACTCTGACGGGCGCTATCCTCTATCTCACACTGGTGGTGACGGTCTTCGGCATGACCCTTTGGTTGGTGCTCATCCGCCGCCATGGGGCGGGGACGGCAGCCTCATTCCACCTGCTCAATCCGGTGACGGGTATCCTGCTCGCCCATTGGGTGCTGGGATCGGAGATCCGCGCCACGGACCTTTGGGGCGCGGCGGTCATCGCCTTGGGCTTGAGCCTGACTCTCCTCCAGCCGGACCGGTTGCCGGTCCTGGGGCGCCTTATTCGGCGGCCCCTTCGGTGCTGATGCGACTGGGGAGGGGGGCGAGTTGCTCCTTGTACTTGGAGGTCGGGCTCAGGGCGTAGGGCTTCGTGGACGGCGTCATCAAGGCTTCGAAGCTGATGGCACAGATGCGCATGCCCGGCCGCAGGGCCAGGGGCAGAGGACCACAGTTAAAGAACTCCAGGGTGATCCGCCCATCCCAGCCGGGATCGATGGTATGGGCCGTGGCATGGACCATCAATCCCAGTCGGGCAAGGCTGCTGCGTCCGTCCAGTCGTCCGGCCAACCCTTCCCAAATGCGCACCCGTTGGACGGTGATCCCCAGTGCGAATTCCCCGGGATGAAGGTAGAAGGGCTCGCCGTCGGCCACGTCCACATGCCCCATCAGGGCCTCGATATCTTCCCCCTTCAACCCGCCCGGCGGGGCCAGATCCACATGGCTGGCCTTGCCTGGCAAGAAGACCCGGAACGCATTGCCCAGTTGAAGGTCCACGGACATGGCCCCAATCTGGTCTTCGGTCGGCGGCGGCTCGAAGGCAATTTTGCCATCAGCCATATGCGCACAGATGTCCTCGTTGGAAAGCTTCATTGCCCTATTCCCTCTCCCCGACATGCCATCGGCGCCCCCGATATCTGCGGGAGTCCACCTGCGACCGTGCCGGGGCGCAAGATTTCACGTTTTCCCGCTGCGGTCCAGACCAGCCAACATCCACCAGCCCGGTTTCCCACCCGTTTCCCTTGACCTTCCCGCCAGCCAATGCAGTTTGGTGAAATATCTCTCGTCCAAAGACAATAATTCACTCACATTGCAATATTCGATTGACTTCAAGGCATCAGCGATTCATATCATTTGCATATAGGTTGAAACGCGACGTCATCTCCGTCTTTCCGAAACAAACAGACCTTTTCGGAAAGACACGCCCCAAGAAGACACGTCTTCCGACTCCGGCCCCCACACAACCGCCATTTGCGATACATGGAATACCGGCAGGGGATAAAGCGTTTCCACAAATAACATGCACCTTGACCGCCCTGGGGCTCAGAGCCTCCTGCGGTTTCTCACTGACTCTTTCGCGGATCCCCAGGGGATCTCCCACAGCCTCTCTTTCCCATCCCACGCCCGAGCAGAAATGCTCCGCGAGATAGGGAAGAGGTTTCGGGATTCATCTTGTCGGACCGCACATCGACCAAGGACTTAAGACATGCCTCAATCAACAAGTAAGGCGTGGGAACGGGCTGAAATGGCTTTCAGAAAGACCGAACCCAACACGCCCAACAAGCCCCCTTCCGACCTGGACAAGGAACGGGCCGCCCGCGCCGAACGCACCCGTGCTCTGAGGGAACAACGCCTGGCCATGAAAACCACGGGCCAGAAAAGCCGTAAATCCTGACCGTTCCCTCGTGAAGCCTCCCGCCCCAACGCTTCCCGAAAGGAACCGGTCTTCATGCTGATACGCTTTGGCCATGAAATATCCATCCAATGCCAAAACCCGACGCCCGTGATCTGCCTGCTGCGGACCCGGAGCGAACGGAAAGCCGACATCCGCTCTCTCGAGACCACGGTCACCAATCCCGACGTTGACACCTCCACCTACACGGATCTGTTCGGCAACACCTGCCTGCGCTTCGTTGCGCCCCCGGGCATCTTGACGGTTTGGGGAGACGGCACGATTGAGGATAGCGGCCAGACCGACCCGGTCGATTGGGATGCCCAAGAGATTCCCGTCGCCGACCTGCCCGATGAGTGCCTTGTCTATCTATTGGGAAGCCGATATTGCGAAACGGACCGCTTGAGCCAGATCGCCTGGGACACCTTCGGGCAAACGGCACCGGGCTGGAACCGGGTTCAGGCCATATGTAATTTCGTTCACAATCACATCACGTTCAACTACATGAACGCGCGTGCGACGCGCAGCGCCTATGAAGCCTACTCGGACCGGACCGGCGTCTGCCGGGACTATGCCCACTTGGCCATTGCGCTCTGTCGCTGCATGAACATCCCGGCCCGCTACGTGAACGGATACCTGGGCGACATCGGCGTCCCCATCCTGGACCCCATGGATTTCAGCGCCTGGATGGAGGTCTATCTGGGGGGGCGTTGGATCACCTTTGACCCGCGCAACAACAAGCCCCGCATTGGCCGGATCGTCGTGGCCCATGGCCGGGACGCCGCCGATGTCCCCCTGATCCATTCCTTCGGCCCCCATATCCTCTCCTCTTTCCGGGTTTGGACCTATGACGTCACCGGGCTTCCCTTGGTCAAACCCGTCACGTCGTAGCTACAGACCCGTCCACGCAAAAATCCGGCGGATCTCCGGTTCCAAGGTTCCGGAGGCTCCCGCCTCAACCAGTTCGCCGTGGGACAGGATGATCCGACGGGGCGCCCAACCAATCAGGACGCGCGCGACCTCTCGGATCTCCTCCCTGTGGGAGCGGAAGGTGAACTGCAGATCCTTGGGCGTTCCCCCATGGGGATGCAATACGCCGCCCAGCCGCATCAACATGCGCATGCCCACCCCCTCGACCCGGTCCGGCGCGAAGTTCTCATACAGATCCGTCAAGATCAGACTGGCCGAGGGGCGATGCAAGAAAACTGCCTCGGTCATAAAATCGCCGGGCACCAGGCGCATGTCGACGGCCCCAGCCCAATCTGCGGGCGGGGTCGCCCCGAGCACCTCATCGACCGTAAAGCCCCCCTCGGCCTCCTTTTCCGTCACCCCCGGCGCGGCCCGAATCCGAGCCTTGGGATAGGCCGCTTTCCATGCCGCCAACCCCTCCCAGTGGATCTTGTTGGGCGCGACCAGATCCGTGACCGGCCCCAGGGCATCCACGGCGGCCTTCAACTCGGGCGTCAAGCGCGTGGGGGAATGGACCCAAAGGCCACCCCCAGGCAACCGAACCAAGGTCGCCCGGGTGGTAAACGGCATGCTCCAGAACAGGTAGCGCATATGCGTGACAGGTCCATCAATGATCCACAGATCGTCGGCCAACGCCTTGAGAACGTTTAACGGCGCATAGGGGGTCAGGGTCACCTGGGTACTCCTCACAATCATCAATCCGAGAAAAACCTAACAGAATCAGCCCCTGAATCCGCAATTCGAATAGCGCGCGGATGCCGCATTCTGCAAAACTGTCACAAAATTACACTTGAATACTTCAACGATAATTGAAACATTGATCCTATGATGACCACAGCAACAGCGGCCAGAGTCTTCGCAGCCCTCGCCCATGACACCCGATTGACGGTTTTTCGGACCCTCACCCAAGTGGGAGAACTCAGTGCCACGGACTTGTCCTCCTGCACGGGGCTCAGCCCCTCGGCCCTCTCCTTTCACCTGAAGGACCTGCGGGCTGCAGGCTTGGTGGACAGTCGACGCGACGGGCGCTGGATTCTCTATTCCGCCAGCTACGCCACCTTGACCGCCTTGACCGCTTACCTCGGATCCACTCCGTCCTCCTCACCTGACGTCTCGATACTGAACCGAACTGGCAAGGACAGCTCCCCCATGCGCGCTTCTGATCGTCCCTACCACGTCCTCTTCCTCTGCACGGGCAATTCTTCCCGAAGCATCATGGCCGAGGGCCTCCTCAACCGTCTCGGCAGGGGCAAGGTCCTGGCCCACAGTGGTGGCAGCCATCCCCGTGGACAGGTGGATTCCGTGACCCTCGACCTGATGAAACGGGAAGGCTACGACACCGCCTCCTTCCGCTCCAAAAGTTGGGACGAATTCGCCTTACCGGACTCGCCCCCCATGGATTTTGTTTTCACCGTTTGCGACGCTGCCGCCGGCGAGCCCTGCCCGGTTTGGCCCGGTCAGCCCATGACCGCCCATTGGGGTGTTCCCGATCCAACCCTGTCGGAGGGAAACGGAACCGAACAGGCTTTGATGACCGCAGATGTCTACCGGATGCTGTCCCACAGGATCGAAATTTTCCTTTCGCTCCCGCTGGTGTCCCTTGATCGCTTGGCTTTACAGCATAAGCTCGATCAAATCGGCTTGGTCACGGACCGGACTGATGGGCGAGTGACGAAACCATGAGCCGGCCACCCCAGAAGAAGGAACCCCAGGACAGCACCGGCGAAAACGCCGCCGAACTGGATGTCTTCTCCCGCTACCTGACGGTTTGGGTCAGCCTGTGCATCGTCGCGGGCATCGCCCTGGGTCACTTTGCGCCAGATGCCTTCCAGGCCATCGCCGCCGTGGAGCTGGCCCAGGTTAACCTTCCCGTTGCGATCCTCATCTGGTTGATGATCATCCCCATGCTGTTAAAGATCGACTTTGGAGCCCTCAGCCAGGTCAAGGAGCATTGGCGAGGCATAGCCGTGACGGTCTTCATCAACTGGGCCATCAAACCCTTCTCCATGGCTTTGCTGGGATGGCTGTTCATCGCCTGGCTGTTCCGTCCCCTTTTGCCCGCAGATCAGATCGACAGCTATATTGCCGGATTAATCCTGCTGGCCGCAGCCCCTTGTACGGCCATGGTCTTCGTTTGGTCCCACCTTTGTGACGGAGAACCCCATTTCACCCTCTCCCAGGTTGCCTTGAACGATGCCATCATGGTGGTGGCCTTCGCTCCTTTGGTTGGGGTGCTGCTGGGAATCTCGGCGATCATCGTGCCCTGGGATACCCTGATCCTGTCGGTGGCCTTGTTCATTCTGGTGCCTGTGGCCCTATCCCAACTCTGGCGCCGCGCCCTGATCGCCAAGGGGGGCGACGCTGCCCTCTCCCGGATGCTTTCCCGTTTGGCGCCCGTATCGCCCGGTGCCTTGCTGATCACCCTGGTCCTGCTGTTCGGCTTCCAGGGAGAGCGGATCCTGGAACAGCCACTGGTGATCCTGCTGCTTGCCGTCCCCATCCTGATCCAGGTCTATTTCAACGCCGGTCTGGCCTATTGGCTGAACCGGGTGACGGGGGAGGCCCATTGCGTGGCCGCGCCCTCGGCCCTGATTGGCGCATCGAATTTCTTCGAGCTGGCCGTCGCCACCGCCATTGGCCTGTTCGGCTTCGAGTCCGGCGCCGCCCTGGCCACCGTGGTGGGCGTCCTGGTGGAGGTGCCGGTCATGCTCTCCGTCGTCCATCTGACCAAGGCCACCCGACGGTGGTACGAGGCCGGAAACCGCGTGCCCCAAAAAGGAAAGTCACAAGAATGACATGGTCTTTTCAGCCCGCAGAACCGGCCGACCGGTCGGCCATCGAAGCCCTGCTGATTGCCTCCGCCCTCCCCGTCACGGATCTGCCAGCCGACTTGGACGGCTTCCTGATCCTGCGGGAGGGGGACATCCTGGCGGCCTGTGGCGGGATCGAGCCATTGGATCCCTCCACCGGACTGGTCCGCTCCCTCGCCGTGGCGCCGCCCCGGCGCGGCCAGGGTATCGCCGACGCGCTGCTCGACGCCCTGGAAGAACGGGCCGCAGCGTCGGGGTTGACCACCCTGTGCATGCTCACCACGACCATCACCACCTTCGCCCAGGCGCGCGGGTACGTCCCCATTCCCCGCGCCCAAGCACCCGAAGCGATCCGCGTTACCGCCCAGTTCCAAGGCCTCTGTCCCGATAGCGCAGCCCTTCTCATCAAAGAACGGCCAGCACCCCGGACATGACTGCCCGCCGCCGAACAAGAACGAATCCATACAAACGAAGAGCAGCGAAGGTCACAGACCGAACAAACGCAACGGCGGCCTCCCCCCGGGCAGGCCGCCGTGACCGCAGGTGATCATCCGTCAGATCGGAGCGGGACGGCGAAGAGGGCATCTATGGTGCCCCCGTTTTCGAGGTGTTTGACCAGGGCGTCAATGAAGGTCTGTTCTTCTTGCCGATTGGCCGGGCGGGTGCGCACGGCAGGCACGGGTTTCAGGCCGGAGAAGGCCAGCTTCAGGAACTTATCCAGGCTGTCTTCATCATTCGGGCTGCACACAAAGGACGGCGTCCCATTCACATCAACGGAAACACGCATCGTAATCCCCCAAAAATCAGATCCACGCGGATCCCCAAGGCCCCGCGTTCCCCCAAGCCACCCCGGCCCGGGTGAGAAAAACACTACCGCGCCTGTTCCGCAGGAGCGAGGGGAGAAATTCCGTCTTCGTATGGATTTTTCGTCCCGTCCCATTGGAAATAACGATGAGGGTTCCTCCTGGCATCGCGCAGCCGGGATCTTGAAACACCACGGACACTCTGTCGCCTTTCCGACGAAATCCGTGCTGCCCTGAGCGAAATCATCGAGGGCGTGACGGAGCGGACGACGGGGTCAGGGCGACGCGAAACAGCCCATCCCGGAAGATCCTTTCCAGAGCATACCTTTCAGGGCATCCTCCCTGAGGGGTAACGGGATGGGCTGGTGTTATGGGAGAGGGCATGGATTGGCAAGACCTGCTGTGCGATCACAGGCTAAGAGACAAGCACTATACCGCCCAGCCGAACCGGTCGATCTTCGTTCAGGATCACGACCGCATCGTCTTTTCCGCCCCCTTCCGGCGCCTAGATCACGTTTATGAAATCAGGTCTGTCCGACCTGATTTCATAAACGTGATCTAAATCTTATAGTTAGAGCGGAATGAGACGGAAAACCGCACACACTTTTCCTCATTCCGCTCTAGCCAACAAGACCCAAGTCCAGCCCCTGTACGAACACGACCACGTTCATCACCGCCTCATCCATTCCATCGAGGTGAGCAGCGTTGGCCGCTCACTGGCGATGCGGATCGGCAACTGGCTGGAAGAGACGCAGCAGATCCCCCCTGGGGAGTCAAACAGTCTGGCGAACATCGTTCAGGCGGCCTGCGTCGCCCATGACATCGGCAACCCGCCCTTCGGTCACTCGGGCGAAGCCGCGATGGGTGATTGGTTCGCCGAGAAGTTCAGCGATCCCAAAGGACTGTTTGCGGAGGTCGAGGAGGCCCATCGCCTGGAATTCACGGCGTTCGAAGGGAATGCCCAAGGCTTCCGCATTCTCTCCCGCCTCGAGATGTATCGCAATGACGGGGGGATGCGCCTGTCCAAGGCAACCTTGGGCGCGTTCATGAAATACCCCGTCCAGGCCGATGTCCGCGCCCGTGTCATCGACGAAGACCAAAACGGCGACGGGGCCCCCTATATCGGCCTCAAGAAGTTTGGCCTGTTTCGCTCCGAACAGCCGCTGTTCCAGGAGGCTGCGGCCACCCTGAAACTCCCCGAAGAAGATCACCCGTCCGGGAGGTGGTGGAGACGCCATCCCCTGGTTTTCATCGTCGAAGCCGCAGACGACATTTGCTACAACATCGTCGACCTGGAGGACGCCTTCACGACCGGCGAACTCCCCTTCGAGACCGTCCAACCCCTGCTGCACAAGGCTGCGAACAGCCCCAATCGCCCCGTCAACGGCCTGAGCCAAGCCGAACAGATCGCCCTGCTGCGGGCCTTGAGTATCGGAGCGGCAATCAACAGCTGCTACGAGGCGTTCCAAGCCAACTACGCCGCCATTATGGACGGAAGTTGCTCCACCCCCCTAATCGATGCGGGCCCCTTGGCCCCGGTCTTTGCCGAGATGCAGGCTCTGTCCCGGGATCAGGTCTTCACCGCCCGGCGAAAAACCGAGTTGGAGGTGACCGGTCGGCGGGTGATCACCAACGTGATGTCAGGTGTGCTTCCCGTCTTCGAGGATCTGGCCGAGCGCGGATGGGACCCGGACAAGCTGTCAGGCCACACCCGCCAGCTTGTCAGAGCACTCGACCTGGATTTGCGGGACGTGGTCACTGCGGAGCAAGCGCTCCACAGCCTCGCGGACTTTACGTCAGGGATGACGGACCGGTACGCCATGCGGATTGCCCGGATGCTTTCGGGGATTTGAAGAGGGGGCATTTGCTGCCGTTGGTGGGGAGCGCCGACTGATCCCGTTTTACTCTAGATCAAACCGCCTTAAATCGGAATCGATTGAAGGCGGGCAATTTGATCTAGATTCAACAGGTTGAGCATCGAGTGGATCGGAAAACCGGCGCCCACTTTTCCGCTCAATGCTCTAAGTCACTGACATTAAAGCAAATCGTCGTCGCAATCTGTTCCAGATTGCTCGGGATTTGCTCTAGGCGGACCCCCCGACCTCCACCGGATTGCGCGAGGACGCGAAGAAATCCTCCGGATCAAAGGGATGGACATTCTTCAAGAACTGGTCAACGGACGTCTCCCAAGACCGGCTCAGGGCGAAGTCTCGGCAAGCTTCGGCGGGGATGTCCAAGGCCTTGACCGCGGCGGCACGCAGATCCTCGGACAGGACACCGACAGGCGCATCGCCGATCACGTCCAACGGACCGGGCACGGGATAAGCCGCGACAGACAGGCCGCTGGCCAGGGCCTCCAGCAGGACCAAACCAAAGGTGTCGGTGCGGCTGGGGAAAACGAAGACATCACCGACGGAAAAGTGGGTCGCCAAGTCTTCACCATGGCGTTCCCCGGCGAAATGGACCTCCGGATGGCGGGCCTTCAGGCTCTCCAATTGGGGACCGCCGCCGACCACGATCTTCGTTCCGGGCAAATCCAGACTAAGGAAGGCCGAGATGTTCTTTTCCACAGCAACCCGACCCACATAAACGAACCAAGGGCGCGGACCGGTGATCAGGTGGTTCAGGCTATCCTTGGGACGGGGGCGGAACAGGTCGGTATCCACGCCCCGGGTCCAGCGCTTGATGTTGGAAAACCCCCAGTTGGTCAATTCGTCCTCGATCCCCTGGGTCGCGACCATGATGGCATGCGACGGACCGTGGAACCAGCGCATCACCTTGTAGCCCCAGCGCACCGGCACGCCAAAGCGGGCGTTGACGTATTCCGGGAACTTGGTGTGGAAGGCGGTGGTGAAGGGGATATCGCGCTTCACGCAATAGCGCCGGGCGGTGACCCCCAGGGGGCCTTCGGTGGCGATATGGACGACGCAGGGCTGGAAGGTCTGGATGGCCTGAGCCATGGTCTTGCCCGGAAGAAGGGCCAGCCGGATCTCGCTATAGGTGGGGCAGGGGATGGTGCGGAAACTGTCGGGGGTGATGTAGACGGTTTCATGGCCCCGGGCCTCCAGGCGCCGACGCAGGGTGTCGAGGGTGCGGACAACCCCATTCACCTGGGGAAACCAGGCGTCCGTGACAACAAGGATGCGCATGGTAAAGGAGCCCTTTTCTTGGAATATAGGTCTCAGAGGACGGTGGATTATTCAGCGGGTTTGACCGACTCTTTCTCACGGCTTCCGGATCGGTGATCCGTCTCGTCGATCTGCAGGACATCGGGACCCTGTCCGGCGGAGAGCAGGGCTTCCGCCGGATTGTCTGGAGCGTCCACTTCGCGGGCGTCGGCGTAGCCCGTGAACAGGGACAAGTGCTGGGTTTCGGACCAATGCAGGATGTCCATGCGGCCATCGTGGTGTTCGACCAGGGCCGAGCAGCTTTCCACCCAGTCCCCGTCATTGCAGTACAGGATCTCCTCCACCTCGCGGATTTCGGGGTGGTGGATATGACCGCAAATAATGCCGGTGACGCCCCGCATCCGGGCCACCTCGGCCATCGACGTTTCAAAGTCGTCGATGTACTTCACGGCATTTTTTACCTTGTGCTTCAGATACTTGGACAACGACCAATAGGGCAGGCCCAGGCGGTGGCGGGCCAGGTTGAACCAATGGTTGGTTTCCAAAAGCCAGACGTAGGCCCAATCCCCAAGCTTGGCGAGCCACTTGGCATATTTCACGACGCCGTCGAATTCATCGCCATGGATAACCAGATAGCGGCGCCCATCCGCGCCCTCGTGGATGGCTTCGCGCATGACCTGGACTTCGCCGAATTCGGCGTCGCAGTAGCTTCGGGCGAATTCGTCATGGTTGCCGGGGATGAAAATCACCTTGGTGCCCTTGCGCGCCTTGCGCAGCAGCTTTTGCACCACGTCGTTATGGGCCTGGGGCCAATGCCAATGTTTTTGCAATCGCCAACCGTCGACGATATCGCCCACTAGGTACAGGCTGTCCGATTCGGTATTCTTAAGGAAATCCAGCAGGAAGTCAGCTTTGCAGCCCCGGGTTCCCAAGTGGATGTCCGAGATGAAGATGGTGCGGTATCGGCTTGGTTCCGTCATGGCTTTGAGTACGCGTCCGTGTTCCATGGCGTGTCGGTTCAATGCCCCATCCGGCGACACCGGATGAGTCCGTTCGTTCGAGGATGCCCCAGCGGCCTGATATCCTGGATCCGGGCGCCATGCACAGACGCTAGGTGCTCCGTCGACCGCTCCGTCGTCGTCACGCCCCGCCGTTTCAAAGCGCGCCGTTGGATCGCTTGTACCGCTCGACCGGAGGGGAAGCCACCGGGTTATTGGCAAGACACAAATAATTCACCGCCTTGTCTTCGAAGTGAAACACGATTATATCTGTATCAACAGTGATCCAGGCAGTACATTTGTGACTGTAATATTTCATTTTTATTACAGTCCAAATGGGATTTTCCTGAATTTTTCGTGACTTAGGGCTTTGCAGCACGCCTTGTCGCAGTACCGTCCCAGCGCGGGCCCCGTTTCGAGGCCTCCCCCTTCGCCCAATTCTTCGCCCTTGGGTGGCCATATTTATCCGTCACTCGATCTCGGCTCTTTCAAGGAAGGACTTATTCGGTATGTCCCGCCCGTTCCCCCTCTCGGTGCTCCCCTCGTCCCGCGCCCGCCCCGCATCGGCTGTTACACCTCGCCGGGTGATGGTGATCGCCAATCCGGCAGCCGGAACCTTGAAGGGACGAAGACTGAACAAGGCTCTTCTGGCCTTGGAGCGGGAGGGCTGCTGGGTCAGCCTTCGGGAGACAACAAAACCGGGAGATGCAACACTCATCGCCCAGGAAGCCCGCAGGGATTCCCTTGACGTGGTAGTGGCTGCCGGCGGAGATGGGACCATCAACGAGGTGGCGAACGGGCTGGCCGGTTCGGGCGTCGCCCTGGGCATTATCCCCCTGGGCACGGCCAATGTGCTGGCGATTGAGGCGGGGATTCCCCGGGATCCGGCCAAGGCGGCCCGGATCATTGCCACGGGCCAACCCCGGGAATTGTACATGGGCGAGGTCAAGGCCAGTGCAGAAACTCCGCTGGGCGGCCCCCGGCGGTTCGTGATGATGGCCGGGGCGGGGTTTGACGCCCATGTGGTGGATACGGTCGACTTGGCCTTGAAGCGCCGGTCAGGCAAGTTCGCCTATGTCTGGCGCACCCTGCAAAGCGCCCTGACCTACAGGTTCCCGACGGTCTCGGTGGATGTCGAACGTCCCGATGGGGAAATTCTCCATCGGGAGGTGGCGACGGCGGTTGTCTGCAATGGCAAATATTACGGTGGCCCCTTCATTGCTGCCCCCGCAGCGAACATTTCCCACCCCACCTTCCAGGTGGTGCTTCTGCCCCGTCCGGGTCTTGGAAACGTGGCTCGCTACAGCTTCGCCCTGGCCTTGGGGCGTTTGCCCCACCTGCCGGATGTGGAGATCCTGGAGGCCAGGCGGATCAGTGTCCGAATGCAAGGGGCGGAACCTCTGCAAGCGGATGGGGACACGGTCGCCCATATGCCCGTGGACATCGCCATGGCCCCCAAACCCGTCCATTTAATCGTTCCGGGGTAAGGATGCGGAGCAACTCATCGCCGTTTCTGCTCCCAAGAAGTGACCGCCGCCCGTCCGAGTCCCTTCGAGATCGAGTTGAGCCACTTCTTAGCCCAAGGTGCAGTGAGTTTGATCGCGGCACTCAGAAGCGGAGACCGCCAACGAGTCACAAATTGGGGCCGTTGGCATCAGGGACTCAAGGGACCACTGGCGGGCCCCGACCGATCGTGATGATCACTCCGTTTACGCCATAACCCTGCCATAGATGATGATATGGCCACATCAGCCTGTCGGAGAGAGCAACGCCGCTTCGGAGGCATCTTCCGTTGATTCTGCGTCCTCGCCTTCTTCCGAGCCGTCGCCGCTATAGGCTGTCTTGCCCATTGCCAGTTCAATCATACCAAGCAAGCGCTTTTGTCGATCTTCCATGAACTCCTCGAACTTGTCGCCACGGAGGAGAGTGGGATTGATGAGATGCGATTGCAGATAAACGTCCAGCTTCTCGCTAGCGATTGGCGGCGTCGACCTGTTTCCGCTTTCCAGCTTCGCCAGATACTCGCTCGGTGCAACGCCGCCAATGATCCTGTTGGTGCGATACGACAGCGGGGTCTTGTTGATGATGGAATCGAACACGGCAGGTTTGATGCTTTGCGTCTTGCACCAATCCTGCGGGAAGATGTGGTGAATATCCACGTTCTCCCCGAAAAACACCGTATGGTCGAACTTCTGGCCCGACCGGAAATCCTGGGCGCCTTCCTTCATCAGTAAGGCGTTCATGCCCTTATAGGCCGCTGAAAGCCGCATCCGCATGGTTTTCAGGCGGTCGGAGCGGAAGATGGTTTCGCTAACCGTCGAAGGCTCCGCCCCGCCGCTCAGCCAGCGCGGCACTTCCATGAAATCCTTGGCAATGCGCGTTTCGACAGCAGAACCATACAACTCGCCGAACACGCCATTCCAATACCACTGAACCAGCTTTGCCCGGTTGGCTTCATGTTCCCACGCATCTCCAATATCGGCGAGTATTGCCGCCAGAGGTACAATCTGCGACTGATAAGGCAGATCGAAAATGCGATAGATATGGAGCATGTGCAGAAACTTGGCGGCTTGCACGAAACCGCATTCCACCTGCGCCTCATATTGCTTGTAGGCTTCCAACGGCAGATCGAGAAGGGCTTTCCGGTTGCCCGACACCGCTGGCAATTCCTTGCCTTCCTTGCCCGCCTGTTCGGCGGCGCGCCGCCTGTCGCGGGTGAAAAAGAGTGAAATAGCCTGCAAGAAATCCGTATTGCCGACACCGGCTAGAATACCGGCATCGGAATCCGCGGGGCGCAGGGTATCGGCAAGCCGCTGGTGGCGGCCCTTGACGCCTTCATCGCCATACCAGTCCTTGCGCAACTCGTGGCCCGAGGCGGCATACATCGCCGTGACCAGTTCGAAGGCATCCAGCGGCTTGCCACCCGTATTCACCTTCTCGAACACCACGCAGACGGCTTCCTTGGAGGTCGAGCGGTCGAGCGCGATCACGGGCACGCGATACATCTTAAAATTTTCCAGCACCTCTTTCTTAAAGGTGCGAAATTGCTCGCGCACGGCCTTGTGTTCTTCGCCCGACCAAGTGTCGTTGAAGCCATCCTGCCACGTATCCCAATCGAACACCTGGCTGATCGGGAACATCAGCGCCGCATGTTCCTTTTCCGGTGTGGAAAGATCGAGAGCGCCTTCGCGCCCGAAATCCGTGCGCACGACGCGATCCTCCGGCACGCCGATCACGGCTTCCTCGCGGTCCACCGTTTCGTTAATCGCCTTGGCAATATCGAGATAGAACCAGCGTTTCACCCGCTTCTTCTTCGGAGTGACCGTTTCCACAACCTTGCCGCGCAACGTCACCTGATAGAGCGAAGTCATGCGCTGCTGACCATCGAGCAGCAGGGATTGCGGTGCCGTTTGGCGGGCTTCCGCAGGGGCGCCCTCGACGGGGCGCGGTTTGAAATTGACCGGCCCGCCGGTGTCCAGCGACATGAGCGCACCCACAGGGAACGCGCGCGAAATCGAAGCGATCAGGCTTTTGATCCGATCTTCGTCCCAAACCCAACTGCGCTGAAAATCCGGCAACTGGATGATGCCCCGATGGCACTCATCGAGAAGCCGGTGAAGGTCGATAGGATTGGTCTGAAACGACGCCCCTGCCATGCTCGACATTTCCTTTCTCTCGAGTAAAACGGGATCAGTTTGAGTCAAGCTGGCCCAATTTCAATTTAGTTATACTCTGTGTCCTCGAAAATCAGGAAAACCTGCTTCGCAGTTTCTGGGGCCTTTCGGCCAGTAAATGCTCGGGGTCTGGGGCCTTTCGGCCCCAGTGGGGGGCGGGGCAAAGCCCCGCGTTTTTCGGCTTTTTCAAGGAGACGGAGTATATATAGATCTCGGAGCACTCTATGGGCAAAAAAAGGGCCGGAGAGTGATCCCCGGCCTTAGTAATCGCGCACGATACGCGAGAGTGTGACCGCTGTGGTTACCTGCTAAGCAGTCCCCGTGCGATCACATGGGCCTGGATTTCGGCGGCACCCTCGAAGATATTGAGGATCCGGGCATCACAGAGAATCCGGCTGATCCGATATTCTTCGGCGTAGCCATTGCCGCCGTGGATCTGCAGGGCGTTGTCGGCGTTTGACCACGCGACCCGTGCCGCCAGCAGCTTGGCCATCCCCGCTTCGATGTCACAACGCCGATCGCTGTCCTTGGCCCGCCCCGCCGCATAGGTCAACTGACGCGCCACCATGGTTTCCACCGCCATCCAAGCCAGTTTTCCGTGGACCCGAGGGAAGGCGTAGAGGGGCTTCCCGAACTGTACCCGGTCCTGGGCGTAGCGCATGCCCTCCTCCAGCGCGTTCTGAGCCACGCCCACGGCCCGGGCCGCGGTCTGGATGCGGGCGCTTTCGAAGGTTGCCATCAGCTGTTTGAAGCCCTGGCCTTCCTCACCGCCCAGCAGGTTTTCCGTGGGGACGGTGAAACCGTCGAAGGAAAGTTCGTATTCTTTCATGCCCCGGTATCCGAGCACCTTGATCTCGCCACCGGTCATGCCCTCGGCCGGGAAGGGGGTCTCTTCCGTGCCCCGGGGCTTTTCCGCCAGCAGCATGGACAGGCCCTTGTAGCCCGGTTCGTCCGGGTTGGTGCGGACCAGCAGGGTCATCAGGTCGGAACGCGAGGCATGGGTGATCCAGGTCTTGTTGCCGGTCACCCCGTAGGTTTCGCCCTCCTTCACCGCCCGGGTGCGCAAGCTGGCCAGATCCGACCCCGTGTTGGGTTCGGTGAAGACGGCGGTGGGCAGAATCTCGCCGCTGGCGATCTTCGGCAGGTAGTGTTCCTTCTGGGCCTCGGTGCCGCCCAGGCGGATCAGCTCCGCAGCGATCTCCGAGCGGGTGCCAAGCGACCCGACGCCGATATAGGCCCGGGAGAGCTCTTCGGTCACCACGCACATGGCTGTCTTGCCCATGCCCAGACCGCCGAAGTCCTCGGGAACGGTCAGGCCGAAAACACCCATCTCGGCCATCTGGTCGATGACCTCCATGGGGATCAATTGATCCTTCAGGTGCCAGTCGTGGCAATGGGGGGCGACCTGCTCATCGGCGAACCGGCGGAACTGGTCACGGACCATGTCCAGGGTCTCGTCCTCCAGTCCCAGGGCGCCGAAATGACCGTCCTTCATCAGCTCGGCCATGCGGGCTTTCACCTTTTCGGTGAAGCCGTGTTCGCGCAACAGGGTGGTATAGGGGGTTTGCAGCAGGTGCCGTTCCCGCACGACGATGCCGAAATCGGCCAAACGGGCGTATTCGCCCTGGCTCATGGGCACGCCGCCGAAAATCTGGTGCAGGTATTCCGAATAGGCGGCTTGCAGGATCAGGCATTCCAGCTCGCCCAGCTTGCCTTCCGCCTCCAGCCGCTTGGCCCAGTCGAGCATGCAGCCCAGGGCGGACACATAGGTGGTGTACCAGGACAGACCGTGGGCGGCGTATTGGTGCTCGTCCAGCAGGGCGGAATCGACCTTACCCGTGGGCGCGACCATGGCACGCACATGGCCACGGATCTTGGACAGGGCTTGGTCAACGGTGTTGTAGGACCGCTCGCAAACGTAAAGAAGATCCTGGAGAACCAGGGTCGCGGAGGTTTCCTTGGGCAGGGCACTCATGGGTTGGTCCCTCGGCTTAGAGCATCGAGCGGAAAAGTGGGTCCCGGTTTTCCGGTCCACTCGATGCTCAACTTGTTGAATCTAGATCAAATTGTCCGCCCTCAATCGGACTCGATTTAGGGCAGTTTGATCTAAGAGTGTCTCGTGATCGCGCATGTCCGCAGCAGTTGGTCCGCCGCTGGTTTGGCCCCGACACCGGGGGACGGAGAAGGGAATATCCCGCCTCCCGGTGTCGCTACCGTCTTTCTTGAACCGTTTCCCCGTTCTTCTTCTTTCTTAACCGTCGAGGCAGTCCTCGATGGTGCGGCGGCCCGGCTTTTTCGCCTGGATCAAAACCGCCATATTCCCCGGCTTGTGCTGATTCTTCAGCATCTTGGTATGGGCCTTGGGGATCTCCTCCCAGGAGAACACTTCGCTCATGCAGGGGTCGACCCGGCGTTCGATCACCAACTGGTTGGCCTGTGCCGCCTGCTTCAGGTTGGCAAAATGGCTGCCCTGGATCCGCTTCTGGCGCATCCAGACGAACCGGGCGTCGAAGGTCAGGTTAAAGCCGGTGGTGCCCGCGCAGAAAACCACCATACCGCCCCGCTTCACGACATTACAGGACACCGGGAAGGTCTGCTCACCCGGGTGCTCGAAGACGAAGTCCACATCGTTGCCCTTGCCGGTGATCTCCCAGATCGCCTTACCGAACTTGCGGGTCTCGCTCATGTACTCCTTGAAGCCCTCCCCGTTCACCTTGGGCAGCTGGCCCCAGCAATTGAAGTCCTTACGGTTGAGCACACCCTTGGCGCCCAGGCTCATGACGAAGTCCCGCTTGGTCTCGTCGGAGATCACCCCGATGGCATTGGCGCCCGCCGCCGCGCACAGCTGAATGGCCATGGATCCCAAGCCGCCCGAGGCGCCCCAGATCAACACATTGTGGCCAGGCCGCAGGACATGCGGACGGTGGCCGAAGAGCATGCGATAGGCGGTGGCCAGGACCAGCACATAACAGGCGCTTTCTTCCCAAGTCAGATGCTTGGGGCGGGGCATGATCTGCTGGGACTGAACCCGGGTGAACTGGGCGAAGGAGCCGTCCGGCGTCTCATAGCCCCAAATCCGCTGGGTGGGCGAGAACATGGGGTCGCCGCCGTTACACTCCTCGTCGTCCCCGTCGTCCTGGTTGCAGTGGACGACCACTTCGTCGCCAATCTTCCAGCGCTTCACCTTAGAGCCGACCGCCCAGACGATGCCCGAAGCATCGGACCCGGCGATGTGATAGTCCGCCTTATGCACGTCAAACACGCTGATCGGGGTTCCCAGGCCGGCCCAGACACCGTTGTAGTTGACGCCTGCGGCCATGACCATGACCAGAACTTCGTGGCTGTCCAGCTCCGGGGTGTCGACCACTTCGATCTGAAAGGACTGCTCGGGGTCGCCGTGCCGCTCGCGCCGGATGGCCCAAGCGTACATCTTTTTTGGGACATGACCCAACGGCGGGATCTCGCCCAGGTCATACAAGTCTTTTAGGGCCTGGCCGGGCTTCAGATCGATGACGTCCGCCGTGTCGCTCATCACTGGTCCTCCAAAGGGGGATTGTCGGTCCCGGCGTCCCCCGATTGTCTGGGGTGATGCGCCGTGCTTGAGACGAGGGATACCGAATGAGACCTTCCCCCGCAATGCACAAAATGATAGTTTGTTTCGTACAGATGGGGTGTTCGGTAATTATTGTTCGCAAAACCACCCGATAGAGGGATTGGGGCCGGACGGTAGCCGACTATTGAAGGAGACAAGCATGTCCGAGAAGCCCGAGACCAACCCACCCAATCCTGCCACAACGCGGGACAAACCTTGGCTTTTCCGCACCTATTCGGGCCATTCGTCGGCCAAGGCGTCCAACGCACTGTACCGAACGAATCTTGCGCGGGGTCAGACGGGCCTGTCGGTGGCCTTCGATCTGCCGACTCAAACCGGGTATGACAGCGACCATGTCTTGGCCAAGGGCGAAGTGGGCAAGGTGGGCGTGCCCATTTCCCACCTGGGCGACATGATGACCCTGTTCGAGGATATTCCCTTGGGCAAGATGAATACCTCCATGACCATCAACGCCCCGGCGCCCTGGCTGTTGGCCCTGTATATCGCCACGGCGGAACGGCAGGGGGCGACCCGGGCTGACCTTCAGGGCACGGTGCAGAACGATTTGATCAAGGAATACCTGAGCCGGGGGACCTATATTTTCCCGCCAGAGCCCTCCTTAAGGCTGATCAACGACGTGATTGCCTTCACCTACAAGGAGGTTCCCAAGTGGAACCCCACCAACGTCTGCTCCTACCACCTGCAGGAAGCCGGTGCGACGCCGGAGCAAGAATTGGCTTTTGCCCTGGCCACGGCCGTTGCGGTGCTCGACACCGTGAAGGCCCAAGGCCAAGTGCCGCCCGCAGATTTTGCGAAGGTGGTCGGGCGCATTAGCTTTTTCGTCAACGCAGGCATTCGCTTTGTTACGGAACTCAGCAAGATGCGCGCCTTCACCGAGCTGTGGGACGAAATCTGCCGTGAGCGCTACGGCGTGGAAGAGGAGAAGTACCGTCGGTTCCGCTATGGCGTCCAGGTGAACTCCCTGGGGCTGACCGAACAGCAACCGGAGAACAACGTCTATCGGATCCTGCTGGAAATGCTGTCTGTCGTCTTGTCCAAGAACGCCCGCGCCCGGGCCGTGCAGCTTCCCGCCTGGAACGAAGCCCTGGGGCTGCCCCGTCCCTGGGACCAGCAGTGGTCCCTGCGCCTTCAGCAGATCGTCGCCTATGAAACGGACTTGCTGGAGTTTCCGGACATTTTCGATGGCTCCGTGGCGATCACCAACAAAGTGGAGGCGCTCAAGGACTCCGCCCGGGCGGAACTGGCGCGGATTGACGACATGGGTGGCGCCGTGGCCGCCGTCGAATCCGGCTACATGAAACAGAAGCTGGTGGAAGCCAACGCCAAGCGCATCGGCGGCATCGAGAGTGGCGAGCAAGTGGTTGTCGGCGTCAACAGGTTCACCGAAGGTGCCCCCAGCCCGCTCGCGGCGGGGGAGGGCGCCATCATGACCGTCGACCCGGCAGCCGAGCAGGAACAAATCGACTCCCTGGTGGCTTGGCGGGGGACCCGCGATTCGGCCAAGGTTCAGGAGAGCCTGGAAACCCTGCGTCGAGCTGCGACGGAAGGCTCCAATATCATGGAACCCACGATTGCTTGCGCCCATGCGGGAGCGACCACAGGCGAATGGGGGCAGATCCTGCGACAGGTCTTCGGCGAATACCGCGCGCCCACCGGCGTGGGGCGGTCCGTTTCCACCGGCGCTCCGGGCAAGCTGGGTGAGGTCCGGACCAAGGTGGATGCCCTGTCGGCAACTCTGGGCCGTCGGGTCAAAATGCTGGTGGGCAAGCCGGGCCTGGATGGCCATTCCAACGGTGCCGAACAAATCGCCGTGCGTGCCCGGGACTCGGGCATGGAAGTGGTCTACGAGGGGATTCGCCTGACACCGGCCCAGATCGTCAACGCCGCCCTGGAGGAAAGCGTCCATGTGGTGGGCCTGTCCATTCTGTCCGGATCCCATGTGCCCCTGGTGACGGATGTTCTTGAGCGAATGCGCACCGAAGGCCTGGGGGATATTCCCGTTGTGGTCGGGGGAATTATTCCGCCCGAGGACGAGAAGGTCCTTCTCGCTGCAGGCGTGGCCCGGGTCTATACACCCAAGGACTATGACATGACGACGATCATGGACGATATCGTGAGTATCGTCGCAGCGGGGGCACAAAAGGCGGCCTGACCTCGGCCCCCTGGGGAACGATCAAATAGGAGACGCCCAATAAGAGAAGTCCAATAAGAGAATATTGCGTGCAGGGGGCATCGGGGGATGCGGTGCCCCCAAGGGGGAGCCGGGGTGATCGAGAAAGGCCACCCCGGCTTTTTTTGCCCAGCGTCGGCGGAGGCCCAAAAATCGCCGAAAGCCACAAATTTGCCCGTTGCTCCCGCTCCCTTATTGCGGTGTTAACGTGATTCGCCGATAACACTCGAAAGACATAATGTTTCCAAAGCGAAACGTGAGGGAAAGCGGTGAGTGATTTCTTTTTGATCTTGGGGTTCGGAGCGACCCTGGGGGCGCTTCTCATTTGGTATCCGGCCGCCCGGTGGCGTCGGGGTCAAGTGGAACGCTTGAAAAAGTCCCTGGAATCCACCCAGGAGATGGCCATCAAATTGACGGCTATGGATCCGTTGACCGGCGTGTTCAATCGGCGTCGGATCTTCGAAAGCCTGTTGGTTGAGCATGAACGGGCCAAGCGCGACCATCTGCCCTATGCGGTGTTGATGGTCAAACCCATGGAGTTTTACAAGGTGACGAATATCTACGGGCAGACCGTGGGCGATGGCCTGTTGCGTGATATCGCCAAGCTGTGCCAGTCCGAGGCTCGGGCGACTGACATCGTGGGGCGGTGGAAGGGGGCGACCTTCGCTATCCTCTGCCCCGGAGCGGACGAAGCAGCGGCGCATGTGATGGCCGGACGCCTGCTCATGCGCGTAGAGAACACCAATTTCTCGGATGTGGGCCGCTTGACAGTGGGTGTTGGGATCAGTGTGTCGGAGGCCGATTATCCAGATACGGCCGATGCGGCGCTCGCCCGGGCCGAGGCCGCTTTGCGTCAGTACGGATAACGGGTCCTGGTGATTCGATTCTTTCGCAGCAAATCACCAAATGACTGGGTTCATCGATGCAACCTCATGCCCCCTCCGGGACAGGTCGCCCTTGAGGCATGCGCTGAACCTCTGATATTGAAGCAAATCGTCACGCCTACGGCGTGCGTTCCGCCCGTCGCAATCTGTTCCAGATTGCTCGGGATTTGCTCTAAAGTATTCCGAGATCAAGTGGGGTCACTTCTTGGCCACTTTACACAACAAGGGGGGTTCCCGTTACGGGGCTTTGCCCCGTCCCCCACTGGGGCCGAAAGGCCCCAGACCCCAGGCATCCAATTTTTTTAAAGAAAAAATGGGGGTTTGGGCAATCGCACAAAAAAGATGAGACTTGGTCGTATACCCTGCGTCTTCGCCCAATTTAGCCTCGAAGACTCTCTATGCTATGGTTCTTCATATGGCGGGCTTCGGCGCAGTATTCCGCCAAGGCTCCGCACCGCCGTGGCCAGGGCTGCCTGTCGGTCACCCCGAGCCATATGGGCGCGCATGTCCCGTTCCGTTTGATGCAATAGATTCAAAGTCTCCGTAAGCTGACGCGTCCGGGCATCAGGAACTGGAGAAGAAGGCGCGACTGCCGCACCGGATGGGGTCGGATCGTGGGACAAGGGAGTCTCTCAAAGTTCAGACAGCAGGGTCACTAGGAATTGAGCAGAACGCCAATACGTTATGTTATAACGTATCATTTCACAAGACCCTCCCATCAAATCCCGAAGCCTCTTCAGACCAACCTCAGAAACAGAGGGGTGACACTCCTGCCCCTCGAACACCATATGAACGAGATAAAACCGGCGGCATTGAATGCTTCTTCCTCAATCGACCCGCCACACTTTCAACCGAAGACACTCCAGATACAGCCCCTCCGGCCTGTATCATGTGTCCTACCTCCCTGAGTCGATACCCTCCGTTCACAAAACCGCCCCAGTGTCTTCTCTTGACAGCGAAGCGCCTTGGGATTAACTCTCTGGCACTCACCGGCCCCGAGTGCTAACAGCACCGGATCACGCCGGTTCGTATTGTGGCAAATCAACGATTTGCAATTCCGACGGAGGCTAGTCCATGAATTTCCGCCCGCTGCATGACCGCGTTCTCGTGAAGCGCCTCGAGAGCGAGGAGAAGACCGCCGGTGGCATCATCATCCCCGACACCGCCAAAGAAAAGCCCATGGAAGGCGAAGTGATCGCCATCGGGTCCGGCGCGCGCGGCGATGACGGCAAAGTCGTCCCCATGGACGTCAAGGCCGGCGATCGTATCCTGTTCGGCAAGTGGTCCGGCACCGAAGTCAAGATCGATGGCGTCGATTACCTGATCATGAAGGAATCCGACATCATGGGAATCACTGGCTAAGCCAGGATGCCCCAGGCGCCGGACCAGGGGTCTGGCGCCTCGACACGACTTTCCCCGGGCGTGGCCCCTTTGGCCAACTTGGTCGAACCCACCCGCCCCTGAAATCTGATTCAAGAGGAACATGCAATGTCCGCCAAGGATGTGAAGTTTTCCACCGACGCCCGTGACCGCCTGCTGAAGGGCGTTGACACCCTGGCCAATGCCGTCAAAGTGACCCTGGGTCCCAAGGGCCGCAACGTTGTCCTGGACAAGAGCTTCGGCGCTCCCCGCATCACCAAGGACG
This sequence comes from Rhodospirillum sp. A1_3_36, assembly GCF_047263945.1. NCBI lineage: Bacteria > Pseudomonadati > Pseudomonadota > Alphaproteobacteria > Rhodospirillales > Rhodospirillaceae > Rhodospirillum > Rhodospirillum sp. A1_3_36. The sequence continues at coordinate 153,810 of NZ_JBLAVB010000008.1, read as the reverse complement.
GCGTTTCCGTCGCCAAGGAAATCGAACTGAAAGACAAGTTCGAGAACATGGGCGCCCAGATGGTCAAGGAAGTTGCTTCCAAGACCGCCGACATTGCCGGTGACGGCACCACCACTGCCACCGTTCTGGCCCAGGCCATCGTCCGCGAAGGCGTGAAGTCCGTCGCCGCTGGCATGAACCCGATGGACCTGAAGCGCGGCATCGACCTCGCCACTGCGGCCGTGGTCTCCGACGTGCAGGCCCGGTCCGTGAAGATCAAGACCTCCGCCGAAGTCGCTCAGGTTGGCACCATCTCCGCCAACGGTGACGAGGAAGTCGGTCAGATCATCGCCACCGCGATGGAAAAGGTCGGCAACGAGGGTGTCATCACCGTCGAAGAAGCCAAGGGCCTGGAGACCGAGCTGGACGTGGTCGAGGGCATGCAGTTCGACCGTGGCTACCTGTCCCCCTACTTCGTGACCAACGCCGAGAAGATGATCGCGGACCTCGAAAATCCGTACATCCTGCTCCACGAGAAGAAGCTGTCCGGCCTGCAGGCTCTGCTGCCGGTCCTGGAGTCCGTCGTTCAGTCCAGCCGCCCGCTGCTGATCATCGCCGAGGACGTCGAGGGCGAAGCCCTGGCCACCCTGGTGGTCAACAAGCTGCGTGGTGGCCTGAAGGTCGCCGCCGTCAAGGCCCCCGGCTTCGGTGATCGCCGCAAGGCCATGCTCGAGGACATCGCCATTCTGACCGGTGGTCAGGTGATCAGCGAAGACCTGGGCATCAAGCTCGAGAACGTCACCATCGACATGCTCGGCACCGCCAAGAAGGTCACCATCACCAAGGAAGAGACCACCATCGTTGATGGCGTGGGCGAGAAGGCCGACATCGCGGCCCGTTGCGCCCAGATCCGCGCCAACATCGAGGAGACCTCCTCCGATTACGACCGTGAGAAGCTGCAAGAGCGTCTGGCCAAGCTGGCCGGCGGTGTCGCGGTGATCAAGGTCGGCGGTGCCACCGAGACCGAAGTGAAGGAAAAGAAGGACCGCGTCGACGACGCCATGCACGCCACCCGCGCTGCGGTGGAAGAGGGTGTGGTCGCCGGTGGTGGCGTGGCCCTGCTGTACGGCACGCGCGCCCTGGCCGAGCTGAAGGGTGCCAATGCTGACCAGAACGTCGGCATCGAGATCATCCGCCGCGCCTTGCAGGCTCCGGTCCGTCAGATCGCCGAGAACGCCGGCACCGATGGCGCCGTGGTTGCTGGCAAGCTGCTGGAAGCCACCGACACCAACTTCGGCTACAACGCCCAGTCCGGTGAGTACTGCGACATGATCAAGGCCGGCGTCATCGACCCGACCAAGGTTGTGCGCGCCGCTCTGCAGGACGCTGCGTCCATCGCGGGCCTGCTGATCACCACCGAAGCCATGGTCGCTGACATCCCCGAGAAGAAGGAGGGCGGCGGCGCTCCTGACATGGGCGGCATGGGCGGCATGGGCGGCATGGGCGGCATGGGCTTCTAAGAGACGCCCGGCTGAACAAGCCTGTTCTAGGGCCAGTTCTAGGGAAGGGGCCGCTCCGAAAGGGGCGGCCCTTTTTCCATTCGGATGTCCTCTGGGGAGGTCCTCAAGGGGTGCGGATCAGGGCCCCTGAATGATGCAACCGTACCAACCGAGACCGTCGTAGGTCTCATAGCCCGGCGTCCGGTGAAAGCCGACAACAGTTCCGTCCGGCTGGGAATAATGCCCGGCCCTCTTCCCCTCGGTGCGCAGATCCACTTTTTCCGTCAGCATCCCCACGCCATCGGAGGACGCGATGACCCGCAGCTCGGCGTCCAACAAAAGCGCCCGGGAGCGACGGGCTTCCTTTTCCGTAAGACGGACCCCCTCGACGATGGACCGGGCCTGGGGTCCCCAATCGAAGTGAATGCCCAACACCCCGAGGACAGCGCCTTGAGCCTCCCCGCCTTCACGGATCGCCGCAGCGTATGTGGAGACGGGCGCGTTGTTGAGGACTCCATTCAGGGAAATGTCTGCGACCGCATACTCCTCCCCAGTGCGTGTTGCCAAGGCCTCGCGAAACCAAGCCTCGGAAGACACGGAATAGCCCCTGGCCCCATAGCGGTCCGGACGACCGTTGGCGATGACCTGACCGTTCAGATCGCAAATCCACAGGTCCAAATAAACGGTGTAGGCAGACAAGATCACGCCCAATCGTTTGGCAGCATAGGCCTGAGCCTCCGGCGACGGATGGCCGAGGCACTCCACCACGGCGCTATCGGTAGCCCACCATCGAACATCGCAGGTTCGTTCGTACAGGTTTCGATCGATCAACTCGACGGCCGTCAAAGCCAAATCGACCATGCGCTGACCTCGGAGGTGGTCGACGATGCTGCGGCCAATCTGGTCGAGCAATTCCACCTTGGCCGACAACTCCCCCCGCAAGGCCCCGGCGATCTCGGCGATTTCCTCGGACACCCCCTTCACTTCATTGGCAACCACGGCAAATCCCCGACCCAAATCCCCGGCGCGAGCGCTTTCGATCAACGCATTCAAGGCCAGTATTTTCGTTCGCCCTGTAACCGCCTGTATTTCGGCAACCTTACTCTCCGTCGTTTCCCGAACATCAGCAGTCAAGGCAACGATCCGCGCTGGATCCGTATCCCCATCGGCCAATGCCCCGCTTTGATCGCTTTGGTCTGTACCGTGGATAGTCATGCGCCCCCCTAAGACAAACCGGCTCTTTCACCGAAGCCAAGAAACCCGACGCGGTCATCCCTTTGTCATCTGATTACTTTTGCCTAAGTATTCATCAGCACAGACACCATATCATCGGCTTCCCTCTAACGACCAAGGCAAAAAAGTATCACTTCCGATATAATTCTCGTGACGAGGCACGGATGAGCACCGAGACGGGACTTTTGTCGGGACTGGAGGCGGGGTTTCGCCTTATTCTTTCCCTCCAAATGACCACAGTCGGCCACGGACCATCGCAAAGGTGGCCCCTGACAGTAAAACGAGAGGAAGAAAAAAATGCACCGGAGGACTCTGTGAAAGGTGGTGAGACTCCCATATCCAAGAAACCCTTTTTAGGGAGCGTCCGACGCGTGGCGCTCGCCGCCTTGGATCGACGCCGTTTTCTTCTTCCGTCCTCCCCCGCCGCGTCTGACCTTGATAGCCATGTTGATAGCCATATGGTCTCTCCTTCTCCGCAACAGCCCCCCGACGAGACTCTCCCCTCCCCTGACACGCAACGGAAACCCCGCGCCCTGACTCACACCGACCCCCTCTCCGACCTCTATCCGGCCATTGAACCCCGCCGCACCGGCCGCCTGAAAGTAGACGCCACTCATGTCCTCTATTGGGAGGAGAGCGGCAATCCGGAAGGCATTCCCGCCGTGTTTGTCCATGGCGGACCAGGGGCAGGCACGGCCTCCTTTTGCCGCCGGTATTTCGATCCGGACCGCTACCGCATCATCGTCTTCGATCAGCGCGGATCCGGTCGCTCCCGCCCCTATGCGGCGTTGGAAAACAACACCACCCAAGATCTGGTGGCGGATATGGAGCGTTTACGAACCCTCCTGGATATCGACGCATGGCTGGTCTTCGGCGGGTCCTGGGGCAGTACCCTGGCCCTTGCCTACGGTCAGTCCCACCCCGACCGCTGCCTGGGGTTCATTTTACGGGGCGTTTTCCTGTTCCGAGCCTTCGAAGTGGATTGGTTCCTGAACGGTATGGGCCGCTTTTTCCCCGAAGCCGCCCAATCCCTGCTCGCCCCCCTGTCCGAGGAAGAACGGAACACGCCCCTGGCCACCTATTATGCCCAGCTGACCAATCCGGATCCCTCGGTCCACCTCCCCGCTGCGCGGATCTGGAGCAATTACGAGGATTCTTGCGCCCGCCTGCGTCCCCGCCATTCGGACGGCGGCGATGGCCATGCGGCCTTGGCACTCGCACGCATGGAATGCCACTATATGATGCATGAAGGCTTCCTCCGAGAAGGCCAGTTAATGGAGGAGCTCCATCGGATTACCCACCTGCCCTGCGCCATCGTCCAGGGCCGATATGACGTGGTCTGCCCCCCCGTGACGGCCTGGGAAGTCCACAAGGCTTGGCCCGGAAGCAGCCTGACAATGGTCTCCGATGCGGGACATTCAGCACTGGAACCGGGTATTCGTGCCGCATTGACGCAAGCCACCCGTACATTTGCCGACCGATATTCCCCATAGGTCGTTTCGCTTTTCATCAGCGGCTCAGGACCGGCCTTCCCTCTTCTTTTGTGCGGACCCTAAAAAAGAAGAGTCGATCGTTCTGAAACCTTCATCTTCTCGCCGGACTCCTCCCTTGTCCGAAGCTCAGGAGAAACAATTCCGTAAAATGATTGCCGAGAATCAGACCCGTCCCGTACAGTTGAGTGACGCTTTTCAGACGGTTCAGGAACACAAGGCGGAACACAGCCCATGGTTAGCGTGGTCGACACATTAATACCAGAAGGTCCGCAAGGCAGAATCCTGATTGTGGAGGATTCCCAGTTTTTCATGCACGTACTGAAACGCCGCATTGGACAGGACCTGGGCTTTGACATCATCGCCGCAGAGACCCTGGCCGAAGCAAGAGCCGCGATCGCCGCCCATGGAGCAGACCTTTTCCTTTGCCTGATCGATCTCATCCTGCCAGACGCCCCGAATGGGGAAATCGTCGACCTGATGACCGAAAACAAACTGCCAACGGTCGTCTTCACTGGAGCCTTCAGCGAAGACCTGCGGGAACAGGTGCTGTCCCTTAATGTGATCGACTATGTCACCAAGGACAGCCCGGCCAGCCTGGAATACCTGGTGTCCATGGTCCGCCGCCTTTGCCTGAACTCCCTCCTGAAGGCCATTGTCGTGGACGACAGCAAGACAGCCCGGGCCTATATCCGCGATCTGCTGCGACTGTATCGATTCCAGGTCCTCGAAGCGGCGAATGGAGAGGAAGCACTGGAGCTGCTCAAGGAACACCCAGACGCCCGCCTGGTGGTCACCGATTACTACATGCCCAAGGTCGACGGCTTCGAATTAACCAAGCAGATCCGCAAGACCCATAGCCGGGCTCAATTGGCGGTGATCGGCGTCTCCACGGGGGGGAGCGCACCCTTATCGGCCCGTTTCATCAAATACGGCGCCAATGATTTCATCAATAAACCCTTCCTGCGCGAGGAATTTTTCTGCCGGATCGCGCAGAACATGGACAACCTCGACTATATCAATGCCCTTTCCCAGGCGGCCCAGCTCGACCCGTTAACCGGCTTGCACAACCGCCGCTTCCTATACGAAGCGGCAGGAAAATCGCTGGCTGCCGCCCTCCGGGCTGGGGGACGCCCCGCCGTCGCGGTCGTCGACCTGGACAACTTCAAGGCCATCAACGACACCTATGGCCATGACGTGGGCGATCAGGTTCTGGTGGCCCTGGCGGAGGTCCTGCGCACAACGATCAAACGCAAATCCGATATCGTGGCCCGGTTCGGCGGAGAGGAATTCAACATTTTCACGCCGGATTTACACCCCGCGCTCGCCTTTACCTTCTTTGATGGCGTCCGCGCCGCAGTCGGGGAAAAATGTATCGATATTCCCAACATTGGCACCATTCAGGTCACCTGTAGCATCGGCGTCACCGTCCAGGCGGAAGAAGATCTGCGGATCATGATTCAGCGGGCCGACGCCCTTCTCTATCGTGCCAAGGAAACCGGGCGGAATAGGGTCGTGGTGGACAACCCGGCCGCATCCGAGCAGGCAACAGACACCCCACATTCTGTCGCGCCCCCCGCGACAACCCCCAGCGAGGTCTAAAGGTGCTGGTTCTTTTCATTGATGCCGACGCCTGTCCTGTCCGCGCCGAAGCCCTCAAAGTGGCCGACCGCCACCGTATGACCGTCCATGTGGTGGGCAACCAGCCCATTCCCGTGCCCCATGGCGATCCGCGCATCCAAAGGGTGGTCGTGCCCGCGACCCCAGATGCCGCCGATGATTGGATTGCCGAACATATCGAGACCGGCGACATCTGCGTCACCAATGATATCCCCCTCGCCGCCCGGTGCCTGGAGAAGGGGGCCAAGGCCATCGCTCCCACCGGAAAGCCCTTCACCGATGATTCCATCGGCATGGCGCTGGCCATGCGGGATCTGATGCGAGACCTGCGCGAAAGCGGATCGGTGAGCGGGGGCCCCGCCAGCTTCTCCGGCAAGGATCGCTCCCGCTTCCTGCAGTCCATGGAAGAGGCCGTCCAAGCGGTCAAACGGGGAAAGTAACATGGGCACATCGCCATCCGTCGTGGTCATCGGCGGTGGGCCCGCTGGGTTAATGGCCGCAGACCGGCTATCACAGGCGGGCCTTCCCGTCGCCCTCTTCGAGGCTCAAGCCACCTTGGGGCGCAAATTCCTCATGGCCGGACGGGGTGGTCTGAATATCACCCATTCCGAGCCGACGGACTCCTTCCTCTCGCGTTACGGTGACAGCCGGGACCGCCTTGCCCCCTGGATCCGGTCATTCGGTCCGGACGCCATCCAAGCCTGGATGAGCGACTTGGGTCAGGAGAGTTTTGTGGGCTCCTCAGGCCGGATCTTCCCAAAGGCCCTGAAGGCCTCGCCCCTCCTGCGGGCCTGGATCCGGCGCTTGGCCGACCAAGGGGTTGCCTTCCATCTCCGCCACCGGTGGCTGGGTTGGGCTGCAGAGGATACCACAAGCCATCGCTTCGCAACGCCAACAGGAGAGATCCAGGTCCCTTCAAACGCTACGGTCCTTGCCCTCGGGGGAGCGAGTTGGCCGCGCCTGGGGTCGGATGGGGCCTGGACCGGTCCCCTGGGGAACATCGGCTTGGCGCTGTCGCCCTTCCGGCCCGCGAACTGCGGTTTCGAACGCCCCTGGAGCCCGGTTCTGGTGGAGCGCTTTGCCGGAACCCCTGTCAAACCCGTCGTCATGACCTTTGGCGGTGTCTCCCGTCGGGGGGAATTCGTCCTGACCCGCCATGGGGTGGAAGGGGGGCTGATCTACGCCTTTTCTGCGGCCTTGCGCGACAGCATCAGCAACGGGGGGGAAGCCCTGCCCATTCTGGATCTGGTCCCGGACCGCACGTTCGAGACCCTGGCCACGGATCTGGCCCGGCCCAGGGGCGGCAAGTCCCTCGCCACCCATTTGAAACGGCGGGGCATCCCGCCCATCGCCAGCGCTCTGGTCCGGGACTTGGCGCCGGACAGCCTGGACAGCCCAAGCACACTGGCCCGGGCTTTGAAAGCCCTGGCCCTGCCCCTCTTTGCGCCCCGCCCCCTGGCCGAGGCCATCAGCACTGCGGGCGGCCTGTCCCTGTCCTCGCTGGACGACGGCCTGATGGTTCGAGACCGCCCCGGCCTGTTCTGTTGCGGCGAAATGCTCGACTGGGAGGCGCCGACCGGGGGATACCTGATCACCGCCTGTCTGGCCCAGGGACGAGCCGCCGCCGAGGGCCTTATTCGGTGGCGAACAACTGCCCCATGTCCCGAAAGCTCTTGAATTCCAGGGCATTGCCCGAAGGGTCGAGAAAGAACATGGTCGCCTGCTCGCCCACTTGGCCCTTAAATCGGATATAGGGTTCGATGACGAAGGAAACCCCGGCCGCCTTCAAGCGATCGGCCAGGAGATGCCAGTCGTCCCAGTCGAGAACGACACCGAAATGGGGCACCGGCACGTCGTGACCATCAACCGGATTATCGATACGGCCCCGGGCCTGGGCCTTCTCGTCCAAATGGGCAACGATTTGGTGGCCCATCAGGTCGAAGTCGATCCAGCTTTCGGAACTCCGTCCCTCGCCACAGCCCATCAACCCCCCGTAGAAGCGGCGGGCCTCGGTCAAGTCGTGAACGGGAAAGGCGAGATGGAAAGGATTCGGCATGACGGGCTCCGACGGATCAAGAACTGTGACAGTGTATTCCATATGGGTGTTCACCATCCAAAATCCATCACTCTCTCCCGTCCCTACTCTTCCAGAATTCCCGCGCCCAGGATCGGTCCCGGTGCCCCGGAAGCGTCCCTCCTCTGAACCAAAACGGCAAGACGATCCTTTTGGGCCAATTCCGCTCCGCTCAAGGAAACCTCCCGCGTTTCTGCGCGGCCGTCCCAAGCCCCCAGATCCCTCAGGGAGCGCACCACATTGACATGGCTCAGATGGCGCCCGGCGTTCTCTCCCCGGTTCACCCCGTTCTCCGCCCTGGGGATCAGGGAGAGCAGAACCAGGCGCAGGCCCCCTTCTCCCTTGGGTCCTTCGCCCAGGGTCACGGCGAGGGCATTCCCCCTCCGGCTCAAGCGCAGGGGGAGCCGTCCGGACGCACGGGCTCGGCTGTCTTCCAGGGCTGCCATCACCTGGGCTGGTCGGGATCCGGCCACGTCGGTGCGTCCATCGATCACCATTTGCGGCGTATAGACGGTGGACAAGGCCATGCGCTGGGCATAGGCCCGCTGCCGATCCGTGCCCCAGGCCGTGGCGTAGGGATCGGGCCATCCCAGGCGGTCCCAATAATTGACATGAAAGGACAGCGCGACCACGTCCGGGCGCCGGGCCAAGTCGCCCAACAGGGCATCCGCCGGAGGACAAGAGGAACAGCCCTGGCTGGTGAACAACTCCACCACCGTGGGTGCCGTTGAACGGGCCTGGGCTGCGGTGAGATCCCCGGCCCAAGCCACCGCAGAGGCGGCAAAGGGAAGAGCCGACAGGACGAGCAGGGCGCGAAGGCCCATCAAGGGAGATCTTTGTTTCATGTCTCCATCATGCCTCGGAACGAGCTGATGGCAGAATCACGAGTCCGCGACCTGGAAAACCGATTCCCACATTCCAGAAGCCGTCCTTTCCCAACCTCAGTACAGGACAGGGGATGTTTTCCCGTCACAGGGCTTTGCCCCGTCCCCCTCTTCTTTGGCGAGGCTGGGGCCGAAAGACCCCAGACCCCGGGCTAAAAAAGGGTGGTTTGGGGGCATTTGTCCCCAAATGGGTTTGGGCAATCGCCCAAAAAATATAAAACACTGTCGTGTACCGTGTTTCACAACAATTTCTCATCAGCCAGTATGGTTTTCTTTCTACATATCAATTCTGGAGATCAAGAAGCGTGACACCCTCACCCCCAGCGAAAGAGGCTCTTTCGGGCTCGAGGCGGTTCTCCCGTTTGCTTCCTTTCTTTGGCTTTCTGGGACCCTTGTTGTTCTTCGCGCTGCTCCATTTTCATTCCTTCCATAAAAACTCTCAAACCCTCTCCATCGCATCGCAGGTCCTGAAAATCCCGGCGGACGAGCATCCATCCCCCGACAGCCTTCTCGCTTCCCCTTATCGGGAGCAATTCAGCCCCATGAAGACCCTGTCCGTTGGTTTTACACGCGATCAAGTCTGGCTTCTCGCTACGGTTACCAATCATGGAAACCGGACCCATCGAGGCTACCTGAGCCTTCCCTTCACCCACCTGCGGTCGATCACCTTTTTTCCCGTCCAAGGGAGCAAGCTTGGCAAGGGCATCCAACGGGGCACTCTCTACCCGCCAGAGCCAGGGATCCGGGAAGCGCGCATTCCTCTCACGATCGACGCAAAAGGGACAAGCCGCGTCCTCATCGGGATCCGCTCTGAAACCCCGATCGTGCTCGCCCTGATCGCGACCACCGAAGCCGAAGAATGGGAGCGACAGCTTTTTGAAACGGGGGCGCTGGCCGCAGCTCTTGGGGTCATGACAATCATGGCCGTTTTCAACGGTTTGGTCTATTTGGGCCTAAGGGATCGATGTTACCTCTATCTGAGCCTGTACAGTTTCCTGGCGGTTCTCTGGTATCTTCTGACCCAAGGATGGATCCTGGTCGCCTTCGGCCCCCAGCCTTGGCTATACCCTTACGAAACCCTCATTCCAAGCCTCTCTGCCTGGTTTCTTGTCCGGTTTTTCTCCCTCGCCCTCAACGCGCCGACGCTCCTTCCCATTTTGGACCGATGCTTGCGTTGGGGAACCACGGCGAGTCTGGTCGTCATTCTCGCTACCTGCCTGTTGAGCATTCCTGAACTGGCCGGACAAATCCTCGCCCTGACGGCCATCTCCATCGGTGTCGTGACCTTGGTGGGGGCCTTCGCCATCTGGCACCTGGGCTACGGACCCGCCCGTCTGTGGTTCCTGGGGCAAGGCTTTTTCATCGGGGGTATCTTCGCATACGCCCTGACGGTCATCGGCCCCGCGCTCTCAATCCCCTATTCCTTCCTGGGGGCCAACGGATCCCTTTTCGGCCAATTGGCAGAAATTGCCCTGTTCGCCTTCGCCCTGGTAGAGCGGGTGACCTTGTTACGCGAGGAAAAGAACGCTGCCGAACGGGAACACCAAGCCCGGGAGGAACAGCGTCTGCGAGACCTGGACCAACTCGTTGCGGAGCGAACGGAAAGCCTCCGCCGCCAGGGAGAAATGGTCGCTGCGGTGAATGAGATGTCCAGCCGCCTACAGGGGTGCCCCAGTCTGGACCATGCGCTGGCCTTGGCCCGGGATGCCTTGCCCGGAATACTGCCAAACCTTTGGGGGCGTCTGGAGCTGCCTGCCCGGGCGCCTATCGCCTGGGGATCACCGTCGGCCGGGGACGGATCGGGGAACGACATCGCCTTGCGCCTCGCCGATACCGGCGGCGCGTTGGTCCTGTCCTGCGCCGGAAAATGGGAACAAAGCACCTTGGATCTCGCGGAAATGGCCGCAGAACAGATTGGCCTGACTCTCAGGAATCTGGCTTTGCGGTCGGACCTCGCCCGCTTGGCCGACCACGACGGATTGACAGGCCTCCTCAACCGAAGAGCAATCGAGAACTGCCTGGAGACCACCCTCGCCGACGTAGCGGCACGTGGCGCTCCCCTGGCTCTCCTGATGCTCGACTTGGATCACTTCAAGAAAATCAATGACGGAATGGGGCACCAGACCGGTGATCTGCTGTTGAGCACCTTGGGCGCAGCACTTCAGGAAAACCTGCCTGCAAACGCGCGATCCGGACGATACGGGGGAGAAGAGTTCCTGGTTCTGCTGCCAGACATCTCTGCAGAACAGGCCCTGAACAAGGCCGATGCGCTCCGCCGCAAGATCGAGAAACTGGAGGTTTTGGGACCCAATGGCACCCTGATTCCGGCCACGGCCTCCCTGGGCCTCGCCCTTTTTCCTGACCACGGCGACACGGCCCACGACCTGTTGGGGGCTGCGGATCGGGCGCTCTACGAGGCCAAGGACCGGGGGCGGAACCAAGTGATGATCGCCCGGGCTTGACGACGGGATCCCGCCCCGAGCCCTCCTGCCGAAACCGGTCCTTACGCCTTTGACGGACCCTGCTCTTGCTCTTTGTCCTCGCGGATCCCGTCGTTAAAAATTCGACAGGTCCGGCTTTCCCCGTTCTGGGTATAAGTCGCCGCGACAAAACGGTCGCCATCCTCGTTTTGGCCCATGTCCAAGGCCATGGAGCCATCCTCCAGGGCCTTGGCCAAACCGTCTGCATTCAGTTTGAAGGCATCGGCGATGGTTCCGAAGAGCGCGTTGATCTCATCGAACATTTCGGGCTTGGGGGCATCGGCTTCGGACATGGCAAACCTCGGCTGCGTCTGGATGGAAGAAAAGGACAATGCTCCGCCCTTTTTAGAGCATTTTGAGCAAAACTGGCCACCGGTTTTGCGCATAAAAAATGCGATAAAACAAAATCTTAGAGCGTCTTTTCTGAGTCACGGCAGAGAACACGACAGGGGTGTTTTCCCGTCACGGGGCTTTGCCCCGTCCCCCACTGGGGCCGAAAGGCCCCAGACCCCAGGCATTTCTTGGCCGAAAGGCCCCAGACCCCGGACATTTATTGGCCGAAAGGCCCTGACAGGATGCGGAAAAGGCCACCGCTTTTGGTGGGGTATCAGCCGGGCATTTCCCAGACACGGCGCGCCATCAATTGGGCCTTCGGTTCGTCTATCCCAGCCAGACGGGTATTGGCCAGAAACTTGGCCTCGATCTGGCGGTCAGACAGGGGAAGCTCCGGCCTTCCCGTCGCCCCCAAGCGCAATCCCATAACCGGTTCTCTCCCGTCGACTTCAATAATCACCCGGGCCGCCTGAGGGTTGGTCTCAAAAACCGCCGCGTCGATACCCAGACTGCCCGTTGCGGGAACAGCCCGGACCTTGGCCATCGCTTCCTCCAGCCCAGGCCCTTCCAGAACCGACCGACGCAGGTGAGAGACATTGAGCTGACCAAAGGTCAATAGACACCCGATGGCAAAACGCAGGGAATGCTGCGCCTGGGGAACGGTATGCGGATCCCCGGAGAACAAACGGGCCACCGCACCGGCTTCCATTTGACAGGTCACCCGGGTGACCCGGTTGCTGGGAATGCGATGGACGCTGAGCAGGTTCGCAGCTTCCTCCACGGCGGGCAAGATCCCGGACGTCAGGGGGTGCAGCTTGAACGACAAACCCGGATCGGTCAGGAACCAGGTTTTCCCTAACCCCCCCCAGGGATTGGGGGCACCCTTGGGTTTCGGCCCCGCCAACACGGCGAAAGCCCCGCCCCAACCTTCCAGAGCTCTGTCCGGACCGGCCATGCCATCGTTCGCAAAGAGACAGACCTTGACAGCCTCCTCGCTCAACCCGGCCAGAGCCGTCGAACGGGCCGAGGTTCCCTCGCTGATCGACATCACTCCACCCTTGGCCACGGCGAGCCGCAGGGCATGGGCCGTGGTTCCGGAATCCAGACGAAAGGCCCTAGCCACACCAGCAACGGCTCCCATCAGCCCGGCCAGACCGCTGATCGACCAACCGCGCGCAACCACCGGCCCGGCCACGGCGGCGCCAATAACCCCGGCAACCTCCATACCCGCAATAAAGCCCGCCATCATGTCCAGGGGTGCCGCGCTGCTGGCCTCGGTCGCGGCCAGGACCGCAGGAAAGACCATCGCCGCTGCATGGACCCGCCCGGACGCAAGGGTGTTGTCAAATTCGAGGGCATGACAAGCCACGCCATTGACCATGGCCGCCCCCACGGGGTTCAGCCGGGCCGAATCCCCCATCACATGGCATTTCCCCTCGGCATAAAGTCGGGGCGCCGTGGCCCGTATCGCCTTTGACAGGGGTGTCGTCGTTCCCGCCAGGGCACAGCCAGTGACATCCAGAAGGGATCGGCGCGCAGCGTGAATTACCTCGCTGGGAATCCGGTCAAGCCGCAAATCCGAAGACCAAACCGCCAGGCGCCCCGCGAGATCGGAAGGCAGAACCTCCTCGTCTTCGTCGGAAGAGGGAGCTTCCTCGTCTTCGCCCGAAGGGGGGGGCTCCGCATCCTCGGGCGAAGGGAAGGGGTCGTCGGTTGGATCCACGACCAAGCCCTCATCCATCATTAAGCCTCACCTCAAAGTGAATCCAGTCGCCCTTCCGGGCAAGCTTTTCATAGAGCACCTGAGCACGGCGGTTGTCGGGATTGGTGCGCCAATAGAGCTTTGACCAGCCCTCCCGCTGCCCAAGGGCCATGCAGGCCTCGATCAATTGCCGCCCCTTACCCAATCCCCGCGCCCCAGGATCGACGAACAGGTCTTCCAGATATCCAACGGGCCGGAGGGTCCAGGTCCCGGGGTGGGTGACCAGAGTAGCAAAGCCCATGGGCCGGTCAGTCTCGTCAACCACGACCAAAGCGCGGACGGCCCAATCCTCGGGATCGATGAGACGGGTCCAGAGCCCTTCCGTCACGACCGAAGGAACGTTCGCTTCGTAGAAGGTGCAATACCCCTGCCACAGGGGGAGAAAGCTATCCTTGTCTTCAGCGCGGATCGGGCGAACGGATAATGACACGAAACAGACCCTTTAAAAGTCCAAGACTATTACGGAAACGCCATGATGTCTGTCCCGGCCTTCGAAGGCAAGAGACCGTTGGTCCCGATTATTCTCATTTGTCTCCAGCGCCTTTTCTTTTTCCCTCCGAAAGCCGTTCCTGCCCCTCTCCCCAAAAAAGATCATCCATCTCCGAACGAAACTTCTGTCAGATAAAGTCGATCGGTCTCCACACCAAGATCACGCCAAAATGCGGTCCAAGGGGGCCAGCGTCGCGCCCCGGGCTTTCAGTCCATTGCGGAGTGCCCGGGCTGCGGCCACCGCATGGGCGCCATCCCCATGGACGCAGACGCTATGGATCTCCGTGGGCAGGACCTTGCCGTCACGGGTGACCAGCCCTCCCGCATCAAGCATGGCTGTCACATGGGACAGCGAGGCCTCCGCCCCCTCGACCATGGCACCCGGTTGGCTCCGGGGAACCAGGGATCCGGTTTCCGTATAGGCCCGGTCGGCGAAGACCTCAATGCCGACCCGCAACCCCGCCTCCCGTCCCGCCTTTTCCAGCTCAGACAGGGCCGGGGCGAGGAGGATCAAGTCCTTGCCAAACAGGGCCACGGTCCGGGCAATCAGCCCCGCCAGCTCCGCATCCTCGCAGGCCGCATTGTTGAGCGCCCCATGGGGCTTCACATGGGTCATGGCGTGGTCTTCCACCCGGGCGACACCCTCCAGGGCGGCCAATTGATAAAGCAGCGCCGCCTCCAGATCCTTGGGCGCCATGGCCATGAACCGGCGCCCGAAGCCCGCCAAATCGGGGAAGGAAGGATGGGCGCCGATGCTCACCCCATTATCCCGAGCAAGCGCAATGGTCCCGCGCATGACCGTGGGATCCCCCCCGTGGAACCCACAGGCCACATTCGCAGTGCCGACAATGGACAGAAGCGCCTCGTCATCGCCCATGCAGTACATGCCAAAGCTCTCGCCCATATCTGCGTTCAAGTTCACCTGCATGGCGGTGTCTCCTCCAAATGTCCGGGAAAATGGTCGGGTCGGGCCATATCGACCACGCCGCCGATGAGATTACCGCTCTGTAACGCCTCCAGGTCATATCCGTCGACCAATTTATCCTCCGTGATGGCCGCAACCGCCTCCCGGATACGCCCTTCCAGATGATCCAGGGCTGCTTCAGCCTCCTCCTGGGTCACCGCCTGAAAGCGGAGACGGTCTCCTGGGCGAAGCGCCGCGAGCCGGGGCAAGTCGGCGGAAATCACCACGCCCGGCTTGGGATAGCCCCCAACCGTCTGCCCGTCGGCCAAGACCAGGATGGGTTGACCACTCCCTGGCACTTGAATGCAGCCCGGCGCCATGCCTTCGGACAGGATTTCCGCGCCCCGCTCTGGGTGATGGGCCAGGGAAGGGCCGCTCAAACGGATCCCCATCCGGTCCAAATCCTTGGTCACCTCGTAGTCGGCGGAGAACAGCGTCTCCAGGGCCTCGGCGGTAAAGAAGTCCTCCTGGGGGCCGGGAAGCACCCGGATCGGGCCGCCTCCCATTGGAAAGGGGTCCGCCAAACGGCGCTCTGCCCCCTTGGGTGCGGGAGCTCGGCATCGCAACCGATCCCCCTCGACCAGGGCACGGCCCTGTACCCCGCCGATTCCCGCCCGAACGTAGGTGGACCGACTCCCCAGCACCGGAGGCAGATCCATCCCCCCCGCGATACCCACCACCCCCACCATGGCGCCATGGATCAGCCGAATCTCTGCGGTCTCCCCGGGCTCCAGGGTGAGCGTGGTCCAGGGGGAGGCCTCAACGGTTTTGCCATTCCGGGCAACCCGGGCGGACACATCCCCCCCGAGGCCAAGCCGCAGGGGGGCATCCCCGACCCGGATGCGCGGAGCGGTCAACCGGACTTCCAGGGCCGCTTCCCCCGGGTCATTGCCCAACAAAGCATTGACCAGACGCAGGGTGACCCGGTCGAGAACACCGGCCAGGGGAACGCCCTGCCCCCGGAACCCGGTCCGCCCCAAATCCTGGACCGTGGTCATTGCCCCAGGCGCGAGGATCTCCAGCAAGGCTGTCATGACTGCGCCTCCACCAAATCATGGGGATCACGCCGACCCGCCGCATAGTCTGCGGCCAAGGTCTTCACCTCGGACGCAGAGACAGGCTCGAAACGGACCCGGTCCGCCGCAGCCAACAGGGCAGGATGCGCCCACTTGGCAGAGAACAGAGGCACCGGACAAAACCCGATCAGGGTCCAACCGCCGGGGCTCTCCCAAGGATAGACGGCGGTCATACGGTCGGCCATGGCGAGGGAGCCCGCCGGAACCCGCGTCCGCGGTTCAGCGCGCCGGGGCAGACGCAGCCCCTCGGGCAGGTCGCCCATGAAGGGGAACCCGGGAAGAAAACCGATCATATGGACCCGGAACACCTGCTCCAGGTGGCGTGCCACCACCTCGTCCGGCGACAGGTCCAGGCTTCGCGCCGCGTCTTCCAGGTCCGGAGCCAGGGCTGGATCGTAACAGGCGGGCAGCCGCCATTGGCGCTCCGTCCCCACCGCGTCTTCGGCGCCCTCAGCCAGGACCCCCAGCACCGAGGCTTCGATCTCCGCGCAGCGCGTGGCGAGGGGATCATAGTGGACGGTAACCGAGCGCAGAGCCTGCACCACCTCCACCAGCCCGGAGATTCGCCCCACCTCCACCGCCGTCTGCAACAGCCGCATGGCCCGGGCCATGCGGCGGGTCGCCTCCTCGCCCACCCCCTCGGCAAGATCGATGGTGAAGGCTGAATCTCCAAGGGGTCTTAGGGTCAGGTGCTCCAAGGGGCAGTCCTCTTCTGATGAGTCGCAGCAGGCATTTTGAAAAGACATTGACAATTTATCAACGTTATGTCGACGTTTCAATGGTGTGGGGAGCACCCTTGGGGGGTGCGCCTTTTCGAAAGACCCTGATTTGGGAGATCAGACGATGGCTCACCTGCGTGCCCTGGCGGCTTCCGCCGCTGTCACCCTGTCCTTGGGAACCTTTTTTCTGGGAGCGGCCCCGGCAATGGCCGAGGACTGGAACATGCCCACGCCCTATCCGGACGCCACCTTCCATACCCAGAACATCCGCCAATTCGCCGAGGACGTGGACAAAGCCACCAATGGAGAGCTGAAGATCACCGTCCACAGCGCCGGATCCCTGATCAAGCATCCGGAGATCAAGAACGCGGTCCGCAGCGGCACCGTCCCCATCGGCGAATTCTTCCTTTCCCGCCTCGCCAACGAGGATCCCGTCTTCGCCGTCGATTCCCTCCCCTTCCTGGCCACCAGCTACGAGGAGGCCGCCAAACTGTGGGCCGCCTCCCGCCCGCTGGTCGAGAAAAAGCTGGCTGAACAGCGCCTTAAGGTTCTGTACGCGGTGCCCTGGCCGCCCCAGGGACTCTATACCAAGGGCGCCGTAGAGGGACCGGACGACCTGAAGGGTGTCAAGATGCGCACCAACAATCCCTCCCTGGAGCGCATGGCCCAGCTTTTGGGCGCCGTACCAACCCAGGTGGAAGTGCCCGACATTCCCCAGGCCTTCGCCACCGGCGTTGTCCAGGCCATGATCACCTCGCCCTCCACAGGCGCCAATTCCAAGGCCTGGGATTTCCTGGACCATTACTATGACACCCGCGCCTGGTTGCCGAAGAACGTCGTGGTGGTGAACGCCCGTGCCTTCGACGCCCTGAGCGCCGATGTTCAAAAGGCCGTCCTGGACGCCGCCGCCGCTGCCGAAGCCCGAGGACTGAAGATGAGCATGGCCGAAACCGACACCAAAACCAAGATCCTGGCCGAGAACGGCATCACTGTGGCTGCCCCGTCCGAAACGTTGAAGGAAGCCTTCGCCAAGGCCGGCGCGACCATGGCCGCAGAATGGGTCAAAAGCGCCGGGGATGACGGCAAGGCCATCCTGGACGCCTACAACAAGTGATCCCGAGGCGGTAGCGGGCGGCTTTATTCAGCGGCCCGCGCCCTTTTCGTATCCCGACCAACCAAAGGCCCCACAACGGGCCCCACCAAAGGAAGGTGATGCCCCATGCGTGGTTTCCTCGACCGCCTTTACCTGATCAGCGGCTATTTGGGCGCCCTGTTCCTGGTCGCTATCTTTGGGGTCGTCCTCGCCCAGGTGGGGGCGAACGTCCTCGATGTCCTGGTCCATGCGATGACGGGGAGGTATTGGGGATTCGTCGTCCCCTCCTATGCCGATTTCGCTGGGTTCTTCCTGGTCGGCGGCACCTTTCTCGCGCTCGCCCATACCTTTCAGGAGGGCGGACATATCCGCGTCGGGCTTCTCTTGCAGGCCTTGCCCCCACCCCTGAAGCGGGGGGCGGACATCCTGTCCACCGGGGCGGCGCTCGTTCTTTCGGCTCTGCTGTCCTGGTATAGCTGGGCCTTGGTCCTGGAAAGCTGGTCCTATGGCGACACTTCCAGCGGCTTGGTGAGCGTTCCCCTGTTCCTGCCCCAATCCACCATGGCCCTGGGAGCAACCACCTTCACCATCGGCCTGTTGGACACCCTCGTGTTTCTGATCCGGGGCGGCGCCCCCCTTGCCACCCGCCTGTCCAGCGCCGACGACCTGACCAGGGAGGACTGACATGGACGACCTTCTGCATTCCTCCCTCGTCCTGGCCCTGCTCCTGTTCCTGTTCCTCGGCGCGGGCCTTTGGGTGTCCCTGGCCCTGATTGGCGTCGGCGTGGTCGGCATGGCTTTGTTCACCAGCGCGCCCTGGGGGCCGTTGATGGCCTCGACCATCTGGGGAGGAATCAACGCCTGGTCCCTGGCCGCCCTGCCGCTGTTCATCTGGATGGGCGAGATCCTCTTCCGCTCCCGCCTGTCCGACGACCTGTTCGAGGGGCTCGTCCCCTGGGTCACCCACCTGCCGGGTCGTCTGCTGCATGTGAACATCTTCGGCTGCGGTATTTTTGCTGCGGTTTCCGGTTCCTCCGCAGCAACCGCGGCGACGGTGGGCAAGATGGCGATTCCGGAATTGAGCCGCCGGGGCTACGATCAGAAGATGGTGCTGGGCACACTCGCCGGGTCGGCGACGCTGGGATTGCTCATCCCACCGTCCATCATCCTCATCGTCTACGGCGTCGCCACGGAGCAATCCATCGCCCGACTGTTCATGGCGGGGATCCTGCCCGGCCTCATGCTGATGGGCCTGTTCGTCGGCTTCGTCGTGATCTGGGCCCTGATCCATCCCAAGGCCGTGCCCCCACCACCCGGTCCCCTCTGCGGGTGGCCGGAGCGCCTGCGCTCCCTGCCCCGCCTCGCGCCGGTGCTGTTGTTGATCGCCGGGGTGATCGGCTCCATCTACGCCGGGATCGCCAGCCCCACCGATGCCGCAGCCGTTGGGGTGTTTCTGGCGCTGGTGCTGTCCTTCCTCTCCAGGGACCTGACCCGGAAAACCCTCATGGAGGGCTTGCTGGCCGCAACCCGCACCTCTTGCATGATCGTCTTTATCCTGGCGGGCGCCAGCTTCCTGACGCTGGCCATGGGGTTCACGGGACTCCCGGCGGGTCTGGCGCAATGGATCGCCGCCATGGAGCTGTCTCCCTATGCCCTGCTCGCCGCGTTGACGGTGTTTTTCGTTGTGATGGGCTGTTTCCTGGACGGCATTTCCATTGTCGTTCTGACCACCTCCATCATCCAGCCGATGATTGAGGCGTCGGGCATCGACCCCATCTGGTTCGGCATTTTCCTGGTCATCGTCGTGGAGATGTCGCAGATCACCCCGCCGGTGGGCTTCAACCTGTTCGTCATCCAATCCTTGACCGGCAAGAACATGCTGAGTATCGCCTGGGCGGCCCTACCCTTTTTCCTGCTGATGGCGGTGGCTCTGGTCCTGCTGACCCTCGTCCCCGACATCGCCATCTGGCTGCCCAACCGAATGTAGTGGATAAAACCAATGAGCGACGAACCAAACCACCCCTCCAACAGCCTGTTTGAGGAGACGAATTGCCAAACTACCCTGGCTGCTCAACCGATGATCGTCTCCTCGGACCATCTGGCTTCAACGGCAGCCTGGCGGTTGAGCGAATACGAATATGGGCTGATCGTCGCCTTCAACGCCTTCAGTCGATGGATGACCCGCTGCATGGCGGCGGCCGGATTCACGGACTTCAGCCCACTGGATATCCTGGTTCTGCATAACTGCAACCATCGCAAACGGGCGAAACGCCTGTCGGACATCTGCTTCGTCCTCAATATAGAGGACCAACACACCGTGAACTATTCCCTGAAAAAGCTGATGAAAGCCGAACTTGTGGAGAGCAAGCGCCGAGGCAAGGAGAAATTCTATCTCTCCACCGAAAAAGGGGCCCAAACCTGCCAGGAATACCGGGATCTGCGGGAACGCTGCCTAGTGGACACCATCCGCTCCATGGACGCCGATGGGAAGGATCTCAGCCGCATGGCCACCCTGCTACGCGGCCTGTCGGGCATCTATGATCAGGCCGCGCGCGCCGTCTCGTCGACCTGAACCGCCCCCCTTCTGCATCGAAGAGGGCAACTTGATCTCGGATTACTCTAAAATTTATAGAATTAGACTGAAACTGGGCCAGCTTGACTCAAGATGATCCAGTTTCAGTCGAGAGCATCGAGCGGAAAACTGGGAACCGGTTTTCCGGTCCACGCGATGCTCTAACCATTTCACAAAGGACTCGACACCTTCATCAAGGTCAGCCCGGACAGGATCGATCCCGCAGCGAGCAGCCCTGTGGCATTCACCGGCTCTCCCAAAGCGATGATCCCGACCACGAAGGCGGCCGATCGCACCAATACCCGTCCAGACCGTGACCGCTATTTGCTCAGATCCTCGCCTGCAATCGCCCGATCAAGCAGGGCCAAGGTCTCCTTGACACCATAAAGCGCGATGAAGGTTCCCATGCGCGGCCCCTGATCCTGACCCAACAGCACCTGATAGAGCACCTGGAACCAAGCCTTCAGGTCGCCCAGGTTCTCATGGCCCTTGCCCACCTCGTAGACCATGTTTTGGGCCTCCTCAGCGCTGAACGAGTCGGGCAGCTCGGCCAACTTGGTCCGCAGTTCCGCCATCGCGGCGATTTCTGCTTCCGTCGCCGAACGGTAGGTCTTCTCGGGCAGGACGAAGTCCTTGTAATAGGCGATGGCCCGCTCCACCAGAACACCCAGCATCGGAGCGTTTTCGGGTGTTGCGCCCGGTGCATAGCGGCTGATGTAGTGCCAGAGAACCGCCGGATCCTCCGAATGGCAGACACTGACCAGATTGAGCAGGATGGAATAGGACAGATGCGCCTTTTCCTCCGGTGGCCGACCACCGTGGATATGCCAGGCAGGGTTGGCCAATTGGGTCTTTTCGTCCTGTCCCGGGAACTTTTCCACGAAGGTCAGGTATTCGTCGATGGCCCGGGGGATCACGTCGAAATGCAACCGCTTGGCCGCCTTGGGCTTCTGGTACATGAACAGGGCCAAGCTTTCGGCATTGCCGTACTTCAGCCAGTCCTCAACAGACAGGCCATTGCCCTTGGACTTGGAAATCTTCTGACCCTGGGCATCCAGGAACAGCTCGTAGGTCAGATTCTGAGGCGAAGTGGCACCCAAAATGGAGCAGATGCGGCTGGACAGCTTCACGGAGTCGATCAGGTCCTTGCCGGACATTTCGTAGTCCACACCGAGCGCGAACCAGCGGGTGCCCCAGTCGGCCTTCCACTGCAGCTTGACCGCGCCGCCGGTGACGATGGTTTCGACCTCCTGACCGTCCTCGCGCTTATAGACGATGGTTCCGGCCTTGGCGTCGGTATGGATCACCGGCACCTGCAGGACGATGCCCGTTTCCGGACAGACGGGCAGGAAGGGTGAGTAGGTCGCCCGCCGCTCTTCGCCCAGGGTGGGCAGGACCACGTCCTTGACCTTGTCGTAACACTCCAGCACCCGGAGCAGCGCCGTGTCAAAGCGCCCGGAGGTATACCAGTCCGTCGCCGACTGGAACTCATAGTCGAAGCCGAAACTGTCCAAAAACGCCTGAAGGCGGGCGTTGTTATGGGCGCCAAAGCTGTCATGGGTGCCGAATGGATCAGGCACCTGGGTCAGGGGCTTGCCCAGGTGGGCCTTGACCAGATCCTTGTTGGGGATATTGTCCGGCACCTTGCGCAGGCCATCCATGTCGTCGGAGAAGCAGAACAGCTTCGTCGGCATGTCCGGGGCCAGCACCTTAAAGGCATTGCGCACCATGGTGGTGCGCACAACCTCACCAAAGGTGCCAATATGGGGCAGACCCGAGGGACCATACCCTGTCTCGAACAGGACATATCCCTTGTCGGGCAGTTTGCCCTTCAGCCGTTTCTCGAGCAGGGCGCGCGCCTCCTGGAAGGGCCAGGCATTGGAGGACAGCGCGAGATCGCGGTCCTGGGCGGGCGGGTCGAGGCTCATCATCGGCATGGTTGTCGAGTCCAAGAAGGATTGGAAAAAACGCGGACCCTTTGATTACCGCCCGCTTCCGCCCGGGTCAATCCCGGGACGTCGCGGCCAATTGCCGCCCCACCTCGGCTGCAATGGTCCAGACCGGCCCACGCCAATCATCGGACCATTGCTGTCGGAACAGACGCAACGTGGGATACCAGGGCGTTGTCTCCCCCTCCGTCCCCCAACACCACCCGGCATCAGCGGGCAAAAGCACCCAGCAAGGGCGCCCCAGGGCTCCAGCGAGGTGTGCCACCACGGAATCCGTGGTCACCACCAGATCCATGGAGAACAACAGGGCAGCGGTATCAAGAATCGTTCCGGACACCGGCTGCCCCCCGCCATCTCCTCCTCCTCCCTCGGCGAAGGGAAAAACGATCCGCGCCCTCCAGGGATCGGCAGCGCCCCGGGCAGCCTCATCCCACCAAGCCAAGGCAATCCAATTCACCCCCGGCAGGATGAGCAAGGGAGCCAAATCCTCCAAGGGTATCCCCCCAGCCAAGCCGATTTCCCGGCTCGCCCGACTCCAATCAAGCCCCAGGTTCAACCCGGGCTCCAAACGGTTTCCCCAACCCAGGACCCTCTCCAGGGGGACTTCCAGATAGGCCCCATCGGGCTCGGGGCCCGCAGGGTCTCCCCCCATCAAACCGGGCAAAATCGCAAGATCAAGGATCAGGTCATGGTCCAGACCCAGACTGTCCCGGAGGCCAACGCGGGAAAAACAGTGAACCAGATCGAGAAGAGGCAAAAGCGTCTCGGGCACTTCCAGGGCAACCTCCACCCCTCCCTTGGCGAGACGGATGGCGAAGCGCAGAAGCAGAAGCGTTTCCTCCACGGGGCCAAAAGCTCGCACCAAAATCCGCGTCCCGGGGGCCGGAGGGTCAATCCAGGGCTCAAGGGATGCGCCACCCACCGCTCCCCTCTCACCAGCGGCCGCTTTCCTCTCTTCGGCTAAGGCCAAATCCCGCCAACCATGCACCCAGTCCCCCCGGGACAGTCGGACATGAGCCTGTTCCCGTAAAAGTGCCGCATCCCCTGGGCAACGCTCCAGGGTCTGTTTCAACAGATCCAGAGCGAGATCAGTCCTTTTCTTGACGCGCAGGAGGCGAGAGAGCAGACAGACCGCCTCCCCATGATCGGGGTTTTGCTCGATGGCCGCACGCAGGACCCGTTCCGCCCCCTCCCGGTCCCCCAGGGCCTGGGAGGCACGGGCCATCAGCACCAGTCCTTCGATGCCACTGTTGGACCCGCTATCGGGATCCTCGGCCTGCCGATCCACCAGGGTCCGCGCCAGGGCGCGGGCGGCGACGGGGTCATCCATGGCCAACAGGGCAGACCCCAATCGGGACAACGCCCCGGCGGTCAGAGGAGCCAACTCACTCCGCTCCAGCACGTCGGCCTCTCCCTTATCGCCCCGCGCCCGGCGGATCGCCGCCAGGAGCGTCCGGGTTCCAAGCACCTCTTCAGGCCTGCCCAGCAGGGCACGATACCCCGCCTCAGCCCGCTCCAGGTGACCGGCGAGGTGGGCATCATAAGCGGCGTCGAATGAAGGCGTTTCCAGGAAAGTTTCATCCTTGTCGAACGGGGGAGCGGAAGGGGCCATGGCAGCGGGAACCTTTCCCTTACAGGATCTCCAGAACGCTTTCGGGCGGGCGGCCGATCCGGGCCGCTCCGGGAGTCAAGACGATGGGTCGTTCGATCACCTGGGGGTTCGCG
Organism: Rhodospirillum sp. A1_3_36; assembly: GCF_047263945.1. Lineage (NCBI taxonomy): Bacteria > Pseudomonadati > Pseudomonadota > Alphaproteobacteria > Rhodospirillales > Rhodospirillaceae > Rhodospirillum > Rhodospirillum sp. A1_3_36. Next base: position 129,869 of record NZ_JBLAVB010000008.1, on the reverse strand, counting down.
ACCATGGCCGCAATCAACGCCGCGCCATCCAAGGCCGGATCGATACCCGCATCCTTGGCCTCTTTCTTGCGCAACAGATCCTTCGGTCCCATTCCCAAAAGAGAGAGGATCGTGGACAGCTCCTGCTCCGAGGGCGGGGTCTTCAAATATTCGACAACCTTGGGCGTAATCCCCTTCTCTTCCAGGAGCGCCAGGGTGGCCCGAGACTTGGAACAGCGGGGATTGTGATAGATCGTGACATCCATGAAAGAGGCGCCTCTTATTCTCAATGGCTTGATCCCGAAGCGGGACCGGGCCAAGCTTATATCCCTGCCCACGGAAACCCAAGCCCCCAGGACACCATGCGCCGCTTCATTCCCTCGCTCCCCCCTGTCCTTCTCCTTTTGGTGGCCCTTGTTCCGACACTCCTGGCGTCAGCGGCAACCGGTCAGGCGCAATCGCCCCTGGCGGCAACGCTCTCCGCCACCTCCACCAGTCCCACTCCCAAAACCACCCAAGGGGAACAGGAACAGGATATCCCCCTGGGTGACCAGGACATCCAAGCCCTTGAGCGGGTCCTGGAAAATCCCCGCGCCCGAGCCGCGCTGATCCAAGCCCTCAAAGGTGCTGGGCCGAATGGGCAGGGACAGAAGGTCAACGACGTTTCCCCATCGGAGGCCCCCTCGACCGAGATTGAGAACGAGGAACAGGACCTCATCTTGGCCATGACCCGACACCTGCGGGAACTTTGGAGCGGTTTGGTCGACGGTGCCAAGCTGGTGGATAATCTGCCCCAGCTTTGGTTTTGGCTGGAAATGCAGACCCAACCCGACTCCCTAGCCCTCTGGGGTACCTTTGTCTGGCAATTCGGGCTGGCCATTTCCGTCGGCCTGATCGCCCGCTGGCTGATGGCCAAGGCCATCCAGCACCCCGGCGCCCGGGTTGATCTGGCCGCCGAAGGACTGCCCGTCTATAGTCGTTGGCTGCTGGTTCCGGTGCGATTGCTTTTGAACATGCTGCCCGTCGGAGCCTTCGCCCTGGCCACGAATCTAACCCTCCCGCTGATCGATGCGGGATTGACCGCCCGGGTCATCTCCAGTGTGGCGGTGGTCGCCTTCGTCCTGGCCCGGGTAATCCAGCATGTGGCCCGGGTCCTGTTCCTGCCCTCCACCCAAGCCCTGTCCATCCTGCCGATCAGCCCCGAAACGGGCGCCTATCTGTATCTCTGGGTTCGGCGGATGAGTACGGTTGCGGCCGTCGGCGTCTGCCTGATGGGCGCATTGGATATGATGCTGGTGCCCCAAGGGGTCCTGTCCCTTACCCGCAAAGCCGTCGGACTGATGGAATTCGGGCTGCTTGCGGTGCTTATCCTGCAAAACCGCCGCACGCTTTCCTCCGTTCTGCGGTCCCATATCATTGACTTGGGCGGAGGAAGTCGGGCTGCCAAAGCCATTGGTCGCCTGGCGGAGGTCTGGCATATCCTCGCCCTGGTTTACGCGACGGCCCTGTTCCTCATGTGGTTCCTGGAGGTTCCCGGCGGCTTCACCTTCGCCACCATCGCCACCCTCAAGTCCCTGGCAACGATTATCGTGACCTGGGCCGTGACCCGGATGGCCAAGGGGCTTTTGGACAAATTGTTCACCATTTCCGAAGAGATGCACCGCCGTCACCCGGGCTTGGAGCGCCGGGCCAACCGATACCTCTCGGCCCTGAAGGGGGCCCTGGGCCTGATTCTGGCCTTCATTGCCGCTATTGTGATTCTGGAGTCCTGGGGGGCAAACAGCCTCGACTGGCTGTCCAGTGCCCTGGGGCAGCGGATGATTGGCGGGTTCCTGTCCATCGCTCTGGTGGTGGCCATTGGGCTGGCCGTCTGGGAGGTGGTGGTCGCCATGGCCGACCGCTTCCTGCGGGAGACCGATGAAGAGGGTAAGACCATCGAGCTGGGCCAGCGGGTCCGGACCCTGGTTCCCCTGGCCCGGACTGTAGCCATGATCGTTCTGATCCTGATCATCTCCCTGATCGTGCTTTCGGAATTGGGCGTCAACATTGGCCCCCTCCTGGCCGGTGCCGGTGTCCTGGGTCTGGCCATCAGCTTCGGATCCCAGAAACTCGTCCAAGATGTCATCACCGGCGCCTTCTGTCTGATTGAGGACGCCATTGCCGTCGGCGACGTGGTCACCGTCGCTGGACATTCCGGCGTGGTGGAGGGGCTGTCCATCCGCTCCATCCGCCTGCGCGACATGACCGGCAGCGTTCACACCATCCCCTTCAGCACGGTGGAAACCGTCACCAATATGACCAAGGACTTCAGCTATTACGTCATGGAAGTGGGGGTGGCCTACCGGGAGGATACGGACCATGTCTGCGAGGTTCTGCGCCGGGTGGACGATGAACTGCGGACCAACCTGGAATACGCCATGGAGTTGCTGGAGCCCCTGGAGATCCTCGGTGTCGATCAATTCGCCGATTCTGCGGTAGTCATCAAGGCTCGCCTGAAAACCCGCCCGATCAAGCAGTGGTTCGTCGGCCGGGAGTTCAACCGACTGATGAAGAAGGCCTTCGACGCCGAGGGGATCGAGATGCCCTTCCCCCATACCACGCTCTACTTCGGGGTGGACCAGAAGGGCGAGGCGCCCCCGGCCTATCTGCGCATGGACCCCAATTGGCGCGCCCCCCGGCCCGAGGCCGGCCCGCCAGCACCGCCGCCCGAACCCGAATCGGGCGCGCATGTGGACCTGCCCGATAGCGATGGGCGGTAAACGGCCGCGTTTCGAATCAAAATCGATTTGAGCCAAGACCGGTCCACTGGGGCCGTGACAGCCCACCAATCAGGGAGAAAACCAGCGGATCCACCTCACAGAAAACCACGCCGTTTCAATCCCGGAAATTTTGCCCATGGCCTCTTCGCCAATCGCCCGAGCTGCCACAATCGTCCGCGTCTTGTGCGGCACAACCCAAGGCGCCTCCACTGAAACCTGGACGTTCAAGGACTGAAGCATTTCCACCAGCAAAAACCTCAAAACAGGCAAGAAGGAGTGCTTGGCGGTGACCAGCGCTGACGCTGAGCAGGGTACACGACAGTGTCTCGTCTTTTTTGGGCGATAGCCCAAGCCCATTTGGGGGCAATTGCCCCCCATTTTTCTTTTATAAATAAGAGCCCGGGGTCTGGGGCCTTTCGGCCAATAAATACCTGGGGTCTGGGGCCTTTCGGCCAATAAATGCCTGGGGTCTGGGGCCTTTCGGCCCCAGTGGGGAACGGGACAAAGCCCCGTGACTGGAAAACTCCCCCTTGTCGTGTACCCTGGGTTTTCCGTCTCCTTCCGCTCTACAGCCCCGCGTCCTCGATCACCTTGAGGAAGGCGTCGCCGTAGCGAGCCATCTTGGTCTGACCGACGCCGTGGATGGCGCGCATGGCGTCGCGGGTTCTGGGGCGATGGCTGGCGAGTTCCACCAGGGTCCGGTCGGCGAAAACCACATAGGCCGGAACGCCGGCCTCCTTGGCCAATTCCTGTCGCTTGCCGCGCAGGACGTCGAACAGGGCCCGGTCGCCCTCGGCCAGGTCCAGGGCCGGAGCGGCGCGGCTCCGTTCACCCCGATCGCGCTCCCGTTTGCCACGGCCCGTTTCCAGTACGTCAGCCCGCAAGGCGATGGTCTCCCGCCCACCCAGCACTTCCTTGCCCGCGTCGGTGATCAGCCAGCGGCCATGGTTGGCGATGTCCATGGAGATCAGACCGGCGCCGTAGAGCTGACGGAAGATGCCCCGCCAGACGGTTCGCGGGCGGTCCTTGCCCACACCAAAGGTGGGCAAGCGGTCATGGCCCCATTGGCGAATGGCGTCCGTATCCGTACCCACAAGAATATTAATCAGATGTTCCGTGGCGAAGCGCTGGCCCGTACGCGCCATGGCCGACATGGCCTTCTGGGCATCGATGGTGGCATCATAGGTCTCCACCCCATTCAGGCAGAGGTCGCAATTGCCGCAGGGCTCCGCCTTCTCGCCGAAATAGGCCAGCAGGCTCTGCCGACGACAACGGGGTGCCTCGCAGAGCGCAAGCAGAGCGGTGAGCTTCTGGTTCTCGACCCGCTTTTGCTCATCGCTCGATGCACTTTCCTCAATGCGCTGGCTGTGGAGTCGCACGTCGTCCATGCCATAGAAGGTCAGGGTATCCGCAGGCAGGCCGTCCCGCCCGGCCCGACCAATTTCCTGGTAGTAGGATTCGATGTTCTTGGGCATGTCCCAATGGCAGACAAAGCGCACATCGGGCTTGTCGATACCCATGCCAAAGGCGATGGTCGCCACCACCACCAGTCCGTCTTCAGCCAGGAAGGCGTCCTGGTTGGCGTCCCGCACCCCCTTCTCCAGGCCCGCGTGGTAGGGGAGGGCCCGGTGTCCGGCCTCGTTCAGGGCCTCGGCCAATTCCTCCGTACGGGCACGGCTGGAGCAGTAGATAACCCCGTTTTCCCCCTTATGGGCCGCGACAAACTCCAGAATCCGCCGTTTGGTATCCCCCTTGGGGCGCATGGCCAGACGCAGGTTCGGGCGATCAAAGCCCCCCAGGAACATCCGCGGTTCCTCGGTGAACAGGCGCCGGGCGATGTCGTCCCGGGTCGCCGCATCCGCTGTGGCGGTGAAGGCAACGGTGCGCACCCCGCCCAGTTCCTCCCGCACCCGGCCGATTTCCATATACTCCGGCCGGAAATCGTGGCCCCATTGACTGACGCAATGGGCCTCGTCAATGGCGAGGGTGGTGATATTGCTCTCCCGGAGAAGGGTGATGGTCTCCGGTCGGGTCAGACGCTCCGGCGCAACATAGAGCAACTTGAGCGTACCCTGGCGCAACCCTCCCATGATCCGCCGATATTCCTCCATGTCGATGGAGGAGTTGAGGGCCCCGGCCTCGATCCCCAGGGCGGTGAGTTGGGCCACCTGATCCCGCATCAGGGCAATCAGCGGGGAGACCACCACCGTTACCCCCGGACTGGCCAAGGCCGGAAGCTGGTAACAGAGAGATTTTCCGGCGCCCGTGGGCATGATGGCCAGGACGTTCTCCCCGGCCAAAATTGCCTCGATAATCGCCGCTTGCCCGGGGCGAAAATCCTGAAAGCCCCAGACGTCAGCCAGCAGAGTACGGGGATCTGGAGAAGATCCGGTCGAATCGGCCTCCATTTCGGAGGCCAGGGGGGCGTCGAAAGCCATGGGGAGTCCGGTCAGGGTTGGGAACGACGCCACCATAACGGAGCTTACAGGCGTTGTGCAGGGAAAACATCGCCCGGCGGGGAAGGACGAGCGACACGACCTCCTCCTCCCCCTCCTCAAGCCTCACCGACCCGTTTGCCCCACCCTGTCTTCCACTACCGTCCTCGGATATTGACAAGGAACTGGGTCACTTCCCGTTTCAGGGTATCCGACTCGTCCACCAAATGTGCCGAGAAGTCCACCACTTCCCCGGATGTGGTACTGGTCTCCGCCACATCCGCGGCCACGTCCTTAATCACGCGGCTGACTTCCTGGGCGCCCTGGGCCGCCGTTTGGACGCTCCTCGAAATCTCCGCCGTCGCCGACCGCTGTTGGTCGATGGATGAGGCAATGGTGGCCGAAATGGAATTCAGATTCTCAATCGTATCGACAATCCCTTGAATTGCCCCTACTGACCGCTGCACTTGTTCCTGGATACGGGTGACTTGACTTCCAATCTCCTCCGTTGCCATCGTCGATTGCGATGCAAGGGATTTCACTTCATTGGCAACGACAGCGAATCCCTTCCCCGCATCGCCTGCCCGGGCCGCCTCAATCGTGGCGTTCAGCGCCAAAAGATTGGTTTGCGAAGCGATCCCGTTGATCAGGTCGACGATCTCGCCGATCCGTTCGGACGCCACGCTTAACCCATCCACGTCCTCGCGGATCTGACGCGCCTCTGCGACGGCCGCATCTGACGCGGTTGTGGAATGCGTGACCTGATTGGAAATCTCTTGGATCGAAGCACTGAGTTCCTCCGCCGCAGCGGCGACCATCTCAACGCTTCCCGAAGCCTCCGTCGACACCGTGGCCACGGTGGTGGTGCGCTCTCCCGCCCCATTCGCCCGCACTCGCATGCTTTCCGCCGACCGCCTCATACCCTGGGCACGACCGGCGAGGGAATCGACGATTCCAAGAACAGAGGTCTCGAAATCTCTGGCGATTCGCGCCATCTCCTCCGTTCGCTCCCGGGCCATGCGCTCTTCGTCCTCCCGCCGCTGGCTCTCGAGGTGCTCCTTCTCCAGGGCATTTTCCTTGAAAACTTGCAACGCCGCTGCCATGCGCCCCAATTCGTCCTGAGTGGCTTTTGGGATGACCACGTCCTTATGCCCCTCGGACAACAGCTGGGTCGCATCGTTCAGCGCTGCCAGACGGAAGAGAATATTGCGCCGAACGTAGAAATACCCAATCGCAAAGGAAATGAGAATGCCAGCCACCGATAACAGGATCATAATCGTCCGCGCAAAGGCGACCTCGTCGGCCATGGCGTCCTTATCCACATCGATGCCCGCGCGAATGCTCTGCTCTGTCTTCGAAGCAACGGCTGCGAGGGATTTTTCCTGCGCCAAGACACTGGACCTTAAGTCCGTCAGATGGGCAAGAACCCCAAGATAATCTCGGCTCATCGCAATAAAGCCGCCCGGTTCACCCACTTTGATCAAGCTTTTCAGTTTGCTCAGGATGTCCTCTGTCTTGCCTTTCAGGTCGGGATTCCGGATCGACCGGACATTCCGCTCCAAGGCCGTTAACGTCTTGGCGATGTCTTCGGCGATGCGCTCGACATCCTCCGCGTCGGTCGAAGCCATCATGCCCACAACCTGTTTGGGCAGCAGCAAACTGTTGACCTTAAGACTGGCCATTTCTTCCGATTGGAAAAGCTTGACATCCAGGACCGTATCCAAGGTGTCATAGATTTTGTCGATTGCGCCAGGATCTTCAATGAGGTCGTACAGCGTCGAGAGGGCATTGCTGACGTCGGCCCGACCGTTGGCGACAAGACTTTCCGACAACTCTGTCATACGCCCCGCTTCCGACAGAATCTGGTTGTAGGCCACCTGCCGCGCTTGGCCCAATCGGACCCGGTCCTCGGTATCGGACGAGAATTCCGCCAAGTGTCCCGTAAACTGAGAGATCACCTCTTCAAACTGATCCACGCGATCTCCACCCAGATCCAGGTCGCGAAAGGCCTGGATATCTTTCTTTATGACGGATATGGCATCCACCACTTCCTTCTGCAGGGACACCAAAGCGGCCTCGTCCTTCACCTTGGACATTTCTTCACGGTGCCGACTCAGATTCCCGGCATCGGTCACCAGTTCCTTGGCGAGCAAAACAAGGGGGATGGATTTTTCAAGAATTGTCTGCTGTTTTCCCTTAATCGAGTGAAGAACCGCCAATCCGGTTCCACTTGCGACCACAGTCAAAAGGGAAATGCAGGCAAAAGCCAGCATCAAACCTGTGCGCACGGAAATCGTCTTCATCTTTTTTTTTCTCCGCGTAGGGGACTTTAAAGTGAGAGACCGGCCCTGACGCAGGCAATCCGATCAAGGACACCATAAAATCACCAGACCCTGCAAAAGTGCGCCAGGGGAAACGCATTGTCTGATTCGGCAAGGTGTCTTCGTACACCCAGCGAAAGTGACCATTCCGGCCCCCAGGTTCGGGGCCGGAACAGATCAACGACATGAAGATCTTCAGGGAACCTTGAAAACCGGTGTAAAGTCGGAAGGCGCCAAGGATTCCTGAACCGGAAAGTCTTTCGAGTTGGACTTATCCACACTGAAAATCACGGGACCAATGTGCTCTGCAGTCGTTTTCCCATCCAGAAAACGGACGGCCTGATCAACGGAAAGCACACCCTGCAAGGCCGCACTATCCGTAGGCGCACTGACAATCACGCCACGACGCACACCGCGATACATCGCGGGTGTAAAATAATCGGCGACCAACTTCACCTTGTCCGTAAGTCCCCGTTGGCGGATGACCGCCATAGCCGCCTCGATCGCAACCGCGTTTCCGGCGATGTACTCGACGTCGGGAAACTCATCCAACGCGTCCTCAACAAGGGTCTTCTGAATGTCCTTACCCGTATCCCCGTATTTGACCGTAACCAAATCAACCGCCGCGTCCTTGATGACCTCTCGGAATCCTTGATCGGTGAACTTCACCCAGCCAGCGGTCTCTGGCCCCGGAATCCAGGCCACCTTGGTTGGGGTGGAACCCGCCGGATGGTTCTCCACGAAATAACGCCCGGCGGCCCGGCCCAAATCGATCCAGTTCACCGCGACCATGCCCGAAAGTCCGTCACCCTGGATCTGATTGACCGTGGCGAATACGGGAACAGTTTTCGCGGCTTCGACGACCGTGGGCGTCATCAGGTCATAGGACACCGTGCCAAGCAGAATGGCGTCATAGGTCCCAGCGGTCGCGCAATGTTTGACCTGTTCGATCTGTTTATCGAGATTTGGATAGCCCCCCGACTCAAAGATATCGGCTCGGACACCGAGCTTGCGGGCCTGGCTCACAACGCCAAAATCCGTCGCAACCCAGTAGGGATCCTTCAGGTGCGGAAAAATAACGCAGAGGTTCCAATCCTTGGACGCCTTATCCAAGGCGGTATAGGAGGTTTCCGTCGGGCTTTTGCTGAAATCGTAGGGCGGGGACCACTGATCCACCGTCCACGTTTCGCCTGCCCACGCGGTCCCCGCGAGAACAGCAAGGGCCGCACCGCAGCAGAGAGAAGTTTTAAACATGACCTGAAGCTCCGTCAGCGTTGTTGTAGACTTTTGTCTAAGTGCCCATAAATAGGCATCCATAATGATGTGTTGGGAAATGTGTACATTACATCCATAAATCGATCAAGATACAAACGGTCCTCTCCCCTAAAAAATAGAGAGTTGCTGTCTACCTTGGAAAATCACGCACACTATTAATTGAATGAACCCCACAAAACCACCATTAAGAGCGAAATATCAGGGTACGAAACCACCTTTAAGAGAACCCCTCCGCCAAGATACATAGAAGAGGAAGGGCCAAATCTGGCAGCCCCCTTAAGACCACAGGCCCATCGAAAGCCAGGGGATATCGGATTCGGAGGACCGGTGTCCACAGACCCAAAGGATCCGTCTGCGAAATTCGTCGGGACACAGACAACGCCCAATGATCACCACAATGCCCCGCTTGAATGCAGCCTATGAAACGCGCGGCCTTTATCGTCCTCATCCTCGCAATTGCCCTTGGCATGCCCATCGGGATCAGCGCCCTGATCAACGGAGGCGACGGGACACCTTGGCATGCTGCGGACAGCGGCTCAACGGGCATGGCTCCGGATCCCCTGACCACGCCCGGGGCCATCGTCCAGATCTATGCCGCCCGAGCCCATGCCTGGCGGGGCATTTTCGCCGTCCATGGCTGGATCACCTACAAGCCCGCGGGTGCTCCCCGCTATACCCGGGTGGAAGTCACCGGCTGGGGAGGGGGCTCGAAGGTAAAATGGAACCGCATGGGTCCGGACAACAAATGGTTCGGCGCCACTCCAATCCTGCTGCGCGACATCCGGGGCGAGGAGGCCCAGGCCCTGATTCCAGCCATTGAGCAAGCCGTCGCCTCCTACCCCTGGCCGAACACCTATCGGTCCTTCCCCGGCCCCAATAGCAATACCTTCCTCGCCTACGTGACCCGCGCCGTCCCAGGACTGAAGGTGGATTTGCCCGCCACGGCCATTGGCAAGGATTGGCGGCCCATCGACGACCCCATCGGGCGAGCGCCCAGTGGCAGTGGAGCCCAGGTCTCTCTCTTGGGCCTTCTGGGAGTAACGGTGGCTCCGGAAGAGGGAATCGAAGTCAATATCCTCGGGCTTTCCTGGGGTTTGGATGCCAACCCCCTGGCCCTGCGCGTCCCCGGCCTGGGAACAATCCCCTCCCGCCTCAGCCCCCGTCCCAGCCGCTAAATCGGCCCCCCATGGGGGTAAGGCCTTGGCACCCCAAGTCCATTGACGTAAATCCTGATTTTCAGGATAGACTATCGGGCGATCAAAGCCCGTGCCAAATAAGGTGTTCATGAAACCGGTCCACCGGAAATTCAACGATGGTGACGTGATTTTCCGTGAAGGGGAGAAATCTCCCTCCGGGTACATCATCGTGTCTGGAACGGTGGATCTGTACAAAACCACGCTGCGGGGCGCGGTCTCCCTTGGATCCCTGCGCAAGGGGGATCTCCTGGGGGAAACCGGCCTGTCCGACCGTGCAGAGCGTATGGAAACGGCCATCGCCAAGGGACCGGTGATCCTTCAGCAGGTATCCCGCGAGGACTTTCTGAAGCGGACCTCCGACGATCCGGAGGTGGCTGTGAAGATCATCGCCAAACTGACCCGGCGCCTGCGTGGTCTGGAAGATCGGGTTGCCGACCTTTCAACCTCTCCCCCCTCCAGCGGTGAGGCTTTACCCGTCCCCCTTGCCATGGACTCGCCCCCCCCACTGGACATCCGGGACAACGACACCGAACGTCCGGGACTGCTCGACCGGGTGCTGGGGTCCTTCCGCCGCAAGACCCCTGCCTCCTCCTCCTACCGACCTGCCGCACCTCCCCCTGGCCGGGCGGCGCCCTCTGCGGTCCAACGCCCCTTGGTCATCGCGGTGGCAGCCCTGCCCAATGACGAGGGGAATGGCCAACGCGACCGCATTGTCGCCTGTTTCCGGGATTTGCCCGGCGTCCTGGTCAAGGCCAGCGATAAGGCCGTGGAGGTGAGAGGCGACGACGGACCGCTCGCCGCCCTGGCCCAGGCCGGCACCCAAGCTCGGCGGATCCAGCGCAAGGAAAACGCCGACCTTGTGCTCTGGGGGCTTGTCGACCCCCCGGCTGAGATCATTGAAATCCGGTTCACCGGCGTCCAATCCCCGGAAGACGAGCGTCCCGGCCAACCCAACGCCCTGACCTGGCTCTGTCTGCCCATGAATTTCGGCGAGGAATGGGCCGCCCTCCCCCGGGCCACCGCCCTTGCCGCCGTAGATCCCCGGACAGAATTCCAGGCCCGAGCCATCGCCACCAGCCTGCCCAGGGCCGTGGAACAGGCCCGGGGGGTGGGACTGGAACCCCCCACGGCTTATGGCGCCATGGAGCGGGCAGCCATCCTGTCCTGTTTCGGCAATGCCTCAGCCGCATTGGGGTACCATGGGCGGGATTCCGGCTGGTACGAGCTGGCCATCGACGCCTATGGCGCAGCCATCGGCCTGCTGCCGAGGGAGGCCGACCTGGAATGGGGCCTCCTCCACAGAGCTATCGGCATGTGCCTGCAATCCATGGGAGAGCGCAGCGAGTCAAAGGATATGCTCACCCAGGCCATCGAAGCCTACCGGGGGGCGCTGGAAGCCATCCGACAGCAGGACATGCCCCGGGAATGGGCCGGGATTCAGAACCGCCTGGGCATGGTCCTCTATCGCGTTGACTTGGTCGAAGGCAATTTGGAGAGTCTGAAAGAAGCCCTGGGCTGCCTTCAGGGTGCCCTCCAGGTCTTCAACCGCAGCTCCTACCCCTGGAAATGGGCCGAAGTCATGCACAACCTGGGACAAGTCCTCCAGGTCTATGGGGATCAGACCCGGTCCGAGGAGATCCTGGAACGGGCCGTGGATGCTTGCCAACAGGCCATGGAAATCCGGACCTTCCATGCGGCTCCCATCCTCTGGGCGGCGACGGAAAACAACATGGGATCGGCGCTCTTCTTGCTAGCAAAACATTCCCAAAGGCGCACAGCCTTGGTGGACGCCGGGGATAGTTTCCGCTCGGCCCTGGGCACCTACCGCATGCATGGGGCCGACCGTCTGGCCGTCGTGGCCGAGAAGAACTTGAAACGGGTGGAAGACATGCTGAAGCGAACAGGCGAGCCGCGACCGGTGATCGATCCGGACTGGACCGAACGGCCCGCCACGGTCGGAGATGACGACAGCGAGGATTGGAACGCCGCAGCCACAGCAGAGCCCCCCCTCCCCCCGACCACCGATGAGCAGGGACAAAACGCCAGGACCGTGATTTCCGGCGCGGGGAGATCCGAATGAGCGCCGGCCCCCGACACTCCGGCCCCCGACGCTCCGGCGGGCTTCTCCCAGGCGACGGAGGGGAGCGGATCATTCTCGTGTCCGGCGTGATCCAGGACCTGGGGGTGCTTTCCCATGTGATGGAAAATGCCCTGGCCCTTTGGACCGAAGGCGCCATCGACCGGGTCATCATGACCGCGTGGCGGGCGGATCTGGCGGCCCATCGGGGACTGGCCGAGGATCTCGTGGCCCGGGGGACGGAATTGCTGATCCTCTCCCCTCCCCATGATTTTGGCCTGCCCTCCCTGGTCTCTGACTTCCACGCCGTGCACCGGGGCTTGCGCCTGACCGATCTGCGGGACAGCGTGCTCCGATTGAGCCCCGACATCTTCATGGATTTCAACCGCATCCCCGACCTGTTCGAGGCCTGGGACGCCGCCCCACCCCCGGATCCGAAGTTGCCCCAGGTCTTCGAGCGGCGGCTTTGGCTGTCCCATGTCGGCACGGTCCAGCCCTGCCACGCCAATCCGGCCCTGTTCCTTGGCCTTTCCAGGGATCTCTTGAAGCTGGGGGCTCCGGACCTTGCCATCGAGGCCCTCGCCGGAGGCGTACCCCATCGCTGCTGGCCGGAGGAACGCTTTCTTCTGACTGCCTTGCTGCCCCATTTCCCCATCCTGCACGAATACCGCGCCTTCCTTGCGCAGACCCCGCGCAACGGAGAGCCGGGCTGGATGGAGCCCTTTCTATCGGGCTTGCGCTACCACGGAGTCTTCCGCGAGTGGCTTGGCCTGTGGATTCGCCTGATCGATGGATTGTTCATCCTGGCCCGCCCATCCTACGCTGGCCCCCTGGTCCGGGTTGGCGAAACCTACCGTGATGAATATGGCATGGTTGCCCCCAAGGCCCTGATTGATCAAGCGCCCCACGAAGTGGCGGGCCTCACACCCGACGAAGCCTTCACCCGCGCCGGAACCCGACTGCGCCTTTGTGCCGACCAGCGCTGGATCACCGACCTTCTGGCCTCCGTGAACCGCGACACCATGGCCGCTTCGCTAATGGACGGAGCCCATCGGGCTCTCACCCATACGAACGATGCCGCGCGGCGCACGGCCTTCCACGAACTGATGGTCGACCTGTTCGGCCCCATGGCTGAGGGGTAAGAGACCATGGCTTCCTCCCCTCACTCCCCCATCCGTGACAATGTCATCCTGGCCATCGACCAGGGAGCCTCCACCACCCGCGCCGTGGTGTTCGACGACCAGGGACTGCCTTTGGCCCGGGCGGCCCTGGAACAGACCCGCTCCTATCCCCAACCCGGTTGGGTTGAGCAGAATCCCGAGGATATCTGGCTCGATGTCCTGACCGTCTGGCGTCAGGCCCTGGAACACAGCGGCGCCGACCATATCGCGGCCATTGGCCTCACCAACCAGCGGGAAACGACAGTCGTCTGGGACCGCCGCACCGGCCAGCCCCTGTACAACGCCATTTCCTGGCAGGATCGAAGGGGCGCAGACCAATGCCGGGATCTGGTGGAAAAAGGGTACGACAGTCTGATCCAGGTCCGCACCGGACTGGTCGTGGACAGCTCCTTTTCGGCCTCCAAAGTGTCCTGGATCCTGAATTCCGTTGAGGGCGCCAGAACCTTGGCCAACCAGGGGCACCTCGCCTTCGGCACCATCGATTGCTTCCTGCTTTGGCGCTTGACCGGGGGCAAGGTCCACGCCACCGATGCGTCGAATGCCTCGCATACCATGCTGTTCAACATCCACAATCAGCGGTGGGACGCAGATCTGCTGGACCTGTTCGGCATCCCCCTATCGATGATGCCAGCTGTACGGGACAGCGCCGCCCTGTTCGGCCATACCGATCCGGCGATCTACGGTCGCCCCATCCCCATCGCCGCGATCGCCGGGGATCAACAGGCGGCCCTGATCGGCCAAGGGTGTATCCACCGTGGTACACTCAAAGGCAGTTTTGGCACCGGAGGATTCCTGATGGCCAATACGGGCCCCGCCCCCGTTGCCTCCCGCCGAAGACTGCTGGCCACAATCGCCTACCGCCTGAACGGCAAGGTCACCTATGCCTTGGAAGGCTCGCTGTTCAATGCGGGAACAACAATCCAATGGCTCCGTGACGAACTCGGGGTGATTGAAAGCGCCACGACCACCGAATATCTGGCCCGGAGCCTAAAGACGAACCGAGGCGTGTATTTCGTTCCAGCCTTTACCGGCTTGGGCGCCCCCCATTGGGATCCCAAGGCCCGGGCGGCCATTCTTGGCCTGAGTCGGGACACCGGCGTCGCCGAACTGGCCCGGGCGGCCCTGGAAAGCGTCTGCTACCAATCCCTGGACTTGGTGGAAGCCATGGTCGATGACGGAGTGGTTCGCCCCCGGATTCTCAGGGTGGACGGTGGCATGGCCGCCAACGGGTGGATGTTGAAATTCATGGCCGACATCCTGGGCTTGCCTGTAGAGCGCCCCAAAGGCACGGAATCCGCCGCGCTGGGCGTCGCCCTACTGGCCAGTCTGACCATTGGCCAGCAAGTGGACCTGGACAGCACCACGAAGATCTGGCGTCGGGATCTGAGAGTAGAGCCAACCATGCCCCCCGAACACCGCCATTCCCTGATCCAGGGCTGGCGAAAGGCCGTAGAAAAGGTCAAGGATTCGGAGTGACTGGCCAAAAAACCGTCACATTCGACGTGATCGCCCATGAAAACAGCACCAAAAACAAAAACTCGCACGAATCTTTCAAAAATCAGTTTTTATTGCGGATCCAATGGGTTACGCGGACAGGTTGAGAAATCAGCTTCCCAGCGTCCGCGCAGGAACAAATTCAAACGTCCCTAAGCCCTTGGCCCAAGGCCCAGAAAAGGGTATTACCGAGAGTGCAGGTGGGATCTTTTGGGGTTTGTTTGGAATCATGCAGTCTCGTATTTCGGCCACGGTAAAGTGGTTCAACGCAACCAAGGGTTTTGGCTTTGTTCGCGTCAGCGATAACGAGCCCGATGCGTTTCTTCACGTTTCCGTCCTTCAACGCGCTGGGTATTCGGCGCTTGATGAAGGATCGGTTATCATCTGTGACCTGGGTCCTGGACAAAAGGGGATGCAGGTCACGGAAATTCATGAAGTCCAAGGCGGCGCGCCCAGTGGCGGCGGCGGGTATGGCGGCGATAGCTACGGCGGTGACCGGGGATACGGTGGCGGTGGCTACGGCGGCGACCGTGGTTACGGTGGCGGTGGTTACGGTGGAGACCGTGGTTACGGTGGTGGCTATGGCGGCGGAAGCAGTGCCGGTGGCTATGGCGGCGGAAGCAGTGCCGGTGGCTACGGTGGTGGCGCCAGTGACTTCGGCGGAGAGTCTGAGGTCGATGGTGTCGTGAAGTTCTTCAGTCCAGACAAGGGCTTCGGCTTTATCGTTCCCGATGGTGGCGGCAAGGACGTCTATTTCGGATCACGCACCCTGCAGGATTCGGGCATCACCGATCTGGAACAGGGACAGCGGGTTCGCATGTCCATTCGCATGGGCAAAAAAGGCCCCATGGCTGGATCCCTGGAACGGATCTAAGGATCCGCCCCGGATGGCGTTGACTGCGGTTGACCGCATGAGTTTTGCAGTCTTGTTCCCTGCCCCATGGCAGGAGCAGTCCCAAGGCGGGAGCAGAACGAGAACTTTTCTTGGCCTTTAGACACCCACTTAGAGTGGGAGGAGAAAGGATCTGGATCCGTTTAGCGGTTCCTGTCACGCCAAATTCACGGTATGAACAGTGGCCGTCCCTTGAACCGGACGGCCACTTTTTTTATTCGTTTTCACGTCCCGGGGCTTTTTAGTCCAGCGGCACCCTCCATGCCGCCGGATCCAAGGGAGGCCCCCTCGAACGGGAGAGTCGCTTCACATGCCACAAGCCCCCACCCGCCCCTCGTTGACCCTGGTCGCTGCGACCCTGGCGGCGCTGAGCCTGCCCTCTCTGAACCCGGGCACAGCCCTGGCCCAAGGTCCGGTCAAGATTGGCCTGCTCACCACCCTGTCCACCAACGCCGGGTACCTGGGTGAAGATGCTCGGGACGGCTTCTTGCTGGCCGTCGAGATGGGGAAGGGATCCCTGGGCGGCGTCCCCGTGGAGGTCATCGTCGAGGACGACGAACGGAAGCCGGAACGGGGCGTTCAGGCCTCAGAAAAGCTGGTGAAGGCCGACAAGGTCGAGATCATGACGGGCGGCATTTTCTCCAATGTGGCCATGGCCGTCGTACCCAAGGTGGTCCGGGACGACGTTTTCTACATTTCCCCCAATGCTGGCCCCTCGGCGCTGGCGGGTAAGGGCTGCCACGCCAACTATTTCAATGTCGCCTATCAAAACGACAACCAGCACGAGGCCATGGGCCAATACGCCCAGGACGCCGGATTCAAGTCCGTCTACCTGCTGGCCCCCAATTACCCTGCGGGCAAGGATTCCCTGACCGGCTTCAAGCGCTTCTACAACGGAACCGTCGCTGGCGAGACCTACACCAAGCTGGGTCAAAGCGACTATGCTGCGGAAATCGCGGCCATTCGCGACGCCAAACCCGACGCCGTCTTTTACTTCCTGCCCGGCGGCATGGGGATCAACTTCCTCAAGCAATTCAATCAGGCGGGATTGACCAAGGACATCCAGGTCCTCGGCCCGGGCTTCTCCTTTGACGAGCGGCTGCTGGGCGCCGTCGGCGACGCGGCGATTGGTGCGCGTGACTCCAGCCAGTGGAACCACGACATGGACAACGCGGCGAACAAGGCCTTCACCGCAGCCTTCACCGCAAAGTACAACCGCCCCATCACCCAATATGCGGCCATGGGCTATGACGCGGCCCAGCTCATCGGCTCGGCCCTGAAGGCCACCGGCGGCAAGGTGTCCGAGGACCGGGACGGCTTCCGGTCCGCCCTGGAAAAAGCCGATTTCGCCTCCGTCCGCGGGGACTTCACCTTTGGCCCGAACCACCACCCCATCCAATCCTTCTGGCTCAGGGAAGTCGTGAAGGCCGAAGATGGCACCGTCACCAACAAGATCGCAGGCAAGATCTTCGACGAACACCAGGACGCCTACGCCGCCGATTGCAAAATGTAGCATAAACGCTCCCAGGCGGGTGGGAGGAGGACTCCCCCCGCCCTTTTCTTTTTTTCCTTTTCACCCATGAAGGGATCCGCCGGACGCCATGCTGGTCGTCGAACAGATCCTCAACGGCCTCCAACTGGGGGTGACGCTCTTTCTGATGTCGGCCGGATTGACCCTGGTTTTCGGCATCATGGGGCTGATCAATCTGGCCCATGGGTCCTTCTACATGGTGGGCGCCTATGTCGCCGCCTGGGTCACGGGCCTGACCGGATCCCTGCTGATGGGTCTGCTGGCCGCCCTGCCTGCTGCCATGGCTGTCGGCATGGCCATTGAACTTCTGGTCATGCGACGCCTGTATACCCGCGACCACCTTGACCAGGTGCTGGCGACCTTTGGCCTGATCCTGTTCTTTAACGAGATGGCCCGGATCCTCTTCGGACGCCAACCCCTGTTCCTGGATGTGCCCGACATGTTGAGCGGCACGGTCGAGATCCTGCCCGGCGTCCCCTACCCCGCCTACCGGTTGGCCATCATCGCCGTGGGGATCCTGGTTGCCCTTGGCCTCTGGCTGCTGATTTCCAGGACACGCCTGGGCATGCGCATCCGGGCAGGCGCCAGCGACAGGGAGATGGCTGCAGCCCTGGGGGCCAATGTCACCACCCTGCAAACCCTGGTCTTCGGCCTGGGCGCCCTTCTCGCTGGCCTGGCCGGTGCCATGGCTGGCCCCATCCTCGCCGTCGAATCGGGCATGGGGGAGAAGATCCTCATCCTCGCCTTCGTAGTCATTGTCATCGGCGGAATCGGATCGGTGCGCGGCGCCCTCGTGGCTGCTTTGAGTGTAGGTCTGGTGGACACCCTGGGACGGGCGTTCCTGCCGAACCTGCTGCGGCTGATCGCCACCGAGGCGACGGCGGATTCCCTAGGCGCCACCCTCTCGCAGCTGTCCATTTACCTGCTCATGGCCCTGGTCTTGGCCTGGAAACCCAAGGGACTGTTCCCAAGCCATGGTTAACCGCGCCCGCCTTGCTCCCCTGGCCTGTTTCGCCCTGCTTCTGGTCCTGCCGCCTCTGCTGGAGGCCGCCGACCAGGCCTTTTACATTTCCCTGCTGACCCGGGTGCTGATCGCCGGCTTGGCGGCGGCCAGCCTGGACTTGATCCTCGGCTATGGCGGCATGGTCAGCTTCGGCCATGCCGCCTTCCTGGGGGTCGGCGGCTATGTCTTCGGTATTCTCATGACGCATGGCTTCATGGGGGACACCCTGGTCCTGGGCAGTCTCGAAATTCCCGGCACCAATGAAGCCCTGATCCTCCTGCCCGTCGCCATGGTGCTGGCCGGACTGGTGGCGCTCGCCGTCGGGGCCATTTGCCTGCGCACGAACGGCGTCCACTTCATCATGATTACCCTGGCCTTCGCCCAGATGCTTTATTTTCTGTTCGTGGGGCTCGAGGCCTACGGCGGGGACGATGGCCTCTCCCTTTGGGACAGGGCCACGCTTGCGGGGTGGACTGTCTCCGGCGACATGGCGACCTTTTATCTCTCCCTCGCCGCGCTGGTAGCCTTCCTGCTGCTCGCCCGGCGGCTGGTGGACAGCCGCTTTGGCATGGTCATCCGCGCCGCCCGTCAGAACGAACGCCGTCTGGCCGCCCTGGGCCTGCCGGTCTATCGCTACAAACTGGCCTGTTTTGCGCTCGCGGGCATGGCCGCAGGGCTGGCCGGAGCCCTGACCGTCAACCATGCGGAATTCGTCAGCCCCGCCATGCTCCATTGGACCCGGTCGGGCGAAATGCTGGTGATGGTCATCCTCGGCGGGATGGGCAGCCTCTATGGCCCTGTTCTGGGAGCGGCTGTCTATTTCCTGTTGGAACATCTGCTGTCCGGCTGGACAGAGCATTGGATGGCGGCCTTCGGCCCGGCCCTCGTTCTCGCCGTGCTGTTCTTCCGGGGCGGCCTCTGGCAGGTCATCGCGGGCAAAAAGGCGGACAAGGGCCTGGAGGAAGGTGGACCCCATGCCTGATCCCATCACGCCCATTCTCGAGTTGGATGGCCTGTGTAAGACCTTCGGAGGTGTCACAGCCGCAGACAACCTCTCCCTGACCGTGGCACCGGGGGAGATCCACGCTCTGATTGGTCCAAACGGAGCGGGCAAAACCACGACCATGGCCCAGATCACCGGCGAAATCCGCCCCGACGCCGGGCGGATCCGGCTCGACGGTCGGGATGTCACCGGTCTGCCTGTCTATGCCCGAGCCGCGCTGGGTATGGGGCGGTCCTTCCAGATCACCACCCTGTTCCCCAGGTTTTCCGCCCTGGACAACGTGGCCATGGCGGTCCAGGCGAAGGCCGGAAGCTCCTTCCGATTCTGGCGTCCGGCGCGCAGGGATGCCAGACTGCGCGAGCCCGCCCGAGAGGCCCTGAGTCGGGTCGGTCTGGCCGACCGCGCCGATGTCCCAGCGAGCGCCCTCTCCCATGGGGAGAAACGCGCCCTCGAATTGGCGATGGCCCTCGCCGGACAGCCCCGCTTGCTGCTGCTGGACGAACCCATGGCCGGCATGGGACCGGAGGAGAGTCAGCGCATGGTAACGCTGTTGCTCGCCCTCAAGGGATCCGTCGCCATGCTGTTGGTCGAACATGACATGGACGCGGTCTTCGCCCTCGCCGACCAACTGACTGTCCTGGTGACCGGTACCGTGGTGGCCTCGGGCGATCCCGAGACGGTCCGGGCCGACCCGGATGTCCGCCGCGCCTACCTGGGAGAGGGAGAGGGAGAGGGAGAGGGAGAGGGAGCACGCGCGCCATGCTAGAGCTCAGCGGCGTGACCGCCGCCCATGGATCAAGTCAGGTACTGTTCGGCGTTGACCTCTCCCTGCCCCGGGGCTCGGTCCTCGCTCTGATGGGCCGCAACGGCATGGGCAAGACCACCACCGTTCGGCGGATCATGGGACTGATGCCGCACCGCGAGGGCCGGATCACCCTGGAGGGCCAGGACATCACCCACTGGCGTCCCGCCCGAGTCGCCCAGGCGGGCATCGGGCTGGTCCCGGAGGGGCGGCGGATTTTCCCCAACCTGACCGTTCGGGAAAATCTGGTGGCCATGGCCATGGCTCCCCGTCGGCAAAATGACAGGCACCCCTGGACGCTGGACCGGGTCCTGGCGCTGTTCCCCAGACTGGCCGAGCGATTGAGCAATATGGGCACCCAGCTGTCCGGAGGGGAACAACAAATGCTCGCCCTAGGCCGGGCCCTGATGACCAATCCCCGGCTGCTCATCCTGGACGAGGCGACGGAGGGACTGGCCCCCCTCGCCCGCGAAGAAATCTGGACCTGCCTCGCCCGGCTGAAAACCGAGGGGCTGTCCATCCTGGTCATCGACAAACATGTGGATGTTCTGGCCACCCTGGCAGACCACCACGTCATCATGGAAAAAGGCCGCATCGCCTGGCGGGGATCGGGACAGGATGTTCTGGATCCCGAGGTGAAAAGCCGTTGGTTGGGAGTCTGACCCGTGACCGTGCGCCCCAATTGGACCGATGCCGACGCCGATTACCTGGAAGCGGAATACAACGCCCGGCGGGCCGTGCCCGAATTCGCCGATATCGTCGAGCGCTGGATGGAAGACTCCCGGATCGAACGGGACAGGGGGGTCCACCACCCGAACCTCGCCTATGCCCCCCCAGGCCGCGAGGCCTCGGAACGCCAAGCCATCGACCTGTTCCTGCCCGAGGGGTCCGGCCCCCATCCGGTCCTGGCGTTTATCCACGGTGGGTATTGGCAGGCCATGGACCGGGCCGTCTTTTCCTTCATCGCCCGGGGATGTCGGGCACGCGGAATCGCCTTCGCTGCCATTGGCTATGACCTCTGTCCCTCGATTTCCATCGGCGGGATCATCGGGCAGATCCGCTCCGCCCTGTGGTTCCTCCACGACCGGGCCGGAGACCTGTCCCTTGATCCCAAACGCATGGGGCTAAGTGGGCATTCCGCAGGGGGCCACCTGACGGCCATGATGCTGGCCGAGCCGGACAGAGACGGCCCACATGCGGGCGCCATGGGGCCGGACGATACCGGCGGCGCTGTCCCACCGCTGGCCGCTGCGATGTCCATCAGCGGGGTCTTCGACCTCTCCCCCCTGCGCTTCACCTCGATCAACGGAGCCCTTCGCCTGACATCAGACCTGGCCTGGGCCTGGAGCCCCGGCATGCGCTCCCCTCGGGCCCCCCATGACACCGTTGAACTGGCCTTGGCTGTCGGCGATCTGGAAAGCGAATCCTTCAAGGTTCAATCCAATTCACTGGCCGAACGGTGGCAGGCCGCCGGCGCCCATGTGAGCGTCTTCCCCCGCGCCGAGCGGGACCATTTCACCATCCTCGACGATCTGGCCAATCCAGAGGGGCCGCTTCTGTCCTGGCTCGCCGTTCGACTTTCGTGAGGGCATCCGTTCTGCGAAAGCCCTCTCCCCCCAACCGGAGAAATGCTCTACTGTCCGTCGATCGAAACACCCCTGCCGCCAAAGACCCCCGGCACCCCATTCCAGACTCAGCGGGAGACTCCCATGCAAAAAATATTCGTGATGATCAAATGCGAGCTGGGCCGGGCCTATGAAGTCGCCGACGACATAATCGAACGCATCGAAGAAGTCTCGGAAGTTGACAGTATTTCCGGTCAATATGATCTTATGGCAAAGTTTTACTTAAAAAACGATGCCGACATCGGGCATTTTGTTACCCAAAACGTCCAGACCATTACTGGAATAAAAGACACATTCACGATTATGGCATTTAAAGCGTTCCGGTAAAATAGCCGCCAAGGCACTCTAAAATCTATATAATCAGAGTGAAACTGGACCAGCTTGACTCAAGCTGACCCAGTTTCACTCCAACCTATTTGGGGGAGGAGAGGAGCGCTCCGCCCCCGTTTGGAGTGGAATCAGTCACGCACCTTGCCCAGGAACCCGTTTACCAGAGAGGTGAGGTTCTCCATCTCGTGGCGTAGGCGCTGTGCGGCGGTTTCCATGGATCCCGAGGCCGCGCTCGTGGCCCGGGCGCTTTCATGGACCCGTTCGATGCTGCTGGAGACTTGGGTGGTAGCGGCCGCCGCCTGCTCGGCGTTGCGGGCGATGCCGTTTGCTGCAGCCCCCTGTTCTTCCACTGCGGAGGCAATGGAGGTGGCCATGCTTTCCATGGTGTCCACCGATTGGGAGATGGAACGGATGGAATCCACCGATTCCCGTGTGGCGCTCTGCATGGCCTCCACCTGACCGCGGATTTCGTCCGTCGCCCTTTGGGTTTGGTTGGCGAGGCTCTTGACCTCGTTTGCCACCACAGCGAATCCCTTGCCCATTTCCCCGGCTCGAGCCGCTTCAATGGTGGCATTCAGGGCCAACAGGTTGGTCTGACTGGCAATGTCGGTAATCAGGGTTACGACTTCGCCGATGGATTCTGCGGCTTCCAGGAGGCTGCTAACCCGTTGGTTGGCCCCTTGGGCTTCGGACGAGGCCTCGGAGGCTGCGCTGGACGACCGGCTGGCCTGGGCGGAAATCTCGGCGACGGAGGCGGAAAGCTCTTCGATGGCGGCGGCCACGGAATCAACGTTGCTGGAGGCTTCCATGGTGGCCTGTCCGGCTTCATCGCTGACAGTGTTCACGGCCTGAGTCTCGCGGTTCAGGTTGGTCACGGCCTCGCCCATGGTCTGGGCCACATCACGCAAAGCGGTCATCACCTGGCCCACGCCCTTGTCGAAGTCCCGAACCGCTTGTTCCAACTGCTCCTGCCGGTGCTTGTTTCTTTCTTCCTGTGCGGCTTGTGTCGTCCGCTGACGTTCCGCTTCGCTCAAGCTGTCGCGCAGTTCCAACAGGGAGCGGGCCATGGTGCCGACCTCGTCCTGACTGTCCGTATGGGGCACTGTGGTGGCCAGGGATCCCCTGGAGACCCCTTCCATGGCCTCGGACAAGCTCACCACGCGTCCTGAAATCTGGCGGCCAATGAGGGTGGCCGTGACAGCCGTTCCCAAGACGGAGGCGATGGCGATCAGACTCATCAGAAAGAAGGCTTCTGTTTGAGCGGTGGAGATGTTTGCCGTGGCAACATCCATGTCATCATGGATGTGCTCCTCGGCGATGTCCGCTGCCTTTAGATACTGCTCGAAGGATTCGTCGAACTGTTCATCTGCCTTTGATCCCGCGCCACTTTTGGTTCCTGACACCATGGCAGCATAGCGTTTCTCACCCAAGTCACGGAAAGTTGCCAAGTCTGTCTTGGCCTTGTTCAGCGCGTCGATAACCTGGGGGTTGGTCGTGGCCTCAAAGGTGCCTTCGTCATTCTTGCCCCCTTTTAGGATGGCCTCCAGATACCAGGCGCTCTCGTCGAACAGAGCCCAGGCGTTGTCCGCCTTCTCCCCCGTATCGCCGGACAGGATTTCTTCCAGCAGTAAGTGGCCACGGGTGGCGGAGAGCTTCATCTCCATGGCTGCATCCCCTTGAGGGGCAAGCTCTACGGCCGCTCGATGGGCTTTCGCGCTGATGGACAACACGAGATATAGGCCCGTAGCCCCTGCCGCAAGTGTACCTATGGAAGCGGCCAAGAACGCTGCAGTTAATTTTCCCCGAATGCTATTCAAAGACATAAACGTCCCCATGTTTTGATTTCAACTGAAAAGACGCGAGTGCCTATATTACCCGTTCTCCATCTAATGCCTACCCTCTTCCCTTGAATTAAGGGTGCTGGTTTTTGCCGAATGAGACAAGCGAATCTTTTCTCGAACGAACGGAAATCAGCAAATAGTAGGTTTTACCGGTCCCACAAGGTGTCGGGTCCAACCGTATCCCGGACAATGTCGAGTGCTTGAAGGAGTCCCACACGCTCAATGCGAACATCTTCGGGAAAAGCACCAGCAAGGCGGGAGGGCATGCGGCTGTCGAGCATGACGAAAACACCCCGATCGCCCGCGCGGCGGACCAATCGTCCAAAGGCTTGTTTCAGGCGTAGGCGGGTAATGCGGTCGTCGTGGGCGCTGCCCCCCATAGCCTTGCGGCGGGCCTTGTGCAGGATGTCTGGGCGAGGCCAGGGGACCCGATCAAAAACGATCAATCGCAGGGATCGCCCAGGCACATCAACGCCGTCACGCACGGCGTCCGTTCCCAGCAGACAGGCATTTTCCTCCGCCCGGAAGACGTCCACCAGGGTGGCGATGTCCATGGCGTCCACATGTTGGGCGAACAGGGGCAGGCCATCGGCATCCAAGGCGGGGGCGATGGCGCGGTGAACGGCTTTCAGGCGGCCAATGGCCGTGAACAGACCCAAGCCGCCCCCACCCGAGGCGCGGAACAATTCCCGGTAGGCTGCGGCCACCTGGGCCGGATCGTCCCGTCGCACATCGGCAACGACCAGGACCCGGGTGGCCGAGGCGTAGTCGAAGGGGGAGGGAACCGCAGTCCGCAGGGCGGTGGTGCCCAGGTGGGGTACGCCGGTCCGATCTTCCGCTGCTGCCCAGTCCCGTTCCGGGTCACCCGTGCCGTCCCTCAGGGTGGCCGAAGTTACCACCATGCCATGGGCCCGGCGGGCCAGGGCGCCAACGAACGGCTCGGTCGGGTCCACCCAGTGGCGGTGCAGGCCGTAATCCACCTCACGGCCATCAATGCGCTCGACCCCCAGCCAATCCACAAACTGCTCCGGCTGGTCGCCTGCCAGAGAGGCGGTCATGTCTCGCCAAGCGGTAAGGGGATTGATGGCCCGCCTTTCGATGGAGCGGGCGATGGACTCGATGCGGGTGCGGGTCTGGCTATCCAACTCGTCAGCCTCGTCGTCCAGGCGCTTGACCAGGGCGCGGACGACGGCCTTCAAGGGTTCGGAAATATCGAAAAGGGCCGCGCCGACGGCCCGGGCTGTTTCGAGGACACCATCGGTTGGGGGTCTGAGCTCCGTTTCCAGGGCATGGGGACCATCGGTACCGGTTGCCCGGGCCAGGACCTGCTCCCGGGCGGCGGTAAGGAATTTTTCCACCGCTCCCCGACCCGTGCCCCCGGCAATCCGCTGGTGCCACCCTGGACCGGGCAAGGAGCGTGCGGCGTTCAGAGCCTCCTCGAAATCCGCAGCGATGGGGCCGTCGCCCTCATACAGACCATCGGCCCGGCGCTTCAGGCCTCGGGCGCGGGACCTCTGCCCATCTCCCTCCGCGCCGAGCAGCCAACGGCGCAGTTCAGAGGTCTCGAAACCGGTCAAATGGGCGGAAAAGGCGCTGTCCGCCGCGTCGAACACATGGTGCCCCTCGTCCATCACATAGCGGGTGGGCCGGTTGTCGTCGTCCAGTCCTCCCAGGGCGGCCTGGGCCAGCACCAAGGCGTGGTTGGCCACCACCAGCCGCGCCCGGCGGGCCCGGCGGATGGTGCGCTCGATGAAACAGCGGTTGAAGTGGTCGCAGGCGGAGAAGATGCATTCGCCTCGCCGGTCCGCCAGCCCCAACCCCCGGTCCTTGCCCAGGATATCGCCCAGCCACCCGGGAAAGTCGCCGCCGACCATGTCCCCGTCCCGGGTGGCCCGGGTCCATCGGACCACAAGCCCTAGGGCAATGGCTTCGTGGGGGTTGGTGCCCAGGCGGCCGACAGCCTCCTCCAGGTTCAACAGGCAGAGATAGTTTTCCCGCCCCTTGCGGACCACCACCCGGCGGGCTTTCTCCGCAGGGTCCGGATAAAGGCGGTCCAGTTCGCTGTCCAACTGGCGTTGCAGGTTCCGGGTATAGGTGCTGATCCAAACCGGGGCCTCGTTGCGATCGGCCCAAAGGCTGGCCGGGGCGATATAGCCCAGGGTCTTGCCCACACCGGTTCCGGCCTCGGCAAGGACGAAAAGGGGGGCGTCTGGCGTGGCCCGGGGTTGGAAGGCTTGGGCGATGGCGCTGGCATAATCGGCCTGCTGGGGCCGTTGCTCCGCGCCCGATCCGAGCAGGGCGGCCAGACGCGTCCGGGCGTCTGCCGGATCGACGGGAATATTGCCCGGAGGTGGTTCCGGTGCATGTTCCGAGATTTCCGGCAAGTCCTTCCAGACGGCCATGGCGCGAAACACCGTGGTGCCGTGGGGGGCGTCTCCCTGGGCTCCGAGGGCGGCAATCACCGCTTGACCCCAGGACCAGCCCGCCCGGGCCATGGACCAGGCGATCCCCCGGGCGTCCTTGGCCCGTTTCTCGGGCATTTGGGCCAAGGTCCCCAGCAGGGCCATGGCGGCATAGGCCAGGACGCGCGCCTCCTCCTCCGGCCTTTGGGGCACGGGCAGGCGGAGCGCCCGGGCGAGGCCCCGGGGGGTGGGGGCACAGAAGCGGGCGGGGTGGACGAAGGCGAACAACTCCAGCAGGTCATGGCCCGGGAACCAGGTCACCCCCAGGCGCTGGGCAACCGCGGGCAAATGGCAAACCATGGGGCGGGCCATGCGCAGGCGCCCCTCCGTACCCGGCCCAGGAAGCAAGGTTTCGATCTCTCCATCGGGGGAGAGCATGACACCGCCTCCGGCTCCGGCCACCAGGGCGGGCACGGGCGGGGGAACGGCTGGACGTGCCGGAGTCATGGGATCCACAGCGGGGGGAGGATCCTCGGGAAACGGCGGCGCGGGCAGGTCAAAGGGGTCGGACATGGCGCGGAGTATAGGGGGGGGAGGATCCTTGCGCCATGGTTCCGAACCGGAACCGGCAATATCCTTTTTCTTTTGGGCTTCCTTCAGACAAAGCGATATTCCCGTTTTGGCGGGGGCTATGCAAAGGGATTTGGGGAACCGTTGACCGTTTGACACATTTCCAAAAGCGCTCGGAGCATCCATATTAATGACTCTATTCTCTGTTCTCTACTCCCTGGGGGTAGCCTCTGCTGAGAGGCAAGGTTAAGGCATTCGACCTTTCGTTTGGGGTAGGTGTACTGAAAAAGAGTGAGGTATTTCGTGGCCAATCCTGCGGGTTTCGAGAGAAAGACCTTTGCCGATGGCGCGGTGTTGTTCAGGGAGGGGGACTCCCCTGATTGCGTCTATATGGTCGAATCGGGGCTGGTCGATATTATTATCCGTCGCCCAGATGGGGGACGGACGGTGATCGGAACCATCGGCAAGGGCGAAATGTTCGGGGAAATGGCCCTGATCGATAACGAACCGCGCATGGCGACGGCCGAGGTCTCCATGGAAGCAACCCTGGTCTGTATTCCCGCCGAAGCCTTTCGCGCCCAAATGAAAACGGTCAATCCGGTGATGAGCAAGGTCATGCTGCAGATGGTCAAGCGGATGCGCGCGGTTGCCCGGGAATTGGCGTTCACCAAAGTCGATTAGGCGGATAGCAAGGGTGATTGGTTCTGATGGGAATATTAGATATTGAATAATTAGTTTTTGCTGATTTAATGTGGTTCGATCTCCTCTCAAAAAGGACCCGGAACCTCATATGTCCTCCTCCCCAGTCCGTCCCTACTGGCCTCCCCTGGCCGCCGGATTTGCCCTTGGTTTGGCCCTGTTGGCCACGTTTCTCATCACGGGCCATGGCTTGGGTGCCTCTGGTTTCTTCACCCGCGTCGCTGCGGCCTTGTCCGGTTGGGTGAGCCCCGCTTGGGCGGCTGCCAATGGGTATTTCGGCCCGTTCCTCCAAACCAATCCCCTCGCGGCCTGGATCTCCTGGGAGATTGTCGGTGTGATGATCGGCGGGTTGTTGGGGGCAGTGTCCTCTGGCCGATTCAAGGCGATGGTCGAGCGCGGACCTCGCGCCACGTCCGGTGGTCGTCTGGTGATGGCCTTCGCCGGGGGGGCCTTGGCCGGAATCGGCGCCCGCTTCGCCCGGGGCTGCACCAGTGGTCTGGGGTTGTCCGGTGGCGCGACCTTGGCCGTTGCCGGGTTCCTGTTCCTGATCGGCTTTTTCATCGCCGGTTTTATCGCTTCCTATTTTCTGAAGAAGGCATGGACCTGATGCTTCCCGTTTATGACAGCGGCGCGGCGGCCGGTCTCTTCGCCGGGGTTCTTTTCGGATACGCCCTGGAATCGGCTGGCTTTGGCTCGCCCCGCAAGCTCACCGCCCAGTTTCGCCTGTCGGACTGGTCGGTCATCAAAGTGATGTTCACCGCCGTGGTCGTTTGTGCCATTGGCCTTTATCTGGCGGAACTGGTCGGACTGCTCCGGCCTAATGGGGTGTTCGTACCGACCGTCTATTTGGGCGCCATCGCTTTGGGCGGGCTGCTCATCGGTGCCGGTTTCGCCATGGGCGGTTATTGTCCGGGGACGGCTGCCGTGGCCCTGGCTTCGGGGCGATTGGACGCCATCGCCTTCATCCTGGGCATGGTGGCGGGCACGGCGGCCTTCGCGGCGGCTTTCGAGCCCCTGAAAGGGTTCTATTTTTCCGGTCAAGGGACCCAGGGCCAGACCCTGATGGACCTGACGGGCCTCCCGGAGTGGCTGATTTTGCTCGCTTTGGTAGGGGCGGCCTTTGGTGCCTACAAGGCCGGAAACCACTTCGAGAAAAAGTTCGGCGGACCGCTGACGGCCGAGCACGTCGTCGCCGGAGTCGGCGAACCCACCCTGAACGACACCCCTTCCGTTTCCATGGAGACCTTCAAGGCATGAGCACCCGCAAATCCCTTCTGACTGCCCTGCCCGCCGCTGCCTTGGCCTTCGCCGGGGGCATGGTTCTGGACGCGGCTCTGCCCGCCGTCTCTCTGGTGCCAGCGGCCCAGGCCCAAGCGGCCAACCCCTGTGCTCCGGCTGCTTTGGTCAATCCCTGCGCACCCGCCGCCCTGTCCAACCCCTGCGCACCCGCCGCCCTGTCCAACCCCTGCGCACCCGCCAATCCCTGTGCTCCAGCGGCCAAGGTCATGCCCGGCAAGGCGGGCCAATCCAAGGGCGCGGCCAATCCCTACAACGTCGAGGCCAAATGGCCCGAGGCCCCCTATGGCGATGTCATGCCTGACCTTGTGCCCAACTACCTGCGGGCCGCGCCCCATGTCGGCACCGGCGGTCTGCCCAAGGAGGGCAGCTTCGCGACGTTGAAAGAGTTGGGTTTCAAAACCATCATCAATCTGAACACCAAAGAGGAAGGTGCGGAGACCGAAGGCAAGGCCGCCACGGCTGCGGGTCTGGACTATGTCTCCATCGCGGTGCCAACCAAGGCACCGACGGCTGAGCAGGTGGCCGAATTGGCGAAAATCGTTGAAGATCCGGAAATGTATCCGGTCCTGCTGCACTGCCATTCGGCCAACCGGGTGGGGGCCATGTGGGCGCTCTACCGGGCGTCGACGGGCGTGCCTGCCGAGATCGCCATCCAGGAAGGCCGCACCGTAGGCCTGAAACCCTCGCGGGAGGAGGCCGTGCGGGAGCAATTGGGCCTGCCCACCGAGGGATAGATGGATTGGTGAGCTGTTGAAGGGGAGGGCGCAGGCCGTGAAAGGGGCGTGCGCCCTATCGCTTTCTGGGGCGGGTCTTGGGGCGGGTCTAAAAGGCTAATCAAATCCGGCATGACCGCAATGCGCCCCATGTCGAGCTGGTCCTCAAAGATGTCCAAGAGGATTGAGGTCAGGCGATTGAGCTCTTTGATTTCTCCCTCGGCCAGGAAGCTTTTTGAGACGGTAACATCGCTTTTCCGGATCCTGTCGCCGGGCCAGTTCGTGAGGCCCATATGCGATGCGTCGGCATCCGCGCGGCTCCGAATGATCTCCGATGGGGTCATCGACGTTACGGCGTGGACGAGTTTGGCTTGGGTTTCTTGGAAAAATGTTCGCCAACTGTCCGATTTGGAATCGTAGTCCTGACAGAGGGCGCAAATGTTTCGCAGTTCGCGGTACAGATTGGCTTCATCCGAGCGGATATCCCGGATGATGTCGCGCAGTTCGGCGATGCGATCAGCATTTTCGGGCGCCTTGAGCCTCTCCTTGTCGACCACGAAGCCTTTGCGGGCGAAGGTTCCGAGGACATGGTTTGCCCATTTGCGGAAAACGGTGGCTTGGGGGGACTCAACGCGAAAGCCAAGGGCAATGACGACATCCAGATTGTATATGATGGATGGTCGACCTAGAGTTGCTTGCATTTTCTGCAAAGAAGTCATTTCGTCGAGCTCATTGGTCTCGAAGATTTTTCCTAAATGTCTGGATATAACGGAAACATCCCGGCCAAAAAGGGCGGCGATCTGTGCCTGGGTCATCCAAAGGGTTTCGCCGTCATAACGGATGTCAATGCGAAGGCCCTTGTCGGTGCCGTACACGAGGAAGCGGTCTCCGGTGGTTTCGTCGGTGGTGATGTCGATGGGGGGCAGATCGGCCATGGAATCCGGCTTACTAGAGGGATGACGAGAAGGACCAAGCGTAAAGCGAGCGGAGAGGGGGAGGCAACTATCCATGGAGTCAGGACCGGTAGATGCTTCCGAAAAACGAAAAAGGCAGATGACGATGACCGAGCCCGATCTCAGCACCCTGTCCCGCCGGGAGTTGGAGGCCCTGCACGACACGGCGGGGAACATCCTCGAGACCCAGGCCGCCCTGGCTGCGGAGGGAAAATCCGTAGTGTCGGAGGTTCTGCGCGGCGCCGATCGGTTCGAGGAATGGGGCCATTACCCCGAAGGCGACCACTGGGATCCGCAGACAGGCGGTCAATACTATTACCATGCCCATGCTGCTACCGACCGGGCACCCGGGGAGTTGGGGCATTTCCATGTGTTCCTCCGACCCCATGTGGCCGGGTTGGCACCGGAACCCGCGACCGTACCGGATGGGGGGATCCCCAAGGATCTGGTCGCCCGTTCTGCCCATCTGGTTGGCATCTCGACCGATGATCGGGGGCGCCCCTTCCGTCTGTTCACCACCAACCGGTGGGTCTGCGCGGAAACCTGGTACAACGCCCCGGAAGTCCTGTCCTTCCTCGATTGCTTCACGCTGGGGCGAAGCGGGGAGTGGGGCGCCGTCAGCGGATGGGTGTCCGATATGGTAAGCCTCTATCGGCGGGATATCGCTGCTTTGGTGGCTGAACGGGACCGCACCATCGCCCAATGGGCCGAGTCCCATCCGAGCGGAAATGTGTACGAGGATCGGGGGCTCCAAATCACCAGCGTCTTGCCGATTGATCTCGCCTCACGGGTGGCTGACATAGAAGCGGGCCTGGGGTTGTGATGACCGTAGGATTCGCGGTTCGTCTTCGCAGGCTGCTGCGACCAAAGTCTTATTCCGCCCGCTTGACCGAACCGGGTCCGAAGTCCTTAATTGATCCGGGTTCAAAAACCCGTCCGCCCTGGACTTCCTTTTGGGTTTTCAATCCAAAGCGGTAAAGAGATTGGGGTGGTACCAAGCAAAAAGGCACTGTCCCGGCAACCAAAAGGGACGGGCCACTGGAACAAAACATCAGGAGGATTTACCCATGGAATGGACCACCCCCGAGATTGTCGAAATCGATTGCGGCGCCGAAATCTGCGCCTACGCCCCCGCCGATGAAGGCGATATGCCCCTGTTCTAAGGGGCGGCGCTCTGTCCTCTCCTTCTGCCGAACACGGATTCCGGTTCGGTGGTGATGAGGTGGACGCGGGACTTGGGTGTTTGGCCCTCCCGCGTCCACAATTCTTCTTTCCGGATCCGCTCGGGTTTGGCCGGAAAGGCTTCAAGGAGCATCCTTCCCATGCGCGCCGTCGTTTTGGGGTCGGGAGCGGGTGGCGGCTTTCCCCAGTGGAATTGCGGCTGCGACAATTGCCAGAAGGCGCGCGCCGGGGTCGAGGGATTTGAGCCCCGCACGCAGTCCTCCCTGTCAGTCTCCGTCGATGGACGGCGCTGGGCTATTCTGAATGCCTCTCCGGATATCCGGGAGCAAATCAATCGGAACCCCGCGCTCCATCCCACGGGACTCCGTGACTCGCCCCTCTCCAGTGTCCTTGTGACCAACGGAGATATCGATCATTTGGCCGGATTGCTGACCCTGCGGGAACAGCAGGCCTTTACCCTGTTCGTCACGCCGGTCATCGCCGAGATCATCGCCACGAACGCTGTCTTCCGGGTTCTGAATCCGGAGAAGGTGACCATCGTCCAGGTCTCCCTGGAACAGCCCTTCGACCTGCTGCCCGGACTTCAGGCCCGCCTGTTCGCCGTCCCGGGCAAGGTGCCCCTTTGGGCGGAAAGCGGCGAGGTGGTGACGGATATGGAAGGCGAACAGACCGTGGGCGTGGAGCTTTGGGGGGGCGCCTCCCGGGCCTTCTATATTCCCGGCTGTGCCAAGATGACCGGCAAACTGGCGGCCCGCTTGCGGGGGGCGCCCCTGGTCTTCTTTGATGGCACCGCCTGGGCCGACGACGAAATGGCGCGAACCGGCGTGGGAGAAAAGACGAGCGCCCGCATGGGGCACATGACCATGGGGGGGGAAGACGGCTCCATAGCGGCCTTCCGGGATCTGGATGTGGCCCGTCGGATTTACCTGCATATCAACAACACGAACCCCGTCCTCGACCCGGCTTCGCCGGAACGTCGGGAGGCAGAGCGCGCAGGCTGGGAAATTGGCCGTGACGGACAGGAGGTGGTCTGGTGAGAGATGGAACCGAGGGAGACATGGCACCGCAAAGCCGTGAGGATTTCGAAGGGCGTCTGCGCCAGATCGGGGTGGACCGCTACCATGATAAGCATCCCTTCCATAAACGGCTGCATTCGGGCGGGGCTACCCCCGATCAGGTTCGGGCCTGGGTATTGAACCGGTATATTTACCAAAGCCATATTCCCATGAAGGACGCAGCCTTCATGTCCCGGTGCGAGGATCCGGACCTGCGCCGGGCCTGGCGGTCGCGGATTGAAGACCACGATGGGGGCGTGGAAGAAGGCGGCGGCATCCGCCGCTGGCTCAAGCTGGCCGAGGCCGTGGGCCTGGATCCCGACTATGTGGCCTCCTGCAAGGGCGCCCTGCCCGCCACCCGGTTTGCTGTGGAGGCCTATGTGCGCTTTGTGCGCGACATGCCCCTGCTCGACGCCGTGGCCTCTTCCCTGACGGAATTGTTCGCTCCGGCCATCCATTCCGAGCGCATCGAAGGGCTGCTGGCCCATTATGATTTCGCCAATGATGACAGCTTGAGCTATTTCCGCAAACGCCTGACCGAGGCGCCCCGGGACGTGGCCTTCGGCTTGAACTGGGTGCTCGAGAGGGCGACCACCCGGGAGAAGCAGGACGCGGCGGCAGCGGCACTGACCTTCAAGACCAATGTCCTTTGGGCCCAGTTGGATGCCCTGGAATACGCCTATGCCGACCCCGGACGCATCCCGCCCGGCGCCTGGAACCCGGGGGAAGGACTGCTGGGATGAGCGAGACTTCCGCCTCTGCCGCAAATGGGCCGTCGAACCGGAACCGGCCCCGCCTTCCCCGTGGGGTACGAACCCGGTTCGATGAGGCCAGGGGCACGTGGATGCTTCTGGCGCCGGAACGGACCTTGAAGCTGGACGCCGTAGGGGCGGCCATCCTGGCGGAAGTGGACGGCGAAAAGGATCTGGATCAGGTGGTGGATGCCCTGGTTGCCCGCTTCAAGGCTCCCCGGGAGCAGATTGCTCGGGATGTGATGACCTTCCTTGGCTCTCTACGGGACCGGCGGATGCTGGACATGGATCCGCCATCCGCGGAGTCCAAACGCGGGGTATCGTCAGAGAACCCGAACACTGGGGGAATCGGGGGCGCGACATGAACGCGGTGGCTCCGGCGATGGGCCCACAAGGGCAGGGGCAGGGGCAAGGGAATGTGGCCCTCCCCTTGGGACTGACGGCGGAATTGACCTACCGCTGTCCCCTGGCCTGTCCCTATTGCTCCAACCCGGCGGATCTGACCCAACGGACCGGAGAACTGACCACGACGGAGTGGATTTCGGTCATTGATCAGGCGGCGGATCTGGGGATCCTCCATTTCCATTTTACGGGAGGGGAACCGGTGGTCCGCCGGGATCTTCCCGATCTGGTCGCCGCCGCCCGGGGACGGGACCTCTATACCAACCTGATCACCTCGGGGATCGGCTTGACCCGGGATCGGGTCAAGGGGCTTGCCGACGCTGGATTGGACCATGTTCAGCTTTCCGTGCAAGGGGTGGATGGGGCCAGCGCCGATGCCGTTGGCGGCTATAAGGGCGGGTTCGACCGTAAAATGGCCGTGGCCGGTTGGGTGACGGAGGAGGGTCTCCCGCTGACCGTGAATGCGGTCATGCATCGCCACAACTTGGATCGCCTGGAAGAGACCATTGAATTGGCCCTCGCCCTTGGGGCACGCCGCATGGAAGTGGCCACGGTGCAATTCCATGGTTGGGCGGAGCGCAACCGGGAGGCCCTGATGCCCAGCCGTGCCCAGGTGGAGAGCGCAAGCGCAACCGTGCGCGCGGCCCGGGAGCGATTGAAGGGGCGGTTGGTGATCGATTACGTGCCGGGGGATTACTACGCCAGGGTTCCCAAGGCCTGTATGGGGGGCTGGGGGCGCAAGAGCCTGACCGTCACGCCCGAGGGGCTGGCTTTGCCCTGCCATGCGGCCCAGAGCATTCCCCATCTGGCCTTCCAATCGGTGCGGGACGTGCCCCTGCGGGAAATCTGGTTGGAAGGGCCTGCGTTCCAGGCCTATCGCGGCCAGGATTGGATGCGCGAGCCCTGCGTCACCTGCGAGCACCGGGACCGGGATTTCGGGGGCTGCCGCTGTCAGGCCCTGGCCTTGGCCGGGGATGCGGCGGAGGCGGATCCCGCCTGTTCCCGCTCGCCCCACCATGGGGCCATGGTCGCTTTGGCGGAGGAGGCCGCCGCTTCAGGCGTCGTGGACTGGGTTTATCGTCCGTCGGTGGGGCGCCCGTCCCTGGGGCAATCGTCCGGGGACTTATAAAAGCGGCCTATTTCGTTGCCTTCCCTCCCTTTGGGTGGAGAGGGGGTGGGATCTCGAAGGCACTCTAAACTCACTCTAGATCCCTTTTGGCCTCCCGAAGCGGGGCGGAGCTTCCTCTCCATCGTCGTTGGGGTCGGCTGGTAGGCGGATGGTGACCTTCGTCCCTTCACCCAAGGCACTGTCCAGGGATAGGCTGCCGCCGTGCAACTCCACAAAGGCCTTGGACAGCGGGAGCCCCAGGCCCGTGCCTTCGTAACGACGGGCCAGCTTGCCGTCCACTTGGCGGAAGGGCTCCAGGGCCAAGGGAATGTCCTGGGGGGCAATACCGATACCGGAATCGACCACTTCAACCACCAGATTGCCGGTGATGCCGTCGGTCCGGGCCACCAGACGCACCAGCCCGCCATCGGGGGTGAATTTGATGGCATTGCCCAGGATGTTGACCAGCACCTGCTTTAAGCGGTGGATCTCGCCCTGGATGCGGGGCAGAGGGGCAACGACGGTCATGTCCAGGCGCACCCCGGCCATTTGGGCCCGCTGGGTGATCAGCCGCCTGACGCTCTCCACCACTTCGGTAAAGTCCAGGGGTTCGGGAAACAGCTTCATGCGACCCGTTTCGATGCGGCTCACATCCAGGATGTCATTTATGACCTCCAGCAGGTGGTGACCGGAGTCGCTGATATTCCCGGCATATTCCCGGTATTGGGGGGCGCCCATGGGGCCGAACATCTCGTGCTGGATGACTTCCGAGAAGCCAATGATCGCGTTCAAGGGGGTGCGCAGTTCGTGACTCATGTTGGTCAGGAACTCTGTTTTGGCGCGGTTGGCGTATTCGGCTTGATTCTTAGCCTCGTTCAGGCGCTCCAGGGCGCGGCGGCGGTCGGTGATGTCGCCCACGGATCCGGCCATGCGGTAGACCCGACCGTTCGGGTGGCGAAGCGCCGTGGCCCGGTGGCGCACCCAGCGCTCGTCCGGTCCCAGCCAGTCCGCCAAGCGGTATTCGCAGGAGAGATAGGTCGTCTCGCCCTTCATCAACGCTCGCATCTGGGCCCGATAGCCGCCCAGATGATCGGGATGGATCACGGACAGCCAGTCGATGGAGGTCTTCAGCGCATCTGGCGCTAGCCCGATGATTTCGCCGATCCGCTCCGAATAGGTCATCTTGTCGCTCTCAACGTCCCAGTCAACGATGGCCTCGTTCGTTCCTGCCAGCGCTAGGGCGTAGCGTTCTTCCTTCTCCCGCAGAAGGCGCTCATTCTTCTGCCGCTCTGTGATGTTCTGGATGACACCGACAAACAGGCGCATGTTGCCCTGGCGCAGTTCACTGATGGACAGGCTGATCGGGACTTCTGTTCCGTCCGCCCGTCGCGCCAGGGTTTCCCGTCCGATACCAATGATTTTGGCTTGGCCGGTGCGCAGATAGTTGGCGATATACTGGTCGTGCTGTCCCGCGTGGTTCTCGCCGACCAGCAGGGCAACATTCGCCCCCATTATGTCCTCTGCTTGATAGCCGAATAGGGTTTCTGCTGCGCTGTTGAAGGACTGAATACACCCCGTCTCGTCGATCACGATCAGGGCATCGAGCATGGAGTTCATGATTCCGTCGAGGCGCTGCTCCCTTTGGCGAACCAAATCTACAGCCGCGCGGGTCTCCGTAATGTCGGTCATCAGACCCACGCAACCTCCTTCAGGGGTGCGAGCTTCGGACACGCGGATCCAACGACCCTTGCTATTCAGGAAGTCCCAGGGACCCCGGGGAGATTCGTGGCGGGCCAGACACAGGCCCAACCAGCCTGCCGGGTCCTTGGTCGCAGCGGGAATGGCCCCCATGAAACTGGCCGTTCCCATCATTTCGGAAAAAGGGATGCCGGGCTTTGGTCGGCCAAGACCGGGCAGAAGCGCGCCCAGGCGACCGTTGCATAGGACCAGATGGTCATTCGAATCGCAAAGGTAGAACCCCTGGGAAATGGAATCCAGGGCCTGTTCCAACTGATTCTCAGCTTCCTCCATCCGGCGCGAGCTTTCGGCGATTTGATCGGCGCGGATCTTTATGGCGGTGATATCGCGTACGGTCGTTAGAATATGTCCATTGGACAGGTGGGTGTCGGTGGCCTCACCCCAGTGACCATTGCAGAGTCGAAATTCAATGGGGGCGCCCCGCTCGCGGCGGGCCTTGCGACGGGTGACCCAATCTTCGACCCCTTCGGGACCCACATCGACGCACCCGCCCGTTGCGAAGGTGCGGGTGATGTCCTCGAAGGGGCGTCCGGGGGTCAGGATGGGGCGCAGGGTTTCGAACAGGGTTTCGAAACCGCTGTTATGGTAGATGAGGCGATCGCTGGAATCATACAAGGCGACTCCATCTTGCATCTTGGACAGAACCTCGATCAACAGGGGATCCCCCCTTTCCAGCGGGAGATCATCCGGCAGCGAGGTTTCCTTGAAAAGGTTGGTAACCAAGTCCTGTTCCGTCATGTCCGCTCCCACATATCGAAGGGCCCTTTGGCCCGTTTCCCACTATGCGGATGCCTTAAAAAAACAACACGCCGTTTGGTTCATTTCTTGTAGACCGTTTGTTTTTCCGCAATTGGACAGCGTTCTTCGCCTTGGGAAATTTCCAAGGAGATAAAACGTGTATACAATTCTGTTCATATTCGGAGATTATCAGAGCCCAAAGGAGGGGCCGAGGAAAATCGAACAAATTCCAGTGTTTTGGAAAAAGCGGTCAGGGAATTCGGTCAATTCTGTTGGCCTTGCGTTCCGATGGTTGACCGCGAGCCTTGGGAGAATGATGATAGAGCCATTAGGTTGGCATCACAATCGGTCTAGCAAAGACCTAAGATCGACCATGACCAAAGGGATATAGATACCATGCCGCGCGTCGATAACCAGAGGCCCTTTACCGCAGAGCTTCAACGCCGTCGTTCTACGGGAGCAGCCGAGCCAGCCTCAGCCAACAATGCCCAGATTCTGGCCGAGATCAGGGCCTTGACAGCGGGTGTCAAGGCTTTGGAATCCCGGATGGAGGCCCTGCCGACCGCCGTGATGGAGGTCGCCCCTGCCCCCTTGATTTCGAAGGAGGAGCGGGCCGAAGCCGAGGCCCTCCGCGAGAGGAAGGAACGGGATGCCGGGGAAGTCCGGCTGTTGAAGATCGAGTTGAATGCCCTTGCACACAGCATTGACACGACCAAGAAAGAAATTGCCCTTCTGATGGCGCAAAGCGACGAAGGGGACCGCTTGACCACGGTCACCGACGAATTGGACGCGGTTGTCTCCGCAACGGAACGGGCGACAGACACCATCCTTGATCAGGTTGAAGTGATCGGAAATCTGACGTCTCAGATCCAGGCACAGGAGCAGGACAGCTTCATCCGCCAACTGGCCGATGAGATCCAGGAAAGCACCATGGGCATCTTTGAGGCCTGCAACTTCCAGGATTTGACGGGCCAGAGAATCACCAAAGTGGTCAACACCATGAAGTTCATCGAACAACGGGTGGATCGGATGATGGAAATCTGGGGCCGCGATACCTTTAACGATCTCCCCTACGAGCCAGAAAACCCAAGTAAGTCAGGAGGGAATGACCGGGGCGAGGAAAACCGACTGCTGAATGGTCCTCAGGATACGGAAAAGGGGATCAGTCAGGACGAAATCGACCGTCTGTTTGATTGAGGTCCCGTCTTTACGCCAACCAAGGGCAAACGACGCATGGTGGATGCCATCAACGGGGAAACCCCTGTTGGCCTGAAGTGTCGAAACAAAGCCAAAGGGTCCGCCCCCAACTTAGAGGACGAACCCTTACGGAATATGAACAGGCTCTTGGTCGCTCAACCGCGTTTGGCTTGACTGCTACTGCAGGGTTTGCATTTCCGAGCGCACTTGCTGGCGCAGGACATCAATGGGCACGAACCCGTCGGGACGATCCAGGTGCCAGAAGGTCCAACCGTTGCAGGCCGGGGCTCCCTGGACGGCGGCCCCCACCTGATGGATGGAGCCTTTCACGTCACCATTGGCAGAGGTGGACACGAGGGTCCCATCGGCCCGGACCCGGGCGCTGAACCGCTTGCGGACATCGGTCAGGACGGTACCCGGTGCCAGCAGTCCCCGCTCGATCACCGTGCCAAAGGGAATGCGCGGCTCCGTCTTCTTCGACGGTGTGATCAGCATGGAAAGGTCGTCGACGGGCTGAACCGCAGCGATGCGCTCGCGGGCGGCGGCGATGTAGTCGTCATCCCGTTCGACGCCGACCCAACGGCGACCGAGCAATTTGGCGACAGCGCCGGTGGTGCCTGTGCCGAAGAAGGGGTCGAGGATAACGTCACCGGGATTCGTGGAGGACAGGATGACCCGGTACAATAGGGATTCGGGCTTCTGGGTCGGGTGCAGTTTCTTGCCTTCCTGCGACTTCAGGCGCTCACCGCCATTGCACAGCGGGAGGGTCCAGTCGCTGCGCATCTGAAGGCCCTCATTCAGGCTCTTCATGGCTTCGTAGTTGAAGGTGTACTTGGCGTCCTGGCCTTTCGAACACCAGATCAGTGTTTCATGGGCATTGGTGAAGCGGGTCCCCTTGAAGTTCGGCATGGGGTTGGACTTGCGCCAGACCACGTCGTTGAGCATCCAAAAGCCCAGGTCCTGCAACTCGGCACCCACACGGTAGATATTGTGGTAACTGCCGATGACCCACAGGCTGCCGTTGTCTTTGAGGACGCGGCGGGCTTCAGTCAACCAAGCCCGGGTAAAGTCGGCGTAGGCCTTCTGGGTTTCGAAGTGATCCCAATCATCGTCCACGCCATCGACGCGGCTATTATCGGGGCGGAGCAACTGGCCACCGAGCATGAGGTTGTAGGGGGGATCCGCGAAGATCATGTCAATTGATCCGGCGGGGAGTGAGCGCATCACGTCAATGCAGTCGCCTTGATAGATGCGGTTGGTGCGGAGCGTGTTCATCATGGAAAGCACTCTGCAGCCCGAATCGTAAACCAATAATTACCGAATAGAATCAAGATCTTCGGAAGGTTTATCAAAGCTTAACGGAAGAGAGTGACTGGAGTCGTGCGACGCTTCATCTGGTGTGGCGAAAATGGGGCGGACCCAGGATCTGGGGCGAATTTTTTCCAACTTTTTTTCGAGTCGCTGACCCGAAAGCGGTATGTGAGGATGTGTGTTTCGCGCAATTTTAGGGAGTGGCCGATGGAAAGCCGTCGGCTCGAGGCTAAAACTTAACGCATTGAGCGGAAACCTGGGCACCGGTTTTCTGGTCCACTTGATGCTCTAACCATATGATCTAATACCAAGGTGCGGTGAGTTTGACTCACCGCACCTTGAAAGCGGCCAAGTGGCCGCCGCGCCTTATGGCGCGTAAAAGCCCGCCTGGCTGTTTGAACGCAAGAAAAGCGGCGAGGGTTTCAACCCGCGCCGCTTGGTATAAGGGCGGTGGGGCAGGCAGGAAACGGTCCTGCTCTTGGCGGAATTTACGGGATCCCGGTCTCCCCAAGGACCAGGCGCACCGGGGCGAAGGAGCGACGGTGGTGGAGGGTAGCCCCCAGTCGGGTGAGGGCCTCGCGATGCTCTGCCGTACCGTATCCGGCGTTGCGTTCCCAACCATATCCAGGGTGGGCCTGGGCCAGCGCGGCCATGGTGGCGTCCCTGGTCACTTTGGCAACAATGGAGGCGGCGGCAATGGACAGGGACAGGCTGTCGCCCTTAATGACCGTCCGGACGGCACAAGGCAGCGGTGGTGGCCGGTTGCCGTCGACCAGGGCCAGGGCGATGGGGCCGGGCATAACCTGGGCCAGATCCTGTACGGCGCGGGTCATGGCCAGGAAGGTGGCGCGCAGAATGTTCGAGTCGTCGATCTCCGTGACGGAGGCCTCAGCGAGGCAGACAAGCACTCCAGGATCGGCGAGCAGGGCCGGGGCCAGCGCCTCTCGGGTTTTCCGGGAGAGCTTCTTGGAATCGTCCAAGGCGGCCAGCAGGGTTGGGTCGGCCCGGTGTGGGTCGATCCAGGCCGCTGCGGCCACCACCGGTCCGGCCAGAGGACCGCGGCCCACCTCATCGACACCGATGACGAAACCGGGCTGCTCGCGTTCCAGGGACAGGTCAGGCATGGGGCTTGGAGTCCTCTGTTTCGGAGGTGTTTGGAGTGTCTTCGTCAGGGGGCTCCTCTCCTTCACTGCAGCCTGTGGCAGTGGGGGACGGTCTCTCGGAGAGGGGCGTTTCGATTGTGGCGTCTCCTTTGGGAAAGGCTTCGGAGAATCCCTCCGGGGTTTCCTGTCTGGTTTCCGATATCTCTGCCAGAGCGGGGACAAGAGGGCGGGAAGCCGGTTTTATTCGCCGCCATAGCCTGTCCCTCGTCCGCGTCAGATTGTGGCGAACGGGTCCGAAGATTCCGCGTCTCACGTCCGCCAGGGTGCGGAGGGGCATGCTGGGACGGCCCAGGCGCCGGGCGATCGCCACCCAAAGGGGGGTGACGGCCAGGGACAAGACCGTGATGGCCACGACGAGCTGACCCGTGGCATCGTCGAGCAATCCCAAATGCAAGCCCATGCCCGTCAGGACAAAGGAGAACTCTCCCACTTGGGCAAGCATGACCGAGGATAGGATCACCCTGGGCCAATCCAGGCCGAGCAGGCGCAATCCCCCGATGTTCAGCAGGGTCTTGAAGATCAAAACCATCGCCACGAGGAAGACCACCTGCCCCACATGCTCCGAAAGGAAACTCAGGTTCAGTAACAGGCCCACGGACAGGAAGAAAACCATCAGCAGGACGGCCTGGATGGGTTGGGCGCCCTGCTCGAAGGAGTCCGCGTGGTCCGAGTTCCCGAGAACAAGGCCAGCAAGG
Organism: Rhodospirillum sp. A1_3_36; assembly: GCF_047263945.1. NCBI lineage: Bacteria > Pseudomonadati > Pseudomonadota > Alphaproteobacteria > Rhodospirillales > Rhodospirillaceae > Rhodospirillum > Rhodospirillum sp. A1_3_36. The sequence continues at coordinate 88,128 of NZ_JBLAVB010000008.1, read as the reverse complement.
AAGGCGCCATAGCCTGCTGATAGTCCGAAGGACCCTGAAAGGGCCGCAGCACCGAAGCAGAAAGCCATGCCCGCCAGGGGAACAAGATCCTTATGGCGGGTCGCTTCCTTGGCGAAGGGAAGGGGGAGCGGACGACGGGCCAGCCAGAGAACCAGCCCCGCCAGGAAAACAACCGAGGCGACGACCTTGCCGGCGTCGATACCCGTGAACCCTTCTCCGGCGAGGCCGTTCAAGGCCATGATCATGGGCGCGACGGCCATGTCCTGGGCGATCAGGACACCGACCACCACCCGACCGGTACGGCTATGCAAGGCGCCCAATTGCTCCAGTAGTTTGATGACCACCGCTGTGGAAGACAGGGCCAGGGCAAAGGCCAGCAGGATGGCTTGGCCGAGGGGGAAGCCCAACCAGTCTTTGACCAAGAGCATGACACCCAGGCTACCCCCGACCTGGATGACCGTGGCGCCCAGGGCGATTTTCCAGACGGTTATCAGGGTGGAGACCTTGAGCTCCAGGCCGATGACGAACAACAGCATCAAGACGCCCAATTCGGCCATCAGGCTGATGTCGCCGCGACTTTCCACGAGCTCAAAGCCGGAAGGCCCCAGCAGGACTCCACAAAGGATATAGCCCACGATTGCCGGTTGGCGCAGGCGCGTGAAAAGCAACCCGCACCCCATGGCGATGAGAATGATATAGGCGATGCCCGTGATGTCCGTATGCGCGTCCATGGCGCCAATCCTATCCCATCTTTCCGCAGGATGTGACAGGGAAACCCCTGATGTTCTATCCCTTGTGGTCATGACAAGAGTTCCATGTTCGGCGGACGCCGAACATGGAACTCTGAGATCTCAGGATGTTAAATTTTACTCGAAAGGAGGGATAGGGAACGGGTGCAATCTATTCGACGAGCCGAATGCGCGTCGAGGAAATCAGGGCTTCCAAGGCGTGGGTAGCCACTCCGTCGCTAGACATGATGCTCAACATCACGTCGTCAGACATCAGGTCGGCAATATGGGGCTCCTCCGTGCCAGGGAAGGGATCCGGCCAGCTTGCGGTGACCGGCTTTCCCGTGTCTCGCCTATTCCGTGATTCCATTTTGCGATAGCCAACCATTATTTGCTCTCCCGTCACCATCCAGTGTTCTGGGCCAGAGAAGGTCTTTTATCATGCCTCCGTTTTCGGTGACCCGTCGGCGGTCCGAACAAAACTTTATATCTCACCGACACTCCCATATGGGAAGGAAGAACGGTGTGCGAAAGTCATGAAATTTTCCGGACTATCTATCTAACCGTAGACGTCTTTCGTCGAAAAATCAAACAAAGCGTGGAGTTTCGTGGGGAACACAGGACCGCAGTGCAATAAAACCAGGGTGGAATCTGGGATGTGTTGCGTAAAACTGTCGCTTTCTTGCCTTGGGTCTGCGGGAACACTCTATCAGACAGAAAGTCCTCTACCGTATGACCCTTTGAACGCTGAGTTCGAACAAATGCTTTGGCTCAGCCAGTTCGGAGGCGACAGCGAGGCCATTGAGATTTGAAAAGCCCATTTCCAGGGCCAGCCTGACTTCGTCTATGGTTTTGAGATCCCAGACATAGCTGGCGATTCCCTGTTCCTTGGCGAAACGGGCGAAATCGATCATGGCACGGCCACGGCTGGCCGTATCAGCGCCATGTCGGCTTATATCATTCAGGTCCAGACCCAGAAGGCGGACCCCATTCAGATAGCCTTTGATGTGGTCGAATTGGTCCGGGACGGCCCGGACGGCCACAAAGCGGGACAGGCGGCTCAAGGCCGCGACGATTTGGGGCAGACGGTTGACCGGCAGGCTGTCGAGCAGCCCCACCAGTTCAAAGGCCACCATTTCCTGTCGACATTGATTGAGCAATGAGGAAATAAGGCTGAACATCTCGTTCCGGGCCTGCCCGGTGAAGGATTTGTAGTGCAGGGGGATCAGGGTGACCGGGGGCGAGGTGTCATCGCGCATGGAGCGCATGTGTTTCAGGGCATCCTCAATGACTTTCTTGTCAACCTCGATCCCGAGGGGGTCCAGGTAGCCGCCATTCAGGGTCCACTGACCCGCAAAAATGCCGTAGTCCGTGGTCCGGTAGGGTTGGCATTGGTAGGCAAAGACCAATTGGCTCGCCGGGTTCCAGACGGGACGGTAGCGCACGTTCAGGCTTTCGTAGACCCGGGCTTGCGGGCTGACTCCGGTCCCGGCGGCTTGACGTCGGAAGGTGCGGACGCCCACTTCCTCGGGCAGGCGCTCCTCCAGGATCCGGTTGATGTTGTCAAAACAGGGGATGGTGCCCTGTTCCAGCAGTTCCGACAGGGTGACAACGGCCGCCTTGACGCCGAAACCTCGCATGTTGTCAGCCCGATCACCGAGAAGACGTCGGCGGATCTGGTTGGCGATCATTTGGACCTTGGCCGCCGCTTCGTGCACGCCCAAGCCTGACAACAGCAGAAGATAGGAATCATCGGCCTGGCGATAATAATAATCCTCGCCGGTCAGGTTTTTTCGGATAATCCCTTCGGTGATCATCATGGCCTTGGCTGCCAGTCGATCCCATTCCGGACCGAAGGCTTCTTTCATCTCGTCCAGGCTGATCAAGTGGATCTTGGAGACGGCGGAATCGCCTTGGTCGGTTAAATAGGCCTTCAGCAGTTGGTCCAAGGCACTGTGGGGGGAGGACATGCGGTCTGCGTCACGCTTCGTTTGGTTGGCTCGGGGTTGTGTGGAGGGGGCCAATCGGTCGGCGGCACCCCGCAGTTTGCCCGCAAGCCAACCAACGAATCCTCCCTGGGAGCTTCGCGTCGTGCTGTCGGTTTTCACCGCATTCTCCAACTTTGCCATATACAACACACCAGAATTTTTGGGGTGCGCCCACCCTAAAGACTACGTTCGAAACCACAAAAGACCCATTTGGCTCCCTTAACCGTTCGAGCGGCAAGGGGAAAAGTGGACAGCGGTATTCCGTCCTCATGCCCTTCTAATTCATTGTAATCGATCACAATCATCAGGATTGGTGGGACGGGCCAATACGAATGATGATCTCATGCAGAGTTAACCTATCGCATTCCATCTGTCCATGCCATGGTCGAGGCGGGTTGGATTACGTTTCGCAAGGAAAAGCCCCGTCCGCAGCGCCAATGGGAACAGTATGGGTGACCATGGTGGATTCCCGGGCATTCCAATGGTGCAGGAGCAAGGTTGGCGTTTCGAAGGCAAATGTGGCCGAAGCCTGGGAATCCAGGTCCAGGGACACGGAATAGGCGGTACTAGGGCCGACGATCGTCGGAACGCCATGCCATAGTGTCGAAATATGGCGATGGATATGACCGCAGAGAAGTCGGACAACCCGACCCTGGTGGCGCGTCAGGACCGTCGCAAGGCCGTCGGATTCTCTCAACCCCATGCGGTCCATATGGGCGATGCCTGTGGTGAACGGGGGATGATGGAGGAAGAGGACGACGGGCAGTTCGAGAAAAGCCGCCTCGGCCAATCTGGAGTCCAACCAAGCCAATTGGTGTTCGCGAATCTGGCCATGGGGAGCCCCATCCACGGTTGTATCGAGTCCGACAAAGCGCAGGGAGCCCAGGTCCATGGTGACGTCCAGGGTCGGTCCCTTGGACCATTGGCCTTGATGGGGGTCCATGGCAGCAAGCGCCCCTTTCAAAAGGGCGGGATCGTCGTGATTGCCCGGACAGGCAAGGAGGGGGAGGGAGAGAGGGGCGAGCAACATCCGGAAGTGATCATATTCCTCTGCTTGTCCGTGGTCGGCGACGTCCCCGGTGACGATCAGGGTATCAGGGGGGACGGCCATGCCGAGGATGTGATCCAAGGCTCGTTTCAGGGCCTGAGCCGTGTCGACTCGATCACCTAGGGCTTTGCGCCCTGGGGCTGTGATATGGGTGTCTGAGATCTGGGCGATGAGCATGGCTATTGATCCCGAAAAGTAATTTCGGTGCATCATGGGCCAAAAAAATCGGGGATACGAGTGGGGGAATAACCCCGTGTCGGGCCATCGGGCGGCCTTGCCCGTTCCGTCTTTCCCCGCCCCCCGTCCACCAAATCTCTGGTGCTGTGTTCAGAGTCTCTTGCCTGATCTGCGGCTCTATGGGACAGGACTGTATCCTGATTTTTTTTGGGCGATTGCCCAAGACCATTTGGGGATCAATGCCCCCAAACCCCTTTTTTTTTCAATAAGTGTTTGTGACTATGCGACAGTGGCCCCGATCACAGAGTGTGGCCGGGGCCTGGAAGATCATGCCGTCGTCAGTGAGCTGTAGGAGATCTCGTAATCCTTGTGTTCGGGCTTGCCTCCGGCTTTCTTGACCAATTCGATTACCGTTTCGAAGGATACGCCGTCTGGCACATCGATGACTTCATAGATAATGGTGGAACCGGAGGTGGGACCGGAATCGGCCAACCGGTGGGCCTTGTCGACCAGGCCCTCGCCCGCGACCTTGACCATGAAAGACGCCATTGGCGTGCTCCTTTATCATGATGGAATACAGGTTCACGACCGGGGGGAAGCTCTCGACAGGACGCGGATCCAGGAAGACGCTGGGCGTTTTCCTGGATCAACCCTGCACGCGGGCTCGGCCAAGATCTCCATACCCTAAGGCGTTGGCCTTGGAAAGGGCGAAAACGGCCTCTGCAGACCCCCGGGGAGCCTCGGCGTTTGGCCGCTTGAACGGGATGGTCTTTGGCAGCAGGTGCAACAGGCTCAACGGGACTCTGGAGGGGCATCTGGAGCGAAGGAGGGGGCGGTCGGCAGGTGCTCCAGACGCTGATCCACTTCGCGCACCGTGGCGAGGACCTGTTCGGCCAAGGTTTCTGCCTCCATTCGGATGGCCAAGCCAGCTCCCCCGGCCAAGTCCCCCCGCAAGCGGGCGCAAAGTGCGGATTCCGTCTCCAAACCGAAGGCGGCCAGGGTTCCCTTGAGGCCGTGGATCAAGCGACTCGCTTCCTCGAAATCCTGTCGGAGGAGAGTGGGGACGAGGGCTGTGGCACGCTGGCGCAGGGATTCGGACGCCGCACGCAAATAGATGGGATAGTCTTCCCCCAAGGCCGCCCGTAACTGTGCGAGGGCTTCTGGATCAAGCAACCGCTTCGACTGGGTCAATTTACTTGGACGTTTGGGCTCCACCCCACCCCCTAATGGACGGTTGGCCGCAACATCGGCCAACAGGCTCCGCAGGCGTTTGATGCTGAGGGGCTTGGGTAGATGCTCGTTCATGCCTGCGGTCAAGAAACGCTCGCGGTCGCCGGGAAGGGCGTCAGCGGTGAAGGCGATGATGGGCAGGGATGCGATGGGCCGCCCATCCGGGAACACCTGGCCCGGCGGCAAGTCGCGAATGGCTTTGGTTGTTTCAATGCCATCCATCACGGGCATTTGAATATCCATCAGGACCACATCAAAGGGACCGCTCGAGTGGATGTGCTCCAGGGCTTGCCGACCATCGTCGGCAACCGTCACCGAATGCCCCTGTTTTTCCAGAATGGCCTGGGCCAGGATTTGGTTTTCCAGGATATCCTCGGCAAGCAGAATACGCAGGGGGCGGGTTGGGGCGGGGGGAGGCTGTTCAGTCTGGTGGGTCGGCCCTTCTTCTATGCCAAGGTTGGGCACATGTTCCAGGGGGGCGAGGGGCACTTCCAGGATAAAGGTGCTGCCTTCTCCAGGGGTGCTGCGGACTCGGATGTCTCCCCCCATCAGACGGGCGAGGCGTCGGGAAATAGCCAGCCCCAGACCGGTCCCACCATGTCGGCGGGTCGCCGACCCGTCCAACTGCTGAAAGGCGCTGAACAAATCTTCCAACCTGCCGGTGGGAATGCCGCTGCCCGTGTCGACGACCTTGATAACCAACTGGTGAAGGTTGTCCTTTTCCCAGGCGGGAACGGCTTCGATGCGCACGCCTCCGGTATCGGTGAATTTCACTGCGTTCCCCACCAGATTGACCAGAATTTGGCGCAACCGGGTCGCGTCCCCCCTGTATCCAGGAGCCAAGGCCGGGTCCAGGCGGACGGAAATGGGCAGCCGTTTGGCGCTGGCGGGAACGCCGCAGAGACTGACCACGGATTGAATTTCATGCTCCAGGGAGAAATCCCGTTCTTCCAAGGTCAGGCGGCCTGCGTCGATGCGGGAAAAGTCTAGAATGTCGTTGATCAGACCCAATAGATGTTCCCCAGACCTTTGGATGGTTCTGGCATATTCGGTCTGGCGTTCATTCAGGGGGCTTTCCATGAGCAGGCCTGTCATGCCGATGACAGCGTTCATGGGAGTGCGAATCTCATGACTCATCGTGGCAAGGAATTCGGCCTTGGCCCTGGCCGCCGTTTGAGCAGCATCCCGCGCGCGGATCAGATCTTCCCTATTGGCGATTAATTCTTCGTTGGCGCGGCCCAAGCTGTCCCCCATGGCCACAATTTCTCGACCGGTTTCGTCAAGTTCCTGGATCGGGAACGACGGCGTCTCTTGAAAGTATGAACCGGACGCGACGTCTCGGATCATGCCTTTCAGACGGGACAAGTGGGTTGCCAAGAGGGCACTCACGTTCCGCGCCCGGAAATAAAGGAAGGCCAGGAACCCCAGGTAGAACACCAAAAGGCCAAGGGCCATGGAATACCCTATGAAAGTGAACAGGGCATCCAACGTGAGGACCTCGCTAAATGCTTCGGCCCGGTTTGCGACGATCGCCAAGGTCCATCCCGTTTCCGCCACCCGGGCCCAGGCAATCAGTTTATCCTCGCCGTTCAAGGGCACGGCCTCGACCCCATTATTTTTTGTCCGCAAGGCTTCGATGATGCGCCTGTCGGCCCCTTGGATGAACAGATTTTCGGCGGGATCTGTGACGCTATCCTGATGGGCAGTGCTTGAGGAGCTGGGACCCTTGGACTGTGTGGCAGGAAGGGGGCGGAGGTTCCAGTCCCGGCGGGCCTTCTCAGGCAAAGCCAGAATGGCGCCGTTGCGGTCGAGAAGGATAGCATAAGCGCCAAAGGGCGGCTTTAGGGAGAGGATCTGGTTGATGAAGGTTCCCACTGTGATGTCCAGTCCGGCCACCGCTTCCAAGCGATCCCCGACGTAGGCTGGCGCGAGCGCTGAGGCCATCCAGCCTTGGCCAGCCAGATCCAGATAGACATCGGTCCAAACAACATTCCGTTCTGGGTTGTTGCGTTCATCGGCTTCAAAATAAAAATTAAAAGCGGAGAGGTCGATGTTCGGTTGATATTGATCCAAGACGTTGAAATAGGGATAGATCCGATTCATGGAATCCCAGGTGGTAAAGTAAATCTGGTCGACCAGGGGGGTAACGTCTTTTATGTCTCGCATCAGAGGGTCCAGCCGGGCCGAGCAGACAGCCCTATCCCATTGAGCTGGTCCAATGGGCACAATGCCGGAATAGAAAAGGGCGGCTTCCCCTCCCCCGTCGTTGGTGGAATAGAGCGAGCCATCAGGTGACAGTTTTAGGCGACGTCTTTCCGGGGCATTATCCGGACAGGAAGAACTCAGGACCCGCGCGGTTTGGGCGGCTAAAACCTGGGCCTGTCTTCCGACCGCTGAAAGCCGTTCGGACAGAACCTCAGCCTCCTTTTGGGCAAGGATATGGAATTCTGTTTCAATGGATCGCCCGAAGCTGTCCAGGGTTCTGTCCGTGGAAACATGGTGCGATCCAATGTAAATTCCCAAGAAGACCAATTCGATGAAAATCAGCGGGACAAGGGCCGTATGCAGATAGGAACGCCAAATCCATTTGAGGAGGGACTGGGATCTCGTCCCTTCTGCGGAGAGGGCGGGGCTCACGCCTTCGACATTCCGTTCGACCGTAGGCCTGCTGTTCTCGGTCATGCGGTGCGGCTCCTTGCTCCCGATCGCTTTCGGGGTCTGAGGGGGCTCCACCGAAAGTCGATGGAGGGAGAAAAATGGAGGGAAAGCGAATCTCAGATCGAGAAAAATCAATTCCCGAATTCACGCAAACATCATGCATCCTTTCTGTTGGTGAGGCGACCCTTGGATCTCATCTTCTGGATAGGAGCATGGAGAATACCCCTGTTTAGGGGTAAGGTTAAGTATGGATAGAGTGGAAATCGTCCTTTTGGCCGAGATACTAAATGGTCTGTCTACACCTGTCTGGGTCTACGACCTGGACCGGGCAAGGATCCTATGGGCCAATAGGGTGGCTTTGGACCTGTGGAACGCCGATGGGCTGGAGGGGTTGGCGCGTCGGAACATGGCTCCCAGCTCTCCGACCCATTTAGAGCGGTTGGCAAATTATCGAATCCAATTTGCCAAGGGTGAAGAGGTGATCGATGTCTGGACGCTTTATCCACGGGATACTCCGGTAACTCTTCGATGCCGGTTCTGGGGGATGACTTGGCAGGGGAATGCAGCCATGGGCGTGGAAATTCTGTCCCGCATCGATGGCTTGCCTTTGGCCTCCTTGGACGGATCGGCTGAACCTGCGGATCCCGACGCGGGCGGCGAGGCATCTTGGAGCACCTTGCTGCGGGGCGTTGAGTTGGGGAGGGGCACGCCCCTGGCTGTTTCCCTCGTCCTCGCCGATGGAACTGTGGTCGCCCAGAATGTGGCCGCCGACCGGGTTTTCGGGCGAAACAGTGGAACAGGGACGCAGGGTGGGGCTTGGACCTTTTTCGATCGATTCGTCGATGGTGCTTCTGCTGTGGTGCTGCTGGACGACGTTCTAAAGCGGGGAGATGTGGAGCCCCGGGTGGCGGCGATGAATACCCGGTCCGGAACCACATTCAGTGAAGTGGGCGGGAGGCGGTCGCGTGATCCTGTGACCGGGGCCCCTGCGGTGCTGGTTTATGCCATGGATGTGACCGAACGTCTGATTCGCGAGGACGCCCTGCGGGAGAGTGAGGCCGAACAGCAGCGTTTGACAGCCGATCTGAAGGAGGCCAGGGATGTGGCTGAGCGCGCCAATGCGGCGAAATCTGACTTTCTCGCCATGATGAGTCATGAGATTCGTACACCCATGAATGGAATTCTCGGCCTATCAGAGCAAATGCTCGATACGGAGCTGTCTGACAGCCAACGTCAAGCTTTGGGCTCCATAAAAGGGTCGTCTGAGGCCTTGTTGGCTGTGATCAACGATATTCTCGATTTTTCGCGCATGGAAGCGGGACGATTGACCTTGGAAGTTGTTCCTTTCAACTTGGTGGAAGCCTGTGTCGCGGTTTTGGATCTCTTGCGCCCCTCCGCTGAGGAGAAGGCGCTGGTCCTGGACCACATTTTTGATCCAGCGCCAAGACGCATGGTGCTCGGCGATCCCGGTCGATTGCGACAGGTCTTGCTGAACATCCTGGGCAACGCGATCAAATTTACGGACGAGGGATCGGTAAACTTGTTGGTCACCCGGGGGGACCTGCCCGATGAAGTCGTCTTTGTTGTCCGGGATACCGGTGCGGGTATCGCTTCGGAGGCGCTGCCCCGTTTGTTTGAACGCTTTACCCAGGCCGATGTGTCGATTGTTCGTCGCTTCGGAGGCTCAGGGCTGGGGCTGACCATTTCCCGGCGGTTGGTGAGCATGATGGGGGGAACGGTTACCGCGGAAAGCACTTTGGGAGAAGGGTCCGTTTTCACCATTCGTGTCCGCCTGCCTGAGGTGGAGGAAAGTCAGGTTCTTCTCCATGCCATACAGGAATCCCGCAAGCTGCTTCCGCCGCGTTTGCCCAATGGCCGCCCTATTCATTTGCTTGTGGCAGAGGATAACGCGATCAATCAGCAGGTTCTAAAAGGCTTTCTAGAGCCCCACGGGGTTTATGTTGACGTGGCTGGGAATGGGGTCGAGGCATGGACCATGGCCGAAACCAAACTATATGACATCATTCTGATGGACATGCGGATGCCGGAAATGGATGGTGTTACCGCGACGGAACATATCCGGTCGGGCAAGGGGAAATCCCGTTCGGCTCCCATTGTAGCCGTCACAGCGAATGCCTATGCGGAAGACCAGGAGCGGTGTTTGAGCGCTGGAATGAACGCCTTCTTGTCTAAACCGCTTCGGCGGGAGGCCCTGTTTCAAGTAATGCACGGGCTTTTGGCGGGAGAGGAGACGCCTTCCGGGAACGCGGAGGTATCGAAGGAAATCGATTTGGAAAAGGGAAGACTGATGATCGCCGTCGATGAAGCCCATTTACAGGAATTGGAAGAGGACCTTGGGATCGATGTCATGGCGGCCATGGCCCATCAGTTCTCTGAGGCAGCAGAGGGGCGGCTGAGCGTGCTGTCCGACGCCCTCGCGCAGGGCAAGGTTGCCGAGGCGGGACGGGAGGCGCACAGTCTGAAAGGGGTTTCTGCGACTTTGGGCTTGAGTGCCGTTCGGGACTTGGCGACGGAGTTGGACGCGACCTGCAAGGAAGGGAATCTGGATGCGGCTCGCGTGTTGGCCGAATCCCTGGCGCCTACCATGACGGAGACCCTCGCCTATTTGTCGGACCGATATAGAACCGTGTAATTGGTATGATCTTTGCGTGCAGTTGTGAGGAAAATGTGATTTTGACGCTGTAAATGGAAAAAGCGACGGGATAGTGTCCCGCGCGATAAGGATCGTTAGAGATGAGTAGTTTCAATCCGGTTGCATTGTTAATCGATGACGATGCCGAGATCCGGGGGTTCATTAAAGCGATTGTCACCCCTCTTAATTTCGATGCGGAGGAATTGTCGGGATTTGGCGCCCTGCGAGACCGGGGGTCGCTCTCGGACGTGGATATCATCTTCCTTGATCTGTCCCTGGATGACGGCGACGGTGTTGAAGTGTTGCGTTGGCTTGCCGAAGAGGGCTGCAAGGCGGGTGTAGCGCTCGTTTCCAGCTTTGATGAACGCCTGTTGGGAACAGCGTTGAAGGTGGGGCAGTCCTACGGTCTCACGATGCTGGGAGGCTTGCGTAAGCCGGTCAAACCCAGGGAGGTGCGCGACCTGATCGCCAATCGTCCTGCCATGGAACGGGATGTCGATGCCGATGAATTGGCCCGGGGCATCGAGGCCAAGGAGTTGGTTTTCTATTACCAACCCAAGGTGGACATCGACTCGGGGCGGGTGACAAGCGCCGAGGCCCTGGTTCGGTGGAACCATGCCCGTCGCGGGGTGGTTTTTCCGGATAACTTCATCGGTTTGGCCGAAAGCAGTGGCTTGATGCCACCCATGACGGATCTGCTGTTGGATCAAGCTCTGGTGGACAGGATGACCTGGGGAAAGGAAGGGTTTACCCCAAGCGTAGCGGTAAACCTTTCTGCTTCTGCGTTGGTGGATTTGGATTTTCCCAACCGGATTGGGGATAAGCTGCGAAAATACGGGGTCCCTGCCGACGCCGTGATCCTGGAAGTGACCGAGGCTACGGCAATGCGTGATACCAGGACCAGCATGGATGTTTTGACGCGTTTGCGGATCAAGGGGTGCGGCGTGTCCATTGATGATTTCGGGACGGGGTATTCGTCGCTGGCGGAATTACACCGTTTGCCCTTCTCCGAATTGAAAATCGACCGATCTTTTGTCATGGGGATTCATCAGGATCGGGATTCCCGAGTGATCGTTGATGCGATCATAAAGATGGCCCATGCCTTGGATTTGAAGGTCGTCGCCGAAGGCGTGGAGACAGAGGAGCATTTGCGGATCCTCGGTGAATTGGGATGTGACATCGCGCAGGGCTACCTTTTTAGCCGACCTGTACCCCTGGATAAATTTATTACCTTTTTGAGGGGCCACGACAGCGAAGCTGTCCATAAAACAGACCAGCGAAGCGGTCCATAAAACAGACCAGCGAAGCGGTCCATAAAACAGACTGGACCTGAAAGGCCGACGATGCCCGGGCCTGAAGGCCAGAGGTGAACGACGGTGACCATCGCTTGGGGATAAGAGTCTGTTTTCGGAAACAGGAAAGGTTCGGAAATTCAGGTCCCGTCTGACCAGGACCTGAAGGTGGTGCCCCCGGGGAGACTCGAACTCCCACTCCCGTAAGGGAAACAGATTTTGAGTCTGCCGCGTCTACCGATTCCGCCACAGGGGCACCGCAGCCTTCCGGCGCGAGGTGGCGAATATGGCGATCTCCTGGGCTTTCGTCAATTGGAAAGACGAGGGGAGAGCAATCTAATTCCCTTTGACGACTCGGACCGGTATGGTGACGGTATTCCGTGACATCTTCTCTGCCAGGCGTCCTCACAATGCCGTTTTTGCCGATTCTTGCCCTTACGCTTTTAATAACCTTTGCTTTTGGCCTCTATGCGAAAGCCGTGACCACCGATGACCGCTACCGACAGGCCCAGGCGGCCCTTGATGCGGGGGATCCTGGCTCGGCAGTGGCCCTTTGGCGTCCCTTGGCCGATGCCGGAGAGCGAGAGGCCATGTACCGTCTGGGGCGGGCCTATATGTATGGGGACGGGGTAAATCTGGACTACGCGGCGGCCCATCGGTGGCTTGAAGCGGCGGCAGAAGCAGGGCATGCGGCCGCCCAAAAGGAATTTGGGAAGCTCTACGACCGGGGATGGGGTGTGGAGCAGAACCTGAATAAAGCCCTGGAATGGTACCAAAAGTCTGCCGAACAGGGCTATGCGGAGGCCCAACACAACCTGGGTGCCATGGCCTATTTTGGCCTGGGACAGCCCAAGGACGTGACCCAGGCCGCCATTTGGTACCGCCGGGCAGCCAAGCAGGGTTTGGCCGTTTCCCAGTTCAGTTTGGCCGCACTTCTGCTTGAAGGGGATGGTGTTGACCGCGACCCCAAGGAAGCAGCGACATGGCTGGAAAAGGCGGTGACCGGGGGGTACGCTCCGGCCATGGTGAATTTAGCCGACCTACTTTTGTCCGGCGATGGCATCGCCCCCGATCCCGAGCGGGCTGAAGCGCTTTTGATCCGGGCTGCAGCCCAGGGGCAACCTCAGGCCCGCTTCCGGCTCGGCGTGCTGGCCTTGGCCCAGGGAGATGCCGCCAAGGCGGATCCGGTCGCGGCCCTGGTCTGGTTTACTCTGGCTGCGGATCTGGGCCATGAGGAGGCAATCAAGGCGGCGAAACGCCTGTCTGAAAGCATGTCCTCCGATAGCCGAGAGGCAGCCCGAGCCCAAGTGGCAACCTATCGACAGACACATCAGACGAGCCGGTAGCCCACGGCACTTGGTCTAATAATTGCAGTAAATTCATGCATCCTCGTGCGTAGGAAAGAGTGTTTTCGGTCAAATTGTGCTCGGAAGTCGGCGTATTTTTAGCGCTTATAGACTATTTGGTAGGTCTGTTCTTCCGTTCTATTTCCAGCATGGGTCATTAAGCGCGTCTCGGCAGCCTTTCCGGGGAGCTGCTCGTCGCAATGCGCGATGCAATTTGCAATTTTCTGTCAAATGGCAAGGGAACGGCCGGATGATGGAGTGGGCCGGATCAGGGGCCGGGAGAGGTGATGTGGTTCACATCGATATGGTGACGGTTTTGATGGCATCGGCTTTGGTGTCGATGACACTGGCTGTGGCCTTTTTGATCCTGGGAAAGGGGGGAATTCGGTCCCGTGCGCTGACCGTCTGGGGGTTGGCCCATGGCTGTTGGGGGGCGGGTATCCTTCTTCTACTGACCCGGGGTGTGCTTCCGGAGCTTGCCTCTGTCCTGATACCCAACGGCCTTCTGGTCTTAGGGCAAGGGCTGGCGTGGTGTGCCGCCAAGGTGCACAAGGAAGAACCCGCACCTTTTCTTCTGTTATTCTGCATTCTATTGGTATTTTTGGCCATTTTTACTTGGTTCACTCTCGGTGATCCGAATATTTCTGCGCGGATTGTGATCGTGCGGTTGGTTATCGCGTTTTTCGCGCTTGCAACCATATTGAGTCTTTGGCCTGAGGCCGGTGACGAGAATAGAAGCGGGCGATCCTTGGCGGCGCTGTCATTCCTTCCGCACGCCCTGCTGATGCTTCTCACTGCGGCCATGGGGGTGTTGAATTGGGACCCCTCGGCCTCCTTCATGGCGCACCCCGTGGTCGTGGTCTCCGTTGCATTGGGACTGATTACCCATCTTCTGTGGGGAGTGGGCGTTCTGGTGATGGTCTTCCAGCGCATGGCTGAGGAGCGGGCCTCTGCAGATATGGTGTTTAAGGCACTTGTGGAGCAATCCCTGGCAGGGATCTACGAAATCCGGGATGGGGTTGTGACCTATGCCAATCCGGAGATGACACGGATGTTCGGGTATGAGGCGTCCGAGGTCATCGGGGTCTCCACTTTGGCCATGCTGATCGCCCCGGAGGACCGCGAGCGCGTAGCCCGTATGTTCGAGGAGCGGGAGCAAGGTATTACCGATGTGGCGCGCTATACCTTCACGGGGCTGCGTCGAACCGGGGAACGGTTTCAAGTGGAGGTCCAGGGAACGGTGGTGCGCCGGGATTCTGACGCGACGGTGGTTATGGGTGTGGCCTTGGATGTGACCGATCGGATTGCCGCAGAGCAGGCGTTGATCACAGCGCGGGACACCTTGGAGCAAAGGGTGGCCCGGCGGACTCAGGAATTGGAGGAAGAGGCGCGGGACCATGTGGAAGTCAAAAGGCACCTTCAGGCTTTCGCCATAGCCTTTGAGCAAAGCCCCCACATGGTTCTGTTCACGGACCAAGAGGGGCGGGTGGAATACGCCAATCCACGTTTCCTCTCCGTCAGGAAGGTCTCGGAACGCAAAATTCTTGGGCGAAATATCGTGTCCTTGATTCCGGGAGAGCATGCTTTGACGGTCGCCTCTGCCATTCGCGAAATCCGTTCTTGGAGCGGCGATCTGCCCGTGGGTCCGCAAGGGCGGGATGGCTGGGTCAATGTGACGCTGACGCCGATTCACGACAGCGAAGGGGGCTGCAGGCGTTTCGTGGTTATCCAGACCGACATCACCGCGCAAAAGGACACCGAACGGGACTTGGCGCGGGCCAGGGACATGGCAGAACTCGCGAGTCGGGCCAAGTCTGAATTGCTGGCCAATATGAGCGACGAATTGAGAACCCCCTTGAACGCGATCATCGGCTTTTCCGATGCCATGGGAGAGCAACTTTTCGGTCCCTTGGGGCACGATCGCTATGGTGACTATGTCCAGGACATTAACCGGGCCGCGCAACACCTGCTCAATTTGATCAACGACATCCTTGATGTCGCGGCGCTGGAAGCCGGGCGCTTGACCCTGTGTGAGGAAGATGTCGCCTTGGCTGATGTGGTGGATAGCGCCCTGCGTTTGGTTTCTGACCGGGCCCGACAGGCGGGATTGATCCCTCGTGTGGATTTGGGCGACGCCAAGGATCGTCTGATTCGTGTCGATGCCCGGCGCATCAAACAGGTGCTTTTGAACCTGTTGACCAATGCAATCAAGTTCACTCCAGAGGGAGGGTCGGTGTCCCTGACCTGCCGGTTCCAACCAGATGGTGCCCTGATCCTGGCAGTTTCGGATACGGGTATGGGGATGAGCAAGGAGGAAATCTCCATCGCGCTCAGTCGGTTTGGCCAAGTCGATATCTCCCTCTCCGGTCGCCACGAGGGAACGGGTCTGGGCCTGCCGCTTGCCCAGGATCTGGCTTTGATCCACGGTGCCACGCTTGACGTGGAGAGTGAGCCTGGGATGGGGACCACGGTGTCCTTCACCCTACCATCCTACAGAATCCTGGATGACGATCAAACGAGCGACGGGAAAGGCGCCTTAGGTCACGATGAAATGAGGTCTGATCGACCGAATTTCATTGCGAAAAATCTCACTTAAACAGAAGTCTAGAGTGCCTTCCGATTCAATCTCATAGGCCACGACGGTGTCTCGTCTTTTTTGGGCGATTACCCAAACCCATTTGTGGGCAAATGCCCCCTCCCCTCCCCTTTTTCTTTCAAGAATAAGTGCCCGGGGTCTGGGGCCTTTCGGCCCCGGTGGGGAACGGAGCAAAGTCCCGTGACGGGATGTCGTGTACCCTGCTCTAGAGTGAAACGGGATCAGCTTGAGTCAAGCTGATCCCGTTTCACTCTCCTTCTATAAGTTTTATACCAAGGTGCGGTGAGTTTGCCTCACCGCACCTTGGAAGCGGCCAAGTGGCCGCCGCGCCTTATGGCGCGTAAAAGCCCGCCTGGCATTTGAACGCAAGAAAAGCGGCGTGGGTTTCAACCCGCGCCGCTTGGTATTAGAGTATTCGGGATGGGGCGTCGGTCGGTCTGCTTTCGTCACTTGGGCAGGGCGTCCAGGCGCCGTTGGATCTGGTCCCGCAGGGGACCCTCTTCAGGAAGCTGTTTCAGCATCTTTCCCCACAAGGCCCGAGCCTTGTCCGCGTCGCCGGTGTTCGCCGCACGCAGGCCCACGAAGAATTGGGCCTCCATGTCGTTGGGCTCGGCGGCAAGGATGGCATCCATCAGCGGGTAGACCGCGTCTGGCGGTGCGCTCGCCCCGTCGAGCTGGGATTGGGCGATCAGGGAGCGGGCCTGGAGGCGCTTGGGTGTTATGTCGTCGGGGCGCAGGGCTGCGGCCTTGGCATAGGCTTCTGCGGACTCCCCTGGGCGACCCAGGTTGGCGAGGCTACGGCCCAACATCATCCAGCCGTCGAAGTCCTCGGTTTCGGTTTTTAGACGGTCCTGGAGGCCCGCGACCATATTGGTGATCATGGCCTTCTCGTCTTCCGTGAAGCCCTGCCCGGGCGCACGTTTTGCATCGGCTTCAGCCCTCATGGCCGCTCCCGGAGAGGTGTCTTGGCCAGGGGCTGCCTGGGCCATGGCTGCCGTATCGGCGGTCCAGCTGTCCGCAGGGAAGGCGGTGGGCGGGGCGGGCTTGATGGAGATCGGGGGAATCCCGGCCTCCATGGCCACGTCGCGGATCTGGCCGTTTAACATCTCCGCCCAGGGTGCGTCTGGGGGGGTGTCGTTTTTCAAGTCGCGCCAGATGGCGAGTGCACCCGACGGATCGCCCAGTTGCAGGCGCTCCAGACCCAGGAAGAACCGGGCACGGGGGTCGCCTGGGTCGAGGGTGAGAACCCGCATGAAGATCGCATGGGCCTCTCCCGCAATCTCCCCATCTGCTGCGCTGACCAGGAATTGACCATATTCGGCCTGGACGGCGGGGTCATTGGGTGCGGCTTTGACCGCTTCGGTCATCAGGCTACGGGCTTCGTCGGTCTTGCCAATCTGGAGCAGCAGTCGGGCAAGACTCACGCGGGTGTCGAGGGAGGTGGGGTCCTTCTCCAATTGGCCGCGCAGCTCGGCCACACGCTTATTGGCCTCTTCCAGGGCGGCGTGCCGCTGGGCTTCCATGTCTGCCATGCGCTGGGCGAAGGGATGGTCGGGCATGCCGGGATTACCGACGCCCAAGTAAAGGGCGACGGAGGCCAAGGGGATGAGCAGGATCAGGGAGGTGACCACGGTCCGCGCGGTCTTGGGAACCGTCACGGAGGCATCCTGGGGTTCGCCTTCCTTCTCGCCCCGGCTGGCTGCGGCGAGGACCCGGCGTTGCACCTCCAGTTTTGCGGCGCCTGCCTGATCGGCGGTGAGCACACCGCGTTCCAGGTCCTGGTCGATTTCAGAAAGCTGGTCCTTGTAGACGGCGATATCGTAATCGGCCCGACGGGCCGCTTTCGCATGGGACTTCATCAGGGGACGCGCGAGTAATCCCGCAGTGGCGAGGGCCAGCGCGATGGCGATCAGCCAGAAAATCATGCCTTGGAGTCCCTGTTTCCGTCGATATCCGTTTTTTGGTCCTCGTCCTGGCCCCTGTCCTGTTCAGTGGAGTCCACCAGAAGATCCTCAAGGTGCCGCCGTTCTTCGGCTGAAAGGTCGGATCCCGCGGCGCCCGGGAGTGGTGCCGCTGATGTGGCTCGGCTCCGATAGAAGGAGCGCACGCCAATGCCGCCCAGGATCAAGATCAGGAAAGGGCCGAACCACAGCAGATAGGTGCTGGCCTTGAAAGGGGGATCCATCAGGACATAATCGCCGTAGCGATCAACCATATACTGAATGACCTCTTCGTTGGTTTTGCCGGCCACCAGCAATTCCCGGACGCGGATGCGCATGTCCCGGGCCAGCTCGGCATTGGAGCCGTCGATGTTCTCGCTTTGGCAAACCACGCAGCGCAGGCCCGCGCTGATTTCCCTTGCGCGGGCTTCCAGCACGGGGTCGCTTAGTTGTTCGTCTGGCAGGACGGCACCCGCCGGGCTGACCAGAGCCACCCAGAACAGGGCACAGGCCAAAGCAAAGGGGGCCAAAGCAAAGGAGGCCAGAGCAAGGGAAGCCAGGGGGCGGCGGATCATGGGGTGCCTTTCCGCAGGTCGGCGATCAGGGGCTTGAGCTTCTCGGTCCAGGCCTGGGGCGTAATGGGACCGATGTATTTGTAGCGGACGATGCCCTGGGCATCGACGACGAAGGTCTCCGGTGCGCCGGTCACCCCCAGGTCGATGGCGAGTTTGCTGTCGGGGTCCAGGCCCACCCGGTCATAGGGGTCGCCATGCTTGCGCAGCCAAGCCAAACCATCCCGGGGGTTTTTCTCCCGCCAGTCAACGCCGTGGATTTTCACGAAGCCTTCCTGGGAGATGGCGCGCAGGACCGGATGTTCCTGCAAACAGGCCACGCACCAGGAGCCGAAGATGTTGACCAGGGTCACATCGCCCTTCACGTCTTCGCTGGTGAGGGGCTTCCCCCGCTCCGGTAGGGCGTCGAGGGAGAATTCGGGCAGGGGCCGATTGATCAATTCTGAGGGCAGGATGCGTGGATCGTTGCCCAGACCCATGGCGAACAGCACGGCAAGCACAGCCAGGACCGCCAAGGGCAGGAAATAGAACCAGCGGCGGCTGGCCTGGGGCACATGGGTGTTGGGCAGACCATCACTGCTTTCCGGCGTGGGGCCGTCCTGGGTTTCCGTCGTATCCATGGGAAGAAGGCTCCAGAGTCTATTCGGCGGGCGCCGGGGTGGTCGTGGTGTGTGAGGAGCGACCCTTCGCGTTTCGGACGCGGGGGGCTCCGATCCGATGGCGCCGGTCCGCCAGCGAGGCGAGACCACCCAAACCCATCATCAGGGCGCCATACCACAGGAAGGGAACGACGGGTTCGTAATAGAACCGGGTGACATAGCCCCCATCCTCCGTGGGATCGCCGACCACGGCGTAATAGTCGCTCACGCCGTTGCTGTGGATGGCCGCTTCCGTTGTCGGCATGGGCGGGGTCTGGTAGGTGCGCTTTTCCGGGAACAGGGTGGTGATCTCCTCCCCATTCTTGGAAAGGCGCATGGTGCCCTGGATGGCCGTGTAGTTGGGGCCTTGGACTTCCTCGGCCCCCATGAAGGTGAAAGTGTGCCCGGCGATCTCGCGGCTCTCCCCCGGTTTCATGGACTGGACGATTTCCTGCTTCCAGGCGATGTTGCCCACGGCGCCAACGGCCACGACGGCAACACCCAGGTGGGCCAGGGTCATGCCCCAGGCCGACCGGGGCAGGTTGATCAGTCGCCGGGCCGATTCGCGGAAGGGGACATGGAACAGGCGGATCCGCTCGGACAGTTCCACCAGGGTTCCGGCAAACAACCAGGCGGCCACACCTAGGCCGAAGGCCGCGCCCAATTGATCCAGCCCGCCCCCCGTGACCATGAAGGTCACGGCGAAGACGCCAATCGAGACGCCAAGGGCTACCCAAAGCCGGTTGAGAGCGCCTTTGAGATCCGCCCGCTTCCAGGCGAGCAGGGGGCCGATGGCCATCAGAAGCATGGTCGGCACCATCAACGGGACGAAGACTGAATTGAAGAAGGGCGCGCCGACGGTGACCTTGCCCAGGTCCAGGGAGTCGGCAATCAAGGGATAAAGGGTGCCCAACAGGACCGTGGCCGAGGCCGTGGCCATCAACAGGTTGTTGATCAGCAGCCCGCCCTCCCGGGAAATGGGGGCGAAGAGTCCGCCGCCCTTCAGGATGGGTGCGCGGATGGCAAACAGGGTGAAAGACCCCCCCACGGTGACCAGCAGCAGACCCAGGATGAACAGACCCCGGGTGGGATCGCTGGCGAAGGCATGAACCGAGGTGATCACACCCGAGCGCACCAGGAAGGTGCCCAACAGGGAGAGGGAGAAGGTGATGATGGCCAGCAGGATGGTCCAGGCCTTCAGGCTGTCCCGTTTCTCCACCACAATGGCCGAATGGAGCAAGGCCGTGCCCGAGAGCCAGGGGATAAAGCTGGCGTTTTCCACGGGATCCCAGAACCACCAGCCGCCCCAGCCCAGTTCGTAATAGGCCCACCAGCTGCCGAGCGCGATGCCGAAGGTCAGGAAGATCCAGGCCACCAGCGTCCAGGGACGCACCCAGCGGGCCCAGGCGGCGTCCACCCGACCCTCGATCAGGGCGGCGATGGCGAAGGAAAACGCCATGGAAAAGCCCACGTAACCCGCATAGAGCATGGGCGGGTGGAAGGCCAGACCCGGATCCTGCAGCAAGGGGTTGAGGCCCCGACCGTTCAGGGGGATGGACCCGTCCGGGATACGGTCGAAGGGGTTGGAGGTGAACAGGATGAACAGCAGGAAGCCGGTGATGATCAGGGCCTGGACCGACAGGGTCCGCGCCCGCAGGGAGGGCGGCAGGTTGCCCCCCACCAGCCCGACGGCCAGCCCGAAACCCGAGAGGATCAGGATCCACAGCAGCAGGGAGCCCTCGTGGCTCCCCCAGACACCGGAGATCTTGTAGAGCATCGGCTTGTCGGTGTGACTGTTCTGGAAGACGTTCATCACAGAAAAGTCGCTGACGACGAAGGCATGCATCAGGGCCAGGAAGGCCAGGGCGATCAGGGTAAACAGCACCGCAGAGGCCGGGCGGGCCAAGCCCATCCAGGCGGCATCGCCCCGGTGGGCACCCACCATCGGCACAATGGCCTGGGTCAGGGCGACGAACAGCGCCAGGACCAGGCAGAAATGTCCAAGTTCGGCGATCATAGCGGGGCGTCCTTGAGTCCGGAAAAAGGGAGAATGCGTCGCAGGGATGGCCCTATTGGGCGCCGGTCATGCCCTTGGGCGGACCGTCCTTCCATTGACCGCTGGCCTTCAGGGCCTCGGCCACTTCGGGAGGCATGTATTTTTCGTCATGCTTGGCCAGAACGTTGGAGGCCTGGAAGGTGCCATCGGATTCCAAGGCCCCTTCGGCAACCACGCCTTGCCCCTCGCGAAACAGGTCAGGCAGGATACCGGTGAAGGTCACGGGAACACTGTTGACCAGATCCGTAACCACAAAGTCCACGGTTTTGCCGTTGCGCACGACGCTGCCTTCTTCCACCAAACCACCGACGCGGAACCGGCGGCCTTCCTCGACCCCCTTTTCCTTGATGTCGGAGGGGCTGTAGAAAAAGACGAGGTTGTCCTGAAAGGCGGTCAGGGTCAGGGCTGCCGCTGCGGCGAGCGCCAGCATGCCTAAAACCACGAAATAGAGACGGCGTTTCTTGCGGGTCACCCTGTGTCCTCCCGTAACCGGAGGTCCCCTCCCGGGTCCCCCCTGACTGTTTCTGCGCGACCGCTGGCTTCCGGTTTATCCCATAAGTTGGGGCAAAAATGGGGCAGGAACCACCCGCGCGCGCCGTACTGTCGCTTGCGTATCACTCCGAGGAGTCGGTGCGGCCCCGACGCAGGGATCGCAATTGCTCCAGCCGCCTGAGATTTCGTCTGCGCTCGGCCAAGGTCTGGACGAGTAGACCGACCAGAATGAAGGCGGTCAGCGCAAAGGAGGGCCAGACATAGGCCCCATAGCCCCCCATCGATAGAAAATCGCTCATGCCCGGGACTCCAGTCCACTCAAAGCACGGATCTTGGCAGCGGCGATCCCGCTTTCCATGCGCAACAGGATGAGGGTGGCAAAGTAGAACTGGAAGGAGAGAGCCATCAAGATCAGGGGCCACAGGATCGCTGGATCGATCGCCGGCCCCCCCATTTTCATCACGCTGGCAGGCTGATGCAGGGTATTCCACCAATCCACGGAAAACTTGATGATGGGCACGTTGACAGCCCCCACAAGGCAGAGGATGGCTGCGGCCCGGTTGCCCCGGGTGACGTCGTCGAACGCATTGGCCAGGGCCATATAGCCAAGATACAGGAAGAACAGCACCAGCATGGAGGTCAGGCGGGCGTCCCAGACCCACCAGGTGCCCCACATGGGCTTGCCCCAGAGGGATCCGGTGACGAGACAGAGCAGGGTGAAGCCCGCGCCGATCGGCGCCGCCGCCCGGGCGGCGAGGTCGGCCAGGGGATGTTTCCAAATCAGAGCCACGGCCGAGGCGCAGGCCATGAAGGTATAGGCGAACATGCCCAGCCAGGCTGCGGGAACATGGACATACATGATGCGGACCGTCTCGCCCTGCTGGTAGTCCGGCGGGGAGAAAACCAAACCCCACCCCAGGCCTGCGATCAGCAGGATGACGGTCAATCCGGCGCACCAGGGCACCAGGATCTTGCTCAGGCGGAGAAAGCGCGTAGGGTTGGCGTATTTGTGCATGAGTGGACTCGTTTCATCCTTCGGCTCGCCCTACCGCTCTGGCGCGGATAGGAGCCTCTAATATGAGCGCGGCCACCATAGCCAATGGCTTTCGCCGTTTCTAGAGTATTCCGAGATCAAGTTGGGTCGCTTTGCGACCAAACTTGATCTCGAAGATACTCTAAAATCTATATAATTAGAGGGAAACGGGGCCAGCTTGACTCAAGCTGATCCCGTTTCCCTCTAGCCCCGTCCCGTTTTCGTTGTCGTGATCGGTACGGGGAGAGGTGTTTCCGTCCGCTCAGGATCCCCTATTCCAGAGCTTGGCGAAGGGCCAGCGCCGTGGCTGGGGGGCAAATGACCAGGGCGACGAGCAGGATGGCGGCCAGGACCTTCAATTGGGCGTCGTAGGCGAAGCCCATGACCGCAGCATCCACAGCGGAGACGCCAAAGATCAGCACGGGAACATAGAGAGGTAGGATCAACAGGGACACCAGAACGCCACCCCGTCGTGCCCCCAAGACGAGGGCCGCACCGACGCCCCCCACCAGGCTGAGGGTCGGCGTTCCCAGCGCCATGGCGGCCAATAGAATTCCGAAACCGTCCCCATGCATCTGCATCAGGACCGCCAGAAGGGGGGCCGCAGCCATCAGGGGCAGGGCAGAGGTCAGCCAGTGGGCCGCCACCTTGGCGGCCACCACCAGGGACAGGGAGGCGGGAGCTCGGGTGAGAAGGTCCAGGCTCCCGTCCTCGTAATCCTGTTGGAACAGGCGGTCCAGGGAGAGCATGGAGGCAAGCAGGGCAGTCACCCAAAGGACACCTGCGGCGATGCGCTCCAGGATCGCGGCTTCCGGCCCCACACCGAAGGGAAACAGGACGACGGTCACGACGAAGAAGGCCACGACCATCAGGCTGTCGGTTCCTTGCCGCAGGGCCAGTCGCAATTCCCGCGCAAGAATAGCAAAAAAGACACTCATGCCGACGCGTCTTTCATGGCCAGTGCATCTTTTATGGACGGTTCGTCTTCCAGGAAGAGACCGCCATGGCGGTCGGGATCCGGAGCAAAGCTGTCCAGAGTCAAAAGTTTGGCGTCGGGCAGGACCACATCCTGGTGGGTGGAGAGGATCACCATGCCGCCACGGCTGCGGTGCTCGGCCATCAGGGCTTCCAGAATGGCGATGGATTGCTTGTCCAGGGCCGTCGTCGGTTCGTCGAGCAGCCAAAGGGGGGCAGGCGCTGCCAGCAGGCGGGCGAGATTCGTGCGCCGCTTCTGCCCTGCTGAGAGCATGCGTCCCGGCACACCGGACAAGGCCGTCAGGCCAAAGGCCTCAAGGGCCTTGTCCACCTGCGTCTCTCCGGCGCCATAAAGGCGCGCCCAGAAGGCGACGTTCTCGCGCAGGGAGAGGACCGGTTTGATGGCGTCCTGGTGGCCCAGGTAGCGGGTTCGGGCGCCGTGGGTCTCGGGGTTCTTGTCCACCGGTTCGCCATTCCAGGTCAGCCGTCCCATTGCCGGATGCAGCAAGAGGGCAAGGAGGCGCAGGAGGGAGGACTTGCCAGACCCATTGGGTCCCAGCAAAAGCAAGGCATCCCCTGGACCGATGTCGAAGGACAACTCGGCAAAGACCACCCGCTCTCCGCGGATGCAGAGCAAATCCCGCCCGGAAAAGGGGGCGGAGCTCAAGGATGGCTTGGAGATAGGGGTAGTTTCAATCATCACCGCTCCCGTTTACCCTAGGTGAAGGCCGGGGGAAACCGTTTTTGAACGGGAGGCGAGAAAGGGAAGGGAGAACGAAACAGCGGCTGGCGCTCCGGGGGTGATGGAGGGAATGGAAGGCGCCAGCCGCTCGCGCTTTCGTTGATGCGCGAAGGACGGAGCCACCCGGGGGCACTTGGGCGGACCGTCCGGCCAGGGAGGTCAATAAATCGAACTCTCTAGCTTTCTGAGGATCAATCTGGTCCCGGATTGTGGCGATTGTTTGGGTCTATTTCGCCTTGTTTTTGCCCGATGCGATTTTTCCACCCGGTCTTAAAGCACTTGTTAAAAAGCGTAGAAACCCAAGGCGGGTCGGCATTTTTCATCTATTGCGGGTGGAATTGGTTGTACCTCTTCCTGATCTCAAGCGGTGTGGGTTTCAACCCTTGCCGCTTGGGCATGGCTGAGCTGTGCACTCTTTTTGAGAGGGGCGCATCCGATCAGCTGTCAGTCTGAGTAGGGGTAAACGACGGACTTCTATCCGCTCCCTTGTCGGGAATATGTCCGTCAAACCAGCCGTTCAGCCAACTTCCAAGGTGGTCGGTGATGTGGTGGCAATGGCCAAGGGTGGTGGGGTCGATGTCTAGGGAGGACCAGTGGACCTCGTTGTGGACCAAGACCGTGGTCATACCCATCTCATGGGCGGGCAGCAGGTTCTTGTGGGAATCCTCGAAGAAAATAGCCGCCGTTGGGTCAACGCCGTGGATCCGCAGGAACTTGTCATAGCTCGGCTGTTGGGGCTTGGGGATAAAGTCCGCCGCCGTGATGTCGTAAATGGCCTCGAAGTGGTGGTGTAGGCCGATGGCCGCCAGCACGTCTTGGGCATGCTTTGCGCTGCCGTTGGTGTAGATCAGTTTTCGGCCTTTGATGCGCGACAGGGCCGCATCCAATTCCGGGTCCAGGGACAACACACCGTGGTCAATGTCGTGGACATGGGCCAGAAAGTCCGCTGGATCCACATGATGCTCCACCATCAGCCCGCGCAGGGAGGTGCCGTAGGTGTTGTAATAGTGCTTTTGCAGGCGAAAAGCCTCTTCCGGCGGCAGGTCCAGAAGTTGGGAAATATAGGCCTTCATCCGCATGTCGATCTGGGAGAACAAATCCACGGTCGCCGGATAGAGGGTATTGTCCAGGTCGAAAACCCAGGTCTCGAACTCCCGTTGCGTCACGTGCTTTCTCCAGAATGAGGGGGTCCCGGTGCTCTCTGTAGTCTCGACATCCTCGGGATCACGTGTGGATCAGAGTGCCTGCGCCTCGGGGCGTAAAGATCTCCAGCAGGATGGCGTGGGGGACACGGCCATCCACGATCACCGCCGCTTCCACGCCCTTTTCCACGGCGTCGATGCAGGTTTCCACCTTGGGGATCATACCGCCGCTGATGGTGCCGTCGCCCTTCAGCAAGCGGGCCCGCTCCACGGTCAGGTCCTGGATCAGGTTCTTGTCCTTGTCCAAAACGCCCTTGATATCGGTGAGCATCAACAGGCGCGAGGCCTTCATCTGGGCCGCCACGGCGCCCGCCGCCGTGTCGGCGTTGATGTTATAGGTCTCGCCGTTCTCGCCAATGCCGATGGGGGCGATGACGGGGATGATATCTGATTCCCGGAACTGGTCGAGTACATGGGGATTGACCGCCGTCGGTTCGCCCACGAAGCCCAGGTCGAGCACCCGCTCGATATTGGAATCGGGGTCCCGGACGGTGCGGTGCAGCTTGCGGGCCTGGATCAGGCGCCCGTCCTTGCCCGACAGGCCCACGGCGAAACCGCCGGCTTGATTGATCTCGGTGACGATGGCCTTGTTGATGGATCCGGCCAGGACCATTTCCACCACGTCCACCGTGGCCGCATCGGTCACCCGCAAGCCATCGATAAAACTGCTTTGGATGCGCAGGGTCTCCAGCATTTTGGCGATCTGCGGGCCGCCGCCATGGACAACGACCGGGTGCATGCCCACCTGCTTGAGCAAAACCACGTCCCGGGCGAAGCATTTGGCCAACTCGGGGTCGCCCATGGCATGGCCGCCGTATTTCACCACGATGGTGCGCCCGGCATGGGCGCGCATATAGGGCAGGGCCTCCGACAGGGTCTTGGCCTTGCGCAGCCAGAGGTCCGGATCTTCGGCAATGGTGGGCTCGGCAGACAGGGTGGAGTCGGCCTTGGGTGTGTCGCTCATGCTGTGGTCTCCCCGTCGATGCTGATTTTTGTGTGTGCTGTCTCTCACCGGTCGCCCCAACCCAAGGCCAAGTCGGCAAGTTGGGCGCGCAGTTGGGGCACACCCATGCCAGTTTGGCTGCTGGTCAGGATCACGTCTGGGTGGGCGGCGACGTGTTTCGCCGCTTCCGCGCGGGTTTTGGTCAGGATGGCCTCCTGCTCGGTCAGCTTCAGCTTGTCGGCCTTGGTCAGGACGATCTGATAGACCACCGCCGAGGCATCGAGCATCTCCATCACGTCCCGGTCATTGTCCTTGATGCCATGGCGGGCGTCGATGAGAACGCAGACCCGGCGCAATTGGGGACGACCGCGCAGGTAGTCCATGATCAGCCGCGTCCAGCGCTTCACCGTATCCTTGGGGGCCTGGGCGAAGCCGTAGCCGGGCAGGTCGACCATCATCAGGGCCGGGTCCGCCTCGTCCGGGCCGAGGCGGAAGTAGTTCAGTTCCTGGGTGCGGCCCGGGGTGTTGGAGGTCCGGGCCAGGGTCTTGCGGCCGGTCAGCGCGTTCACCAGACTCGACTTGCCCACGTTGGAGCGTCCGGCGAAGGCGATTTCCGACAGGCTGTGCTCGGGCAGACCGGTCAGGGCAACGCAGCCCTTGAGGAAGCTGCAGGACTGGGTGAACAGCCAGCGGCCCCGTTCAACGGCCTTTGCGGCCTCCCCCTGTTCGGGGAAGGCCGCGTCCAAACCGTCAGGAATGGTTGGAGTCTTGGGAGCTTCGTTCATCGTGCGGACCTAGGGTTTGGCGCCCATGCGCCTCATGATGATCCACTGCTGGGTGATGGACAGGGTATTGTTCCAGCTCCAGTAAATCACCAGACCGGCCGCGAAGTGCCCGAGCATGAAGGTGAAGATCAAGGGCAGGAACATCATGATCTTGGCCTGGGTCGGATCAGCGGGGGCCGGGTTCAGCTTTTGCTGCAGGAACATGGTGATACCCATAATCACCGGCCAGATCCCGATCATCAGCATGCTTGGCGGATCCCAGGGAATGAGACCAAACAGCGTGAAGATATTGGTGGGATCGGGCGCCGACAAATCCTTGATCCAGCCGTAGAACGGCGCGTGGCGCATTTCGATGGAAACGAACAGCACCTTGTAGAGGGCGAAGAACACCGGGATCTGAATGACGATGGGCAAGCAGCCGGCCAGCGGGTTGACCTTTTCCTTCTTGTACAGGGCCATCATTTCCGTGTTCAGGCGCTGGCGGTCGTCCTTGAAACGCTCCTGAAGCTTTTTCATCTCCGGCTGGAGCAGCTTCATCTTGGACATGGACCGGTAGGACTTGTTGGCCAGCGGGAAGAACAAAGCCTTCAGGAAAACCGTGAAGGCCAGAATGGCCAATCCCATGTTGCCCAGGATCCCGTGCAGAAACTGCAGGGCCAGGAAGAAGGGCTTGGTCAGGAAGTAGAACCAGCCGAAGTCGATGGCCAGATCAAAATTGGTGATGCCCAAATTGTCCGTATAGGCGTCCAGCAGATCCACTTCCTTGGCGCCCGCGAAGAAGCGGTTGGTCACCTGGACCATGCTACCGGGGGACACGTCATAGGGCTTGCTGCTGGTATAATCGGTCTGGTAGCCGTCTTCGGTGCCCTTGGGAGCATAAAGGAACCGGGCGTTGCTCGGCATGGTCTGGTCCATGGCCAGGGCGGTCAGCCAGTACTTGTCGGTGATCCCCAGCCAGCCCCCCCCTTCGGTGGTGTATTTGATTTCGCCATCGTCCTTCACGGCGCTGTATTTCTCCTCCTTCAGCGTGCCGTCAAACACGCCGAGAGGACCTTCGTGAAGGATGTAGAAGTTGACGGTTTTCGGCTCGCCATCCCGCTTGATCAGGCCGTAGGGGAACAGGGTCCGGGGGGTGTCCCAGGTGTTCTCGACCATCTGCTCAATGGTGAACATGTAGTGGGCGTCAATGGAAATCCGACGGGTGAACTTCAGTCCCTGGCCGTTGTCCCAGGTCAGGGTGACGGGAGCCTTATCAGTGAGAGTCTTGGACGACGCGGTCCAGACCGTATTGGCGTCAGGAACCTTCACGCTCTTGTCCCCGGTGACCCAACCGAACTCGGCATAATAGGGGTGGGGGGCACCGGTGGGCGAAAGAAGGGTGATCTCCGGGCTCGTGGGGTCCGTGGTCTCGTGGTAGGTGACGAGAGTCAGATCATCGATGCGGCCGCCCTTCAGCCGGATCGAGCCATTGAGACTGGGCGTGTTGATGGTGACCCGATCGGTGTCGGCGGCCAGCGCTTGGGCCCGAGTCTCGGTGGCGACCTGTTCAGCGGTCGCGCCGGGTGCGGTCGGCACCGTTGCTCCGCCGGGAGCCGAAGGGGCTGTGCCCGGTGCAGCGCCCGGTGCGGCGCCCGGTGCGGCGACGGAGGGCGCGCCAGCGCTGGTCTCTGCCGTTTGCTGTGTTGGTGGCGGCGCTTTGGATCCGAAAAAGTGTTCGAACCCAAACAGAACCGCCATGGACAGCACGATGGCGAGGATAAGGTTACGCTGTTCCAGCATTAATCCGTCTTCCCACTACTTTGATTGGCCGCCGGGTCGCCCGGACTGCGGATCCTGTGATCACTTGGCCCGCGCCCCGTTGACATGTCCCCCTCCGTTGATGCGTCCGGCGTGGGCGCATGCGGGGACCTCCAGCGTTGGGGCCGGGGGTCTTCGGGAACGGGATCGTATCCCATGCCTCCCCACGGATGGCAACGCGAAATCCGCCTGAGCCCCAACCAAACGCCCCAAAAGGGGCCGTGTCGGGTGATCGCCTCCAGGGTGTAGCGACTACAGGTGGGGTCGTATCGGCAGTTTTGGCCCAGCAGGGGCGATAGGAACAGCCGGTAGATGTAAATGAGTCCCATCAGGACGAGCCCAACTCCCCGGGACGCCCAGCGCAGGAGGATCCTCGCCTGCCACCCAGGCGTTTTGCTCCTCGCCTGCCGCCCAGGCGTTTTGGTCATCGCCTGGAACCCAGGCGTTTCAAGGCGGCGCGGAGATCGGCCACAAGCAGGTCGAAGGGGCGCGTTACTGTGGCCGATCGGCCAATCACCACATAATCGCGGCCCGTTTGGGCTTCCCCTGGGAAGACAATGTCGACAGCCGCTCGGAGCCGCCGACGGGCCCGATTCCGCTCGACAGCGTCCCCCACTTTTTTACTGGTGGTGAACCCCACGCGGATCGGCCGATCGGGGGCCGGATGGCGGGCTGTCGCGCCGGGTTGGGGAGCCACCTGAAGAACGAGTCCCGGGGCGGCCCACTTCTTCCGCTTTCCGGCCACGCGCAAAAAGTCGGTGCGCTGTTTCAAGCGACCGATCGGGGGGCTTTCACCCGAATTTGACTTTTTGGGGTTCGGATTTTTCAGAACTGATTCCGAATGTACCGCCTCGGCTGTGCCCTTGTGGGCATTCCGCTGCGGTTCCGAGTCCTCGAAAGAGGACTCGAACTGGGTCGCGGAAGCCGTTTGGGATGGGAGCATTTCTGTATCGACTTGCCGATCCTCTCCCTTGGACTCCTTGCGCGAATGGATCGAGGATGTCTCCCCGGACTCTTCGCTCATGGATCCCATGGGAGAGACTCCGTTCCCGAGCCTCCCGGCCGCTCTCTTAAGCGGACAGGCGCTTCCGACCCTTGGACCGACGGTTGGCCAGGACACGACGACCGCCAACGGTGGCGCTACGGCTACGGAAGCCGTGGCGGCGCTTGCGGACCAGGTTGCTCGGTTGATAGGTGCGTTTCACCGGTTGTACTCCGACTTGGGAGCGCCTCCTGGCGCTCCAGAATTCCGAAAGGCGGTGTGTATAGCGGCGGGATTGCGTTCGGTCAACGACCAACCGCAGGAAATTCCGCCTCACGAAAGGTTTATTGGACCTTTGGAAGCCCCGGGGCGCACCCTGATGGGGTGAACTGGCTTCCGCCCCGGCGAGAAGTACCACCCCTGTCCTAAAAAGAAAACGGCCAAGTGGCCGGAGGATTCATGGAACCGATTGATCTAGGCAAAACGGATGCCGCTCCGGCTGAGCAGGCCACCAAACCGGCGGTTGGGTGGCCCTGGGGGCGCCTGTTGGTCCTGGGGCTGTTCCTGGCCCTGGTGGCCGGGATCTTTGCCAGTGGCGTTCATCATCAGCTCAGCTTTGCGGCTTTTGCCGAAAACCACGAGGCCATACAGAGCTGGGTGGATCGACACGGCGTTCTGGCGATTGGCCTGTTCATCCTGCTGTATTTCGTGGCGGTGACCTTTTCCCTGCCCGGGGCGCTGTGGATGACCATTATTGGCGGCTATGTCTTCGGGACTCTGGCGGGCACGATCTATGTGGTCTTGGGGGCCACCCTGGGGGCCACCGCGATTTTCCTGCTTGCCCGCTATGTTCTGGGAGATGGCTGGAAAGACAAGGTCTCCGGCAAGATGGCCCGACGAATGGAACGGGGGTTTCGAAGCCACGCCTTTTCTTACCTGCTGGTTCTCCGTCTGATCCCTCTTTTCCCCTTTTGGCTGGTCAATTTGGTCCCGGCCTTCGTAGGGGTGCCCACGCGGACCTATGTTTTAGGCACGGTCCTAGGCATCATCCCGGGGACCGCTGTTTATGCCTCGGTTGGGAATGGCTTGGGGGCTGTGTTGGAGGCGGGCGGACGCCCTGACCTGTCCCTTATTTTCGACCCTGCTGTCTTCGGCCCCCTGCTGGGACTCGCGGCCCTGGCTTTGCTGCCTGTGGCCTATAAAAGTTTCAAGGGGGCTCAGAAAAAGGAAGATGGAGATGACGACATTCTCCCCCTTGGCGGTTGACCTCTGTGTGATCGGGGGCGGCTCTGCGGGGCTGTCCGTGGCGGCGGGAGCCGTCCAGATGGGCGCAAGTGTGGCCTTGGTGGAACGCGGACCGATGGGAGGAGACTGTCTGAATTTCGGGTGCGTGCCATCCAAAGCCTTGCTCGCGGCGGCCCATGCCGCCCAGTCAGCCCGGACTGCGGGCCAATTCGGTGTGGATTTGGATCCTCCCCGGATCGACATGGCCCGGGTTCGCGACCATATCCGAGGAGTCATCGCGGGCATTGCACCGCACGACTCGGTGGAGCGGTTCGCAGGGCTGGGTGTGACCGTGCTCACCGGCACAGCCCGCTTCACCGGCGCCACCAGTCTATCCGTGACGGCAGCGGACGGAACAGAGCGAGGCGTGAGCGCCCGACGGGTGGTGGTCGCCACCGGATCGAGGCCGTTGGTGCCGCCCATCCCTGGCCTTTCCGACGGCCCCTTCCTGACCAACGAGACGCTCTTCGATCTCGCAGACCTTCCCCAGCGCTTGCTGATCCTGGGAGGCGGCCCCATCGGCTGCGAGATGGCCCAGGCCTTCCGGCGTCTGGGGGCGGAGGTCCATCTGGTGGAGATGGCCAGCCTGCTGAACCGGGACGACCCGGAGCTGGTGGAGGTAGCCCGGTCCGCGATGGCCAGGGAGGAGGTCCAGCTTCAC
Organism: Rhodospirillum sp. A1_3_36; assembly: GCF_047263945.1. NCBI lineage: Bacteria > Pseudomonadati > Pseudomonadota > Alphaproteobacteria > Rhodospirillales > Rhodospirillaceae > Rhodospirillum > Rhodospirillum sp. A1_3_36. The sequence continues at coordinate 56,310 of NZ_JBLAVB010000008.1, read as the reverse complement.
GAGGGCATGGTGGCACGGTCCGTGACCTGGGGGGCAGAGGGGCCGAGACTGGCCATCGGCAGGCCCGACGGGAGCGGAGAGACTGTCCTCGCGGGCAGCCACCTGCTGGTTGCCCTGGGGCGCCGCGCCAATCTCGAGGGACTGGATCTGGAGGCCGCCGGGATCGATCGGGATCCCAAGGGGATCACCGTGGATGCGCGTCTGCGGACATCGAACAGGAAGGTCTTCGCCATCGGTGACGTGGCGGGAGGCCTGCAATTCACCCATGTGGCCGGATACCACGCGGGGATCGTGATCAAAAACGCGCTGTTTCGTTTGCCCGCCAAGGCCAACCTGTCCGCCTGTCCCCGGGTGACCTACCTGGATCCGGAAGTCGCCCAGGTGGGCTTGACCGAGGCGGAGGCCAAAGACAAGGGCTTGGATCATAAGGTTTTGCGCTGGGAGATGACCGAGAACGATCGGGCCCGAACCGAGGGCGCGACCGCCGGTCTGGTCAAGGTGATTGTCACCCCAAAGGGCAAGATCCTGGGCGTGGGCATTGTCGGGAAAAGCGCGGGCGAGCTCATCCAGACTTGGGTGCTCGCCCTGCACGCGGGGCTGAGAATCGGCTCACTGGCCACCATGATCGCGCCCTACCCCACCCTGGGAGAGGCGGGGAAACGGGCTGCGGGATCCTTTTACACGGACTCCCTTTTCGGATCGCGCACGCGTAAATTGGTACGTTTCCTCTCTCGCTTTGGATGACCATGACCGATCCGTCGTCTCCTTCTCCGTCCCGCTCTTTGTCGGCCGCCCGACGGTTGCCCTCGCTGGCGGGTGGGCTGTCGGCGCGGTTGCTGTTACTAACGGCGGCTTTCGTCATGCTGGCCGAGGTGCTGATCTACGTGCCGTCCATTTCCTTCCGCCGGGTGACATTCCTGGAAGAGCGCCTGGGGCAGAGCCATCTGGCTCTCCTGGGGCTGGAAGCCTCGCCCGACGGGATGGTCGATCCGGACTTGCAAACCATGTTGCTGTCCCACGCAGGGGCCATTGCCATGAAAGCCCGGCGCCCCTACCAGCCCGTGCTCATGCTCGGGCCGGACATGCCCCACCGTGTGGATGCCTCCTATGACCTGCGGCGATATTCCGCCTGGGACCAGATATGGGATGCCTTTGATGTCTTGCTGTACGGCGGGGAGCGAGTGATCGAAGTTACCGGCTGGTCCCCAAAGGATCCGGAAGTGGTGATCCAGGTCTATTTGGGAGATGGCCCCCTGCGCATGGATCTGCTCGATTATTCCTGGCGGATCCTTTGGCTGTCCCTGGTGATTTCCCTGATCACCGGCGCTCTGGTCTTCCTGGCGCTCACCTGGTTGACAGTCCGGCCCATTCGACGCCTGACCGCCAATATGGCCGCCTTTTCCGAGGCGCCGGACGACCCGGCCCGGGTAATCAGCCCCAGCGGGCGCCGGGATGAACTGGGCATGGCCGAGGAAACCCTGCGCGGCATGCAGATTGCGCTGTGCGATGCCCTGACCGAACGGGCTCGGTTGGCAGGCGTGGGGACGGCGGTGGCCAAGGTTTCCCATGATCTGAAAGGGATTCTGACCACAGCTTTGTTGGAAAGTGACCGGCTGGAAAGCTCCGCCGATCCCGAGGTGAAGCATATCACCCAGGGGATCGCCCAGGCGGTGGAGCGGGCGATTACCCTGTGTTCGAGCACCCTGAAGTTCGCCAAGGAAGGGCCGCCCAAGGCGCACCCTCGGGACATGACCCTGACCGAGGCGGTGGGTCCGGCTTTGGCGCGCTCGCGGAATCAATTCCCCGACGTGACCTGGCGGGTGGAGGGGGAGGAGGACTGCCCCCTGCGCGCCGACGAAGGGCACCTGTTCCGGATCCTGACCAACCTGTTGAGCAATGCCGCCGAGGCCGGAGCCTCCCAGGTGGTTCTGCACGCCTGGAGGGAGGAGCGGGCGAAAAGAACCACTCTCGAAATCCGCGACGATGGCCCCGGTCTGCCCAACCGGGCAAGGGACAACCTGTTCCAGCCCTTTTCGGGATCGGCCAAGCCGGGGGGGACGGGGCTCGGACTGCCCATCGCCCGGGAATTGGCCCGCGCCCAATCGGGCTCCCTGGCCTTGGTCTCCTCGGGACCGGAGGGCACTGTTTTTCGTCTGGACCTTCCGTGACGGTATTCTCTCCTTATACCAAGATGCGGTGAGTTTGACTCACCGCATCTTGGAAGCGGCCAAGTGGCCGCCGCGCCTTATGGCGCGTAAAAGCCCGCCTGGCGTTTGAACGCAAGAAAAGCGGCGTGGGTTTCAACCCGCGCCGCTTGGTATTAGCAAGACGGATCAAACGCGCCTGCGGCAAGATTTGCGGAGTGACCACCGGAGAGGACAAGCCCCATGCCCAAAGAGACCACCACCAATGACCATGCCCGGCGGATCGGTCGGGTCATCGCCCATATGGCCGCCCATTTGGACGACCCCTTGGATCTGATGGCGCTGGCGGAGGTGGCTTGTTTCTCCCCCTACCATTTCCACCGGATCTATGTCGGATCCACGGGGGAAGCGCCCAAGGACACCCTGAAGCGTCTACGCCTTTACCGGGCGTCCGTCGATCTGGCGCGGGATGGGCGGGCCATGCCGGAGGTCGCACGCCGGGCCGGGTTCGGCTCCGTGGCCGCTTTTGGTCGGGCCTTTGCGGCCTATGCGGGACACTCTCCTGCGGCCTTCCGCGATGCCCGACGGGCTTTGCTCGATCCCGCCGACCTTCTTCTCACTCAAGCGACGGAATCTGGAGCCATGAGCCCGAAGACGATCCCTTACGATGTCACTTTGATGGACATTTCTGAAACCCGACTGGCGACCCTGCCCCATCGGGGAGATTACAACGCCATTGGAGGCCAGTTCGAGCGGTTGTTCGCCTGGGCCGGTTCCCTGGGTCTGCTGGGGCCGGGGTCGCGCATGATCGGGATCTATCACGATGATCCGGCCCAGGTGGCCAGGGAGGATCTGCGCTCCCAGGCGGGATTGACCGTTCCCGAGGGTACCCCTGCTCCGGAAGGGGGCGAGATCGTGGTCTTACCGGCCATGACGGCGGCCACCCTGGTCCACGAAGGGCCTTATATGGAGTTGGAGCGGGCCTATGCCTGGCTCTATGGCCACTGGCTGCCCGGGAGTGGTCGGGACCCCGCCGACCATCCCTGTTTCGAAGACTATTTAAACAACCCCAGAGAGGTCCCGCCCGCCAAATGGCTGACACGCGTTCATCTACCCCTCAAATAAGGGAGAGAATGACCCTTCGCCCAACCGGCGTCCTGTGATAGGGAAAGGGCTTCTCTTTCCTTTCCCTGGGGACTGGGGCGCGGGGCCATGCGCGCCAGTCTGGAACACGACGTGGATTGCCATGCACTTTCTGGACTTTGAGAAGCCGATCGCCGAATTGGAAGGCAAGATCGAGGAGTTGCGCCACCTGAGCGATGCCGATGAAATCAACATCGCCGAGGAGGTGGGCCGTCTTCAACAGAAGGTGGAGAAGCAGCTTAAGGCCGTTTATGCCAAGCTGACGCCCTGGCAAAAGGCCCAGGTCGCCCGTCATCCGGACCGGCCCCATTGTCTGGACTACATCAAAGCCCTGTTCACTGACTTTACCCCCCTGGCCGGCGATCGCCTCTACGCCGAGGACCATGCCTTGGTGGGGGGGCTGGCTCGCTTCCGGGGCGAGCCTGTGGTGGTTGTGGGCCAGGAGAAGGGCCATGACACCGACACGCGCCTGAAGCACAATTTTGGCATGGTCCGGCCCGAGGGCTATCGCAAGGCCCAGCGTTTGATGGAATTGGCTGATCGCTTCCATTTGCCTGTCTTAACCCTGGTGGATACCGCAGGGGCCTATCCTGGCGTTGGCGCTGAGGAACGGGGGCAGTCGGAGGCCATCGCCCGAACCATCGAAAAGGGGCTGAACCTGAAGGTTCCCATGGTCACTTGTGTGATCGGCGAAGGGGGATCGGGCGGCGCCATTGCCATCGCCACAGGGAATGTGGTGATGATGTTGGAGCATTCCATCTATTCGGTGATCTCACCGGAGGGATGCGCCGGGATCCTGTGGCGTAGTGGCGACATGGCCCAGCAGGCTGCGGAGGCCCTGCGCCTAACCGCACAGGACCTGCTGGAGTTTAAGGTCATCGACGAGATTGTCGCTGAGCCCATGGGCGGTGCCCATCGGGACCGGAGCCTGACCTTCCAGAGGGTGGGTGATTCTATTGAGCGCCACTTGACCGATCTGTTGACCCTGGAAGGGGGCATCCTGCGCGCCCGTCGTCGGGAGAAGTTCCTGGCCATGGGACGTCAAGGCCTGTCTTGATCCCGCTGCATTGGACCCGTCCGGCATGGCGCCTCTCCCTTCGCTAGAGGCCTTTCCCGACCTGATGGCTTTGCCGGAGCGGGATCGGCTGGAACTGACGCGCTCCCTGGCGATGGCGCGCCTTTCCGCAGGCAAGATCGTCTTCACCGAGGGGATGACCTGCGAGCATTTCTTGATGGTGACCGACGGGGCGGTGCGGGTCTGCAAAACCGCCGAGTCCGGTCGGGAAATCGTCCTGTACCGGGTTGAGCGGGGCCAAACCTGCGTGTTAACCACCGCCTGTCTGATGAACGGTCAGGCCTATGGGGCTGAAGGGGTGGCCGAAACCGCCGTGGAGGCTCTGGTTCTTCCCGCAGGGGCGTTCTCCCGCCTGATGGATGGCAGCCCGAATTTTCGCCACTTTGTTTTCTCCGCCTATGCCACCCGGGTCTCGGACCTGTTGATGCTGATTGAGGAGGTGGCCTTCGGACGGATTGAGGCCCGGCTGGCCCGCTTCCTGTTGTCCCATCATCGAGAGGGAACCTGGGAGGGCACCCACCAGGACTTGGCCAAGGAATTGGGGACAGCGCGGGAAGTGGTCAGTCGACAGCTCAAGGATTTCGAACGCCGGGGGTTGGTGACCTTGGGGCGGGGGCGGGTTGTGCTTTTGGACCGGGTGACCTTGGAGGGGCTGGTCGTCTGATTGTTGGTCCTTCTTTGTCGCCCCCCCTTGTGGAGCGGCGCGGGCGCCTGTACATCTGTAACGCAGATTCTGCACATCACGAGTTGGGGCGACGCCCAACGCCAACCTGCCGATCCGGGCAAGGTGGCGCTTCCAGAGGGAAGGATGTGGCCATTCCGGCAAAAAAGCGGATTTCAGCCACGGTCGTCGTTCCAAAAAGTTTTAGGTCAAAAAGTTTTGGGAGCGTATCCGACCATGCCGATCAAGATTCCCGATGAACTGCCTGCGCGCCTGATCCTGGAGGAGGAAGGCATTAACGTCATGGACGAAACCCATGCGATTCGGCAGGATATCCGGCCCATGCGCGTGGCTTTGCTCAATCTGATGCCCAACAAAATTCAGACGGAGACCCAATTGGCGCGTTTGATTGGTGCCACGCCCCTTCAGGTGGATCTGACTCTGGTGCGGATCACGGACCATGAGTCCCGCCATACGCCCCCCGATCATATGGCGTCTTTCTACAGGCCCTGGGAAGCGGTGAAGAATGAACGGTTCGATGGCTTTATCATCACCGGGGCGCCGGTCGAACGTCTCGCCTTCGAAGAGGTTCTGTACTGGGATGAGATGCGCCGGATTCTGGATTGGACCCAGACCAATGTGCACCGGCTTCTGACCATCTGCTGGGCGGCCCAGGCGGCGGTTTACCATTTCCATGGCATGCCCAAATATGAATTGCCACAGAAGGCCTTCGGCATCTTCCGCCATTGGAATCGCTGTCCCTCCTCTCCCCATATGCGGGGATTTGCCGATGACATCGCCATTCCGGTCTCCCGCTGGACCGAAGTGCGGAAGGAGGACATTCCCCCTGACTCCGGGATCTCCGTTCTCGCCGAAAGTGACGAGACCGGGGTCTGCCTGCTGGATGATCCGAAGAAGCGGGCCGTGCATATGTTCAACCACGTGGAATACGACACCGACACCCTTGCCCGCGAATATGAGCGGGACAAGCTCGCGGGGGGCGCCATTCCCAAGGGGTATTTTCCAGACGATGATCCGACGCGCGCCCCCGTCAACCATTGGCGGGGACACGGTCACTTGCTCTTTGGCAATTGGATCAACGACATGTACCAGACGACGCCCTACGACACCAATTTGGTCGGTATCGAGAGCTTCAAGCCCTGATCGGATGCCCTGGTTTGAGGATCAGGGGTTTGAGGATCAGGGGGGCGCGGATCAGGCGTGCAGCTTGGCCATGTTCTGGATGGTCTGGATCATGCTTGCGACGCCATTGCGGCGGTTGGGGCTGATGTGGCTGTCTAGGTCCAGCTCCTTCAGCTTGGCGTCGGCGTCGACGGCCAGGATTTCCTCTGGCGTCTTGCCTGAAAAGAGGATCAGCATCACGGCGGCCAGGCCGCGCACGATATGGGCGTCGGAATCAATGCGGAAGCTGAGGGTCTTAGGCGATCCTTCGTGGACTTCGGGGACGATCCACACTTGGCTCATGCAGCCGCGGATCTTGTTGCTCTCGCTCTTTTCCGAATCGTCCATGGCCGGCAGTTTCTTGCCCAGGTCGATGATGTAGCGGTAGCGGTCTTCCCAATCGTCGAACAGTTCGAAGTTTTCGGCCAGTTCGTCGATGGTCAATTGTTGGCTTTGGCTCAAGGTCACGGATCCCCATGTGATCGGCCCATCCCACCCGGGCCGGATTCAGTTGACGATAACGGGCCAGGCCGCTCTCACGGTTCGGCCCCCATTCTCCCATGTGTCCCTCCCATCTGGACGACATCAGGTCATCAAGCCCAAAACGTAGAACATATGGGCAGAAATCGAAATCGATTTCCCCATTGCTCTTCCATCAAAACTCACCCCTTGCATCCGGGTGGGGGGCTGGTCCATATTGCGCTCGGAAGGCTGGCGTGGACGAGGTCCTCGCCAACCCGGTCAGGTCCGGAAGGAAGCAGCCGTAACGAGTTTCGCCCCGGGTCGCGTCCAGTCTTCCACCGATTTCCTCCGATCCCCCACTAAGACGCGGTCGCCGTGCCTGGGGGAGATCGGCCCGCTCCCAGCGGGTTCCCCCATAATAATCCATCTGGGGACTGGCTCCCGCAACCGGGCAGGGTATGAGCGAAACCGACCTCCCAGACTCCCCTTCGCCGGAGACCGGCCCCTATCGCGTTTTGGCGCGGAAGTATCGTCCGTCCTCCTTTGACGCCTTGATCGGCCAGGAAGCTCTGGTCCGAACCTTCACCAATGCCATCAATACGGGGCGTCTGGCCCAGGCTTGGATGCTGACCGGTGTGCGCGGCGTCGGCAAGACGACCACAGCCCGTTTGATCGCCCGGGCTTTGAATTGCGTCGGCCCCGATGGAACGGGGGGCGTGACCATCACCCCCTGCGGCGTCTGCGACCATTGCCGGGCCATTGCCCAGGACCGCCATGTGGACGTCATGGAGATGGATGCCGCCAGCCGCACGGGCGTGGGCGATATCCGGGAAATCCTGGAAGGTGTGCGCTACCGCCCCACCTCGGCCCGGACCAAGGTTTATATCATCGACGAAGTGCACATGCTCTCCACCGCCGCCTTCAACGCCCTGTTGAAGACCCTGGAGGAACCGCCGGAGCATGTGAAATTCATCTTTGCCACCACCGAGATCCGCAAGGTTCCCATCACGGTCTTGTCCCGCTGTCAGCGCTTCGACCTGCGGCGGGTGGGCGTGGCCGAATTGGTCGGCCATTTTGCGCGCATCGCCGAAAAGGAAGGGGCCAGCGTCGACCAGGGCGCCCTTTCGTTGATTTCCCGGGCGGCGGATGGCTCGGTCCGAGACGGCCTCTCGCTGTTGGATCAGGCGATTGCCCATGGTGGCGGTACGGTCACCGAGGCTCAGGTGGTGGACATGCTGGGTCTGGCCGACCGGGCGGCGGTCTTCGACCTGCTCGACAACCTGTTGGTGGGGCGGACGGCAGAGGCCCTGGCCCTGCTGAGCCGCCAATATGCCCTGGGCGCAGATCCCCTTGTGGTGCTGCAGGACATGTTGGAACTGGTCCACTGGATGACCCGGGTAAAGGTCGTTCCTGCCTCGGCCGAGGATGCCGCCGTGCCAGAAGCCGAGCGCACACGGGGCAAGGATATGGCCGATCGCCTGTCCATGGCGGCTCTGAACCGGGCGTGGCAAATGCTGTTGAAGGGGCTTGGGGAGTCCCGGGACGCGCCGGTCCCCCTGCAGGCCGTGGAAATGACCCTGATCCGGGTGGCCTATGCCGCCGATTTGCCGACGCCTGAGGACGCCCTGCGCCACCTCACGGGCAAAGGTGCGCCTGCTCCCCGTCCGCCCACAGGTGGTGGGTCTCAGGGGGGACCAGGGTCGGCCATGGCAACGGCCGTGGGGCAATCGGCGCCCCCGCCCCCCGACCAGGGGGGGCAAGGGGGGACGCCTGGGGGCCAGGGAGGCCCGGCTGCGGGCGCGGCGTCTCCCACCATGGCGCGGCCCCAGTTGGTCCCAAAGCCTGACCCTGACCCACCACCCTGGGCCGAGGCTCCGCCTGTCACGGAGCCCTCGCGGATGGCGGATCGGGTGGCGGACCCGATGGCGAATGCCAGCGCGGGCGCCGGATCCAGGTCCAATCTCCCCCCTAATGTCCCCCCCGCTCCCAGGACAGCTCCCCCCTCCGGTGCGAACCGAGACCAAGGGCGAGCGGGCGGAGGGGGCCGGAGTCCGGCGACGTTCAAGGATCTGGTCGGCCTGTTCCGCGAGAAGCGGGAGGCCGTGGTGGCTGGCCATCTCTATCGGGATGTCCAGTTGGTGCGCTACGACCCCAAGGGCGGGGTGCTGGAGATTCACCCCCAGGATGGAGCGCCTTCCAAATTGGCGGGGCAGGTGGGGAAACTGCTGGCTGAATGGACCGGGCGACGGTGGATGGTCACGGTGACCGATAAACCGGGCCAACCGACCTTGCATGAATCCACCCAGGCGGATATCCATTCCCATCCCCTGATCCGTGCGGTCCTGGGGGCCTTTCCGGGGGCAACGGTGGGTACGGTTCGGGAAAATCCCGAAGTCCGGGCAGCCCTGGAGGAAGCCGAAGCCCAGGAGGTGATCCTGGACGCGGCCATGGACCCCGCCCTGGATCCAGGCGTACTGGATCCGGACGATATGGATGATCCCTTTAGCGGAGATGACGAGACATGAAGAACATCGGGCAAATGCTGAAGCAGGCCCAGCAGATCCAGACCCGCATGGCCGAGGTTCAGGAAGATCTGAAGAACCTGGAAGTGACGGGGCAATCAGCTGCGGGCATGTGCACGATTACCTTGAACGGCAAGGGCGACGTAAAGGGGATCAAAATCGACAAAACCCTGGTCGATCCGTCGGATGTGGAGGTTTTGGAAGATCTGATCGTTGCCGCTTTCAATGACGCCAAGGGCAAGGTGGATGCGGCTTCCAAGGAAAAGATGGCGGAAGTCACCGGCGGGCTGAAATTGCCCCCCGGCCTGAACCTGCCCTTCTAACGCGGATGGGGGGGCTAACGCGGAGACGGGGAACGGAGGGTACCCGCATTCCGCTTCCACGTTGCGTTATTCTCCCGCTCCTGCTTCTGCTCTGAATCGGATAGACAGACCATGTCCGGTGGGGAAATCGACCGCCTGATCCTGTTGTTGTCCCGTTTACCGGGGTTGGGACCCCGGTCGGCCCGCCGAACGGCCTTGCATCTCCTGAAAAAGCGCGAAGGGGTGATGGAGCCCTTGATGGAAGCACTGGCCCAAGTCGCCGAAAAGGTGCGCCCTTGCGCGACCTGCGGCAATCTCGACACCAGCGACCCCTGCGCGATTTGCGCCGATCCCCGGCGGGATCCCGCATTGGTCTGCGTTGTTCGGGATGTGGCGGACTTGTGGGCCTTGGAGCGGGCGGGGGCCTTCCAAGGGCAGTACCACGTTCTAGGGGGATTGCTCTCGGCCCTGGACGGCATTGGACCGGATGACCTGGGGCTGGATCGGCTGGAGATCCGCGCCAGGACAGGGGCGGTGACCGAAGTGATCCTGGCCCTGCCTGCCACCGTGGATGGGCAGACCACCGCCCATGTGATCGCCGATCGGCTGGAACCCCTGGGCATCGGCCTTTCGGGACTGGCCCAGGGCGTACCCGTTGGCGGGGAGCTGGACTACCTCGACGATGGGACGCTGACGGCAGCTTTCCGGGCGCGCCGTCCGGTTTGACTGGCTTTTTCTCAAGGCTCCATTGTGTTGCAATGCGGCGTGAGGTAAAATGTTGCGCCAAAACAGGTTTCCATCCTGCGAAAGACCCATCCTAAGAAAGACATCGCCCCCATCACGCGCGGGCACACCCTACGAGCGCGGAGGCCAAGGTGATCCCAATACGCAATATGACAATTCTAACCCATGCCAGGGTGTCCACCGCCCGGGTCGGTGGTTGGACCCGTCTCCTTCTTCTGGCGGCTGGGCTGCTTGTGGTGCCGCTCCTAAGCGCTTGCGAAGGCGGTATGGGCAGCTCGGGCGCTTCCGCCGTAAGTGTCGAACGTGTCCATAACTTGCCGACCAACCCGCCACCGACGGCCTTTGTGATTAACGCTCTGACGCGGGGACAGACGGCTGATCCGGTGTTTCAAACGGCGGCGAATATCGTGGGGGCGCTGCTGGCGAGGGAGGGGAACTCTTGGCTGAATGCGGATAAGGGATATGCCGCCCCCTGGAAGGTGACGCTGGAGACCTCGATGGTTCCTCGCCCAGGCGGTCAAGGGATGGCGGTGGAGCCCTCGGAAGTGGAGAAGCGGCTGACGGTGACCATCCGGGACAATGGGCGCACGGTCTACCAGGGGCGAGCGGTCATGGTTGATCGGAACCGGGACCTGATCGGGTCTATGGGTGCCCTTGCGCGGGCGCTGTTTCGGGCGTTCCCCGGGCCTCAGGGTATGGAAACCAATCTTCCCAACCAGCCTATCAGACGATGATTTGTAAAAGAAAAAAGGGGGGCATTGGCCCACAAATGGGCTTGAGCAATCACCGAAAAAAGACGAGTCACCGACGTGTACTGTGCTATTTCATAACACCCATCTATCTATGTCGTTGAAGTGAATATGTTTTGCTGATCGGAATGCGATCCCCAGGGCCTGTTGACGTTCATCTGGTTCGAATGACAGTTGCTGCCAGATGAATCATAGCGGCGAAGCTTTGATCGGTCTTGCAGGCACGCATGGCGATGCGCTTGAATTCCTTGAGCTTTTAGAAGAAATTTTCAATGAGATGGCGCCATTTGTATTTTTCGGCATCGTGGGGGATTGGGGTCATACGGTTGGCTTTGGCCGGAATGACCGCTTCGATGCCGCGTTGCGTCAAGAGATCGCGCAGCCTGTCGGCATCATAGGCTTTGTCGCCAAGGAAGGCGTCGAAACTCAGGCCATCGATCAGGCCGGCTACCCCGGTGGTTTCCCCCCGCTGCCCCGGCATCAATTGGAAGCGAACCAATTGTCTCAGCCCATCGACCAGATCTTGGTGGTCAGGCCGCCCCGGCTTTTGCCGATTGCCTGACTTTGAGTCCCCCTTTCGCGCCTTGGCCGTGACGGTGAACGCGGACAATGGTGCCATCAACCATGGCGTACTCGAAATCCGCATCTGTAGATAAGGCATTGAAGATGCGTTCAAAAGCTCCAGCCTTGGCCCAACGGCGGAAGCGTTTGAAGACCGAATTCCATTTCCCGAATTCCGCCGGAAGATCCCGCCAGGGCGAACCCGTCCGGGCAATCCACAGCACGCCTTCCAAGAACAACCGGCCATCTCCTCCGGTCTGGCCTGGATCGCTGGTCTTATACCAAGCGGCGCCGGTTGAAACCCACGCCGCTTTTCTTTTCTTGCGTTCAAACGCCAGGCGGGCTTTTACGCGCCATAAGGCGCGGCGGCCACTTGGCCGCTTCCAAGGTGCGGTGAGTCAAGCTCACCGCACCTTGGTATTACCAAGACAGTAGGGGGCGATGGCTTCCCATTGCCGATCACTCAAAATATCGCGGTCCAAAGCTTGATTCCTTCTTCAAACCAAGCTTTGAATCAAATTCTAGACCGAGTGGGAATCCCAAATTTGAACGTCAACAGGTCCTAGAGAAAACCTTCGACCGATAATACGCGACAGTGTTTCGTATTTTTGGGCGATTGCCCAAACCCCCATTTTTCTTTTATCAACAAAGACATGGGGCCTGGGGCCTTTCGGCCCCGGTGGGGGGGGATGGGGCAAAGCTCCGTGACGGGAAAACACGCCCTGTCTTGTACACAATTTGACGACAACCGTCAGATCACCGCCTTCTGACCCAACATCCACCGATAAAGCACCAAGTTGATGGTCATCACGAAGATACCGGAAAAGACCGTATCAGACAGGAAATGCCCCCCCACCACGATGCGCGACATCCCCACCAACACAGCGAAAGTCATGGCGGCGGCCATCGCCCAGGACCGATGGGGCGGCGGAACCAGAAGGGCAAGTGCCGTAGTCCAGAACCCCAAAGAGGCATGACCCGAGGAGAACGAACAGTTCGAACTGCATTGGTCTGAGATAACCCAGGCAGGGGAAAACAAGGCATCTCCACCGAATTGTTCAATCTGAATGGGTCGAGCGCGCCCCCAATGGGCCTTGAAGACACCATTCACCAACAGAGCAGGTCCAAGCAAAAGGGTGGTGTACAGATAGGCGATCCGAGCCCCATCAATGCCGGGAAAGGATATCTTCAGAACCCGTCCCGCCACCCACAAAATAGTCAGGAAGATCACTGCGCCGTAGACCAGCCAGGGGACACCCTTAAGCATGAATTCCCAGCCCTCCCCCTTGGAATCGGGAAAACCAGTCACGGGATCATAGAACAGCCCCGAGAACCACAGGTCGATCCCTGGAAAGGCGACAAAAAGCAACACAACGGCGAGCATATACCGACAAGGATTGGCCCTGATATCCGTCAGGATTCGCTCAAAATACTCCAACAGGGGCAACACAATCTTCTCTCCGAGAACACGATTTAAACGGCCTCCGACTGTAAAGAAGTTTAAGGCTTTTCAGCGGCGGCGCCCTGCCCGGCAATGGACAAATGCAAGGCGTTCACGGTCAGCCACCGCCCCGACAGAACTTCCAGAGCAATGAACCCCGCAGTCCGAGAACCTGGGGGCAATTCCATCACCCAATCCTGGTCGGAATCCCTGGTGATCACCAGATAATCCCCCGGGGGTACGTCGGGACGGGTGGCCAGAGCCTTAGCCCCGCCGGGCACCAATAGTGTCCTTTCCGGATGGGGGTGAATATAAAAGGACAAAATGGCGCGCAGGTCGGCGTCGTCGAAGGCCAGATGGGCACCTGGGTAAAGAGCGGCCAGCTTGGCGCCCCATAGGCCGACGGAATCCAATCCCCGGGAATCGGAGAAAGGATCCAACCACTCCGGAGGCCGCAAGCCGGTTGCCCGCAGCCCGGCATCCATATTGAAATAGGCCAAGGCCCCCAAAATATTCAGAAGAACCGCCAATCGGAGAAGAAGGTGGCGTAGGCGCGTCGCGGTCATCCATGCCGCAACGAGAATCGCACCGCCCACATAGGCCGGGACCGCAGCCACGGACGGAACGACCAGGCCCGATGCCGCAGCAAAGGTCTGAAAGACGAGAACCGGGAGGGAAAAGCACAGGAAAAGACGGGTGCGATAGCCCATCCGGTGGCGCTCGTCAGCTGCCCGGCGCCCATCCTGGGAGGACCCTGCCCCTCCCTGACTCCCTGAATGGAAGGCCACCCAGAGCAGAACAATCATCGGCAAAGGACCAAAAAGGGCCAATTGGGCCACCAGATAGGCCCCTCCAAGCTCGGGGGTGGGAACAACGGACGCCCCCCCTGATTCCATGGCGAACCAATAGCCGGGAGCGGCCAGGATCCCCCCCAGAATCAAGGCCACCCAAAGCCCACGGCGACGCCAAAGGGCGTGATATTCCGTCGAAATTAAAGCGTAAATGACAAAACAGGGGACCAGAAGAGCCATCGCCCAATCCGTGAGCAAACCCAATCCCAACAGCAATCCAAGGGTCAGCCACCAGGATAAGCGGTCGGTCTTGAGACCCCGCAACAAGGCATAAAGGGCCAGAGCCCAGAAAAGAGGCAAATAGGCTGCTGTGGCGGCCACAGCAGCTCCATGGGACACAACCGGTAGGGTGGTGAACAGCACCACCGACCAGAAAGCCACCCGAGGCTCATATAACTGCATGGCCAACCGCCAGACGACCATCGCGGCTGCCGCCCCGGCCAGGACTCCCGGGGCCCGTAAGGCAAATTCCGTATCCCCGAAAATGCTGGTCACCACCCCAAGGAACAAGGGAATCAGTGGCTGGGCCCCCAGGGCAGCGACCCCTGCGGTCCGCCCGGCCAGCCAAAGGGCCGCCTCCCCCGGTTGGAGGGTGACCAAATCACTGCCTAAAAAGGCCAGCCGTACAGCGGCCACCAAAAGCACAAAACCCAGAGCTGCCCAGCCCTGATAAAGGAATGAAGATCCGGAACTGTCCTCTTTCCGGTCTGGGTGCAAGAATGCGACGCGCATGGTGACTAACCGTCTTCCAGATGGAACAAAATGGTCAGGGCGACAAATGTGGTCACCAAAGTTGGCGACCAGGCAGCCATGCTGACCGGCAGTGTTTCCGCCAACCCCAGGGTGAAGGTGATCTTGGAGAAAAAGAAAACGGCGAACCCAGCGGCGACAGCGCCAACGATGCGGAACAGCCAGTTCACCGACCGTTGGCTCGGTTTCAGAGAAAAAACCGCCCCCATAAGCACCATAGCCACCAGCAGAAGGGGGGAGGCCAACAGGGCATGCCATTGCAGTCGATGAGCATGGGAGGAAAATCCCGCCGCATCAAAAAAACGGATGAAATCGGGCAGGTCCCAAAAAGATACGGTTTCCGGCGGCAAGAAGCTGTCCCTGATTTTGGGCAAGGTCAGGTTGCTTGGTTCCACCAGGGTGTCAAAATGCTCTCCCTGCCGACCGGGCTGGGTAACCATGGCGTCGGACAACAACAGACGCCCCTTTTCCAAACCCGCAGAACTGGCATCGACACGCTCCCGAAACCGTCCGTCCAGACCGAGCCGAAGGATGGTCACATCCTTCATGCGCAAAGCATGGTCGATCTGACGCACCTCTCTAGCATGCATGACCACTTGCCCGTCCTCTCGATTCTCCCGCAACCACAACCCTCCGTCATCGAAGGCCAGGGGCGTAGAGTTCACGGAGGTCTCAAGAGTCGCTTCCATCTGTTCGAATTTAGCATACATGCTGGCGGCCAGAGGGTTGAACAGAGTCACGTTCATGACCCCCAGAACCACGACCACAAGAATGATCGGCGACAAAAACTTCCAAACGGACATGCCGATGGACCGAAAGACCACCAACTCGCTCGAACGGGCGAATTTCCAGAAGACAAGTACCGCACCGCCCATGAACACAAAGGGAAGGGACGCTTGCAGAGCCATGGGTAGACGATAGAAAGCCATCTCTGCCACCAGATCGATACCGATGGATTGCGAGCCTGTGCGCCGGGTAATCTCAATAATATCGAACAGGAACAACAGGGACGACACGATCAAAGTCGCCCCCAATAGAGCCTTTAGGTAGCTCCGGGCAATATATGAAAGAAGAGTGGAATAAAGGCGCATCACTTCCCGATCATGGCTCGTGGACCCCATCGTCGACCCACGGGTTAGGTGCGGTGGCGACATCCCGGGTATGGACCCACCACGCGAACGTTTGACCCAAAGCACTTTCCCTCGTCAAAGGGGGACCCTATTTCCTATAGTGCCTTCCTTCATCGGTGCCACCTTGAGGTCCTCGAATCAGAGGGCCGCCATGGTGCCCCGAAATGCCCACCCGGAAAAGAGCCCCGGACAGGACTGGCGATAAAACCATCTTCGTCCCTGCGGACACCGATCCCTTGCTTTAACACGACGGCGAACAAGGACCCACCACCATGGTAAAGCTGACCCGGATTTATACCCGAGGAGGCGACGCTGGCAAGACATCCCTGGGCAACGGAGCCCGTGTCTCCAAGTTCACAACACGGGTCGAAGCCTACGGTACGGTCGATGAAGTCAATGCCATCCTTGGGGTTGCCAGACTTCACGCGACCGATAGCCGCATTCCGACCACCGAGGCAGGCGAGCTGACCGAACTGATTATCGGGCGGCTGCAAAACGATCTGTTCGACCTGGGCGCCGACCTGTGCGTACCCCAGGAAACCGGGGCCCATACCGCAGCCAACGAGGGAGCCCTGCGCATCACGGAAGGCCACGTGACCCGTCTGGAGCGGGAAATTGACGCCATGAATGCTGATCTTGACCCCTTGAGCAGTTTCATCCTGCCTGGAGGACGCCCCGCCGCAGCCCATTTGCACCATGCCCGCACCGTGGCCCGCCGGGCCGAGCGCCTGATGTTCCAACTGGCAGAGGAAGGGGAGCAAGTCAACGATCAGGCCCTGCACTATGCCAATCGCCTGTCCGACCATTTGTTCGTCCTGGCCCGCCACGTGAACGACCTGGGACAGGCCGATATCCTTTGGGTTCCTGGGGCCAACAGGAGTAAAGAGTAACATCGTTTCAAAGATGCCAGACCCTGGCGCTCCGGTTTTCTGGGTGTCGTTGACTTCTTCCGAACGGCTCCGTATGTTTGCACCGCACTCGGGTGTGATACCCGAGTGCGAACTCACAACCGCCGGAATGAATCTCCGCCACCGAACCATCGCGGGGACCCTTTCTGGGCGGATGAAAGAGTGATAGATGATCCAATGCGGATCTTCTGGCGCCGAACCTATTCGAGGACTGGCCCCATGGCGGGGCGAGTCCAACAACAAAAACCCACACTCTGAATGACGGGAAATCCATGAAAGTACTGGTCGCGGTGAAGCGGGTCGTCGACTACAACGTTAAGATCCGGGTGAAAGCGGACAACACGGGGGTCGAACTGGCCAATGTGAAGATGTCCATGAACCCCTTCGACGAAATCGCCGTCGAGGAGGCCGTGCGCTTGAAGGAAGCGGGAACCGCCACCGAGGTGGTCGTCGTCTCCCTGGGCGTGCAACAGTGCCAAGAGACCATCCGGACCGCGCTCGCCATGGGCGCCGACCGGGGCGTTCTGGTCCAAACCGACGCTGAGCTCCAGCCCCTGGCCGTGGCCAAAATGTTGAAGGCCCTGGTGGACAAGGAAAGCCCCGATCTGGTGATCCTCGGCAAACAGGCCATTGACGACGACGCCAACCAGACCGGTCAGATGCTCTCGGCCCTTCTTGGCTGGTCCCAGGGTGCCTTCCTGTCCAAGCTGGAATTGAGCGAGGGGGCGGCCACCATCACCCGTGAAATCGATGGCGGCTTGGAAACCCTGTCCCTGAAGCTGCCCGCAGTGCTGACCGCCGACCTGCGGCTGAACACCCCACGCTATGCCAGCCTTCCAAACATCATGAAGGCAAAGAAGAAGCCCATCGAGACTCTGTCGCCGGACGACCTCGGGGTCGATCCCGCGCCGCGCCTGACCACCTTGAAGGTGGAAGAGCCCGCCTCCCGCTCCGCAGGCGTGATGGTTCCGGACGTGGCCACGCTGGTTGACAAGCTTAGGAACGAGGCGAAGGTAATCTGATCATGACACTTCTCGTCATCGCCGAGCACGATAACGCTCACATCCGCCCCTCCACCTTGAACGCCATCGCAGCGGCCCAGGCCATTGCCCAATCCACGGGAAGCGATATCACTGTTCTCGTGGCGGGCAAGGACTGCGGTCCCGCGGCCGAGGAAGCCGCCAAAGCGGCCGGTGTTGCCAAGGTGCTCAAGGCCGAGGCTGGCTACTACGAGCACGCGGTTGCGGAAAGCCTGACGCCGCTGATCGTCGCGCTGGCCAAGGACGCCTCCCACGTTCTGGCTCCGGCTACAACCTTTGGCAAGAACCTGCTACCGCGCATTGCTGCCCTATTGGACGTGGCCCAGATCTCCGAGGTCACCGGCGTTGTCTCCGCCGACACCTTTGTCCGACCCATCTACGCCGGCAATGCCATGGCCACGGTTCAAAGCGCCGACGCCATCAAGGTGATCACCGTGCGTGCCACGGCCTTCGACCCCGTCGCTGCCGAGGGGGGGAGCGCCACGATTGAAGACGTGGCCGCAGCCACCGATCCGGCTCTGACCTCCTTCGTCAGCCAGGAGCTCTCCAAGTCCGAACGTCCGGAGCTGACCAGCGCCCGGGTCATCGTCTCCGGTGGCCGTGGCATGGGATCAGGCGAGAACTTTGCCCTGATCGAGGCGCTGGCCGATAAGCTCGGGGCCGCTGTCGGTGCGTCCCGCGCTGCGGTGGATGCCGGCTATGTGCCCAACGACTATCAGGTCGGCCAGACCGGCAAGATCGTCGCCCCCGAACTGTACTTGGCCGTCGGCATCTCTGGCGCCATCCAGCATCTGGCGGGCATGAAGGACTCCAAAGTCATCGTGGCCATCAACAAGGACGAGGAAGCCCCAATCTTCCAGGTGGCCGACTACGGTTTGGTCGCCGACCTGTTCCAGGCCGTTCCCGAGCTGACTGCGGAACTGGATAAGTAAGAAAAGGTCAGGACCCGCCACCTCCGGGCGGCGGGTCAACCATCCAAGGACCTGATCCAGGTTCCAGGGATTCCCCTTGGAGCCGAACCGCTCCAAAAGCGAAAGGCTGAAGCATGGTCGAGAAGATTGGCGTTATTGGCGCCGGACAGATGGGCAACGGTATCGCGCATGTCAGCGCGCTTTCAGGCTATTCGGTTGTGTTGATGGACGTGAATGCCCAAGCCCTGGAAAAGGCCAAGGTCACCATTCGCAACAACCTGGACCGTCAGGCCTCCAAGGGCAAGATCTCCGAAGACGATGTGAACGCCACCATGGAGCGCATCGTCACCGCCACGAACATGAAGGCCTTCGCCGACAGCGATCTGGTGGTGGAAGCCGCCACGGAGAGCGAATCGGTCAAGCGCAAGATCCTCGCCGAACTCTGCCCTGAGCTGAAGCCCGAATGTATCGTAGCCTCCAATACTTCCTCCATTTCCATCACCCGCCTGGGGGCCTCCACGGACCGTCCGGAGCGGTTCATGGGCATGCACTTCATGAACCCGGTTCCGGTGATGAAGCTGGTCGAGCTGATTCGCGGCATCGCCACCGGCGAGGAAACCTTCGCCCAAATCCGTGAGCTGACCCTGAAGCTGGGCAAGACCCCGGTCTCCGCCGAGGATTTCCCCGCCTTCATCGTCAACCGCATTCTCCTGCCGATGATCAACGAAGCGGTCTACACCCTGTACGAAGGCGTAGGCTCGGTCGACGCCATCGACACCGCCATGAAACTGGGCGCCAACCACCCCATGGGTCCCCTGGAGTTGGCCGACTTCATCGGCCTGGACGTCTGCCTTGCGGTCATGCATGTCTTGCACGAGGGCCTGGCGGACACCAAGTACCGCCCCTGCCCCCTGCTGGTGAAGTATGTCGAAGCCGGGTGGCTCGGTCGCAAGACCGGCAAGGGGTTTTACGACTACAGCGGCGAGACGCCCATTCCCACCCGCTAATTCGGTCCCATCACGCCGGATACCGCAGTCTCCGAACCCCGCGCCCCCAAACCGGCGCGGGGTTCCGCGTTTTCAACGGCACTCCTGGGGGAAGAGGCCTTAGGAGGGGACCATAGGAGGGGATGCATGACGGATGTCATGGCCCTATCTAGGGAACGCGGGTTCAATGCCGCCCGGCATCCCTTTCCCCGGAGTTCTCCAGTCCATGTATCGTTTGCTCACCGGTTGGCGCCCCCATCTCCTGCTCGCCTTGTTGACGGCCCTTTTCCTGGCCCATGGTTTGATTTCCCCCTTGCCCAACGGCAGCGGAGAAGAGGCTTTCGTGGCCGTAACCCAGGCCCTGGCCCTGCACCAGATGGAGCCTGTGTCCAGCCCCGCCGCCCATTGGCTGGGTCTGCTGTCGATGCATGCCACAGGCTCCCTCCTCTCCGACTCCCTCTGGCCCCATAGACTGCCTTCGGCCCTCTGCGCCCTCCTCGCGGTCTTGATCCTCCATCAAACCGGTCGGGTCCTGCTGAACCGCCCCCTCGCCCTGGTGGCTGCGATCCTTTTTGCCGCGACCTTGGCTTTGGGGGAGGTGGGACTCCAGGCGGGCGCCACGGCCCCGGGACTCGCCGTTGGCCTGGCCCTGATCCATGTCCTGGTCCGCGCCTTCCACCAGGCCCATGGGGGCCCCCCATTGGCCCTGTGGCAGTGTCACGGTTTCTGGATCCTCTTGGGATTGGCCCTGCTCACCCAGGGTCTGGCTTGGCCGCTTATTGCCCTGGTCATGGCAGGTCTCTTGGCCTTCCGCCCCAAGGGCGTCGCCCGAACCGGAGCGGGCTGGCTGGTGCCCCTGCGCCCCTTCCCCGGCGTGATCTTCCTGGCAGCCCTGGTTGCCCCCTGGCTCGCCACCCTACCCGATGGTACCCTGGGGCAGGCCCTTTGGCCCGGAGAACCTCTGTCTTTGGCGCTGGTTGCCCTGCCCGCTCTGGCTTGGCCCTGCTGGATTTTCGCCTATCCAGCCGTTCGGCGTCTCTGGGCGGAGCGGGCCGACCCGGCCAATGCCGCCCTTGGCCAATGGCTGATCGCAGGCCTCGTCCTGACCCCCATCCTGCCTGCTACGGAAACCGGCGTTTTCGCCTGGAGTGCCCCCCTTTGTCTGGCGACAGCCGCCGCCCTTTTCGCCGTCCGGGACGGCACCTACGATCTGTTTCCCAAACCGGTCTCTCTGACTGTGGTCGGTCTTTGGGCGGTGATCGCCGCCCTGGCCATTTCCCAACTGGCCCAAAACCCAGGTATGGTGGCCATTATCGCCGCTGCCACGGGAGCCCTGGCCGGTGTCTATGCCCTGGCCCTCGTCTGGCGGGGCCTCTACCTCAATGCCGCCATGACAGGCGTACTCTGCGCTCTGGTCCTGCGCTTGGGAGGGTATTAGAGCAAATCCCGAGCAATCTGGAACAGATTGCGACGGGCGGAACGCACGCCGTAGGCGTGACGATTTGCTTCAATTTCAGAGGTTTAGAGCATGTTGCGTGAAATGTGATTCACGCAACATGCTCTAAGGCAAGGTGCCGCTATCACAAGGACCATTGGCGATACCTGCAACCCAAGCCAAGATCACCCGCTGTATGGCCGCAGGTCGGTTGGGCACGGTGCGGGACCGGTTCCCTTCAAACCCCTTGACCTGGGGATCACCAAAAGCCGCGTAGTACAATACATCCTTTGACAGGTCCACCGTAGGGGGCATGAACTCCAATCGGGGTCCCCCGGTCGGGGTGAGCGCGTAGGTGATGGCAAAGCCACCGGGCAAACCATAAAGACTGGGCACACGACGGGCCGGTTGCCCGTTATAACAGACGGAATTCACATCCACCCCCTCCTGGCTTAGGATCATACTGTCCAAAGCTTCTCCTTCCGCTCCGGGCATTCCCAGCACCGCGGCCAGGTTTTGCTGATCGGACTCCCCCTTGGTGCCCCCCTCAGGTTCATCCGAAGGAGCGACGAGTTTGCGCGCCAGAGCGGCTGGAGCGGACGGCCGAGGCGTATCCACCACGGTCTTTTCCTTGATGGCCTCGACCTGCGTGATAGGGGGTGCCGTTCGCTTCACCGGGCTCGTCTTCTCACCTGCCCCCCCGAATTGGTCGAACAAAAACCACCCCCCCGCCGCCACAGCAGCCAGCAGAAGCACGATCAGACACCCCTTCACTTCCTTATTGTCGTCTTCTTCCTTAAAGGGGGTTTTTACCGAGCCGGACGAGCGCCCCCCTTTGAATAGGGTTTCCACATCGTCCTTCGGCAGAACTCTTCTGGCAGAATGCCGGGTGGTCTCGACACCGACGCCCCACCCAGGGCGCCCTCCCCCCACGGGCCGGTCACCGAGACCGTCAACAGAAGGATCGGACAAGCTCTCCAACCCATCCTCCCCGATGGAGGCGGCCGCATGCCGTTCCTCGGCTTCAATCCAAGCTGTCCCCCTTCCCAAAGAGGAATCGGAGTCGGAGTCGGATACCAAAGGAAGCGAATCCCCATCCACCCCGTCATCGACGCCCTGTGGACCACCAGACAACCCATCACTGGGATTTCTGCGGCCATCGCGCCGGGGTCGCCGACCCGGTGGTGTATTCCGTTCTTCAGCCATGGGGGCTTAGGCCAGGGCTTGGGTCAGAAAGGCCAGAGTTCTCTCCTTGGCCAAGGCGGCACTCTCCGGCTTGAAGTCGTTGTCCCGGCGATCGCAGACGAAGCCGTGCCCGGCCTCATAGTCATAAATAACCGTGTCCGGTGGCTCCGCAGCGCGGATCTTGGCCACAACCTCGGTCGAAATCAGGGGATCGAGTCGGCCAAAATGCATCTCCACGGGGCATCCGGGCGTTTCCTCGATAAAATCACCGATCTGGCCGCCATAGTAACAACTCGCCGCAGAAAAGCCCAAGCGACAAGCCGCCAACCATGCGAGGGAGCCTCCCCAACAGAATCCGATAACCCCGCATTTCCCGGCCCGCTCCACCGCCTGATGCGCTGCGGTCAGGTCCAGAAGGGGGAGCTCCCAACCCAATTCAGTGCGAATCGCCCTCCCCTGGGCCATTCCCTTTTCGTCATAGTCCAATTCCACGCCCCGTTCCACCCGGTCGAACAAGGCTGGCGCACAGGTCAAGAAACCGTCAGCGGCCCACCGATCACAGACGTCACGGATATGGGGATTCAGTCCAAATATTTCCTGGACGACCACAAGCCCCCCCTTGGCCTGCCCCTGTGGTTCGGCAACATAGGCGGCAAACCGATGGCCATCGGCAGCGGTGAGTATGGTTGTTTCGCCCATAGGATCTATTTTCCCCTTCACGCCTATTGATTCTAGGAATTATCGAGCCATAGACCAGGAAAAACAAGCTCACCAGAGGCTTAGCTCTCCAGGCAAAAGCCTACACCTGAAAGGCCACCCCCTTTCCGCAGGAGGTACCCCCCCTTCCTTCTCAATACCGCCCCCCTGCCATTCACCCTTGTGGGGGGAGGCCCTTATGGACTATATCGCCCATGACAATTATCATTGCCGGTGTGGGGCTTTCCGCCCTAAGACGCTTTTGAGGCGTCCGAAGATCAGGCCGTTGCGTCCGTTCCAAGGGGGGGAGATTCCAAAACAGGGAATCAGCCAAGGAAAACGGAGGGGGCGAGTCTTGAGCGGCGACGCTTTTCTGCGGCGCATGCCAAAAGGACCGGGAAGAGCGGGCAGGAGAGACAACCGGCCCAATAACTTCGGACATACTGCCGAAGTTTCCTCCTCATCGGCGGCTCTGGCGATGCGCCTGCACACACCAATCCGCACTCGATATAGGGGCTTTCTGGACGATGTCTGTGGTGAACGAAGCGGTCGATCCCGGCGAAGGCAAGACCAAGATGGACGAGGCCAAAAAGGACGAGGACCGCGTTGCCAAGGGGGTAAAGCCCGTGGCGAAATCCAACTCCATGTACGAACTCTACCAGAAGATTTATCCCCGCTCGATCTCCGGCGTCTTCCGGAACATCAAGTGGTGGATGATGGGCATCCTGCTGACCGTGTTCTGGGTTGGTCCTTGGATCCGCTGGACCCGGTCGGGTGACGCGCCAGACCAAGCCATTTTCATCGACCTGCCCGGTCGCAAGGCTTATTTCTTCTTCATCGAGATCTGGCCGCAGGAAGTCTATTATCTGACCGGCCTTTTGATCATCGCCGCCATTACTCTGTTCTACGCCACCGCCCTGGCCGGACGGGTCTGGTGTGGCTTCGCCTGCTTCCAGACCGTTTTCACCGACCTGTTTGTGTGGGTCGAGCGGAAAGTAGAAGGCGAACGCAACAGCCGCATCAAGTTGGACCATAGCAAGACCAACGGAGAGAAGCTGGCGAAGAAGGCCCTTAAGAACATCATCTGGCTGGCTATTTCCCTGGCAGTGGGCATTGGCTTCTCCCTGTACTTCCAACCGGTCCCCTGGACAGCCCTGGCGGAGATCTTCACCCTGAAAGCTGGCGCGGCCACCTATGGCGCCATCGCCGTGGTCGGCGGCGGATGCTATGTCATGGCGGGCTTTGCCAGGGAACAGGTTTGCATCTACATGTGCCCCTATGCCCGCTTCCAGTCGGCCATGATGGATGAGCACTCCCTCATCGTGACCTATGAACGGTGGCGGGGAGAGCCCCGGGGCAAGTATTCAAAGGATGCCGACTTTTCCCAGCGCGGCCATTGTGTTGACTGCGGCCTTTGCGTCCAGGTTTGCCCTACCGGCGTGGATATTCGCGAAGGAACACAGATCGGCTGTATCGGCTGCGGTCTCTGTGTGGATGCCTGCGCCTCGGTCATGAAGCGGTTCAACCTGCCCACGGACCTGATCACCTATGACTCCGTGGCCAACCAGAACGCCCGGGCAGAAGGCAAGCCCGAGCCCACCAAATTGATCCGTCCCCGGACCATCCTGTACACCGTGGTCCTGGTGCTGGTCTGCGCTTTGATGGCAACCAGCCTGGCCACCCGGTCCCGCCTGGAAGTCAACGTCCTGCATGAGCGCAGCCCGCTGTTCGTTCCCATGTCCGATGGGTCGATCCGCAACGGCTATACGTTCAAGATCCTGAACATGGAGCGGGTGAACAACGACTTCGTCCTGACCACTCGGGGTGTCAAAGGGGCAACCATGGAAGTCCTCGGTGTCACCAACGGGAAAGTGAAGGAAGTCGACTTGCCCGTGCAGGGCGACCGGGTCGGCACCTTCCGGATTTACGTCTCGGCCCCCCGGGCATCCCTGGATGGCGCAACATCGGATCTGGAGTTCGTGCTCATCAACAAGGAAACCGGGGAGTCGATCGACTACGACACCCTGTTCGCCGGTCCCCACTAGAGTCTCCGAGATCAAATTGGCATCAAAGACACTCTAATCTTCGGAACACCTCGCCGTCTTGCCTTTGACACAATTGGCCGTCAACAGGAAGACCGCAAGGCATCGCATAAGCGGGCGAGGGCCACGGTAAAGATGGCCCCGCCCTTATTTTCAGGCTCCCGTTCAGAGGGGCCCCCATCACATGAGGCAGAAAGCGGATGGCCAAGGTTCGACAGAAGGGGTGGTGGTACCCCTATATTTTCGTTGGGGCGTTCGGCATCGTCCTGGGGGTCAACCTGACCCTTTTGTATTTCGCCACCAGCACCTTTAACGGCTTGGTCTCGACCACCGCCTATGATGACGGGGTCGCCTATAACAAGGAGATCGCCGCCGCCCGGGCTCAAGAGGCTCTGGGCTGGAGTGGTGCGATCACCCTGGACGGCCTACCCGGTGGATCCGACGGCGCCTGGCCCGCCAAAATCAACGCCCAATTCCTGGACGAGGCCGGTCAGCCGGTGCTGCGGGGCATGAGCGTCACCGCCCAGATCCGGCGCCCGACACAGTCGGGTTACGACCAGACCATGACCCTCCACGCCAATACGGACGGCTACTGGACCTCCCCGGTCACCCTGCCCTTCCAGGGACAATGGGAAGTTCGCGTTGTAGCCAAGCTGGAGGAGCGGGACGCCGCCTATCGCATGCGTGACCGCTTCATCCTGACGCCGTGAGCCCTCTCCGTCTGGCAAGGCCATGACCGACTGCCTGCATTGCGGCCTTCCCGTGCCAACGGACGGCCCTGCCGCTCCCGACTTCTGTTGCGTCGGCTGCCAGGGCGCCCATGCCTTGATTCAGGGCACGGGCCTGTCCCAATATTACCAGCGCCGGTGCCTGGACCCGGAGACCCGGGCCTTGAAACCCGAGGAGGTTGAGGGCGCCGACTTTTCCGCCCATGTGCGCATGGAACCGGCCAAAGAAGGACGGGGAGAGGAGGCGGTTCTCCACCTCATGGTGGAAGGGCTCCATTGCGCGGCCTGCGTCTGGCTGATCGAAAGCCTGTTAAAACGCCAACCTGGCGTGACCCAGGCTCGCCTCAACATGACCACCCGGCGCCTGACCCTGCGCTTCAAGCCCCATCCCTGCACCGGTCCGGACGGCGGAGCGAATACCATTCTCGAACCGGTCCTCAAGGTGGGGTACCGCCTTGTACCCTATGATCCGGCCCTCTTGGATCAGGCCACCCAACGGGAGGAAAAGGCCCTCTTACGGGCCATGGCTGTTGCCGGGTTCGCTTCGGGCAATGTCATGCTGTTTTCCGTCTCCATCTGGTTCGGCGGAGACATGGACACGGCGACCCGGACGCTTTTCCATTGGATTTCGGCCCTGATCGCCATTCCGGCGATCCTCTATGCCATCCGCCCCTTTGCCCGCTCGGCCATAACGGCCCTGCGCGCGGGCCGGGGCAATATGGATGTGCCCATCACCCTGGCCGTCGCCCTGGCTGCGGGCATGAGTCTGTGGGAGACAGCCAACCAGGGCCAGCATGCCTATTTCGACGCAGCCGTCATGCTGTTGTTCTTCCTGCTGGTGGGCCGCTACCTGGACCTGCGCGCCCGGGGCCGAGCCCGATCCGCAGCGGAACATCTTTTAACTTTGGGCGCCGGATCCGTGGCCGTCGCCCGGGACGACGGAACGGTCGAGCACATGCCCCCGGCCCGGGTTGAGGCCGGCGCAACCATCCTTGTCGCTGCAGGAGAGCGGATCGGCGTAGACGGAACGGTGGCCGAAGGCCGCTCGGATCTGGACACCAGCCTGCTCACCGGCGAAACCCTTCCCGAGTCGGTGGAACCCGGCTCCCCGGTCTTCGCAGGCACCGTCAACCTGACGGCTCCCCTGCGGGTCACCGCCGGGGCAGTGGGGGAAGGCACCCTGCTCGCAGAAATCGTCCGCATGATGGAGGTCGCCGAACAGGGACGCGCCCGCTATGTGGCCCTGGCCGACCGAGTCGCCCGAGCCTATGTGCCCGTGGTTCACCTGATGGCCCTCTCCACCTTCCTGGGCTGGGTGTTCTTGATGGATGCGCCCTGGCAGCAAGCCCTGCTGATCGCCTCGGCGGTGTTGATTGTCACCTGTCCCTGCGCCCTCGCACTGGCCGTCCCCGTCGTTCAGGTGGTCGCCACAGGCCGCCTGCTGCGCAAGGGAATCCTGGTCAAATCCCCCACGGCCCTGGAGCGCTTGACCACCGTCGACCATTTGGTCTTCGACAAAACCGGCACCCTGACCGAAGGTCGCCCCGAATTGATCCGAGACAATGTTTCCTGGTCGACGGAGGATCTGACAGCCGCCGCGACTCTGGCGGCAAACAGTCACCACCCCCTCGCCCGCGCCCTCGTCCGGGCGGCG
Source organism: Rhodospirillum sp. A1_3_36 (assembly GCF_047263945.1). Taxonomy (NCBI): domain Bacteria; kingdom Pseudomonadati; phylum Pseudomonadota; class Alphaproteobacteria; order Rhodospirillales; family Rhodospirillaceae; genus Rhodospirillum; species Rhodospirillum sp. A1_3_36. The sequence goes on along the minus strand of NZ_JBLAVB010000008.1, from coordinate 29,008 downwards.
GGAGGCGCTAGGGACACGGCCTCCGTGGTCAGTGAACATCCCGGACAGGGCCTGTCCCGCCCCATCGAAGGGGGAGAGGAGCGCCTAGGGAGCCGTGCGTTCTGTGGACTCCCCGATGATGTCGACCCGATCTCAGACGAGCACCAGACGACGGGGCCGGAAATCTGGTTTTCCCGTCCGGGACACCCAACCACCCGCTTCGCCTTCATTGATGCCCCCCGATCCGACGCCCGGGAGGTCATCGCCAGGCTGAAGGCCCGAGGCCTGTCCGTGGAACTTCTCTCTGGCGATCGCTCCGAAGCGGTGTCGGAGGTGGCTCACCTCGTCGGGATCGACCATTGGAGCGCAGGCCAAAGCCCCGGGGACAAGGTCGCCCGCCTGACTGCCCTGGCCCAAGATGGCAAACGCGTGGCCATGGTTGGTGACGGCCTGAACGACGCCCCGGCTCTGGCTGCGGCCCTGGTCTCGCTGTCGCCCTCCAGTGCGGTGGATGTGACTCAAACGGCTGCTGATGTCATCTTCCAAGGCACGCGTCTGGCTCCCATTCTGGAAGCGATGGACGTCGCCCACCAGGCTGATGGCCTTGTTCGCATGAATTTCGGACTGTCCTTTGCCTATAACCTTGTGACGATTCCCCTGGCTGTGGCCGGACTGGTCACGCCCCTGATCGCGGCGGTGGCGATGAGCGGGTCCTCCGTAGTCGTGATCCTCAACGCCTTGCGCCTGACCCGGGCAAACAACCGCGATTAGAGCATCGAGCGGAAAAGGAGGCACCGGTTTTCCGGTCCACTCGATGTTCACCCTGTTGAATCTAGATCTCATTACCCGCCTTAAATCGATTCCGATTTAGAGCAAATCCCGAGCAATCCGGAACAGATTGAGACGACGATTTGCTTCAATGTCAGAGGTTTAGAGCATGTTGCGTGAATCACATTTCACGCAACATGCTCTAGGACGGTTTGATCTATGCAGAAGCCCCATACAAGGAAGAGGCCTACCTATGGACATCTTGCTTTACCTGATTCCCATCGCACTCGGCATGGGCGGCATCGGCCTTGGCGCCTTCCTTTGGGCTTTGAAAAGCGGGCAGTTTGAGGATCTGGATGGAGCCGCCCATCGTATTCTTTTCGAAGATGACGACATCCCGCCTCCTCCCGCTCCGACAGAAAATACCCACAAGGACAACCACCCCAAAGACGACGAATCCAATTAGGACTGGCGTCCCTCGGTCACACCCCTTAGAGTCCGTTTTTGATGTGGATCAATGGAAAGACAGGAATGTCTTTTATCCCAATGCAAGCGGAACCGATCGCGTTAAGCGGGGAAAACGCTCCGAATCATAGGGATATCCCCCCAGGGAATTGGAAGTACGAAGGTATCCATGGCAGGTCGTATCGCCCTAGGTGTTGATGGTGACAGAGCCATCCAAGACAGCCGTTTCCGGGAGAATTGCGGACGGGACAGCAACGACGCCTGTCTACAATGTAACCTGGGAGATTTGGCTTTCTGTCACGGCCTGCCAGCAAGCGAGTTTCGCGGTCTCATGGCGATCCAAGGCTGCATCCGCGCCACCCCCCAAGAGACCCTGTTCAACGAGGGGGATCCCGCCAATTATTTGTACTCCCCCCTCTCCGGTGCGGTAAAAATCTACAAGTTAATGGCCGATGGACGCCGCCAAATCACCGGCTTCTTCTTCCGGGGAGACCTGTTTGGATTTTCCCCCAACGGCTTGCACGGCTATACGGCGGAAGCGATCACCATGACCAGCCTTTGCCGCTTCCCCGTCGCAAAGATGGAACAGCTCTACCCGAACGCCCCCACCCTGGCGCGGGAAGTGCTGCGTCGATCGATGATCAAGCTGGCCCATTTCCACGAGCACACCCTGCTTCTGGGACGGAAAAGTGCTCCGGAAAAGCTTGCCTCCTTCCTTTTATCCCTGTCCCAAAGGGCGGTGGAACGGGGCGATTCAGCCAGTCCCGTGCTGATCCCCATGGGACGATCCGACGTGGCCGACTATCTGGGATTAACCATCGAGACCGTGAGCCGGACCCTGACCAAGTTCAAGGTCTCCGGTCTGCTGGAACTGCCCAATCCCAGCACCGTGGCCCTAAGGGATCCTGCCGCCCTGCGCCAAATCGCCGACGGCGGCTTTTAAAGAACCGCTCCGGCGCACACAGCCCTCGCGAGAACCAGACCGGCCGGATCAAGACGCCCCAATCCCTGCTGACTGGTCGCGAAAGGATCTGTCGCCCCTCGCGAAATTGCTCATGGGTTCGCCTGAATCTCGCTTTTCCTTTAGACTGCGGCGAGCTACAAGACAGCCCAAGGTCGGTTTGCCGAAATCAAACTCAGGATTTGACTCCTGGTGTGATTGAGACTGACTCCGTTGGAGCGTTTTTCGGTTGGAAATCCCTATCCCGTTTTCCAATCGTCGCTCTGGAAATTTGGATTTGACCGAAGGGAGGGGAGCACGATGAGCGTCACCCAGCCTGTCGGCCGGCGTCTCACCGTCCGCGACATCATGCAACGCAAGGCCGCCGATCCGGTGGTTTGCCTCACCGCCTATACCGCGCCCATGGCCAACATGCTCGATCCCCATGTGGACCTGCTGCTGGTTGGGGATTCTCTGGGCATGGTGGTCTATGGTTTGCCCACCACCCATGCGGTGACTCTGGAGATGATGATCGCCCATGGCCAAGCCGTCGTCCGCGGCTCGAGCAAAGCCGTCGTGGTGGTGGATATGCCCTTTGGGTCTTACCAGGAAAGCCCTCAACAGGCCTTCCGCAACGCCGCCCGCATCCTGTCGGAGACCGGCGCCGCCGCTGTGAAACTGGAAGGCGGTGTGGAAATGGCCGAAACCGTCGCATTCCTGACCCAACGGGGCGTCCCCGTGATGGGCCACGTCGGCCTGAAGCCCCAGATGGTGCATTCCATGGGCGGTTTCCGTGCCCAAGGTCGGACAGAAGGCGAGGCAGCGACCGTTATCGCCGATGGACAGGCCATCGCACAGGCCGGAGCGTTCGCCCTGGTCGTCGAAGGCACCTTCGAAAGCGTCGCGGCCCACCTGACCCAGGCAATCGCCGTCCCCACCATCGGCATTGGTGCCTCCCCCCAATGCGATGGACAGGTTCTGGTGACAGAGGATGTCCTGGGACTGTTCACCGAATTCAAACCCAAATTTGTCAAACGCTTCGCCAATCTGGCGGAGGATGTTGACAAGGCCGTTCAAACCTATGCCGAGGACGTCCGAGCCCGCCGCTTCCCTGCGCCGGAACATTGCTTCGGCCTCAGCCCGGTTGCTGCTACCGGGGGCGGAAAGGAGGAGGACCCCATAGGCGAATCCACCCGCCTTCCCGCTCCCCCGCTTCCGACCAACTCCATTCGATAGTCCCCAGAAACAAGACCGTGAAGCAGGCGCTGGAGACTCCCCCCATCATTGCGCCGCTCCCCCTGGGCAAGCGAGACATCCTTATCATGACACAGACGTCCCAGGCCTCCCCCCTCTCCGGTGGCGAGTCCCTTCCCATAGCGCGGGAAACCGCCGATCTGCGCGCGACCATTACCGGCTGGCGCGCCGAGGGCCTCCGAGTCGGCTTGGTTCCCACAATGGGCGCCCTGCACGACGGTCACCTCTCCCTGGTACGCCTTGCCCTGCAGAAGACCGACCGCGTTGTGGCAAGCATTTTCGTCAATCCGACCCAATTCGGACCCGATGAGGACTTCGCTGCCTACCCGCGAGAGGAAGCCTCCGATGCCGCCAAACTCGCTGCCGCCGGGGCAAGCCTCCTCTACACCCCCACCGTGGAGACCATGTATCCCCATGGCTTTTCCACCATGGTCACCGTGGAGGGCGTCTCCCGTGGTCTCTGCGGCGACCGCCGCCCGGGCCATTTCCAGGGAGTCGCTACGGTGGTGACCAAGCTACTGATGCGCTGCCTGCCCGATGTGGCCGTATTCGGCGAGAAGGACTACCAGCAGCTTCAGGTGCTTAAGCGCTTGGCCCGAGATCTGGATATCCCCGTAGAGATCCTGGGTGCACCCGTCGTCCGGGAGGATGACGGCTTGGCCATGTCCTCGCGCAACGCCTATCTCACCACCGAGCAGCGGGCCATCGCCCCGGCCCTGAACCGCACCCTGCGGCGGGTGGCGGCCGACATCCTAGGCGGTGCGGAGGTCAGTGACTGTCTGGAATGGGGGATAGGAGAGCTGCTCAAGGACGGCTTCTCCAGCGTTGACTATCTGGAACTCCGCGATTCCAAGACCCTGGCTCCCCTCGACGAGGCACCGGACGGCGATGCCCGCCTGTTCATCGCCGCCATGCTCGGCAAGGTCCGGCTGATCGACAATATCGGCCTGTAATCGAATGTCCGCCTTCTCCGTCTCTTCCGGGGAAGGCGGACACACGATCAGACCTCTCCTTCCTTATGAGTCGACCGTTCGACCTTCTCGAGATTGTCCTGCAGCATAATCAGGGGATCGACCCGCACCACCCGGGCATCCCAGGGAAAAATCAGCCAAACATCCTGGCGCACAGGCACAACGAAGGTGTCGGTCTGCTGTTGGCCTTCGGGCTTGGCGTAGACCGTCGCCATATGGGCTTTCGGGATCAACTCCTTGACCGCCTTGGCGGTGACTCCGCTGTCCACCAAATCATCGACGACCAGCCATCCCTCGCCATCGCCCACAAGATCCCTGTTCATTTCCTTGAGGATCCGCAGAGATCCCCGTTGACGGCCATCCGTGTAGGATTTCATCCCCACGCTTTCGATGACGCGAATATTCAATTCGCGGGCAATGATCGATGCCGGGATCAATCCCCCGCGCGTGATCGCAACGATGCCCTTGAAGGGTCCCTTGGCCATCAGCTTTTCAGCCAGTTTCACCGTATTCAGGTGAAAAACATCCCAACTGATGGGGAATTCATAGGGATCATGGAAATCGGTATTGTCCATGGAGAGGGCTTCCTTGGAATGTGTCAAATCGGATGGAACGAAACGAGGGGAAGGTTGTACTCCGGTCCATGCTACGGGAGCAATGGCAAGGAGCACCCCGGCAGAAGACACCCCCAGACGACCGGTTGGTCGGAAAACTGCCCCCCTCTCGCTCCCATGGTACCACGTCATACAGAAGATTGAATTCAGGGCCCATTATCCACTCATACCAAGCGGCGCGTGTTGAAACCCTGGCCGCTTTTCTTGCGTTCAAACGCCAGGCGGGCTTTTACGCGCCATAAGGCGCGGCGGCCACTTGGCCGCTTCCAAGGTGCGGTGTGTCAAACTCACCGCACCTTGGTATCAGTCCCTGTTTCACATTTCATACGGTTTGATCTGGACGCATCCCCAGCCCTCGGGGATTATAAGCCCTCTTTGTTTTGTTTTCTTTCAAGGAAGAACTAGCAATGCTGACGTCCAGGTTGGCCAGACGCGGCATGGTGACCGCACCCCATCACCTCGCCGCACAGGCGGGACTCGCCATTTTGCGCGAAGGGGGAAATGCCATCGAGGCGATGATCGCCGCAGCAAGCACCTGCGCCGTTGTCTACCCCCACATGAATGGGATCGGCGGCGACGGCTTCTGGATCATCCATGAACCGGGTCGCCCTCCCGTTTCCATCGACGCCAGCGGCGCTGCAGGCGCATTGGCGACAATCGAGGCCTATAAGGAAAAGGGACAAACCAAGGTCCCAGCCCAAGGCCCCTTAGCCGCCTGCACGGTAGCTGGCACCCTGTCCGGTTGGCAGTCCGCCTTGGATCTGTCCCTGCGTTGGGGGGGAACCCTTCCCCTATCCCGCCTGGTGACTGAGGCTATCACCTTGGCCCGGGACGGGTTCTCCGTCTCCCATTCCCAGGAACGGGCCCTCCGTCGCGTCCTAGGCGCGGTGAAGGACCAACCAGGATTTTCCGCCCAGTTCCTTTCCCCGGATGGTCGCGTCCCCAAAGCTGGAGCCGTCCAACGCAATCCAGCCCTGGCCGATACCTTGGAAATCCTTGCGCGGGAAGGGCTCGACAGCTTCTATCGGGGCTCTGTGGGTCAGGTCGTGGCCACCGATTTAAAGGACGCAGGTTGCCCCGTCACCGCAGAAGACTTGGCCCGTCACCGGTCGGTCCGCCGACGCCCCCTGGCCCTGGCACTCGACAATGCCGTCGTCCACGGCACGCCCCCACCGACCCAGGGGTTAACCACCTTGATGCTTTTAGGCTTGTTCCAACGCGCAGGTATAAAGTCCGCAGAAGGCGCGGAGTTTATCCACGCCATGGTCGAAGCATCAAAAATCGCCTATCGGGTCCGAGACGATAAGATTTGCGACCCCCGCTTCATGGGGGTCCACGCTGCAACCTACCTGTCGGGTCAAGTCCTTGATGGCTTATCGGCCCAGACCAATCCCAATCACGCCGGTCCTTGGCCGCCCCTGTCCACGGATGGTGACACCATTTGGATGGCTGCAGTCGACAGCGAAGGCCGGACTGTCAGCTTCATACAAAGCGTCTATCAAGCCTTCGGATCGGGTGTCGTCCTGAAAAATACGGGTGTCCTTTGGCATAACCGTGGCTTTGCCTTCTCGCTCAATCCTCAATCCATCAATCCGCTAACCCCTGGACGGAAGCCGTTTCACACCCTCAACCCAGCGCTGGCCAAGCTCCGGGATGGCCGTGTCATGGCCTTTGGCACGATGGGGGGGGACGGCCAGCCTCAAACCATGGCGACCATCTTTGCCCGTCACGCCCTGTTTGGTCAGGACCTCCAAGCGGCCATCACCGCCCCCCGCTGGGCCCTGGGGAGAAGCTGGAGTGGCCCGGCGGACGATCTAAAGGTGGAAGATCGCTTCGACAGTACCATCCTGGATGCCCTGCGTGCGAAGGGACACGCTTTGACCATGGTCGCTCCCTTCGACGAAATCATGGGCCACGCCGGGGCCCTGGTCCTCCATACGGATGGCACCATGGAAGGGGCCTCCGACCCCCGGTCTGATGGAACCGTGGCCGCTTGGTAGCAATACATCCGCCGTCGTCCACGGGACACGACAGAGGGTGTTTTCCCGTCACGGGGCTTTGCCCCGTCCCCCACTGGGGCCGAAAGGCCCCAGACCCCAGGCTAAAAAAAGGGGGGGTTTGGGGGCATTAGCCCCCAAATGGGCTTGGGCAATCGCCCAAAAAGGACAAGACAGTGTCGTGTCCTGTGACCGTCGTCTCGCGGTTTTGCGCATCCATCAAAACAAAGCGCCACCCATCACTGAGCGGCGCTTTTCACTTCAACCTTATACCAAGCGACACGGACTGCCCCCCTATGCCGTTTTTCTTGCATTCAAACGCTAGGCGGGCTTTCGCGCGCCATAAGGCACGGTGGGCTTTTGCGCGCCATAAGGCACGGTGGGCACTGGACCGTTCCAAGGTTCGGGGGAGTGAAACTCGCCGCACCTTGGTATGACACATCATCCCTTGTCCAAGGATCGAACGATACGCCCCCTATCGCGCGAAGACCCGAACCTCATCGGAACCACCGGAATTGGCAGCGTTAACGGAAATACGATCCCCGCCCACTCCGGCCCGATTAAGAATCGACACGACCCGTTCGGCGCCACGAGAGGCAGCGCTCGTGGCGCCACCTGAAGCAACCACCACATCGAAAACGGCATCCGGATTCTGCAACAGAGTGGAGCGGACAGCATTGGCGAGGGGCTGCTCGAAGGCAACATTGGGGCGATCAAAACGGATCACCACCAAAGGCGCACCCATGCCCATGGTGCCTGCCATCGGCTGTCTGCTCGCCATCTGACCATACCCGCCACCGGAACCGAGAGAAGAGGACGAACTATACCCACCCGGTGCCGTGTTGGAACCAAAGAGCTGACCATTCTTGATGGCAACAGCCATAGTGCCCAAGTTCCCCTTCTCCGCCAGCACATAAGCGGTCTGACGGCGAATGTCGCTGGTCAACTCATTCAGCAGGCGATCAACGAGCACTGCCGTCTGCTGGGTCTCGTCTTCCAGGATTCGCAACTGACGATGATCCTCGTCAACGGCGCCCGGAATAGCGAAGGATCCGCGGATCCCGTCCAGCAAATAGTTGGAGGTCGCTTGATTGACGGTAATCATCTGGGCCAGTTGATCCATCAGGACAACATCCTGATTAATCGACGCCAACTGCCCCTGAGCCGCCTCCCAGCGGTTCATCAGAACCGGGTTACTCGGCGTCGTTCCCACCTGCAAACGCGCCCGCATGCTCGCCACGTTCTCGTGGTAGGCGTTGCTGTCCTGGATGGTCTTGGTCCGCAAAGCCTGAAGCTGAGTGTTTTCTGCCCGAATATTTTCCTGCAGTTGACTCAACTCAGCTCGATATGCCTGAACCTTCTGTCCCACGAAGGTCCCGGTCGGCGAGCCTGGCGAGACCCCATCGGGTTCAAAGTATGTATTTCCGAGCTGCGGCGGACCATCCCCTCCCGAATAGAATCCCGACCCTTGGTAAGATGAAGACCCTCCAAGAGATGGGAAAAGGGTATTCGTCGCCGAGTCACAGGCAGCGAGAGCGGTCACAGCCGCTAAAACAGTCAAACTTTTCAAATTCATGAGCGCCATCGACAAAAACCTTTTCCCCAGGGCAAGAACGCGTCCATCACCCGATTCCGCTTCCATCCGCCGAAGCCCGGCCTAGTTCTTTCCTGGATGAACCAAGAAATCCACAGGTCGCCTGGAATTCATGCACTTTTCTTATTATCCGGAAACTCACTAGATCAGCTTGGATTTGGATTGCCGCAGTGTACTCAAAGGCCTATGGGCTCACAAGCGGGTTTTGACCTGAACCCCGTGTGTTTGGCTTGCCTTTCCAAGGTTTTTCTCCCGACAGGGTGCCACAGAAAAAAATATCCAGCTTGCGACCGAATTTTCTTGCACGCCCCATTCTGTTCGGATACATATCCGGCCTCCCGACGAGACAGACGCTCCGGCGGATCGGGAAAAACAGCGGCTCAGGTGACAGGGTCGCAATTACAGTAGGTTAGGACTGGGAACAAATATGCGCCCGTAGCTCAACTGGATAGAGCATCTGACTACGAATCAGAAGGCTAGGAGTTCGAATCTCTTCGGGCGCACCAGTTTCCCAAGATCAGGGGTCGAAGCAATGCTTCGGCCCCTGTTTCGTTTGCCAGAGTATTCCGGGATCAAGTTGGGTCGTTTTGCGACCAAACTTGATCCCGGAATACTCTGGGGCCAATGCGCCAAACTCACCGCACCTTGGCATCACCCCCCGGAAGAGCCTCCTACAGGCCCACAGCCCACCGAAGCCCCCATTTGGCCCCGATGGCCCTGGGGATAGCCGCCAAGCCCCCACAACACCATAGGGGCGGCAAAAGCCCCCCCAACAGAAAACGGCGCGCCCTGGGGGACGCGCCGCTTCCTGTCGAAGGTCTCAGATCCAAGGATCCGTACACCTTGCTCTCAGGCCTTAGCCCTTGAAGATGATTTCCACGCGACGGTTCAACTTCTCGACCACACCATCGGCGGTGGGAACGGCCAGACGCTCTTCACCATAGGCCTCCAGGGTCATGACCTCGGACGCGATACCACGTTGGGCCAGGGCCCGGGCGACGGACTCAGCGCGACGCTGGGACAGCAGGATGTTGTAGTCAGCCGGACCGGAGGTATCCGTATAACCGATCACCACGACGCGGGCCGGAGCACCGGTCATAAAGAGCTGGGACGCTTCGTTCAGGGTAGCTTCGGCTTCGGCGCTCAGGCGGGAGCTGTCCAGACCGAAATAAACCTGGAAGGAGACTTCCTCAACCACCAGGGCGTTCATCGCGATTTCGAAGTTCTGCTTGCACTCCGCGATGTGGGTCGGCTGGCGGTCTTCTTCGGCTTCCTCGGCCCAGCAATCGAAGCTGCTTTGAGCCATGGCAGCCATGTCCGGATTAGCGGCCGGAGCGCCAGCTTCCAGAACAGCCATCAGATCGGCGCGGGCGCCGGTCAGCTCGTCGGTGTACGCACCCAGATCCCGCTCCTCGATGGCGGTCGGAGCCGGGGTCTCACCCATAGCAGCAGCCTTGGCCTTCTGAGTGTAGTAGGCGGTGCTGTCCCAATCGCCATACCCACGTTCGTGGGCGGCCAGGGCAACATAGTCTTCCTGCAGGGCAGCGTCGAAGGCAGTTCCCATGTTGTTCATGGAACCGACTTCCTCATAGTTCCAAACATCGGCGCAAGCGGACAGCAGACCGGCCGCAGCGACACTCATCAGGACATTTTTGAGCATAGCGATAATTCTCCTCCATCACCTCGATTACGGCGGACAAACCCCGTCATGACGTAACGTGGCACCCCGTGACCCAGATTAACAAATATGATCGTTTCCCGTGACATATGAGACCCTGGAATAAAAATGGATGATCCCAACCATCGTTTCCATCTAACTATCCCAATGGACCTTTACCACGGAGCGCAAGCGGAACGCCATGAAGACAGGACCGGAAAAACCCTTTCCCGGCGAAGCGAACGGACATATATCACGCGACATGACAGATATAAAGCCGCACCGCGTTATACCGCGAAATGAGCCCCACGTGAACATCGTTGGTATGTCGCGTGAAGAACTCACCGATCTTCTCGCCTCTCTGGGAGAGAAGCCCTTCCGCGCGAAACAGCTGTGGCACTGGGTGTATCATCGCGGAGAGACTGACTTTTCCAAAATGACGAGTCTGGGCGCGCCCCTTCGTGCCAAGCTGGCCGACACCTGTGTCGTCGGTCGGCCAGACGTCACGCGAGAGCAGCGATCCACGGACGGAACGCGCAAATGGCTGCTTCGGTTCCCAGATGGCAATGAAGCCGAGACAGTTTATATTCCCGAGGATGATCGGGGAGCACTTTGCGTCTCCTCACAGGTGGGCTGCACCTTAACCTGCAAATTCTGCCATACGGGCACACAATTGCTGGTCCGCAACCTGACATCGGCGGAAATCGTCGGCCAATTCATGGCCGCCCGGGATGCCTATGGGGAATGGCCCTCTCCCGTGGACGAGACCCGAATCCTCTCCAACATCGTCATGATGGGCATGGGAGAACCCTTTTATAATTACGACAATGTGGCCAAGGCCCTAAAAATCATCATGGATGGGGAAGGTCTTGCCCTGTCGAAACGACGCATCACCCTCTCGACCTCTGGCGTTGTGCCCATGATTCGGCGCTGTGGCGAGGAATTGGGCGTCAAATTGGCGATCAGCCTGCATGCCGCAACGGACGAGGTCCGGAACGAGATCATGCCCATCAACAAAAAGTATCCGCTCGCTGAGTTGATGGATGCCTGCCGGTCCTATCCGGGCCTGAACAACGCCCGACGGATCACCTTTGAATACGTCATGCTCAAGGGCCTGAACGATTCCGAAGCCGATGCCCGTGCACTCCTCAAGCTGGTCGAGGGGATCCCCTGCAAGTTCAACCTGATTCCCTTCAATCCCTGGCCCGGGTCAGATTATGAATGCCCCCCGGTCAGCCACATCGAGAAATTCTCGACGCTGCTGAACGATGGCGGATACTCCGCCCCGATCCGCATGCCCCGGGGACGGGACATCCTGGCCGCCTGTGGCCAGTTGCGCAGCGAATCCGAACGGGAGCGCAAAAGCCTGATGAAAGCCCGCCTCGCCCAGGGCATCCCGGACGAGCACACGACAGCCCCAATGGAACCGGTTCACAGCGCGACAGATCCAGCTCAATAGTGGGGGGGTGGCCGGTCGTCGCTGGGCGACCGGTCTGGACCAGGATCCACCTCACGCAGACGCTTGGCCAGATGGCGCACCTGGAGAGTGAGATGCTCAATGAGTTTGTCTTGGCTGGCTACCACGTCCGACAGATCCTCGGCCAACCGCTCGTGATGGGTCAGACGGATTTCCAGGTCGGTCAAACGACGGTCCAGTTCGCTTTCCATATGGAACCTCAATGGAAATGAAGGAGAGGGGGGGGAATCTTAACAAATCCAACGTAGACTCTGTCACAGATAGTCTTATTGCTGATGGAAACCGATTCCACTAGAATTTTTGCCACTTTTGGCTGGAATGATGTCCCCATGACCAAACAGGCCCGCCATACACCCCAAGTACCCGAATACCAGGATCTCCTATTGGAGCGGGACAGGCTACGCGCGGCCCTGGCTGGCATTCAGCAACAGTACTGCGACTTGGAGATCGCCCTGTCCCTTGCCATTGAGCATGGGGACTTGATCGAGAATGAACTAAGCAGCGCCAATGACCGCCTCCGAGCGGAGATGTCCGAGCGCCTTTTCGCCGAACGGCGCCTGGCAGAGGTTCTGGATGCCGTCAGTCGGCAAAAGGACGATCTGGAAGTCCTGGTCCAGACCATCACCGAGCATAGCGACGAGATCGACACCCAGTGGCTGGAACGCTATACGGAAGTGGAAGCCTTGGCGCGCAAAGACCCCCTGACCGGGATCGCCAATCGGCGGATGTTCGACGGCATGCTGGGCCAGGAATGGGCGCGGTGCCAAAGGGGGGGGGTGATGGTCTCCCTGATCATGTGCGATTTGGACCATTTCAAGGCCTATAACGACCACTATGGCCATGGGGCTGGAGACGCGGTTCTGCGAACCTTTGGCAAGATCCTGCGCCAGTTCAGCCGTCGTCCCGCCGACCTACCCGCCCGTATTGGTGGCGAGGAATTCGTCCTCCTTCTCCCCGAAACCACGTTGGAGGGTGCCATGGACTTGGCCGAGGAGCTACGCCAGACGTTGTACGATACCAATATCCCCCATCGTATGGCCTCCCTGGGCCGGGTGACCGTCAGTATCGGCGTCGCCGAGATGAGTCCGGCGACGGGACTGCGACCGACGGATCTGATCGAACGGGCCGACAAGCGGCTGTACGAAGCCAAATCCCAATCCCGCAACACCGTTGTGAGTTGAAAACCAGCGTTGAAGCCGCCTCCCAACGGCCCGCCACCAGCGAAGAGGATCCCATGAGCGATCGTATCGGCACCATTGATGAGGTCGACCAGGTCCTGGAAAGCTTGGTCCTGAGCTTTTCCCCCAGTCTGCTGCCTCTGCGCCAACGTTGGAGGAACAATGGATTGTCGGCCGACTTTCTGGGGGACTACGTCACGACCTTTTTCCCCTCGCCCGAAGACGACAGCGACACCCTCGCCCGCCAGTCCCAGGCGAAAGGAGCTGTCAGCTACATTGCCAACGAGCTCCTCGAAAACGCGATGAAGTATACCGACTCGAAGAGCGACCACCCCATCACCATCACCCTGAATCTGGAAGCCGCCCGCATCACCTTCCAAGCCAGCAATCCCATCAGCGCCGACGCCCAGGCCCGCTACGCCGCCTTTGCCCAGGAATTGAGCAAAGGAGACCCCATGGACATCTATATGCGTATCCTGGAAAACGGCCCGGGAGAGGAGGGGGGATCGGGGCTTGGACTCGTGACAATGATCAACGATTATGAGGGGAGGTTGTGCTGGAGCTTTGAAACAGATCCAGCCACTGGGGACACCCTGGCCACCACATGGGTACAGATTCCCGTCTAACCCCGTTTTTTGCCAGGATATACGTGACGATGATTGTGATAGACGGTGCGACCTACAAAGTGGAGCGGGACGACGAGCAAGGGCGCGTGACCCTATCGGGCACCTTGCGCCTGAACGGTTTGACCGAGTACGAACCCCTCGCCCAGATCCTTCGCGACGGATTGGATCACTATCCGACCCTGACCTTGGACCTGCGGAAACTGGACTTCCTGAACAGCTCGGGTATCGCCATGCTGTCGAAATTCGTCATTGAGGCCAGGGACCGGGACGATCACGTCTTGTCCATTGTCGGCTCCAAGGCCGTCGCTTGGCAGGGAAAGTCCCTGGTCAACCTGCGCCGGTTGATGCCGACCCTCGCCCTGGACTTCCAGTGAGCCAAAGACCGGTATCCCGCTTGGCCCGCCCCCTGCGGCGCATGCCCCTGGGGCGGCGTCTTTTCCTGGCCGTCCTCTTCTACGGTCTGGCCATGGTGGTCATTGCCCTATCGGGCTGGCGTATCGCCGACCTCGTCAGTGCCTACCGTCAATCCACCGAGGAACTGGCCCGCCGGGACGAGGGGATTGCAACCCTCTCCCAGGTTTCTTCCCGGTTTCAGACGGCCTTGGGAGCCTTTGCCGATTCCCGAGGCGCAGCCATTGCCGACGAAGTGGAATTCCAGCGGGGACAGATCACCATCGCCCTGCGGGATGTCATTCTGAAGGATGAGGCTGGCGCCCTGGCCCTCTCAGCGCTGACCGAGGCCCTGAATGACGCCATGGACAAGTTCCATGAACTGCGCAGGGTCACCACCCACCTTTCTGATACCCAGGCATCAATCCAAGAACAAGCCGGTCAAGCGATGGGTCTGCTGGCCTTCGTCGCCGCAGAACAATCCAATGGCCTTGACCTCCGCCCCCCCCTGAAAGCCATCGTTGCCCAGATGGACGATTTCTTCGTCTACCAACGCATGGCCACGGCCCAAGACGCTCTGGATTCCTTGAAGAACTTCCGGAACCAGGTAAACAAAGCGGCCTTCGCCACGGGAGTGGAGGAGACACGCCAAGCCTTGCTTCTGGTGGACGAGCGCCTTGGCGTCATCCGCACATCCTTGGAATTACAACGGGAACTCGCCGCTTCCTGGGCCGGCCAGTCTCGCTTCCTGGCCTTCATCAGCCTTCAACGGATCTATGACACGACCGAAGCCCTGCGGGGGCTTGCCCAGGAACGGGAGCGGATGCTGCGTCAGGAGCTGGAAAGCCGCACCTGGATGACCGTCGCCTTCATCGTCACGGTCGGTGCCATCATTCTGCTCCTGGGCTTTGTCGCCAACGCCCTGATTGTTCAAAGCATCCGCAGCCCCCTGCTGTCCCTGAACGCCATTATGCAGGACATGGCCAACGGCAATTGGGACCGGGAGGTAGAAGGTCGGGACGCCGGAGACGAAATTGGCGCCATGGCTCGCACCCTGGACGTCTTCAAACGCAATGCTGTGCGCATGCGCGAATTGGAAGGGGAAAAGCGAGAAATCCTGGCTAGGGAGACGGCGGAAGCGCAGAGAGCGCTCACGGAACTGGACAAAGCTCATTCGGAAATTCGCGCCCTGAATAGCCGCTTGAGCACGGAAAACCTGCGCTTGGGAGCGGAGCTGGATGTGTCCCGTCGGATACAGCACATGCTGCTGCCTCGACCCGAGGAGCTGGACCGCATCAAAACTCTGGATATCGCCACCTTCATGGAAACCGCAGACGAAGTGGGGGGGGACTATTTCGATATCCTGGAACACAACGGCGGCGTTCGCATCGCCATCGGCGATGTCACGGGCCATGGCCTGGAAAGCGGTGTGGTCATGCTCCTGACCCAATCCGCCGTCCGCACCCTGAACGTGCTCGGAGCCGAAGGGGAAGAAGGGCCCATGCCTGCCCTCCTGGATACCCTGAACCGCTCACTGTTTGGCAATATTGAACGGATGGAGAGTGGCAAAAACCTGACCTTTGCCCTGATCGACCACAGGCCCCGCGCCGACGGGCGCCCCGGTGGGGTCATGCGATTCACCGGCCAACATGAAACCCTGATCATCGTCCGCTCCGATGGCGGGCTTGAGGAAGTGGATACCCTGATGTTGGGCATGCCGCTGGGTCTGGTGGATGATCTGGCCCAATACTTGGCGGAGGACACCCTGGACCTGTCGCCCGGTGACATGGTGATCCTCTACACCGACGGCATCACCGAAGCGGTCAACGATCGGGACCAACTCTATAGCCTGGAGCGTCTGAAACAGCTGTGCCAAATCCACCACCGGAAAGCGGCCTCGGATGTGAAGGACGCAATCATCGCCGATGTCCGCGCCCACATCGGGGCCTGCAAGGTGCTCGATGATCTGACCCTTATTGTGCTGAAGCAGCGATGATTCCCATCACAGGTTCCATGTCTATTGACGAATCCGAGCTGGAGGAGCGGTTCATCCGTGCGTCCGGCCCCGGTGGACAAAACGTCAACAAGGTCTCCTCTGCCGTCCAACTGCGCTTTGATGCGCTCAACTCTCCGAACCTGTCAGGCTATGTAAAGCGGCGCTTGCCCGAGGTCGCGGGCTCGCGCATGACCAGCGATGGGGTGATCATCATCACCGCCCAAGCCCACCGTGCCCAGGAAACCAACCGCCGCGAGGCTGTGGAGCGGCTGGTCGAGCTGTTGCGCCTCGCCGCCCATCGGGACAAGCCACGCCGCCCCACCAAACCCACCAAGAACAGCCAAAAGCGGCGCATGGACTCCAAGACGAAACGAGGTGTCGTCAAGAAAATGCGTCAGGGAAAACCGGGACTGGAATAATACATTCCACATCTCGAAAGCACTCTAGAATCTATATAAATAGCGTGAAAATGGGCCAACTTGACTCAAGACGCGCCCTCAACCAAAGGGGTCAAAGGGTCCGCGACCCTTTGCGGTTCTGGGCAAGGCTCAGACCTCCTTTCCCCCCCAACCAGGGCTGAGGGCACGATCACCGGGCGGTCACCGGGTCCGATCAGGATATCCGCCTCAATGCCATAGACCTGTCGCAAGTTCTCCAAGGTCATGATCCGCCCCGGATCGCCGTGGGAAACGGCCCCACCCGGACCAACCAAAAGCACGTCATCGGCATGACGAAGGGCGAGGTTCAGATCATGGATCGCGATGATCACCACTGCCCCCCTTGCCTGGGCAAACCATCGGACATGGGACATAACCACCATTTGATGTCGCAGATCCAGGGCGCTCGTTGCCTCGTCCAACACCAGGAGCCGGGGATCCCGTGCCAACCGCTGGGCCAGAAGCACCAGTTGCTGCTGACCTCCAGACAACGTGTTCATCGCCCGGGACGCGAGGGGAACGAGCCCAAAGGCCTCCAAA
Source organism: Rhodospirillum sp. A1_3_36 (assembly GCF_047263945.1). NCBI lineage: Bacteria > Pseudomonadati > Pseudomonadota > Alphaproteobacteria > Rhodospirillales > Rhodospirillaceae > Rhodospirillum > Rhodospirillum sp. A1_3_36. Next base: position 12,125 of record NZ_JBLAVB010000008.1, on the reverse strand, counting down.
GCCCGCTCCGCCCGATCGATATCCGCTCTCCGCACCCGCCACCCCAATTGGGCGTGACGCCCCAACAAAACCGCCTCAAGAACGGAGATTGATGCCCGAACATGGCTGACCTGGGGCATGAATCCCACAAGGCTGGGATCCAGGGGACGCCCCTCCCAGGTAACCCGTCCCCGAAAGGGCAGAAATCCCGCAATCGCCGATAGAAGCGTGGATTTCCCCGCCCCGTTGGGCCCCACGACACCGACCACGCGCCCTGCATCGATCCGGGCTGACACGTCGGACAGGATGTCCCGCCCTCCCCTCTGGACAGCGACATCTTGAAGAACAAGGGTCATGGGCTGGTGCCTCCCTTTCGCATGATAACCACCAAAAGCATGGGAATGCCTGCAACCGCAGTGATGATTCCAACGGGGATGACCGCACCGGGGGAAATAAGCTTGCCGAAAACCGAAGCTCCGATCAGGCAAACTGCGCCCATGATCGCCGCAAGTGGTAAGGAAAACCGGTGATCCTCTCCCGCCAGGGACCGGGCGAGATGGGGGGCAATCAGGCCGACGAAGCCAATGGTTCCGACGAAACTCACCGCCCCCGCCGTCAAAAGAGCGACGAGAGTAAATGCCCGGTATCGCAGGGCCGCGACCGGCAAGCCAAGGCTTGCCGCATTCGCCTCCCCCAAGCGCAGGGTCGTCAGGGACCAGACGTCCCGGACGACGAAGGGCAGGCAGACCAGGAAAATTCCGGTTGTGACCGCGACCGAGGACCAATTCGCCTTGAGAAGGCTGCCGAAGAGCCAAAAGACAATTTGCTGCAGGACCTCCGGCGAGGCCAGATATTGCAGGAGGGATTGCAGGGACTGAAAGAAGAACAGGATCGCGATTCCAGCCAAAACCAGAACCTCCGATGTCCCGCCCCGGGTCCGGGCGACGAGGTGGACCAGGACACAGGCCAACAGGGTCATGGTAAAGGCCAAAACCGGAACGACAACCACACCGGGGATGGGGAAAAACGCCCCGAACATGATCGCCAGGGCCGCCCCGAAACCCGCTGCAGCGGAAAACCCCAAGGTGAAGGGACTGGCCAGGGAATTGTCCAGGATGGTCTGCATTTGCAGACCTGCGAGACCAAGAGAACATCCGACAGCCACCCCCATAGCGGTCTGCGGCATGCGCAGTTTCCAAAGGATGGTCGCCGCCATCCGGTCCTCCCCATGGGGGCCGGCGACCAAGGCCCGCCCAACCTCTGACAGGGTCAATCCCGAGGGGCCCAACGAAAGATCGAGAACCACCAGAACCACCAGCGCAGCGCTGGCGAGCCCCAAAATCATGACGCGCCGGAAACCTTCGCGACGGTATCCGTCGCGAAGTCCGGAGGACAGAGTTTGGCCCGAGATCATGGTTGGTCGGGCCTGTATCGCGTCGCGAACACGCCTTCGGCCTCAATCGGCAGCCACTGGTGATAGAACTGCGCCAGCTCCCCCATCGGATCGATATCCTTGAAGACATCCGGGTAAAGGATCTTGGCGATGTATTGAACGTAGACGTAATCCGACAGAGTCCGGGTTCCGCCATGGTAGACCGCATAGACATCATCGGTCTTGACTGCGGGAAGTTGATCCCAGCCGGGTCGCGTCAGATAAGCCCCCATGCGTTCATTGACCACGGCGGGATCGGCCCCAAAGCCCACTGAGACGGCTTCTGGCGCGCCGGTCCATTCGGATCCGGCAAGCAGGATGACATCCGGACGCCGGGCCAGGACGTATTCCGGCGCCAAGGGTCCCCAATTCTCGACCTGATCCTTGGCGATATTCTCGCCTCCAACCATGTCAATGATGCCGCCCCACATCCCCTTGCCGTAACTATTGCCCACCTCGGACGGCCCCTTCTTGGCCAATTCGACGTAGACGGATTTGCCAGAGGGTCCCGCCGTCGCCACCCGTGCCAGGGTGTCCGTGATGGCTGTCTCATAAAGCTTGGCGAGCGTCTCAGCCCGGTCTTCTGCCCCCATGACCTGGCCGATCACCCGGGTCGACCGCAAATGTCGCTCCAAGGTCTGGGCGTTGTAGTCCACGACGACGATGGGGATTCCTGCCTCCTCAAGGGCCGATGCGGTCGCCCCCAGGCTGTCGTATTGCCAAGCGGCGAGAAGGGCGAGGTCTGGTTTGGCCGCGATCGCCTTCTCGATGGAAAAGGTCCCGGATTCCGTGTCCCCCACATCAACCAGATCAGCGATGGACGGAATCGCTTTCACGTAGGCCGCGTACTGCATGGGCCGCCAGCCTTGCCAGACCGGGGTGGACAGGGCAACGACCCGATCCATCGCACCGGGACCGGTGACGGCCATGTAATCCTCGAAATAGAACCCCAGAAGAATCCGCTTCGCAGGGTGCTCCAGGGTCACATGCCGATCCCGAAGATCGACGATATCTATCTGGGCCCAAGCAGGGGCCGCGACGCAGAGGGACAGGGCCAAAGCGGCCAAGCTTTTGAAAATCATTGGAATAGCTCATTTAGAAAGCCTCCCCGGAGTCACGCAGCGACCCAACTTGATCTCGGAATACGCTAAGGTGGATCATTTGATCGAGACTCATATGGTTAGAGCATTGAGACCAAGTTGGGCCGCAAAGCACGGTACATGGACAGGGGGTGTCTTCCCGTCACGGGGCTTTGCCCCGTCCCCCACTGGGGCCGAAAGGCCCCAGACCCCGGGCTAAAAAGAGGGATTTGGGCAATCGCCCAAAAAAGACGAGACACTGTCCTGTCCCGTGGCCGCGAAGTGGCACACCTTGATCTCGGAACGCTCTAAACGGGAACGCAAGCCGCGAAGGGAGACGAGTCCATTTTCAACGCACCGTAAAAACGCTGCCTCAAGCCTGTCCACAGGGGACAGCAGAGGGGCGGTTCACGGGATCGCCAATGGACCGATTTGAGTGGAATTCTGGAAAAAGAGGCCCGGCGGAGATCACCCCCTCCGATGCCGACCGTTTCAGACGGTTCTCACAGTGGGCGGTGCGCGGGGCGTGGCGTCATGGGCCACGGGAACCAGAGCAACCCGTCTGTGTCCGGCACGCGGCCGTTCCACCACGAACGGGAGAACAATGGGTTCCGATAAAATGATGGGTGTGGGCAGGCAGAAGGAGGCAACAATCCGACAGGCATCACATCCCTGATAGCTCAGACTGGGGTCCTCTTCGGAGTCTGGGACCGGAACCGAACAGATAAAGGGCAGGGATCCATCCGGAAGGGCAAAGGCGGCCAACCCCACCGGCTGCCCACCTCCCCCGGCTTCGGCCCCGACCTCAGTTGAAACGCCGCTGACGCCCAAGGGAAAGGGCCGATGACCAAACCCGACCATCAGCAGGGACAGGACACAGATCAGGCGAAGCCATAGCCTCCCATATCCCTGTTTCCGCGTCATCCACTCCCCCGATTTATGCCCTTGTCCAGGAAGAAAAAAGCTAGTCCCCTTTGATCTGACCGTCAAGACAGGCGCGAGGCGTTACTTCGTGTAGTCCACTTGAACGTTATAGGCTTGAAGCAAACGCTTGGGCATAAGAGCGAGGGTCATGCCCAGCTCGTTCATGTTCATGGGATCATTCTCGGCCTTGACCGACAGGGTGAAGGTCCCTGGTTTTTTGATGAACCCCGCGACGGCATTTACCACCCGATCCCCGAACTCCGTCCCCATGGTTTCCCGCAGATCCGCACCCACCCGCTGTTCGACCAGAGTGGACAATGCCGCCCGATCCATCCCTTCTTTGGCCAACACGCGGTCGACGTAAGCCGCCGTCCCCGGTCCGGCCACGGCCTTCACAGTGAAACTCTCCAGCCGGGCGGACTCAAGCAGACGCTCTGGCCGTTCCTGGGCATTGGCCAGCATCTCCACATCCATGCCCGCCAAACCAAGCGCCCCCCCATATTGGCCGAGCAAACCCAGGTCCAGGGTTGCCGGTCCGAACACAAAGGTCTTCTTTTCCTGATCGAGGAAATGTCCGTACTTCAGGTTCACAACCAGATCAGACTGCCCATTCTCGGACAGAAAGGCCCGGGTCTCCTCGTTCAGTTCTCCGGCGGGGACCCGCAACCCTTCCACATTCAGGGAAATCCGGGTGGGCAGACCCCGAGCACTTTCCAAGTCGGTGATCGCCATGTGATCCAAAATCAGCCTGTGCCCCTCCCCCTCGGCCCGAAAGCCTGTCACATCCAGCAAACGCAGGCCAAGGGTATCCAGAAGAGGGGTTTCCTGGCGCTTCATTCGGGCCTCAGTGTCCTTGGCCCAATGAGCCAAGCGGATCAAATCGATGCCCTCAACGGCAAGCCCATCCATGGAAAGGCGCGCGCCCTCCCGCTCGATCACGTAATCCTTATAGGTCAGGCGGCCGAGAACACCCTGCTTCACACCATCCATGTCGATGGCCCCGACCGTCAGGTGGGTGTCTTCCGAAGACACAGTTACATCCAGGTTCCGAACCTGACTGGGGCCAACGTTCACCCGGGCCATGACCTCGGGTTCCAGGTCTGCGGCTGACTTCACTCCCTTGAACAACTTCCCAAGGGCGATGGATTCACGGATATCCACGTCCTCCACCGCCAGATGGTCGACCTTGGCGGTCATGGAGGCCTCGGGCCGCACCACGGACACTTCAGCCCCATTGACCTCCACGTCGATGGTCTTGACAGTAGCGCCACCAAAGCCTGGGTTGGATAGAACGATGTCCTTTACCGTTCCGGCCAAGTGCTCGACGGGATTGTTCACCCGCACCCCGCCCATGGTCAAGGACAGCCCAGCAGGGTTGATAGACAGGCTGTCGTATTCCAGGGTCGTGTTCGGCGGCAGGGACTTCTGGAAACCTGCAAGCATGCTTCGGACCTTCGCCTCGCCCTTGGTCTGGACGATCCCGTAGCCCACGACGCCCAAGACACCCAGCACGCCCACCACCACGATGGCGATCAAACCCTTTTTATTCATATCCCGCTTTCCTGGCGCCAAAAAAATCTGATATGGAGCCGCATCGTCCGAGCCCTCCCCTGCGAAGTCAAGGCGGGGAACGCCTTGCACGGTAAATAAGGGAGGGGAAAGCATGCACCCAATCCCCTTGGCAAGACGAGACAGACCCGACGAAATCTACCATTTCGGTGTCCTGCCCTCCCCTGTCATTGACCCGGACCGGCCCGCATCGCACAATCGGTCCATGAGCTGGACTCAATCGACAGCCCCCCTGCCACCAACCCACCATGGCACCACCGTTGCCCGCGATGGGGTTGCGGTTCTGCTGCGCGGTCCGTCCGGCGCCGGAAAGTCTGATCTGGCCCTGCGATTGATCATGGATCGGGGCTTCTCTCTGGTGGCCGATGACCGGACCATTCTGACCTGTCAAGACGGCGCCCTGATCGCCGAGGCTCCAATCCTCCTCGCGGGGTTGCTGGAGGTCCGCGGCCTGGGCATCCTGCCCGCCCCCCGAACCACCGGCCCCACCCCCCTGGCGCTGGTGGTCGATCTGCTCCCCGGTGGCCCCTTGGAGCGCCTGCCCGAACCGGAAACCCTGTCCCTATCAGGCGTGGCCCTGCCCCGAACCCGCCTGGATCCCTGGGAACTTACCGCGCCGCACAAGGTTGACCTTGCCCTTGCCGTCGCGCGAGGGGATAGTACGCGGGTTCATCGCCCCGGGCGAGCTCCTGACGGCTCCAACCCGCCCTCCGACCCGTCCCGCGACGCCCCTTAGGGATAGGACAGCCCCCATGGTCACCGAGCCCAAGTCCGACCCCCAGATCCAGCCACAGGCCAAGTCTGCTCCCCCTCAGGCGGGACAGCGTCGGGTCTTGATGGTCACGGGCATGTCCGGCGCAGGCCGGGCAAGTGCCCTGCGTGCGCTGGAAGACCTGGGCTATGAAGCGGTCGACAACCTGCCCCTGTACCTCCTTGATGCCCTGATTGCGACCGGACGAGAGGAACCCTCGCCCCTCGCCCTGGGAATCGACACCCGCACCCGGGGATTTGACACGGTTTCCGTCTTAAGCGCCCTGGACCGGTTGAAAGAGGATGACGGATTCGACCCCCATCTGGTGTTTATCGACGCCGATAACGATGTCCTGGAACGACGCTTTACCGAAACCCGGCGCCGCCACCCCATGGCCCAGGAGCGGCCCGTCGCAGATGGCATTGCCATGGAACGTCGCCTTCTCACCCCCCTGAAGGACCAGGCCAGTCGCCGGATCGACACAACGACCCTGGCACCGGGACAACTCAAAAACATTCTGGAAGCTGAATTCTCGCTGGAGACAGGAGGAGAGATGACCCTGTTCGTCACCTCTTTCGGTTTCCGCAACGGACTGCCGCGCGAAGCCGATCTGGTCTTCGATGCCCGCTTCCTGAACAACCCCTACTACGACCCCGACCTCAGGTCCCTGACGGGCCGGGACCCCGCTGTGGCCGCTTTCGTCAGCGCCGATCCCGATTACGAACCCTTCCTGTCCCGGGTCACAGACCTGCTGGACCTGCTTCTGCCTCGCTATGAAAAGGAAGGGAAAAGTTATCTAACCATCGCCGTCGGATGTACCGGCGGAAAGCACAGGTCGGTTTACACAGCAGAGCGTTTGGCGGCATGGTTGGATGAACGGGGATATCGTGCCCGGATCCGCCATCGCGACATACACCTTTGATCGGAAGCAGGTTGGCCGCAAGGGATACCAACACCGGTTTTTCCGCGACCCCGGACATCTTTCGATGTCGATTGACTATCCCGGACATCTTTCGATGTCGATTGACTATCCCGGACATCTTGTGATGTCCGTTGTTTATCCCGGACATCTTTCGATGTCCGTTGACGACCAGACAATAGAAACGGGCGGTCTCCCATTTGGGCGGAGGCGAGAACCCATCAGCAATGGGCAAAGTTCGATGATCGGCATGGTATTGGTGACCCATGGACGCTTGGCGGAAGAGTTGATCGCCGCCACCGAGCATGTGATGGGCAAGCAGGAAAACATCGCGGCTGTCTGCATCGGCCCCGACGACGACATGGAACAGCGCCGTCAAGACATTCTGAAATGCGTCGAACAGGTCGACACCGGGAACGGCACCATCCTGCTCACGGATATGTTCGGCGGAACACCATCGAACCTCGCCATTTCCGTGATGGAAAAGGCCAAGATCGAGGTCATCGCAGGTGTCAACCTGCCCATGCTGATTCGCTTGGCCACCGTGCGGGATACCCAATCCATGCAGGACGCAGCCAGCAGCGCCCAGGAAGCTGGCCGCAAATACATCAATGTCGCCTCTCGCCTTCTGACCCAGGATCCCTGATCTCGGCATCCGACCCCGCGACACTGCGCCTATGCATACCCATATGTATTGAACCGACGCCCGTTCGTCTCAAAAAAAGGGTGCGGCATGGAGTGGAGCAAAGGAAAAACGGGCAATGGAGTCCCCCTTCCTCCGCTCTCAGAACAATAAAATCGATCACGTGCCGAAAACGTGATCAAGGGGAAATGTCCACGGAGTAATCACCCGACCATGCCCAGTGAGTCCAGTTCCGCCGCCGCGATGGCGCGCGAGGCCACCATCGTCAACCGCCGCGGTCTCCACGCCCGGGCAGCGGCAAAATTCGTCAAAACCGCAGAAGCATTCGACGCCGAAATCACTGTCTCCAATCGAGGACAGGAGGTCTCTGGCCGCTCCATCATGGGCCTGATGATGCTGGCCGCCAGCCCCGGCACCACGATCGCTCTGGCTGCGGAAGGTCCCCAGGCCCAGGAGGCCCTTGATACCCTCTGCGCCTTGATCGCCGATGGCTTCCATGAAGACTAAAAGCACCGGCGCACCGCGCCACACAGCGGAGAACACCCGGGCTGTGCGTCTCTCTGGCCTGGCTGTCGGCCCCGGCGTCTGCGTGGGTATCGCCTATCGGCACGAAGCCGGATCCGTTTCCGTCCCCGAATACCGGATCCCCCCTGGGCGCATCGACCGGGAGAAACTCCGTCTGGCCGAAGCCGCCGACCGGGGCAGCCGCCAGCTGAGGAATCTAAGGGGCAAGGCCCAGGCCCTTCCCGGTGCCGCAGGAGAGGAACTGGGGTACCTTCTCGACGCCTACCAGCAGATGCTCAGCGGGTCGCGCTTTCTAAAGGGAGCGGAAAACCGGATCGCCGAGCGGCGCATCAACGCCGAAGCGGCCGTGAAGGAAGAAATGGACGCCATGGCCGAGACCTTCGCCGCCATGGCCGATCCTTACCTCGCCTCCCGCGCATCCGACGTCCGGGACATCGGCTGGCGCCTGATCCGTGTCCTCACCAAGTCGTCCTACCGGCCCTTTTCCTTACTGCCCAAGGATGCCGTCATCATCGCCGGAGACCTGAGCCCGGCGGATACAGCCCTGTTGAACCCCAAAGCCGTGGCCGGCATGGCGCTGTCCACCGGGGGAGCCGATTCCCATACGGCGATCATGGCCCGTTCGCTGGGGCTGCCCGCCGTGGTGGCCGTCGAGGGATTGATCGGTCAGGTCCGCCCCGGGGATACGGTTTGCCTGGACGGCGGGACCGGCGAGGTTGTAATCGATCCCGACCCGGACACCCTGGCCGATTTCCGCAAGCGCAGAGCCGACTTCTTGCGGTCTCGCCGGGGCCTGGGCCGTCTGCGGGACCTGCCCGCAGAGACCAAGGACGGGGTGCGGGTTCGCCTCATGGCCAATGTGGAACTGCCCAGCGAGTTGGAGATGGCCCGGGAATCGGGCGCCGAAGGCATTGGTCTGCTGCGCAGCGAATTCATGTACATGAATCGGGCCGAGGTCCCGGATGAAGACGAACAGTATCACTTCCTCAAGTCCATCATCGACGGCATGAAGGGGCTGCCGGTGACCATTCGAACCCTCGACCTGGGGGGCGATAAATTGGCCGATTCCCTGGGGTTGCGCGACGGCCCCAATCCCGCCCTCGGCCTGAGAGCCATTCGTCTGTCCCTTGCCCGGCCCGAATTGCTTGAAACCCAATTCGCAGCCATTTTACGCGCCTCCGCCCATGGACCGGCACGGATCCTGCTCCCCATGATCGCCTCGCTTGAGGAATTGGAGCAGGCCCGGGACCTCCTCGATCAAGTGGTCCGGAAGCTGAAGCGACGCAAGGATGTGACCTTGCCCGCCACCCTGCCCCCCCTCGGAGTGATGATCGAAGTCCCCGGCGCAGCCCTGTCAGCCGATTCCCTGGCTTGGGCCTGCGACTTCTTCGCCATTGGAACCAATGATCTGACCCAATACACCCTGGCCATCGATCGGTCCGACCGGGAAGTCGCCCATCTGTACAATCCCCTTCACCCTGCGGTTCTCCGCCTGATCCAGTTCACCGTAGAAGCCGCGAATCGGGCGCGCATCCCCCTGTCGGTCTGCGGAGAAATGGCCGGAGACCCCAAGTTGGCCGCCGTCCTGATGGGTCTGGGCGTTACCGAACTCTCCATGTCAGCCACCCATATTCCCCTGGTGAAACGCAACATCCGCCGCCTCTCACTCGCGGAAACAGCCAGAAAGGCAAATGGAATCATGGAGTTGAATGACGCCAGACGCATCGCAGAAGCCGCAGACAGTCTGCTCATCGACGGCGGAATCAGCCCAAACAAATAACTTGATAAGGATATAAATATATCTTTATATTCTCCTCAAGCCGCCCCGGGGAGGTGCGCCTTGGCGTGCTCCAACCCCGCGCCCTGAGCCATCGGGAGGAGCGGATCCAGGACTACAACGCAAGCGGAGAGCATAGATGAGCTTCACCGACTATAAGGTCGCCGACATTTCTCTGGCCGGTTACGGTCGCAAGGAACTGGACATCGCCGAAAGCGAAATGCCGGGCCTGATGGCAACCCGCGAGGAATTCGCGGCCAGCCAGCCCCTGAAGGGCGCGCGCATCGCCGGCTCCCTGCACATGACCATCCAGACGGGCGTCCTGATCGAGACACTGAAGTCTCTGGGTGCTGACATCCGCTGGGCGTCCTGTAACATCTACTCCACCCAGGACCACGCCGCGGCCGCCATCGCCGCCGCCGGAATCCCGGTCTTCGCCATCAAAGGCGAGTCGCTGACCGACTACTGGGACTACACCCACAAGATCTTCGAGTGGTCCGACGGCGGCACCCCGAACATGATCCTGGATGATGGTGGCGACGCCACTCTGCTGATCCACCTGGGCGCCCGCGCCGAGAAGGACATCACCCTTCTCGACAACCCCGGGAGCGAGGAAGAAGAGATCCTGTTCGCCGCCATCAAGAAGCGCATCGGCGAGCAGCCCGGCTGGTACTCCAAAGTTCTGGCCAACATCAAGGGCGTGACCGAGGAAACCACCACCGGCGTGCACCGTCTGTATGAGCTGGAGAAGGCTGGCACCCTGCCCTTCCCCGCCATCAACGTGAACGATTCGGTCACCAAGTCGAAGTTTGACAACAAGTACGGCTGCCGTGAGTCCCTGGTCGACGGCATCCGCCGCGCCACCGACGTCATGATGGCCGGCAAGGTCGCCGTGGTCGCCGGTTTCGGTGACGTGGGCAAGGGCTCTGCCGAATCCCTGCGCAGCGCCGGGTGCCGCGTTCTGGTGACCGAGATCGATCCGATCTGCGCCCTGCAGGCCGCCATGGAAGGCTTCGAGGTTGTGACCATGGAAAACGCCGCCCCCCGTGGCGACATTTTCTGCACGACCACGGGCAACCTGGATGTGATCACCATCGATCACATGCGGGCCATGAAGGACCGGGCCATCGTCTGCAACATCGGTCACTTCGATAACGAAATTCAGGTTGCCAGCCTGAAGAACCTGACCTGGAACAACATCAAGCCGCAGGTCGACGAGATCACGTTCCCCGATGGGCATCGCATCATCCTGCTGGCCGAAGGTCGTCTGGTGAACCTGGGTTGCGGCACCGGTCACCCCAGCTTCGTGATGAGCGCGTCCTTCACCAACCAGACCCTGGCTCAGATCGAACTGTTCGCCAACAACGACGACGGCAAGTACGAAAACAAGGTCTACGTCCTGCCCAAGCACCTGGACGAGAAGGTTGCCGCCCTGCACCTGGAAAAGCTGGGCGTCCAGCTCTCCCAGCTGTCCAGCAAGCAGGCCTCCTACATCGGTGTCGACGTGGCTGGCCCCTTCAAGCCGGAAGCCTATCGCTACTAAGTCGGTTTCTAAACCAGACGGAAATCCACATCTGTGGGTCGAAAGGGCGCCTTTGGGCGCCCTTTTTTTACTGGATGGAGGTTCCGATCTTTCCGGTCATGAAGACAGCTTGCTCCAAACCCTTCGATCCCCGACCATAGCCTCCCCCTATTTTTCCAAGGCAAGATTTATGGATAAGAGAACCGAAAAAGAAAAAATGCTGGCCGGAGAGCTATATCGGGCCAACGCACCCGAACTGGTCGCCGACAATTGGCGCATTTCCCAATGGATGGACCGCTATAACGCCGCCCACGCCATGACACCGGAAGACCGTCGCACCCTCTTGGTCGAAGCCCTGGGAGCTGTGGGCGACGGCGTCATGATCCGACCGCCCTTCTTGTGCGACTACGGCTACAACATCCGGCTCGGCAAGGGCGTTTTCATGAATTTCAACTGCGTCATCCTGGACGTGGTTGCGGTGACCATAGGCGCGGGCTCGCAAATCGGCCCGGGAGTCCAGATCCTGACGGCCGACCACCCCCGCGACCCGGCGCACCGGGCGACCGGGCTGGAATTCGGTCGCCCCATCACCATAGGCGAAAATGTGTGGATCGGTGGCGGCGCCATCATTCTGCCCGGCGTCACCATTGGCGACAACGCCTTGATCGGCGCGGGAGCCGTCGTCACCCGCGATGTCCCTGCGAACAGCACCGCCCTGGGCAATCCCGCGCGGATCCGCCCGAAGGAATAGAAAAGGCCTCTCCTCCCGTCAGGCCATCCCGCCCGCGCCGTCCCTGGCTTCCGTCTCCAAGCTGTCCATATGCAGCGCCCCAAGCACGCGCTCGGCGATGCCCCGGGCGTCGATCCCTGCCTCGGCGCATTGCACATCGGGTTTGTTGTGTTCGTAGAACTGGTCGGGCACATGTACCGCCCGCACCTTCAAGCCATCGTCCAGCAGACCCGCGTTGGCCAGGAAGGTGGTCACATGGGCGCCAAACCCCCCGT
>NZ_JBLAVB010000007.1:0-232600 GCF_047263945.1 Rhodospirillum sp. A1_3_36 | reverse complement strand
ACCGCTGCGGGCGTGGCATTGGCACTGTTAAAGGTGATCACCAGACTCGCGCCATCCTGGCCGGTCGAGGTAATCGTGCCAATCGCATTGCCACCGACACTCACCACACTGCCGATGGTCATTCCCGACGACAGGGTCACCGTCCCCGTCCCGATGGTCAGATCCTCGACAGAACTGCCCCCCGTCACCGCAACCGTCAGCGTTCCCCCATTGAAGTCCGGGGAGTCCACGTCGGCGATCGCCGCAACCGTCCCCTGGTCCAGGGTTTGGGCGCCGTCACCCTCCGTATAGGCCAGGACATCGCCGTCCAGGTGAGAGACGGTCGGGACATCATTCACCCCCGTCAGATTCACCGTGACGGTCGACGTCGCAGAAGTGCCCCCATCCCCATCGGTCACTTCAAAGGTCACAGACCGAGACCCCGTGGGGTTTTCGCTGCTGTTCGTGTATTGGATTGCCCGGGCCAAGGCCGTCACCGCCGCAGGCGTGGCATTGGCGTTCAAGGTGATCACCAGACTGGCCCCGTCCTGACCGGTCCCCGTAATCGTCCCGATCACCCCGGTTCCCGCCACACTCACAGCACTCGAGCTGTTCATTCCATTCGACAAACTGACCGTGCCGGAGGTATTGATGGTCAGGTCCTCAGCAGAGTCCCCCCCCGTCACCGCAACCGTCAGCGTTCCCCCGTTGAAGTCCGGGGAGTCCACGTCGGCGATGGCCGCAGCCGTGCCCTGGTCCAGGGTTTGAGCGCCATCACCCTCCGTATAGTCCAGGACATCACCGCCCAGGTTGGTGATCGTCGGCGCGTCGTTTACACCCGTCAGATTCACCGTCACCGTTGAGGTCGCCGAGGTCCCCCCGTCGCCATCGGTCACCTCAAAGGTCACAAACCGGGACCCCGTGGGATTGTCGCTGCTGTTCGTGTATTGGATTGCCCGGGCCAAGGTCGTCACCGCCGCAGGCGTGGCATTGGCATTGTTGAAGGTGATCACCAGGCTGGCGCCATCCTGGCCGGTGCCGGTGATCGTACCGAAGTGGGTGCCATTGATTCTGACCTTATCGCCGCCCGTCACCGTGATCGAGCCGGAGGTATCGATGGTCAGATCCTCGACTGAGGTGCCACCGGTCACCGCCACCGTCAACGCGCCCCCAATAAAATTGAGAGAGTCTGCATCGGCGATACCGGCGTCGCCCCCCTGGTCAAGGGTTTGGGCACCATCACCTTCCGCATAGGTCAGGACATCGCCGTCGAGGTTAGAGACAACGGGGGAGGCTGTGGCGGCGGCACGGACGTCGAAACTATCAAGAACCACTTTGAATCCCTGGCTTCTGGAATAGAAGACCACGCTGTCGACATTGTCAAAACCGGCCCCAAGGGTCAGAGTGTAGCTTCCGGTCGCTTGGGTGTCGAAGGTGGCACCGATTTCCGTGCTGGGGTCATAAGTGGCAACCTCCACTCCGTCGCGATAGCCCTTGATGTAGTCGAGTCCATATCCCAAATTTGCCGCGAAGTTATTCACCAGGAGACTGTGCAGGTCGAATTCCGCTGTCGGATTGCTGGCATCGGTCAAGGTGAGGGATTGGGGTTCCGTGCCATCGAGAAGCAATCCGTTGGCCGTCTTACCGGAGACCGTTCCATCACTGCTGTCTCCGAAGGGATTCACGGACATGGCGCCGGTCGTGTCGGACCCCAGGTCTGCATCGAAGGAAAACCGGTAGCCCTGGATGTCAGTGGAGACGACCCCCGCACTCGTCTCTGTATTGAAATTGGCTGCGGTAGGCAGTTGGTTAAAGCCGATGAACGATCCGGCAACGGACTGCAGATCGACAGAAACCTGCGCAGCGCTGGAGGTGTTCCCGTCCTCGTCCGTGATGGACAGGGATATGGTCCTCGTCCCGGTCGGGTCCTTGGACAGGTTGCCGTAGCGGACCGCCTTGAGCAATTCGGTGATGTCCGTGGTCGTCACCGTCGATCCCGTCAGGTCGAAGGACAGGTTGGTCCCACCAAGCCCATCGCTCGTGATCGTGCCGATGGTCTGACCGAACACTTTAACCGTATTCCCAACGCCATAGGAGCTGCCGGTAACATCAACGTCATCTGATTCAAGAAGATACAGAGTATCCTCGGCGGATCCGCCACTCACGGAGATGGTCACGCTTCCCCCGGTCAGATAGGTGCTATCCGCGTCCGTCACCGACAGCACCGCCCCGGAGTCCAGGGAAATGCCCGCGCCTTCGGAGTAGGTCACCGCATCGCCGTTCAGGTTCGCGATAACCGGCGGCTCAGAGTTCGTACTCGCCAGGGTTATCGACACCGAAGAGATATTGGCATGGTTCCCCTGCCCATCGGTCAGATCATAGGTGATCGTGCGCGTGCCGCTGGGAGAGGCCGCATCATTGCTGTACTGAAGCCAGTGCATCACCAAGCCCACGTTGAGTGACGTGGCCTCGCTGTTAAACGCGATCACCAGATCCGCCCCGTTCTGACCAGTGCTGGTGATCGTCCCGATGTCCGTCGCACCCCATCGGACCGCTCCACCGTTCACCATCCCGGAAGGCGCGCTGATGATACCGGTGAACGACAGGTCATCGTTCGCGGTCGCGCCATCAATGTGAACGGTTAAGGTTCCGCCATTGAAATCGGTAGAATCCGCATCCGTGACCGTTGCCGCCGTCCCCTGGTCAATCAACACGGCGCCGATGCCCGCTTCGTAGGTGAAACTCTCCCCATCCAGGTTCGATACCACTGGTGGATCCAGGATATGGTCGTATGCCTTGATCCCCAAACCAAAGGCCACGGCGCTTTCCACCTCACCAGAAGTCACTTCCAGATCCCAATCCCCGCCGAAGACCTGGGCCCCGGTGGGGTCATCCGAGGCGGCCACGTCCGCGCCGGTCAAGACCGCAAGCCGATCCAGATAGGCCTGCCCATCCGCTCCCGCGCCGATGTCACACCCATAAAGCAGAAGATCCCCATCGGCTGTCAGAGAAGACCCGATGGCCGCCAAATCGGCGGCTCGGCCATCCAAATCCTCCAGGGTCAGGGCGGAGCCCCCCAACACCAATTCCCCTTCGACACCATGGCTGACCAGGTGAATGGAGCTTACCCCTGTGCGGTCGGCCAGGGTCTCGGCCATGAAGGACAGGGTATCGGCCCCCTTGGGGATGGTGACGACCTCCACCCCCGGCTTCGCCGTCTCGGCGATCGCGGTTGGATCCGCAACGGTTGAATCGATAAAAACAATCTCCGTATCGGCGGTATCTGCGGTGGGGCTCTCGGAAGCGGAGATCTCTGGAGCGGGGCCCTCGCCCTCTGAAGCGGTCGTCCGCTCTGCTTCGGTCACCGGCGGAACATGGTCCGACAGTGCGTCAACCACCGGACCTGTTCCCTCCGCCGTGTCAGGGACCGCCGGAGCCGCCATTCCATCGGCGTCACTCGTCGCTTCCGCAACCGCGTCGACCACGGCGGCATCCAGTAGAACCCGGGGCTCCAGGGCCATGACAACAAGCCCAGAGCTCATGCCCGCATTTTCATAGTCGAATTCTTTCTTTTTATTCACGCCGTCTTCGGCGCCGCGACGTGTCTTTTCACCGGAAGGCTTCGAGGAACCGAACCATGCATTCATGACGTTTACCCCAGTCTGGATCCTGGTCGGGAGCTCCCGATCCAAGCGCATTCTCTACGTGCAGCCCCAAAAGCCACATTTACACGCTAAACGAGCTTACAAGCGTAACCCATCATCAGAGTAAAAAAAAGCACATGAATCCAATCTGAACCCATAAATTTCGAATAGAGATAAGTAGAAATATTTTAGAAAACAAAGGATAACTCTAATGAATTCGAATTCCGTGAATACAGGAATCTCATTTAAATCAAGGAAAGATGGGAACTCCAAAGCACACGCAGAACCTATTCTATGAAAATAGACATATATCCATACATACCGATACAAATGGATCGCAAATACATTTTTTAGAAACAATCCTCCCCCCGCAGCCCCCCCTTCTCTCTCCTGAAAAAAGGGACAGAATGTCCTATCAAAAAAGAGTTTATGAGAACAAAAGCCCACGGATAGGTTGTGTTTTTGGCTTTATTTTCAGCTCTTTGCTGCCAAATCCTTCCGTCGAAAAGGCAATGGATTGGGCAATGGACAACAGCCCTTCTCTCTTCGTTTCTCCGCCAAATCCAGTCTGCATCAAAACCAGAAAGGTATATACTTTCTTACATTATAAAAATATGAACATTTATGTAGAAAAGAATTAGAATTGAAAGTAACAAAACCAAAAATGCACTAAATTTTCCTTGCCAGCTCCACGAACCCAAGTTACCGTTTCTAGTAACGGAATTGCATTGGCTTCAACAAAAAAGAGCAAATGCTGATCTTAAATTTATTTAAAAAATATTTTCTATCTTTCATCGCCCAGACCTGGACGTCCTGTTCCCTCAATCGGGAACCGGCCATGTTCCTTGGCCCGCGCCAATCTTTTGCTCAGGCCTTTGGAACAGCGGTCACTCGATCTGGAGTCCGGGACAGTCCTTTCGCGACATATTGGAAACCACCAAGGAGCAATCGCCATGGAGCAAATGATCGCAACCATCATGGGCTGGGGCCCTGCCTGGGCTCCCCGGAGTTGGTCACTGTGCAATGGCCAACTGATGTCCATTGCTCAAAATGATGCATTGTTCTCGGTGATCGGAACCATTTATGGCGGCGATGGAATAAACACCTTCGCCTTACCAGATCTGCGCGGTCGTGGAGCCATCGGATGGGGCCGTGGCCCAGGGTTAAGCCTTTACGAAATTGGCGATACGGTCGGTGCTGAGCAGCACACATTAACCCAAGCGGAAATGCCCACTCACAACCACATCGCCATGACCGGCAACATGCGAGCAACCCTTCCTGCGTCCTCCGAAACCTCCTCGTCTGCCACGCCAGGTCCCACCATGGTGCCGGCAACATTGGGTGGGACCTCCGATCAAATCACCGGCACCCTTTATGCCCCCGCAACAAATGCCGACACAATCCTGAGCCCTGGAACCATCTCGGGAAACATAACAATCGGCAATACGGGCGGAAACATTCCGTTCAGCATCACGCAGCCCGTCTTGGCCATCAGCATGATCATCGCGCTTTACGGTATTTTCCCGAGCAGGAGCTAGAGAGCATGAGCATGCCACTGATGAGCACCATTTACGGCTGGGGTGCCCTTTGGGCTCCCAAAAACTGGGCCCTCTGCGAAGGTCAATTGCTCCCCATTGCGCAAATGACCGCCTTGTTTTCCCTGCTGGAAAACAATTATGGGGGAGATGGCCGGACCACCTTTGCCCTTCCCGACCTCCGGGGCCGCATGCCCGTCAACCACGGCCACGGGCCGGGACTAACGAATTACCCGATCGGGGCAAGAACGGGATCGGAGAGGCGAACACTCACCCTCCTCGACCTTCCCTCCCACTCCCATTCCGCCACGACCGAGGATTTGGCGTTCTCTACACCGGCGGCGACAACCTCTTCCACCGCCGCGATCGACCCTCTCACCCCAGGAGCCAACGTCCTGGGAGAGCTCAATGCGGACCTCCCACCTCCCAACATCTTCATGGGCACCCTTTACGCTGATGCCTCCAAGGCGAACACCAGCTTGGCTGAAGGACCGGTCACGGGGTCAACCAGCCTGAGCAACTCGGGCGGCAACCAGTACTTTTCCATTATCCAGCCCATTCAGGCCATCAGCTACATCATCGCCCTGGCGGGAGTCTATCCGTCCCGATCCTGAACTCAGCCCCTTTCCGCCATCGCTCCACCCCGCAGCGGGGACGACACTTTTTGTCCAACGCGGGCGGGAGCCCCCAACCAGGACCATGACCATGTTGGACAGCATCGACGCAAAGACCTTTCTGGCGGCCAAGGAGGCCTCCCTGACCCTGACCACCACCGTCGGCGACATCAAGGCCCAGATCATCTCGGTGGAAGAACATCCCATCGACGGGGTCGAGAGCCCGAAGCGCGTGCCCTTCTCTGTCCTGCTGGAGATCGAGGGAGAATTTCCCCCCATGGATCCCATCGCCACGGTCAGCTGGGCCGAGGGTCCAATCTTGCCCCAACTGGCCTTGTTTCGAGTAGGCGACCACCAACCGGGCGACCCCACCCGCCGCTTTCAACTCCACTTCTGCTAATTCATATGGTTAGAGCGGAATGAGGACGGAAAACCGGTGCCCACTTTTCCTCATTCCGCTCTTGAATGTACAGACAACGACGAGGACAAGACCCATGCTCGCCGAAATGAAAGCCGACATGTTCAAGGGCCGGGAAGGGACGGTCCTGGAGATCAATACCCCCCAAGGGCCGATCCGCACAGTCCTGATGCAGGTGCGGGAAATGCCCCAGGCCTATTCCCCCAGAGCCACCCGCCTGCCCTTCAGCCTTCTGATGAAGGCCGCCCCCCATGCCCAGGTGCCCTCCAGCCTTTATCAGCTGCGGGATCCCAAGCTGGGCACCATCGACGGCCTGTACCTGTCCCCGGTGATGGCCCCCGAATTCGGGCCGCCGGGCCACGCCATGTACTACGAAGCGGTGTTCAGCTGACACAGTTCTCCGGACGAAAGGCGGGCTCCGGACGAAGGGTGGGCTCCGGACGAAGAGCCCAACCCGAAATTCATCCGGTGACTTCAAGTTTCCGTCATGCCCGTTTTCACGGGGATGACGACTAGAGTGAAACTCAGGCCTGGGGCGGACCATGGGGGCGGACCATGGGGATAGAAATCATCTCACGGTCCCCTTGGGTCCCCAGATTCGCCTGAAAACCAAGCCCTTCGTAGAGGCGCCGGGCCTTTTCGTTGCCGGGGTGGACGTCCAAGCGGGCCTCCACCCCCAGGCTGTCGGCCAGGACCAGGACCGCCTCGACCAGGGCGCGGCCCAAACCTTGACCCTGGGCTTCGGGCAGCACCACCAAATCCACCAAACGGAGCTCCCTGCGGTCCCGTCCCTGAGCGACCACCAGCATGGCCTGGACAGGGGAAAGCTGGGAAGACTCCGCTTGGGATTCCCCCTCAACGGCCGCCCGCCGGATCCAGCGGCATTCCGCGTCCGGATAGGTCATCTGCAAGGCCCGGTCGGCCACCCGCCGTTGACCCTCCACAAGATAGGCCAGGGCCTCCGGCGGCAAGGGTGCGGCCAGCAGGTCCCGCCCACGTCCGGCCAGGAACAGCGCCCGCCCCTCCTCCTCCGACGGCGGAGTCTCTCCCGCCGTCAGATCCCGCTTTGCCAGGGCTGCCGCTAGGGACCGGTCGAAGAGCTCGGCCAAGGTCTGATCTTTTCCCGTCAAAATCCACTCTCCCGCACAAGAACCGCCAGGGCGTGGCGCAGGAAGCGCCCAGCCAAACTCGCCCGTTCTCCAGGCAAGGCAATCCGCCCCCACTCTTCCCGTAGCACGTTTATCCCCTGCCCCTCCACCACCAAACGCGCCCTGTAAAAGGGTTCCGTCGGCACCAACCGCCCATCGGGTGCCGTCCGCGTGGGTAGCCTTCCCCCATGCGCCGCCGCCAGAGACGGATCGGCCAGCGTCGTTATGGCTGTCTGCTCGACCTCCTTCAAGCGGAGCGTCAGGGGCGCGCGGGCCGGATCATCGAAGCGGAAGGTTCCCTTCACCCCCGGTTCGAGCCGGGGCAGGTCCCGGGCTTCCAGGAAGGCGACGACCTGCCCGCCCGCGCTGGACACGACTCGGGCCAAGGGATCCCCCTGCGGGCGGATCCATTGGCCCACTTCCAGGTCCGGGTTCAGGTCCCGGACAATCCCTCCATGGGGTGCGGTCACGGTCAGCAACTGCTCGGATTCCACCAGCAGGTCCCTTCGGGCCAGGGCCTCGGCCAGGGCTTCGCGCATGACCGGTTCGACGGCCAGACTGTCGGCGTCCGCAGCCACCCGGTCCAGGCGAAGGCGCAAACCGGCGATCTCTGCCTCGGCTCCCGCCAGGGCGTGGGCCGTATCCGGATTGCCGAAGCGGAGCAACAGCTGTCCCTTGGTCACCTCTTGGCCGTCCACCACGGCCAGTGCCTCAAGGCGCGCGGCAAAGGGGGCACGGATCTCCGTGGCCCGGGGAGCCTCCAACAGGGCGAAAGCCGTCACCTGCCCCCGCCAAGGGAAGAGCAGCAGGGCCACCAAACCAAGGCCACTCAACAGGGCTATCAGACCGCCCACGGTCCAGCGCGCCTCGTCCTTTCTCTGCGCCCAGACCCGAACCTCGGACCAGATGGGGCGTCCCAGGAACCAGACGATCTCGACCATCATCATGAAAATCCCCAGGACCTTGAAAAACAGGTGATAGACCAGAAAGGCAATGCCCAGGAACAGAAAGAACCGATAGATCCAGGTGCCCCAGGCATGGGCAATCAAGGCGTGACGGCGACCCCGGTCCATGACCTCAGGCGCCGCATCCCGGAACCCCAGAAGGATCCGACGCATGCGCCAGCGGGCAAGGGCGAAGCTTCGCTGCTGCAGGTTATCCACCCCTAGCAGGTCCGACAGCAGATAATAGCCATCAAAGCGCATGAAAGGGTTGAGGTTGACCGCCAGCGAGGAGATCCAGGTCACCGAGGCCAGGACAAAGGCCCCTCCCCGCAGCGGGCCGTCGGGAAGCAGCGCCCATGCCAAGGTCGCGCAGCAGGCCAAGGACAGCTCGACCAGCATCCCCGCAGCGCCAATCAGCAAGCGATGGCGCCGGTTGGTCAATCGCCAGGCATCGGTGGTGTCCGTGTAAAGCACGGGCCAGAGCACCAAAAACGCCACCCCCATGGCCCGCACCCGGCACCCCAAGGCCTTGGCCGCCACCGCATGCCCCGTCTCGTGCAGCACCTTCGCCCCGATCAGGGCCAAACCGAAGGCCCCCAGCCCATCCAAGGTGAAGGTATCCACCGCCGTGGTCAGAAACAGGTCCCACTGGCGCAGGGTCAGCAGCACCCCCAAAAGCCCCAGAAGCGCGATGAGCCAAGCCGTCCTCCGGGTCAACAAGGGGCGAAGCACCGGCACCACCCGGTTCAGGAAACGATCGGGCCGGACCAAGGGGACCCTCAGGAACAGATAGCCATGCAGCAGGCGCCCGCCCCAACCCCGCTTGGACCGGGCGAGGCGCTCCAGCCGTTGGCTCCGGGCCTGGGCGCCACCCATTTCCAACAGCTCGTTGGCGAAGAGAAAGCCAATCAACGCCGACAGGTCCTCCGGGCGGGCCCGCGTCACGTCTGCAAGCAACGCCACGGGCTTCCCCGCCGACCACCGGGCGAGCAGATCCCGAGCCAGGGCGCCGATCTTGAAGAACCGGTCGCGCACCGGGTCATGGATGGTCCACATGGGCGCCCCCCCCGGCTCTGGAGCCGCAGGCAAAAGGCGCAAATCCCGGCGCAGGGGCGGCAAGACTTCCGGCAAATTCACGGTGCCTTCCATCACCCCTCTCCTCAAAAGCCCAGGCGTTGGCGCAGAACCGCGATGGGCCGCCGGAACAGGTAGAGAACCAGGGGCACCTTCTCCCCACTGATCCGAGCCGTCCCCGTCAGGCCGATGCGAGGGACCGTCCCGTTCTCTTCCGGCTCCAGACGGCCCACCACCTTATAGGCGGCGATCCCCCGATCGGTGATCCGGGGACGGTAGCCCACACGTTCCAATTCCCCGGACAAGGGGGTCAGCGGGTCCCCGTCCAGGAACAACCGCAAGGGCGCGCCGGGCCGGGTCACCAGGGCCGCGTCCACGGGCAGATCCGCTTCCAGCCGCACCTTGTCCGGATCCGCAACGTCGAGGATCCGCTCGCCCGTGCCCACGGGTCGGCCAACCCATTGATCCGGATCCTCCAGGATCACCACACCGGCCCGGTCCGCCCGAACCTCCACCCGAGAAAGCTGTTCGGCCACCAGGGCCAATTCCGCTTCGCTCTTGGCCAAACGAGCACGCAGCAGAGACACATCCGCCGCCCCTTCCCGCTCGCCAAAGGCCCGCTGTTCGGCTTGGCGCAATTCGGCCCGGGCCACGTCCACCCCCCTTTCGGCCACGGCGTGGCGCCCTTTTAGGGTTGTGTCGTCATAGCGAACCAACAGATCTCCCACCTCCACCCTTTGGTTCGGGGCGACGGGCACCTCGGCCACCACCCCGTCCAGGGGCGCGGTAACCACCAAGGGATCCCGGGCCGCCACCCGGGCGGGGACCAGGGCCGACTGGGGCACGGGCAGGAAAAGGGCGGCCAAGGCCAGGACAACCGCACCCAAGACCAGGGGACGGGCCAAGGACCGGGCCAAACGACGGCCCCCACCCCGCCTCCGGCCCCCGCCCAATCGTCCGGGCTGGTCCAAGGCCAGCCAGGCATGGGCATAGGCCTCTATCAGGCTCTCCATCAGCACGATTTCCGCCTGGGTTGGCGGGGCATCCCGATCCAGCCAGAGTCCGCCTCCGACCAGAGCATCCCGTCCGGCTCCCAGGTCAGGGAAGGGAACCCACCACACCACCGGCGCGCCCATGTCCCGCCAATCAGGCCTCAGTCCTTCGGGCAAGTCGGAGACCCCCACCAAATGGGCGCCCTCCTCTGGCTTGCGATCGCGGATGGCCGCTGCGGCCGCCTCCACCCAGGACAGGAAGGGGGCCGACCGGTCGAGGATCGACACCCCGGAAACCGCTCGAACCCGGGGACGGTCGCCCAGGCGGGCGGCAGAGCCAGGAACCAGCACAGTCAGCCGTCGATAGCCGATCAGGGAACGGGTGTCATCGCCCATCAAGAAGGCCAGGGCATCCTGGGTGGGGACCCGTCGGGCCTCGCTCAGAAGACGGAGCAACAAGGCCGTGACGTTCAGCTCCGGTGAGGCCGTGGTCCCTGTCCTCCCTGTGGTCCCCGTGGTCCCCTTGGTCCCCGTGGTCCCCTTGGTCCTTGTGGTCACGGCGGTCATTGAGCCGCGTCCACTTGACCGGCGTCAGGGCGTTGGAATTCAGCCGAACCGCTCATCCCCGGGCGGACAGGATCCCGCTCGGTCAACTGAAGCCGGGCGAAGACGGGGACGGTCTGACTGACCGGATCCACCTGGGCCCCCAGGCGGACCACTTTGGCGGCCAGGGAGGCGCCGGTTTCGTCGATGGTGAAGGTCAAAGGCCAAGTCGGCTTCAGCCATTTCAACCAGACAGAAGGCACAATCATACGGACGATGGGCGTCCCTCCGCCGATAATATCCAGAATGGGTTCCCCGGGGGACAGGACCTCGTGGGCATTGGCCCGGCGGGCGACCACCCACCCATCGAAGGGGGCGAGAACCACGCATTTCTCGACTTGGAAGCGGCGCAAAGCAACCTCGGCCTTGGCCGCTGCGGCGTCGGCGGCGGCAATGCCCACATCCAGCTTGCCCATGGATCCGAGCTTGGCCAATTGCCCCCGACTGCCCAATTCCAGATTGGCCCGCCGCAAGGTCGCCTCCGCAGAACGCAACTGGGCTTCCAGCGGGGTACAGTCGAATCGGGCGAGCTCATCCCCCTTGGCGAAACGATCCCCTTCCCGGGGGGCAAGGGCCAGAAGACGCCCGGGCACCTCGGCGGACAGGGTCGCGATCTCCGGTGCCTCCAAAACGCCCCGGACCAGGGGAAGGGACCCGTCTGCCGCGCCCTGAGCCCAGGCAACGCCCCCCCCCTCTGATATCACAGCCAGAACGGTCAACCAGCGCGCGACACGTCGTACCGATTTCTGTATGCTTCTGCCCTGCATCGCCTTTGATCCTCGAACCGATTGGCCCAAACTGTCTCACCTTGAGCGGCGCGACGACAACGAAGAAACACGCCCATGGGGTGAAAAGGCCCCTTTTGACAGATCAATCGACGGAATAGAAAATCCAGAGAAACAAAGGACTTCCAATGGATCAGGCTAAGAACGAATCCGGAGGCAGCCTCTTCTTGCGGAGTCTCCGCAACCACTTGATCGGATCAGTCGCCGCCACGCTGGTTGTCGGCGGTGGACTCCTCGCGTTCGATGTCGGACAGATCCGCTCCCTGGCCCTGTCGACGGGGGATGGCCCGCTGTTCCTGGTCCTGCTTTTCCTCGGCCTCCTGTCTACCTTTGGCGCAGTCGCCCTGGCAGTGGCCGTCATGACCTTGCCAAAATCCGATGGGGGAAAGGCGGACGGGATCTAGTCAAGGCGGGGCCAAGGGGCCTATATGGGGGCCTATATGTCCCCCATCCCCACTTGAGTTCGCGAGACGCCATGAAGAATGACCCCCGCAAGGTCGGTATCGTCAGCCTGGGCTGCCCCAAGGCCCTGGTGGATTCCGAACGGATCCTCACCCGCCTGCGCGCCGAAGGCTACGAGGTTGCCCCCACCTACGAGGGCGCCAACGTCGTCATCGTGAACACCTGTGGCTTCCTGGATTCCGCCAAGACCGAGAGTCTGGACGCGATCGGCGAGGCCATGGAGCAAAACGGCAAAGTGATCGTCACCGGCTGCATGGGCGGGGACGAGGCCAATATCCGCGCCCACCATCCCAATGTGCTCGCCGTCACCGGCCCGCATCAGTACGAGCAGGTGGTCAAGGCCGTGCACGACGCCGCGCCGCCGTCGCACAACCCCCATACGTCGCTGGTGCCGCCCCAGGGTGTCCGCCTGACGCCGCGTCATTACGCCTATTTGAAGATTTCCGAGGGCTGCGACCATTCCTGCTCCTTCTGCATCATTCCCGACCTGCGCGGCCCCTTGGCCAGCCGTCCCGCCGGGTCCGTCCTGGCCGAGGCCGAACGCCTTGCCACCGCCGGAGTCAAGGAACTGCTGGTGATCAGCCAGGACACCAGCGCCTATGGTGTGGACCTGAAATACGCCGAAAGCGACTGGCGGGGCCGTCCGGTGAAAGCCCGCATGACCGAGCTCTGCGAGGCTCTGGGCGAATTGGGGATCTGGACCCGCCTGCATTATGTCTACCCCTATCCCCATGTGGACGAGATCTTCCCGCTCATGGCCGAGGGCAAGGTCTTGCCCTATCTGGATATCCCCTTCCAGCACGCCAGCCCCAGGGTGCTGCGCGCCATGAAGCGCCCCGCCGCCCAAGAGAAGGTTCTGGAGCGCATCACCTCCTGGCGCAGCCAGGTTCCGGAGCTGACCCTGCGCTCGACCTTCATCGTCGGTTTCCCCGGCGAGACGGAAGACGACTTCCAACGCCTGCTCGACTGGCTGGAGGAGGCCCAACTCGACCGGGTGGGCTGCTTCCAGTACGAGGCCGTGGAGGGCGCCCGGGCCAATGCCCTCGCCGACCCCGTTCCCGACGAGGTCAAAGAGGAGCGCTGGCACCGCTTCATGGCCGCCCAACAGGCCATCAGCGAAAAACGGCTGGCCGCCAAGGTCGGCAAAACCCTGCAGATCATCGTCGACGAAGTGGACGAGGACGGCGCCATCTGCCGCACCCAAGGGGACGCGCCGGAGATCGACGGCAGCTTCTACCTCAACGGCGAGACCAACGTCGCACCTGGGGATATCGTATTGGCCACCGTCGAAGAGTCCGACGAATACGACCTCTGGGGATTCCTCGCGGATGGCCATTGACCCAGACCGGGTGGCCCTGGGCCTGCTCGCCGGGGGGGAAGGCAAACGCTTGGGGGGGACAGCCAAGGGACTGCTGAAACTGGCCGGACAGCCCATGGCCCAATGGGCCCTTTCGGCGGTTGAAGGGCGGGTCGGTCCCCGGGCCCTGTCTGTTCATGCCGAAGATCCCCAATGGGAGCCTTTGGGTCTTCCGCAAGTGATCGATTGGCCAGGTCCGCGCATGGGTCCCATCGCCGCCATCGCCGCCCTGCTGGACTGGGCCGAGGGACAAGGGGCCAAACGCCTGCTCACCCTGCCCGCAGACACCCCCTTCGTCCGGCCAGAGGCCATCGACCGCCTGTCTGTGGCCCTGGACGGGACCTTTGGGAACAGGGATCCGGCAGAACTGCCCGTGGCCCTTCCCGTCTTCAAGAAGCGACGCCACCACGCGTTGGCCCTATGGCCCGTGGGGGGGCGCGCTGCCGCCGTGGCAGCCCGCGCTTGCCGGGAGGGGGGCGCCTCCCTAAAATCCGTCTTCGAGGAAACGGGTGTTCTTCTGGTCAACTGCGATGATCTGGGGCCGGAAGACCCTTTCCTGAACGTCAATACACCAAACGACCTGGCCAAGGCCCGGACCCGGGCCACAGCCCAGGTCGCCCGCACCCTCGTCCCCGACTCCCGAAAGCTGTAAAACATGACTGAGCCTTCTTCCGACACCCCCTCCTTCGCCGACGGGTTGACCCATTTCGATGGCCAGGGCAATGCGGTCATGGTCGACGTCTCGGCCAAAGACGAAACGGACCGGGTCGCCGTGGCCAAAGGTGCCGTGGAAATGGCGCCGGAGACCCTGCGACTGATCATGGACCGGGGCCTGAAGAAAGGGGATGTGTTGACCGTGGCCCAATTGGCCGGGATTATGGGCGCCAAACGGACCCCGGACCTGATCCCCCTCTGCCACCCCCTGGCCTTGACGAAGGTCACCGTGGACCTGCTCCCGGATCCGGAAGCCAACCGGGTGGAGATCACCGCCACCTGCCGTCTGAAGGGACGCACGGGGGTGGAGATGGAGGCCCTGACTGCCGTGAGTGTGGCCGGGCTGACCGTCTATGACATGTGCAAGGCCGTGGATAAGGGGATGCGCCTGACCGATATTCGCGTGGTTTCCAAAAGCGGCGGAAAATCAGGCGATTGGACCAACGGCGAAACCTAGAAAGTGCGGAAACCGTCCCAAGACTCTCCGAAAACGTCATCCCCGCGCAGGCGGGAATCCAGGGTGGGGACAACGGACCTATGCGGTTGACGCGACAGGAGCGCAGGTCACCGATACCACAGAAATCAACCCTGGATCCCGTTTTCACGGGGATAACGAGTAAAAACAACGTATTACTTAACTTCGGAGCGACACAGAGAAACGTGATTCCCTTAGCGCGAAAGCTGGGATGACGACAAAGGAGCTTTTCCGCAGCCTGCTGGGCTGGACCGGAGAATAGATCACCCCAAGCGCCCGACCGGGCGCCGGACCAAGCCCGCGCCACCACGCCGAAGGCGTGTGTCCCATCCCATCACGCCGAAGGCGTGTGTCCCATCAGCCGTCCGCACAGCAGACTGCCGTGAGATATGTTAAAAAGGACTCTTTCTCCCATGAACGTACTCTATTTCGCCTGGGTCCGAGAAAAGGTGGGCATTGACTCTGAAACGGTCTCCCCTCCCGATGACGTCACCACCGTCTCCGCCCTGGCCGCCTGGCTCGCAGAGCGCAGCCCTGGGCACCGGGAGGGCCTGGGCGACCTCAGCCGTTTGCGGGCTGCAGTCGACCAGGATTTGGCCCAGCCTGACAGCCCCATTGCCGGAGCCGCCGAGGTCGCGTTCTTCCCCCCCATGACCGGAGGCTGACCCCATGGTCGTGCGCGTTCAGTCCGAGGATTTCGACAGTGGGGCGGAAATCGCTTCCTTTGAGCGGCAAGCCGCCCTGGCAGGCGCCGGAGCCGTGGCAACCTTCACCGGATTGGTGCGCGGTCAGGACGGCGCGGGCGAAGCAACGATCGGCGCCATGACCCTGGAACACTACCCAGGCATGACCGAACGCCAACTCGAGACCATCGAGGCCGAGGCCCAGAAGCGGTGGCCGCTGGCTGGCACCTTGATCATCCACCGCTATGGACGCCTGGAAGCGGGGGCCCGAATCGTCCTCGTCTGCGCCGCGTCCAGCCATCGGGATGCGGCCTTCGAAGCCTGTTCCTTCCTGATGGATTGGTTGAAAACCAAGGCACCGTTCTGGAAACGGGAGGAAACCCCCGATGGAGCCCATTGGGTCGAGGCCAAGGCCAGCGACGACACCCGCGCCGAAGCCTGGGGCATCCCCAAACCCTGATCCAGGCCCGCCAGGAAAAGGGCATCCTGACCTTGATGGAGAAAATCATTCCAAATCACCCCATGAGATAAGGCGAAAGGCGATGGGACCATGACGGGATTACCGGCAGGGCAAGACGGGACGATCGACTCTCTTAGCAAAAATGGTGGGGCCGTTTGCGAAGGGCGGATCGCTCGATGTCGGGCCTGCGTGGTTCGCCAAAATGCCCTGTTCGTCCACCTCTCGCCCGAGGAATTGGACCAGATTGCCCCGAGCGTTCCCGACTTTATCGCCCCAGCCGGGCAGCCCCTGTACCACGCTGAAGATCGCCCCAATGCCCTGTTCATCATCCGCAGGGGCATCGTCAAACAAGAACTATACCTGCCCGATGGATCCTATCGCATTGTCCGCCTTGCCAGACGGTCCGATCTTCTGGCTCTGGAAGCTCTCCTCGACACCCCCTGCGACCATACGGCCATCGCCTTGACAGAGGTCGAGGTCTGCCGGGTGCCCCTGCCCATGGTGCGCAAGGCAATGGAAAACCGCGAGTGGATGGCCACCCAAATGATCCACCACTGGCACCAGGCCGTTCAGCGGGCCGATGGATGGCTCAAAAATTATTCCATGGGAAGTGGCCGACGCCGATTGGCCTGTTTTCTGAGTGACCTGGCCTGCTGGGCGGCCAAAGAGACCCCCGCCCAAGGTTGGATCGAGCTGCCGTCACGAAACGATATGGGGGCCATCCTAGGCATTACCAAGGAAACCGCGAGTCGCCTCTTGGGGGATTTCCGCGGGTCGGGACTCATCCGCCCCCAAGGCCAAGGCATGCGATACGTTCACGTTGATCGCGCCGGGCTAACCCAAATCATCGCCGCCGATTCTTGAACGATAACCACTCTGGTTTGCATATTGAAGAACCTTACACCCCATATACGCAGACATCAAAATGGCATCGCCCATGAGAGCGCCCCCTAGAAATGTGGTATTCTCCTCCCCCAAAAACATCGTCATCCTGACCGCTTAGCGCCATTTGTCCAGCTCTATGGGGCACCACATCCCCCCCCCTCAACAAAAATCGTCGAAATACCCCATACTTCGTGCTAGAAAATCTTGTCTGTTTATTCTAGCTTAAAGTATGCCCTATAACGAAAGGGCAGTCAGGTGGCAACGACGAGAAAAGGCGAGACGAGCCTTGGTGTCACGCCCAAGGATCAAGGGAGAGTCATGGTGCAGTCAAAACCAAGAGAGCGCTTAATCGAGACGTCCCTCCGTCTCTTTTCCACAAATGGATTTCATGCCACGGGAATTGATCGCATCCTCGCCGAAGCTGGCGTCGCGAAGATGACCTTGTATCGCCACTTTCGGTCCAAGGACGAACTGATCCTGGCAACCCTGGACCGCTATGAGTTGATTTTCCGCTCCTGGTTGGAAGGGGTCCTACGCCATTCAGATCTCCCAGCGGACAAACGTATTCTTGATTTGTTCGATAAACTATCCGCATGGTTCGTCGGTACAACCCTAGGGGAGTTGACCTTCCAGGGAAGCATGCTGACCAATGCTGCAGCCGAATTTGGACAGCCGAACCATCCCATCCACGACGCCGTCGCAGACCATGTACGACGGTTATCTGGAATCCTGGAGGAAACCTTGCATGACGCGGGATTACCGCCGGATCTGGCAAATAGACTGGTCGTTTTGATGCTCGGCGGCGTGCTCTTGGCTCAGATCTATCGAGATCCCCAGGTGTTCAGCGACGCCAGAAAAACCGCGAAGTCTATCCTTTTGGAGAATGTCCCCGTTTAACCATGCCCAAATGCCCAGACCCAGCCTCCCAAAAGCGCCGGAAGCGGGGTCTGGCTTACTCTTTCGCATGGCTACACGGTTACAGCATGGAACCGGGACCCACTTTTGCGTGCAATGCAGAGTCTTGGTTGGTCGCATGGCTGCCGCGCAAAACCGGTCCCCACTTTTGCATGCAATGCTTTATTCCTTCCGTTTTTCAACGACCTCCAAGGCAGCGTTCAAATCCATGTCGTATTGTCCATCGGCGCAAAAGACGTCATCCAATTCATAGCCGTCTCCCTCTGCCTCGATATTCTCGGGATCGACCTCGCATTGCATCTTGCCGAGATTGGCCATGATCTTCGCCACGATCTCCTCGGACACCTCGCCAGCCATGACTCCAGGCGCCGTCACAGCAATGAGTCCCGCAGATACCGCCAATGTTCGCATGATCGTTTTCATCACATCCCTGTTCCTTCTTGTTTTTTCTGGTCCCCTTTTTTTGGGATCCCCTTATTGGATCTGGAACACCACCCGCTGATCCTCGCCCTTGGAACCTGGGATGCGCAGCTCATGAGTCCCCGGTTTAATGGCAATGAAGGACAATTCGGCGGTGCCTTCGTCGTCGAATTCGATGGAATCAACGGCCATGGGACGGATTTCAACATCGTTGATCACGATTTCATTCATCCAAATGGCCCGAAAAAAACTCGAACCGGTAAGCGCCAACTCAGCCGAGCCGTCCGCCGTGATGATCAGCTTGTAATAGGCTCCTGACTGCAGCATCACAGGCCCGGCCCCATCGTATACCGGCTTACCGGACGCCAAGGTCAGGTGAACCTCTTCCCCTCGATTGCACTTCGCCAGCAACCCAGCGAATCCCAGTTTGTCACACAGCGGAGCGGCCGAGGCCGAACCGGCGATCAAACTCGCCCCAAGCGCCAACAGCAGCACCCTTGTTCCCGTCATAAACAGTCTCCCTAACAATGTTTTCTTTGTTTGCCAGAGCAAGGCAGCCCCCGCATCAATGTCGAGGTCACCGCCAAAGCAGCTTCCATCGAAATACAAGTATCCATCCATAACCCTGCGCAGGCAATGGGCCAATAGTATAAATTTCATCGTCAAACTTGGGACAACAAGGTAAATAAAGCCAAATTCGCCCAAACATAAAGTCTACATTCTTATTATTTTCTTATTTTTATATTCAAACCCACGGCCGAATTTGGACGGAATCTGCGGCAACCGATTGCCTCGCCGTGTCCTCGAAGGACCACCGGATCCCGGAAAACCCAACAGGCTTCACCCCACCAAAGTCAATAAATTCAAAATCAAACAAGTACTCAACAAATCTCTACCTCGATCAAAATCCACAATACACTCTTACCAGCCCCACAATCCTCAATCGCCTCGCAATCGACCTCTATCCCATTCTATTTTCACACGATCCATCCTTTGTGTCGCATGATATTCCTCAGAGCCGGTTGACTTGTCTGTACGACCTGCCTACCTTCTACCGCATCACCTTCGATCATCATCAATCATTATAACACTGGGGCAATCCATTTGAGCGGAACCGAACAGCTCGTCGTCCGCAATCTTTTCAAGGTATTCGGCGACGAACCGAAAAAGGCCATTTCCCTCTACCGGGAAGGCCTGAGCAAGGAGGAGGTTTTCGAGAAAACCGGCCTCACCATCGGCGTATGCGACGCTAACTTCTCCGTCATGAAGGGCGAGATTTTCGTGATCATGGGCCTGTCCGGGTCGGGCAAGTCCACCATGGTACGCATGCTTAACCGCCTGATCAGCCCGAGTTCCGGGGAAATCCTGGTCAATGGCGTCGACATCGCAGCGATGAGCGAGAATGACCTGATCGCCTTCCGCCGCAAGCATATCAGCATGGTCTTTCAGTCCTTCGCACTGATGCCCCATCTGACTGTTTTGCAAAACACCGGTTTCGGACTGGAACTGTCTGGCATCGAAAAGGGCGAGCGCGATAAACGGTCCCTCTCTGCCCTTGAGCAGGTGGGCCTCTCTGCCTGGGCCAACAGCTACCCCAACGAGCTGTCCGGCGGTATGCAGCAGCGCGTCGGTCTGGCGCGGGCGTTGGCCAATGACCCCGACATCCTACTAATGGACGAAGCCTTCAGTGCCCTTGATCCGCTGATCCGCACGGAAATGCAGGATGAGCTGTTGACGCTGCAGGAAGAGCAGAAGCGGACCATCATCTTCATTTCCCACGACCTTGATGAGGCCATGCGCATCGGCGATCGAATCGCCATCATGGAAGGCGGGCGCGTCGTGCAGGTGGGCACCCCCGATGAAATCCTGAACAACCCGGCGGACGACTACGTGAAGTCCTTCTTCCGCGGTGTGAACGTTACCAATGTGCTGTCGGCAAAAGATGTGGCCAGCAAGCAGCAGGTGACCATGATCGACCGCGAAGGCAATGTCCGGGCCGCCCTGACCCGCCTCAGTCAAGCGGACCGAGACTACGCCTATGTGGTGGACAAAACCCAGCGGTACCATGGTGTCGTCTCCATCGCCTCCCTGGAGGAGGAGTTGAAGAAGCCCAAGCCCGAGATCCACGGTGCCTTCCTACCGGACGTCCCCGCCATACCGGGAGAGACAACCATCGGCGAGATCATCACCCAGGTGGCCCACGCCCCCTGTGGGCTGCCCGTCGTCGACGACAAGGGCAAGTACAAGGGTGTGATCTCTCGGGCCGTCCTCCTTAAAACCTTGGACCGGGAGGGCTCGGAATAATGGCTGATCAACCCAACAACCCCTGGGCCACGCCCCAAGCCCCGACAGATGCCCCGGCTGCGGCCCCTGACGCCGCGCCTGCGGCGGCCAATCCCTGGGGCGGCGGTGGCGGTGGCGCAGATGCGGCCACGAGTTCCGGCGGCAGTGACTTCCTCAGTCAGGTCGCTCCGCCTCCGGCCCATCATGCCTTCAACCTCTGGGATCCGTTCAAGGAATCGGTCATTCCCCTTGATGTCTGGGTTGAGCACGGCCTGGAGTGGGTTGTCGACCATTTCCGCTTCATTTTCCAAGCCGTTCGCATTCCTATTGATGGGGTGCTGACGGGGATTGAATCCGCGCTGACCTGGGTTGCCGCGCCCGTGATGTTGATTCTGATCGGTCTGATTGCCTGGCAGATTGCGGGACGCAAAATGGCCATCGGCGCGGTGCTGTCGATGACCTTCGTGGGCTTGATTGGCGCCTGGGACCAGGCCATGGTGACCCTCGCCCTCGTCTTCACCTCGGTCTTCTTCTGCGTGGTCATTGGACTTCCCGTCGGTATCTTTCTGGCCCGGAACGACAAGGCCACCAAGATCACCCGCCCGATCCTGGACGCCATGCAGACCACCCCGGCCTTCGTCTATCTGGTGCCCATCGTCATGCTGTTCGGCATCGGCAACGTACCGGGTGTGGTGGTGACCATCATCTTCGCCTTGCCGCCGCTGATTCGTCTGACCAACTTGGGCATCCGTCAGGTGCCCGGGGATCTGATCGAAGCGGCCCGCAGCTTTGGCGCCTCGGACCGGCAGCTTCTGTACAAAGTCCAACTTCCCCTTGCGATGCCGACGATCATGGCGGGCGTCAACCAGACCCTGATGCTCTCCCTGTCCATGGTGGTGATCGCCTCAATGATTGCCGTGGGTGGCCTGGGACAGATGGTCTTGCGGGGCATCGGTCGCCTCGACATGGGCCTTGCAACCGTCGGCGGCGTTGGTATCGTCCTTCTCGCCATCATCATTGATCGCCTGACTCAAGCCCTGGGCGTCTCCAAGCGGGACCGAGGGAACCTCGATTGGTACGAGACCGGTCCGATTGGACTTATTCGCCGGATCACGGGCAAGTCAACGGCTTGATCTGCCCCGAGCCGATAGCGGTCCCCCCTACATCGGCTCGGGTCTACGTTTTACACCCATCGGGATGGCCCTCGGGCTGCCCCATTCCTCCGCCCTCCAGCGGCGAAACCAATAGGAGAGCACGGATAATGACCATCGCTTTCACCACCAAGACGGCACGCCGTATGGCAGCCACCCTGGCCCTGTCTTCCGCCCTTGTCACGGGAACGGCCCTGGCTGCGGACATGCCGGGTAAGGGAGTCTCGGTGACGCCCTTGAAATCCTCCATTGCCGAGGAAACCTTCCAGACCGAACTGGTCGACAAGGCCCTCGAGGAGCTGGGCTACGACGTTAAGCCGATCCAGGAAATCGAATACGCCACGGCCATCGTAGCGCTGGCCAATGGCGATGGTACCTTCATGGCCGATTACTGGGATCCCCTGCATATTGACTTCTATAAAAATGCCGGTGGGGCCGACAAGCTCTACATGGAAGGGGTTTACTCCCCAGGCGCCCTGCAGGGCTACCTGATCGACAAAAAGACCGCCGACGAATACAACATCAAGACCATTGATCAGCTCAAGGATCCGAAGATCGCCGCCCTGTTCGACGTGAACGGCGACGGCAAGGCCGACCTGTCGGGCTGCAACCCCGGCTGGGGCTGCGAAAAGGTCATTGAGCACCATCTGGATGCCTATGGTCTGCGGGACACCGTGACCCATAACCAGGGATCCTACTCGGCCATCATCGCCGATACCATCACCCGCTACAAACAGGGCGAGCCCATCCTGTACTACACCTGGACCCCCTACTGGGTTTCTGGTGTTCTGGTTCCGGGCAAGGACGTGACCTGGCTGCAGGTGCCCTTCTCCTCACTGCCCGGCGAGCGCAAGGACGTTGACACCTCCCTGCCCGATGGCAGCAACTACGGCTTCCAGGCCAACAATCAGCGTATCCTCGCCAACAAGAAATTCGCCGAGGCCAATCCGGCTGCGGCCAAGCTCTTCTCCGTGATGCAGCTGTCTGCCAACGACATTTCCGCCCAGAACCTGCGGATGCGCGACGGCGAGGATTCTCCGGAAGACATCGACCGTCACGTTGATGCCTGGATCAAGGCGAACCAGAGCACCTTCGACGGCTGGCTGGACGAGGCCCGCAAGGCCGCCGAGTAACAAGCCAAAACTTGGCTGGAGTCTCTCTCCCCAAGCAAATCATGACCCAATGAAACCGGGCCGCTCCCCAAGAGCGGCCCGGTTTTTTTGCCCTTATACCAAGCGGCGCGGGTTGAAACCCACGCCGTTTTTCTTGCGTTCAAACGCCAGGCGGGCTTTTACGCGTCATAAGGCGCGGCGGCCACTTGGCCGCTTCCAGGGTGCGGTGAGTCAAACTCACCGCACCCTGGTATGACACCTGTTTTCGGAACGCTTTATTCAGGAGATTTCCGCGTACCGCTCGCCCCTGGCATTGCAGACCGGACAATGGTCTGGTGCATCACCCATGACCGTATGACCGCAAACCGGACAGACCCGGATCGGCATATCCAACAGGTCCACGCCATCCCGTACTGCCTGAGCAGCCTGTTTGAACAGGTCGTAGTGGACCTTCTCCACCTTCATGGCGAGGGTCATCGAGCGCTCCGCCCGTTTGTGCCCTTCGGCCTGGGCCTTGGCGACCATGGCCGGATACATCTCGGTGAATTCGTGCTCCTCCCCCTTCATGGCGTCATCCAGGTTGGCGATGGTTCCCTGGACCCCATCTGCGGCCCTCAAGTGGGACAGCGCATGGATGGTCTCGGCTGCAGCCACTGCCCGGAACAGCTTGGCCACTTGGTCGAAGCCATCTTTCGCGGCCTGCTCTCCATAGGCCAAATACCGGCGATTGGCTTGGCTTTCCCCAGCGAAGGCGTCCATCAGGTCTTCTTGCGTGCTCATGGCGGTTATTCCCGAATAGATGTCGATGCGCCCACCGTCGGTGGCCCTGGTCCGGCGCGCCCGACCGTTTAGCTTTTCCTACTATTCTCCCCATTCGACGGAAGGACATTGATCGGTATCAAAGGGACAGGCCAGACAGGACCATTCTTTGACGGTCGTGATTTTACCTGCGCTGCAAAGGAGGCCGCTTTTCCGCTCAACGCTTTCATCAAGACCTCCGGGTCAATACCCTCGGGTCAGGTCTGAAACCCTGCCCACCCCTTCCTCACCCCGCTCCTTGGCGGCGATGATTTCGGCCACCACGGCGACGGCCGGGCCGATTTGGGTCTGGGCGGAAACATGGGGCGTCAGAAAAACCCGGGGATGGGTCCAAACCGGATGTCCGGACGGAGGCGGTTCCGGATCGGTCACGTCCAGAACCGCCGCTCTCAAATGCCCCGCGTCCAAGCGGTTCAGCAGATCATCCAGGAGCAGGGTTGACCCACGGCCCAAGTTGATGACGACCGCTCCCTTGGGCAGGCCATCAAGACGGGCACCGTTCAGGATTCCCCGGGTCTCCGCCGTTCCCGGAAGCAAGTTCACCAGAATTTCCGTTTCCGACAGGAACCGCTCCAGTGATTCCGCCCCGGAAAGGCACTGCACCCCCGACACGATCCGGGGAGACCGCGACCAGCCGCTCACCGAGAACCCGGCATCGCGCAAGCGCTCGGCCACCTGGGTTCCGAGGACCCCCAGGCCGAGCACCCCACAGTGCAGATCCCCCGGCGGACGGTAGGTGAGACGGGTCCACACCCCGGCCCGGGTCGTGGCGCTGTAGCGATCAAAATCCCGCTGGAAGTGGATGGCCCAATGAAGCGCATATTCAGCCATCTGCGCCCCCATGCCCGCGTCAATAAGCCGGTGCACGGCAACCGACTCAGGGATCTCCAGGGGAACCAGATAGTCAATCCCTGCGGTCAAATTCACCAGGGTGCGCAAATTGGGTAAATGAGGGAGGACCTCTGCGACCTCACGCGCTGAGATCAACGTGTCGATGGCTACGGGATCCTCCACCGCCTCCCAGGTCACCACGGACCGGGGAGACAGGGCGTCCCGCAAAGCGGTCAGCCAGAGATCCTGGGACAGCTTCGGCGCATGAAACAGAATGGGAGAGGACGGGATTGGAGGAGTGGACATGAAAAGGCTTTCACACTGGAAGGACGTCAAGCTGCCACTATGCCGCACCCCCAACCGCATTCCAAAGTGGGTGTTTTCCAATCACGGGGCTTTGCCCCCAAATGGGCTTGGGCAATCGCCCAAAAAAGACGAGACACTGTCGTGTCCTGTGGTCGAGAAGCGACCCAACTTGATCCCGGAATACCCTAATACCAAGCGGCGCGGTGTCAAACTCACCGCATCTTGGTGTCAGTCAGCGCTGAGGTACGATCACAAGCCGTTCGACCAGTGCGCCGGTCTTCATATGGGTTTCGACGATGTCGTCAATGTCCTCGGCGGACTTGGGGCGGTACCAGACCCCTTCCGGATAAACCACCATCAGCGGACCGGCGGAGCAAAAGCCCAGACAACCGGAACCGGTCAATCCAACCTCGCCCATCAGGCCCTCGCTCTCCAACTTGGCGCTCAGACGCTCCCACAAGGGCTGGGCGCCGAGGGAGCCGCAACTGCCCCGGGGATGGGTGGGGGGACGCTGGGTGAAGCAGGCGAAGATATGACGCTTGTAGACCTGGGGAAGCGTGAACGCGGCGGCATCTTCGATGGCATCCATAGCTATGCTCCTTCGAGACTGACTTGACTGGTCGGTGGGTTAGCAAAGCCCATGCCGCAGCGTCGAACGCCCGCAGATCCACGTCCCCCATGCAATTGTTCAGAAAGAGAAAAGGGAGGTTTGGAGGCATCGCCTCCAACCGGGTCCGGGCGGGAGCCCGATGGCCGCAAGGCCAAGCGTCCCTGTCGGCTTTTCGACAATCAGGACCAATTTTGTCCCAAATACGACAGCACAGCAGCGGCCCCCTGCCGTTTCCGCCTCGGCCTGCTTTTTGCTGTGTCCCCAACACCACCCACTCAAGAAAGGCGACCACAGTGAAGGACCTAACCATCGAGATGCCGAAGCTACAACAGACCGATGGCATCAACTTCGGCGACCTGCCCCCAGCCATCAACGCGATTCTGCAGGACGGCGTATCCCTTTACCCCACCGACCGGGCAGGGGCCGAACGCCTGTTCCGCGAGGCCCTGGACAGGGCCCCGGAGGAACTGCCGACCTATTACTGCCTGTATAAGATCCACACCTACCAGGGCAGTCTGGAAGAAGCGCGAATCGCCGCCGAAGCCGGTCTGGCGGAGGCCACCCGCCAGATCGGTTGGCCCGGCGATTGGCGCGCATGGCCGAAGCCGGAGGCCCCCCCCCAGGGGGCTGCGCGTTTTGCCCTCTATACGCTCAAAGCCCTGGCCTTCATCCACTTGCGGCGCGAGGAGGTGCCCGAGGCCCGGGCGATGCTTGATGTGCTACGGGGGCTCGACCCCGAGGGTTTGGTCGGTTGGCCCATCATCGCCTCCCTGGCCGAGGAAATGGAGTGACATCGCCCGTGTAAGCCAACCCGATTCGCATTTCGTGCATGGCACCCATGTGTGATCGATATTTTAAACTCCATGAGCAAAATCGAAATCAACCTCCTATTTAGGCGGTTTGCCTAGGAAAATCGCCTCCATTTTGTGCGTCTTCTTCGTAGGAACAGGCAAAAATGACAAATTTGTGCATCCACGCTTGTCCATATTTTTAAACGTGCCATTGTCCGTACCCAAGAGGGCGCCGGGCGGGCGTCGACTGCAACCTCTTGGTTAAGGGACAAGCGTGGATGGGCGCGACGGAGCCTCTGGTCCAGTTCAAGGACGTGCGAAAGACCTATGACGGCGATACCCTGGTGGTGAAAAACCTGAACCTGGATATCGGTGACGGCGAATTCCTCACCATGCTGGGTCCTTCGGGATCGGGCAAAACCACCTCCCTGATGATGCTCGCCGGGTTCGAGGTTCCCACCCACGGGGAGATCCTCCTGGGTGGTGCCTCCTTGAAGAACACCCCGCCCCACAAGCGGGACATCGGCATGGTGTTTCAGAACTATGCCCTCTTCCCCCATATGACCGTCGCGGAAAATGTGGCCTTTCCCCTGTCCGTGCGCAATATCGGCAAAAGCGAGCGGGAAGAGCGCGCCGAAAAGGCCCTGGGCATGGTCCGCCTGGACGGCCTGGGGGGACGCCGTCCGGCCCAGTTGTCCGGGGGCCAGCAACAACGCGTCGCCCTCGCCCGGGCTTTGGTTTTCGAGCCCCGCCTGGTGCTGATGGACGAACCCCTGGGGGCCCTTGACAAGCAATTGCGCGAACATATGCAGATGGAGATCAAACACCTGCATGACCGCCTGGGCATCACCGTTGTCTACGTGACCCATGACCAAACCGAAGCCCTGACCATGTCCGACCGGGTGGCCGTGTTCAACGACGGGATCATCCAACAGCTCGACAGCCCCCGCGATCTGTACGAAAACCCGAACAACAGCTTCGTCGCCCAATTCATCGGCGAAAACAACATTCTGAACGGCACCGTGGAAGCCCTGGCCGACGGCTTTGCCCAGGTTCGCCTGGATGGCGGTGGCGCGGTCCGCGCCCGGGCCGTGAACGTTGGCGGTATTGGCGCCCGGACCTCCCTGTCCTTCCGGCCAGAGAAGGTGCATATCGAAGGGATTGGCGCCAACCCCGAGAACCACCTGCCCGCCTTGGTGGAGGAAACCATTTACCACGGGGACCATATGCGGGTCCGGGCCAAGGTGGATGGCAACGAGGACTTCACCGTAAAGATGCGTTACCGCTCTGGCCGTGAGGAACCGAAGCCCGGCGACCAATTGTTTGTCGCCTTCGCAGCTGAAGATTGCCTCGCCCTGGACCCGGTCCCCCCAACCGCAACAGCCTGATCCCCGCGCCAGTCTTCCCCTACCCTGTCCTTACCATTGCATTCCGAGCGATCGATCCCCCCGGGATCTGGCCTCGCT
This sequence comes from Rhodospirillum sp. A1_3_36, assembly GCF_047263945.1. Classification (NCBI taxonomy): domain Bacteria; kingdom Pseudomonadati; phylum Pseudomonadota; class Alphaproteobacteria; order Rhodospirillales; family Rhodospirillaceae; genus Rhodospirillum; species Rhodospirillum sp. A1_3_36. The sequence continues at coordinate 205,124 of NZ_JBLAVB010000007.1, read as the reverse complement.
CTCCTCGGGTCCCCCAGGACCCAGTTCACAAAGGGAGTCCTTAGACCATGACTATTCTGTCCCGCCTGCTCGCCGGATCCGCATTGGCGCTTTGCGCTGTCGCGGCCGCCTCCTCTGCCCAGGCCCGCGATCTGACCGTTGTATCCTGGGGCGGCGCCTACCAGGATGCCCAGAAGGAAGTCTATTTCGAGCCGTTCATGAAGGAAAGCGGCATCAAAATGCTCGACGAATCCTGGGACGGTGGCATCGGTGTGCTGCGCGCCAAGGTCGAGGGAGGGGCATCAACCTGGGACGTGGTCCAAGTGGAAAGCGATGAACTGGCCCTCGGTTGTGAAGAAGGCCTGTTCGAAGTCATGGACTTCGCCAAGATTGGAGGCAAGGACGCCTATATGAAGGAAGCCGTAAACGAATGCGGTGTGGGCGCCATCGTCTACGACTTCGTCCTCGGCTACGACAAGGACAAGCTGTCCGACGCCCCGACCGGTTGGGCCGACTTCTTCGACACCAAGAAATACCCCGGCAAACGCGCCCTGCGCGCCGGCCCCAAGACCACCCTGGAAATCGCCCTAATCGCCGACGGCGTGAAGCCCTCCGACGTCTACAAGGTACTGGCCACCGAAGAAGGTGTGGACCGGGCCTTCAAGAAGCTCGACAGCATCAAAAGCGATCTGGTGTTCTGGAAGGCTGGCGCCCAGCCGCCACAGCTACTGGCCTCCGGCGAAGTGGTCATGACCTCCGTCTATAACGGTCGCATCGACGCCGCCAACCACAACGACGGGCGCCACTTCGGCATCGTTTGGGACGGCAGCCTGTTCACCATCGACAGCTGGGTGATTCTGGCCGGGTCCGAGAACACAGCCGACGCCTACAAGTTCCTGGACTACGTCGGCAAGCCCGAGGTCGAGGCCCGGTTGCCCGCCAAGATCGCCTACGGTGTGCCCGCAAAGGGCGCCAACGCCCTGATCGATCCGGCCCGACTGAAGGACCTGCCGACGGCGGATGAGAACCTCGCCAACGCCCAGGAAATCTCCACCCCGTTCTGGCTGGAAAACATCGACCGCCTGACCGAGCGGTTCAACAAATGGGCCGCCGTCAACTAATTGGCCTCTCTTGGAACGCATGGCCCACCGGTATCCAGGCCCTGCGTCCCTTAAGGAAACCACCCCGGGGAGTGGGAACCCACCACCCTGTTCCCATTCCTTGGGATGGTTTCCATTTCGCATTTCCCACGGACGACCGACAGGGCATACCGATCATGGAAGATGGACTTTCCCTCAAGGTGAAACTGCGCCGAGCCGAGCGCATGCGCCAATGGCGAGCCTTCGGGCTGATCGCCCCCATGTTGCTATTCCTCGTGGTCATCTTCGTGGTGCCCATTGCCGACATGCTCCGCCGCTCTGTCCATGATGTGGACTTGTCGGAGGTCTGGCCCCTGACCACCCAAGCCATCCGGACCTGGACCGACCACAGCCAGGCACCAGATGAAGCGGTCTTCGCCGCCCTGGCCCAGGACATGAAAAAGGCCAAGGCCAACCGGACCCTTGCGACCGCCGCCCGCCGCTTGAATTACGATTTCGCCGGATCGCGCAGTCTGATCTTCGGCACCGCCCGAGCCCTGCCCGACGACGCCCCCTCCTGGAAGACCACCATCCTGGAGACCAACAACACCTGGGCCAGTCCGGAAATCTGGGCAGCCATCGACCGGGCCAGCGGCCCCACCACGGCCTTCTTCCTCCTCCAAGCCCTTGATCTGGAGCGGGATCCCATGGGCAACCTACGCGCCGCGCCGGAAAACGAAGCCATCTACCTCAACGTGCTTTCGCGCACCTTCGGTATCAGCCTGACGGTTACCGTCCTCTGTCTGCTTCTGGGATTTCCCGTCGCCTATCTGCTGGCAACCCTGCCGCCCAGCAAAGCCAACCCCCTGATGATCCTGGTACTCCTGCCCTTCTGGACCTCCCTTCTGGTGCGTACTGCGGCCTGGGTCGTCCTGCTCCAGGACCAGGGACTGGTGAATGGCGCCCTCCAATGGATGGGGATCATCGAAGCGCCCATTCGCTTGATTTTCAACCGGGCCGGCGTGCTGATTGCCATGACCCACGTCCTTCTGCCCTTCATGATCCTGCCGCTCTATTCGGTGATGAAGGGGATCCCGCCCGTCTACATGCGCGCCGCCCGCTCCCTGGGGGCCCCGCCGACGGTGGCCTTCCTGCGGGTCTACCTGCCGCAAACCCTGCCGGGCATCGCTGCGGGCACTTTGCTGACCTTTATCATCGCCCTTGGGTATTACATCACCCCGGCCCTGATTGGTGGCGCGGCAGATCAGATGGTCAGCTATTTCATCGCCTTCTACACCTCCGACACGGTTAACTGGGGCATGGCCTCGGCCCTGGGCGCGGTTCTGCTGACAGCAACTCTGATCCTCTACACCATCTACAACCGTCTGATCGGCACCGACCAAGTCAAACTCGGCTAGAGTATCTTCGGGGTCAAGTTGGGCCAAGACGTGACCCAACGTGATCTCGGACCACTCTAGGATTTTCTTTTATCCCATTTTTAAGCGCAAAACCGGCTGCCACTTTTGCGCAAAATGCTCTGGAAGGGAGACCGAACCATGCGCTCTGCCCACAACCGCACGACCGAGGAATGGATCTGGCTGGTCGTCCTTTGGGTCTCCGCCTGCTCTGTCCTGTTTTTCCTGATGGCTCCAATCCTGGCCATCATCCCCCTGTCTTTTAATGAAGGGCAGTTCCTGACCTACCCCCTGTCGGGCTTTTCCCTACGCTGGTACGAGGACTTTTTCACCGATGAGTCCTGGCTCCGCGCCCTGAAAAACAGCGTGATCATCGGCGTCGCCTCGACCCTCTTGGCCACGGTGCTGGGCACGCTCGCTTCCCTGGGGCTGGTCAAGGCCAACTTCCGGGGCAAGGGCTTCCTCATGGCGGTTCTGCTCTCGCCCATGATTGTGCCCCTGGTGATCACCGCCGTCGGCTTCTATCTGTTCTTCGCCCCCTTTGGGTTGACCGCCAGCTATACGGGCCTGATCCTGGCCCATACCGCGCTCGCCTCGCCCTTCGTGGTGATCACGGTCAGCGCCACCCTGCAAGGCTTCGACATGAACCTCGCCCGGGCGGCTGCGGGCTTGGGCGCCGATCCGATGACGGTTTTCCGGCGGGTCATGCTTCCGTTGATTGCCCCGGGCGTGGCCTCGGGCGCGCTGTTCGCCTTCGCCACCTCCTTTGACGAGGTGGTGGTGGTCTTGCTCGTCGCCGGGCCGGAACAGCGCACCCTGCCCCGCGAGATGTTCAGCGGCATCCGCGAGAACATCAGCCCGACCATTACTGCGGTCGCGACGATCCTGATCGTTTTCTCGACGGTCTTGTTGGTCTCGTTGGAGGTTCTACGGCGGCGGAATGAGCGGATGCGGGGCCTCCGAGGGTAAAACCAGGACGGGGTCCCTATCCACCATCCGGACGAGATCGCCCACCTTGCGGCCCGGAGCACTCTAATTATGCTCTGTCTCCTTGAAAAACCGAAAAACGCGGGGCTTTGCCCCGCCCCCCACTTCTTTGGCGAGGCTGGGGCCTGAGGCCCCGGACCCCTCTTTGGGGATCAAAGGGTCCGTGACCCTTTGCGGGTCTGGGCAGAGCCCGGAAACTGCGAAGCACAGTTTCCGGATGTTTGAGGAAACGATATATATATATTTTAGAGTGCCTTAGAGCGGAACAGTGGGAACTGGTTTTCGCGAACAAGGCCAGAAAAATCGCGGTAGTGGCGCAGGCGGGGATACCCCATATCCTCTCCCTCTTCCGGCTGAAAGTGAATCGCGTTCATACCCGCAGCCCGGGCCGCTTCCAAGCCCGGGGGGCTGTCCTCGACCACCAAGCAGGCCTCAGGGGGAACCCCCATGGCCTCGGCTGTGGCCAGGAACAGACCCGGATCGGGCTTCCAGACCCCCACGTCATAGGCGCTATACAAACGGTCACCGAACAGACGATTCAACCCGGTGGCCTCCATGGCCAGCCGTATCTTGCGGCCGGGCGCGTTAGAGGCCACGCAGAACGGCATGTCCAGGTCGGAAAGCGCTGCCTCTACGCCGTCAAAGGTCCGCAACTCCGTTCTGAAAAGCTGATCCGTCCGAGCCCGGTAGGTCTCAAGGAAGTTCTCAGGCAGGGTGATCCCCAAAACCCGTTCCAGGTCGGCGAAGGTGTCCGCCAATTTCCACCCCCGATAGGTTTCGCGGATCTGGTCTGCGGTCAGATCACCTGTGTCCAGTAAATCAGTGTATGCGCGCGCCATCAGGGGCTCGCTGTCCACCAGCGTCCCATCCATGTCAAAGAGAATACAGCGGATCCCCCCCATCACAACATCTCGACATGGGCGGAGAGGCCCAGCACCTTGGCCAGTTTATCCAAGCGCTTATCAAAAACCTCTGGCAAGAAAACCGGATCGCTCTGCGGAATGTGCAGGATCAGCTTCCCGTCCTGGGCCATCAAGGCTGTGCGCTTCAAGAACCCCGGAGCCCCCCCACTGACGGTATGACCCAGCCGCAGGGCATAACCGATGGCCTTGACCCGCTTCTGACGATCTTCGTCCAGAAGGGCCATGGCTCGAATAACCCAATCATCCGTGGCCTCGCTCGCATAGCGATGGAAGACAGCCAGAGCCAACCCCGCCCGGTCCATATGGTTCAACCCCATAAAGGGCAACTTCAGCACCCGATGAAAAGCCTGTTCGGCACGATAGTCCGGATGCTCTGACCAAAAAATGTCGCTGATCAGACAGGCTGCCTTGCGCAGGCGGGCCAGTGCTTGGGATTCATCGGGGAACAGCGGCGCCATCCACTCCATCAGTTCCTCCCCCTGCGCTGGAAAGCGCCCCGCAGATCGGGCCAGCAGGGCACAGGAGGCCAGTAGGGGATCCTGCGCCTGAACCGCTTCGGGCAGGTTTTGAAAATAGCGTCCCTCGCGCATGCCGTAGACGGAGAAGACCAGGGTCTCGGGCCGCACCTCCTCCACCAACCGTTCCAACAGGACCGCAGCCATGGGCAAATGGGGCAAGCGCTTGCGACTGATGCCGCTGATGGACTCCAGGCTCTTGCGGGACAGGCGCGACAGCAGATCGATCAACCGCAGGGCTTCGCCTCGGGGGATGGAAAAATTATCGAGCACATGCAACGGATAGCGCAACTGGTCGATGCAGACCCGGGCCAGGGTCCGCCAAGCCCCGCCCACGACGTAGAGAGTCCGCCCCCGTCCTTTGCCGAGCCAGGGCAGACCGGACAAATGGTCATCGATGACCTCCACCGCCCGCGCGCGGGTGTTGTTCGCAGCCTCCGCCAGGCGCAACACCCCCAACGGCATGGTGGCATAGTCGCCAAAGCGTCCCTGGTCGACCATCACCAGTTCCAAAGAGCCCCCGCCCAGGTCGGCGACCATGCCATCGGCGTCGGGCAAACCGCACAGCACACCCAAAGCCGCCGTCTTGGCCTCCTGCTCGCCGGTGAGTACGCTGACCCGATGGCCGGAGATCTGTTCGAGCGCACGCACAAACTTGCGGCCGTCCCAGGCATCGCGCACCGCAGCCGTGGCCACCAGATCGAGCTTTTCGACCCCCATGCGCGCAGCCAACTCGCTGAAGCGCCGCACGGCGCGGAGGGCCATCTCAACCCCCTCCGGGTTGAGCACACCGGTTTCTCCCAAGCCTTGCCCCAAGGCGCAAGTGGCTTTTTCGTTGAAGATCGGCAGCGGCGTTCGGGCCAGCCCCCGGTAAACCACCAAACGCACGGAATTCGATCCAATATCAACGATGCCCTGGGGACGCAGGTCGATAGGATCCCCGGAAATGCCAGGGTCGAGGTCGAGGGGCGGCGCAGTGGGGGGCGCGGACATGATCTGAGGCGGTCCCATTCGGTTCCGTGAGTGACCCGGCGCACAATAAAGGCCATGACGCCGGGAGCAAAGGGGGGAAGAAAGATCATGAGCTCTGGGGCGGAAGAAAGTCCGCCCCGTCCCGTCACCCTCGGCTGGAGACTTCCAGTCCCGGAATGTTCTTCTGGGGATCATTCAGGGCCGACCCCCGCCCGGAGAGGCTGGGGTTGGTCATGAAATAGGTATGGGCAGAGAATGCCTTCTCCCCCTCCTCCACCTTGGCGCGGAAAAACTCTCCGCCCGCCGTGAGATACCAGGATTGGGCCCGGTCATTGATGTTGGCCACCATGATCTGGTCGATGATCTGGGCCTTCACCGTCGGGTTTTCGATGGGCACCAAGGTTTCCACCCGGCGGTTCAGGTTGCGGGGCATCCAGTCCGCCGAGGAAATATAGATCCGCGACTTTTCGCCCGGCAGGGCGGCGCCATTGCCGAAACAGGCGATGCGAGAATGCTCCAGGAAGCGCCCGACGATGGACTTGACCCGGATATTCTCGGACAGGCCCTTCACCCCTGGCCGCAAACAGCAGATGCCCCGGATCACCAGATCCACCTGCACCCCCGCCTGGGAGGCTTGATACAGGGCATCGATCACGTCCGGATCCACCAGGGAGTTCATCTTGCCCCAGATGACCCCGACCCGGCCCGCCTTCACATGATCGATCTCGCCCTGAATATCCTTCAGAAGTGTTTCTTTCAGACCCAGCGGGGCGATGCGCAGCTTTTCCATTTCGGCGGGGCGCGCGTAGCCCGTCATATAGTTGAAGGCCTTTGCCGCGTCCTGACACAGGGCCTCGTCACAGGTGAAATAGGACAGGTCCGTGTAGATCTTGGCGGTGATCGGGTGGTAATTGCCCGTTCCAAAGTGGACGTAGGAGCGCAACTCGCCGCCGCTTTCCCGCCGCACCACCTGCGAGATCTTGGCATGGGTCTTCAGGTCCATGAAACCATAGACCACGTTGCACCCCGACCGCTCCAGATCGCGCGCCCAGCGGATGTTCGCCTCCTCATCAAAACGGGCCTTCAGCTCCACCATGGCAGTCACCGCCTTGCCCGACTCGGCAGCCTCCACCAGGGCGGCGACGATGGGCGAGTTGTTGGAGGTCCGATAGAGGGTCTGCTTGATGGACAGCACGTTGGGATCCCGGGCCGCCTGCCGCAGGAACTGGACCACCACGTCAAAGCTTTCATAGGGGTGGTGGACAACAATGTCCTTCTTGCGGATGGCAGCGAAGCAATCGCCGCCAAAATCGCGGATCCGCTCGGGGAAACGGGCGGTGAAGGGGGTGAACTGCAGGTCCGGACGGTCGTCGCTGATCAATTGCTTCAAATCGGCGAGGCCAATGGGACCGCGCACCTTGAAGATATCCTCCTCGGCCACGTCCATTTCGTCACAGATCAGCTTCACCAGATCCTCGGGCATGCTCACGTTCAAGGTCAGGCGAATGCAATGCCCCCGGCGACGGCGCTTGAGGGCCGATTCGAAGCTCATCACCAGATCTTCGGCCTCTTCGTCGATTTCCATCTCCGAATCCCGGATCACCCGGAAGTGGCCGCCCTGGGTCACCTTGAATCCCGGGAACAGGCGGTCAAGGAACAGGCCGACGAGATCCTCCAGGAACAGATACCGCACCCCTTTGCCTTCAATATCGGGCAAGCGGGTGAAGCGGCGGATATGGCCCGGCAAGGGCACCAGGGCCCTTAGGGAGGTTTCATCGCGCTGGCGCATCAGTTGCAAGACCAGAGCATGACCCAGGTTGGGGATGAAGGGGAAGGGGTGGGCCGGATCAATGGCCAGCGGCGTCAGCACCGGGAAGACCTGGCTCATGAAGAAGGTTTCCAGCCACTCCCGGTCCCCCTTGGTCAAGCCGCCGGGCTTGACCACGGAGATACCTTCCTTATCCAGCGCGTTCTGCAGGATTTCCCAGGCAATCTGTTGGTCCTCCAGCAGGTCACGGGCGCTGCTGTTGATGGCGGACAGTTGCTGCGCGGGGGTCAAGCCGTCCTGGCTCACCTGGTTCACGCCCGCTTCCACCTGCCCTTTCAGGCCAGCCACGCGCACCATGTAGAACTCATCCAGGTTCGAGCCGGAGATGGACAGAAAGCGCAACCGCTCCATCAGGGGATGGCGGACATTGCGCGCCTCCTCCATGACCCGCTTATTGAAACCCAGCCAAGACAACTCCCGATTAATGAAACGTTCGGGCATCTCCATCGTGATGTCGCCACCCGCCCCGCCCCCTTCAGCCCCAGCCCCTTTCGCCGCGCGGGCAGGGCGGGAGGAGGGTGAGGAGGGTGAGGTAGGGACAGCGGTGCTCATGGAACTTTCCTTTTATTACGCGAAACCGGAGTCGCGATGATATTTCATGAGTCGACGCATTTTTTTGCCGACCCTTACCGGATACTATGCCCTGAATGCGACGCTCCGCAAAGGGAGTGACCCACCCCCGGAAAGCTTTCATGAAGATGAAACGATTATTGTTCCTGCGCCATGCGAAATCCGATTGGGGAGATCCCGGTCTTGACGATTTTGAGCGCCCCCTCGCGCATCGGGGGATCCGGGCCTGCGCCCTGATCGCCGACCATCTCGCGCGTGCGAGCGTAGCGCCGGATCTGGTGCTTTGCTCCGCCGCCCGCCGGACCCGAGAAACCCTGGATCTGGTCAAGACAAGCCTGACCAACGCGCCGGTTCTGTTCGAACGGGAGATTTATGTCTTCGAGCACCGCCCCCTGCTGGCCCGCTTACGGCGCCTGGAGGCCTCGGCCAACACGGTGATGGTCATCGGCCACAATCCCGCCCTGGAAGAATTGAGCCTGTCCCTTGCCGGACCCGACAGCGACGCGGAGGCCTTGGCGGCGATCGGCCAGAAGTTTCCCACCGGCGCCCTGGTAGACCTGACCTTCGATGGTCCCTGGTCCACCCTTGCCCCTGGAGAGGCCCGCCTGTCCGGCTTCACCCGCCCCAGAGACCTTAGATCACGATGAAATCAGGTCTGTCCGACCTGATTTCATAAACGTGATCTAAATCATATAGTTGGAGCGGAATGAGACGGAAAACCGCACACACTTTTCCTCATTCCGCTCTAGTGTCCTGAATCCGAAGTTCGTGGGAGAATTCGGCAAGCGTTGGACGAACTTCGGATTCAATCAGGACACTAGAAAATATATATTTCTAGTGTGGTTTAGGGATTTGAAGTTCCTTCCAGCGGTTGCCGATATAATCGTAGGAACTTCAAATCCACCACACTAGTCTTGCAGAGCCCGGCGCGCGAGCGGAACGGTGATCCGCCGCCGCTCGCTCAACGCCAGGGCATCGGCCCGGTCGACCAGAGCCCGGACGGCGGAGAAGCTGCGCTCCATGCGGGCCACAAGGTAGGAAATCACCCCCGGCCCCACCTCCACACTCCGATCGGCGAAGAGCTTCAGAAGGACCATGGCCATCAAATCGTCGTCGGGCTCACCCATCCCTTCGGCAGGCAGCGCCGACAGGCGCGAGCGCAAATCCGGCAAAGTCACCGGCCACCGGGCGGGTGGCTGAGCCGACGTCAGCAACAGCCCTCCCCCCGCCTGACGACAGGCATTCAGCAAATGGAACAGGGCCGTTTCGGGCAAAGGGCCCTCATCCAGATCCTCAAGGACCAAGACCCGCCCCCCCTCGAACAGACTCAAGGGATCTCTGTCTTCCCAGGTTCCGGGCGACAGCACACAGGCCTCTGCCCGGGCGGCCAGCACCTGGGCCAGATGGCTTTTTCCCGACCCCGGCGGACCATAAAGGCAGACGGTGGGCGCGGGCCAGTCCGGCCAGACATCCACCAGCGCCACCGCAGCGGCGTTGCAGGGGGCAACGAGGAAATCCTCCCGGCCCAGCGCCGGACGCCAAACCAGGTTCAAGGGCAATTGCCGGGGGGGAGTCATGGGCTCTCTTCGGTCTCGTCGGTCGCGGATTGGGCGTCCGGCGCGGATAGCAGGGCGGACGGGGATGTGTCACTGGGTACGCCGCTGAACAGGGGACTGTCCAGATATTCCCTCAGGAAAAAACGGGTGAGCACGCCGATCACCGAGGCCACAGGCACCGCCAACAGGACCCCCAGAAAACCAAATAGTCCGCCACCGGCCAAAAGAGCGAAGATCACCCACACCGGATGAAGCCCCACCCGCCCCCCCACCAACTTGGGGGTCAGGTAATTCCCCTCCACCACTTGCCCCACGAGAAAAATCCCCGCGACGATGCCGATATCAAAGGGGTCGGAGAACTGGGCCAGGGCCAGCCCCATGGAGGCAACGAATCCGGTGATGGTGCCCACATAAGGGATAAAGGAAAGCAAGCCGGAGAGCATGCCAACCATCAACCCCAAATCGAGCCCCGCCAGAGAGAGACCGACGGCGTAAAAGGTCCCCAGCGCCAAGCAAACCGAAGCCTGTCCCCGCACGAAACCAGCGATGGTGCGGTCAATTTCCGCCATCTGGGCCCGAATCACGGAACGGTAGGGACGGGGCAACCACCCATCGATGGTCTCCACCATACGGTCCCAATCACGGAGCATGTAGAAGGTGATAACCGGCGTGATAACAATCAGGGACAGCAGACTGATCAAGGCAGCCCCCCCCGTGATCACCCCCTTGAGCACATCCACGACCCATTTGGCCGCATCTCCAGCATAGGATTCCAGGGCACCGGTCACCTTGCCCATGCGGTCCGGCCCCAGGACATCGGACAGGTGAACCAGCAGAACGCGCCCCTTGTCCACCAGGGATCGGGCATAATCCGGCGCATTGGTCAGAAAGTCGGCCAACTGCCCCTGCAGCACCGGCAGCAAGACCAGCAGAGACAGAACCAGGATCAGAACGAATCCCAGGGTGATCAGGATCGTCGCCCACAGGCGCGAAGCCCCCCATTTCTCCAGCCGGTCGGCCAGCGGATCCAGGAAATAAGCCGCAATCATGCCCGCAGCGAAAGGCATTAACACCGACCGCAGCAAATAGATCAAGGCAACGAAGACCACCAAACCGACCAACCAGACGCGAAGCTGCTTTTCCTTGGTCATACTTCCGGCCCCCGTTCCTGTTTCCGCCCAACCGTCGACTTTGACGCTGAAGGGAGTGGCGGCGGTTGCCCATCCCAAGCCCGCCGGTACCATGTGTGAAGATAGCTCGATCCGGAAGCCACAGTGGTCACGGCGACCACGAAAATCATTAAAGTGGTCCCCGTGACCACAAACGTCACCACGCCGGTCGCCCCCATGGGGTCATTGGCAAAGGCACCCTTACCAATGACCATCGCGCAAAGAACGATCTGAGCGAGAGTATTGGCCTTGCCCAACAGATTCGGAAGAATCTTGAGGGGACGTCCTGCCCGCAGGCGCAAATGGAGCGCGCCCGCCAGGATTCCCAGGTCCCGGCCAACCACGAGCGCCAGCAGCCAAAGCGGGATCTCGCCAACCAGAGCCAGGCAAACGAAAGTGGTCACCAACAGGGCCTTGTCGGCCAAGGGATCCATGGTGGCGCCCAGGGTGGTCCGCGCGTCCAATAGCCGGGCCAGCCAGCCGTCCAGGGCATCGGTGATCCCTGCGACCACGAAGACCCAGAACGCCGTCCGCCATTCCCGTTCGGACAGGAACAGGGCGGCCAGAGGAACCAAGCCAAAGCGGGTCAGAGTCAGAGTGTTCGGCAGCCCCCGGGCCAGGGATGACCGCCGCATCCGCGCAAATCCACCTCCCGAGGGCGACATGGACAAGCCCCCCGCCGCCGTCAGTTCACCCCCTGAATGCGGCGATGGGCCGGATCCTCCGGAAAGCCCGGCGAGGATGCCCCGCCCCCCGACCCGGAGACGTCGCCGCCCATGCCGGGAATACCACTGTCCGGCGTCCCCGCCAACCGTTCCAGTGTCCAGAAACTTCCGGCGTTTTCCATACGCAGTCCCCGTCCGAGCATAATCCGTTGCAGGTCCTCCACAGACCCTGGATAGGCCAATTGAAGCTGGGCCTGAGAGCGGGTCACAGCCTGCAGGTTCAGTCCCTGGAGACCAGGAATCCCCTGCAGCTTGCGCCGCATGTCGACCCATTCGGAAAGGGACCCGAACCGCGCGAGCATCACAACGCCGCCAGCTGGCGCTCCGTAACCCGAACCGGCTCCCCCCACCGCTCCATAGGCGGAAGGTCCCCCGGCACCGACGGGCTGCTCACCATAGCCCCACCCCGGCGCGGCTGCTGTGGGCGCCGCGCCATAGCCGGACGCACCATACCCTTGGCCGCCCCCCAGGGCCTCCCGTTTCCAGGCTTGATCCAAGCCCTCTCGGACCCCGTCGATGGCCTTGGCGAAGATGTCTGCTCCAGGTGGCAGGGTTACCGGGGGCAGACCGGCGAAGATTCCCGCCCCCTTGGTCAGGACGGTCAGGCCGGTTTCCTCCGTCCCCACGGCCTGGACGATCAACACATCGGGCGCGCCGTACCGCCCGCTCAGATTCGCCGCTGCACTCAGGTCCCCGGCCAGGGCCCCTTGGGCGTCCAGGGTCGCGATGTCTTCCAGGTCACCCAAGGGCAGAACGACGGGCACCATACCCTCGGACAGCCCCTCTGCCGCCTTCCAAGCCTGGGCCCAAGGGTTGGTTTCCTCCCACAACTGGGGCGAGTCGGAGGCACCAGATTGGTAAAGGGGCAGAATCAGAACCGGCGCTTCCCGCGGGGCGATATGCTGCACCCCCATGGATCCCAGCAACCGGTCCACCCCTTCGGCATTGAAGGACACGGTCAGGGTGGCCAGATAACGCTTGGCCGCGGTCCGTTCGTCGGCCAAACCAAAATCCGTCACCAGCGCCTGCGCATCAGCGGCGGAAACCTGGGGAAGGCGCCCCTGGTCCGCCGGGCTGGTCATGGATTCCAGAAGGGCGCGCAAGGCCTTGGTCTGCCCTTCCTGGATGGCTTTGTCCTTGGCCAGGGTCGGACTGTCCGCCGTAGCATCAACCGACACCGGCGGAGCCGTATAGACATCGCGGGCCGAGGCCGGAACTGCGGCCAACACCGGCGCGAGCACCAGCCCCAACAGAAGCCCAAAACGCAGTAGCCCAAAACGCCGAGGACGGCACTTTGGGGGTCCGATTCTGAACCACGGCATTGCAATGCGCGACGCATCGGGTATGGTCCGGAAAACCATGTTTGCTCCCTTTCCCCTGGCCCCACCGAAGGCCCGGCCGAAGAATCGGAGGGCGAAGGCCCAGCCGGAGGATCGGAGAGCGAAGGCGCGGCGAACTCCAGTGACGAACGAGGCTACCATTTCCACTTCCCATGACGACGCCGAAGCCAAGGGCAACGGCCTGACCTACAAGGATGCCGGGGTCGACATTGACAGCGGCAACGACTTGGTAGAAGCCATTAAACCACTGGCCGCGTCAACCAAACGCCCGGGAGCGAATGCAGCTCTGGGCGGATTCGGCGCGGTTTTCGACCTCGCCGCAGCCGGATATAAGGACCCCCTTCTTATCACGGCTACGGACGGTGTTGGCACCAAGTTAAGGATAGCCCTCGATTCTGGCATTCATGGGACAGTGGGCATCGATTTGGTGGCCATGTGCGTCAATGATCTGGTGGTCCAGGGTGGCGAACCCCTGATGTTCCTGGATTACTTCGCCACATCCCGTCTGGATGTGGCCGTGGCCGCCGATGTCGTCAAGGGAATCGCCGAGGGCTGTACCCTGGCCGGATGCGCCCTGGTCGGCGGAGAGACCGCCGAAATGCCCGGCATGTATGGCGCCAATGATTACGACATGGCCGGATTCGCAGTCGGCGCGGTGGAGCGGGCCGAGCTGTTGACCGACGACCGAATCGCCATCGGCGACGTGCTTCTGGGCTTGGCCAGCTCCGGAGTCCATTCCAATGGCTACTCCCTGGTCCGCCGCATCGTCGAACGGACCGGCCTGGGCTGGGATGCCCCCGCTCCCTTCGCCCCGGACCGCTCCCTGGGAGCGGCCCTGCTGGAACCCACCCGCATCTACGTCAAGTCCTGTCTGGCCCTGCATCGGGCCGGGTTGGTTCACGCGCTGGCCCACATCACCGGGGGCGGCTTCTGGGAGAACATCCCCCGAGTCCTGCCCGAAGGCGCCGCAGCCCACCTGGACGGGACCGTCTGGACCGCACCGCCTGTCTTCTCCTGGCTGATGGACGAGGGCCAGGTGGCCCCCCATGAAATGGCCCGGACCTTCAACTGCGGCATCGGCATGGTCGTCGCCGTTCCCGCCGACCGGGTTGGCGAGGCCAAGGCCCTGTTGGAAGAGCATGGCGAAACCGTCTTCACCCTTGGCACCATCGTGCCCCGGGACGACGGGGCACCTGTGCGGATCGACAATCTCGAAGCCATTTTTGCCGAGAGCTCGAACCGATGAGTGATCCGACCAAAGCACCAAACCGGGCCCCGACCCGCCTCAAGGTCGCGGTCCTGATCAGCGGTCGGGGCAGCAATATGGAAGCCCTGATCGACGCCTGCGCCCAGCGGGACTTCCCGGCGGAAATCGTCACCGTGGTCTCCAACCGCCCCGACGCCAAGGGTCTGGACCGGGCCCGGGAGGCGGGGCTGTCCACCCAGGTCATCAACCACAAGAACTTTACTGACCGGAAGAGTTTTGAAGGCGCCCTACAGGCCCACTTGGAGGCCAGCGGAGCCCGGCTGATTTGTCTGGCCGGGTTCATGCGTCTGCTGACCGGCCAATTTGTGGAAAAATGGCGGGACCGGATGATCAACATTCACCCCTCCCTACTGCCCGCCTTCAAGGGGCTGCACACCCACGAACGGGTGCTGGAGGCGGGGACCCGCTTCCATGGCTGTACGGTCCATTTCGTCCGTCCGGAAATGGACGACGGCCCGATCATTGCCCAGGCCTGCGTGCCGGTCATGCCCAAGGATGACCCGGACAGCCTGGGCGCCCGGGTGCTGGCCCAGGAACACCGGATCTATCCCCTCGCCCTGCGTCTGGTCGCCGAAGGTCGGGTCACAGTCCGCAGCGGACGCGCCCTGATCGACAGCCACCCGCCGGACACCGCCCTTCTCAATCCCCCCATCTCGGCTTGAGAAAGGGGCTTGAGAAGGGGGATATGCCCTCTTCCACGGCCCCTTATGATCCCATTCGGGTCAATGCAAGGAAAGGCGGGTCAATGCAAGGAAAGGGATCTCGCGGCCCCTTACCGCTTGGGTAGAACTTCATCCGCCGGTGCGGGTCGTCCGAAGTACCAGCCCTGGGCCAGGGTCGCCCCGACGGATTCCAGGCGGTCGGCCTGGGTCTCCGTCTCCACCCCTTCGGCCAGGACCTGACACCCCAAGTCTTGCAGGCGTCGCACCGTGTCTTGGATGGTCGCCCGATGCACCTCCTCCAGGGCGGCGTTTCGCACAACGGTGATGCAGAGCTTCACGATGTCTGGCCGGAGGATCGCCGCGACCTTCGTATCGGCGAAACCGCATCCCGCATCGTCCAAAGCCAGCCGCGCCCCACCCTGTCGCAGAACCGCGACGATCGGCAGGAGGGCCTCCGCGTTGTCCAAGGGAAGGTGCTCCGTCAACTCCACCACCACTCCGGGCCGGGCCATGGCCGCGACCAAAGCTGGATTCGCCAATAGGTCCGAAGAGGCATTGACCGTCAAGAACTGGCCCGCAGGCAGACGGTCGACCAGAGCCAGTGCATTCCAGGCACAAGCCTCTTCCAACGCCACCCGCTGTCCGCAATTGTCTGCGGTTTCGAAAAGCGCCCCCGCACTTTCAAGGGCAGACCCCTGCGGCCCCCGGGCCAAAGCCTCATAGCCCAGCACAGAGGGGGAGCGAGTCAGGGACACGATGGGCTGTAAAACAACACGGAGTCCCGGTCCGTTCAGCAGGGCAAGCAAGTCCCCAACCCGGGCGTCCTCTTGAACACGCCCCCGCCGATCCCGAACCAACTCATCAATGAACGCGGCCAAATCCATGCCCGACGGCGGTGGCGGCGCGACAATGGCCACGGGCGCCAAATGGGATGCGCCGACAACGCCGAAGACCTCCGCTGCCACGTCCCAGGCCAACCGCCCCCCGGCTGCGGCCATGGCCTCCAGACGCTCTACGGGGTCGTTCCCCGGCAGGTCGGGTCGAGACATCGGCTGGAACAGGAACCAAAGGCGTGCCGGATCCCGCCCGGGCGACGGCTCCACAACGATGTCCGTTCCCGCCAAACGCCGAGCCAAGCCTTCCATCCGCGTCCGGAAATTCCCCAAAGCCGTTTCCAGGATCTGCGAACCATGGACCTCGCGCAACTGCTCCATGGCCGCCAAATCAAAGACCAAGCGATGAGGCTCTGTCGGGGAGTGGAACTCAACGGGGTCAACGGGAGAGGTCATGGCTCAATCAATCATCCAAGAAGACGGGACTATGTGAAGGGGGACCCCCTTTAATGGTCCCGAAACACACTCTCTAAAAGCAATTTTTCCTCCCCTGGCCCCTCCCCGTACAGACCGACGGGATTCCATTGGGAGCTAAGGGGACCAAAGGGCTATCGCACCTGCCCATTTCGCATTGCACCCAAGCGCCAGACGCAGGACTGCCCTTCTCGGGTCACACCACCCGGTTGCTCTGAATTCGTGTAAAATACCCTTAAATAACTCGATCGCCTTTGGCAACAAGATCGGGACCCTTACAAAGGGAGGTCACCATGATCACATTGCACGATTGCCTGGGACTCTGCGATGCCTTGCCGGACGAAGTGGCCGTTGTCGCCGCCCACGAACATCTGTCCGATTTGATTGCTGCGGAGAAGGCCCATGCGGTTCTCCAGGCCGACTGGGGTGGCCCCGCCATGCGCCAGATGATTCGTGACCAAGTCCATGTCGCGGCCCGCAAGGGAGACCTGAACGCCCTGCGTGCCTTGACCACCTTGCTTCACCAAGCTGAAGATGCCCACCCCGGCGGTGTGGACCGACGGCGTATAGGGCGTTAAAACAGGGGATGGCCTCTGGCATCAACCTGGGATTTCCCCATGCCCCTCGACATTCCCTATCTGGAAATGGACATCGCCCATCTGTGCAATCTTCAATGCCAGGGGTGCATGCATTATTCCAATTATACCCTGCCCGGAATTGTCCCCTTCGAGCGGGGCGGTCAGTGGCTGCGCGATTGGGCGGAGCGGGTCCGGCCCTCGGAGTTCACCATGCTGGGTGGGGAACCCCTGTTGAACCCGGAGGTGACAGACTACGTGGAGCAGGCGGCCCACCTCTGGCCGGAGGCGAGACGGCTGCTCGTCTCCAATGGGCTGCGCCTTGCCCAAAACCCGGGCCTGCTGAACGCCCTGTCGGCGACGGAGACCACCCTCCGGATCACGATTCACCGGGATGATTCCGCCTATCTGGACAAACTGGCCCCCCATGTCCGTTTGGCTCTGGAGGCCCGCGACGCCGGGCGGATTCGGCTGGAGCTGATCCGCTCGGACTCCTACTGGTACAAGACCTACCAGGGCGAGGGCGAAGCCATGCGCCCCTTCACGGATGGAGCCCCCCACGCCAGTTGGTCCAGCTGCTTCAACAAGCTGTGCAAGACCCTGCGCGACGGCGCCCTGTGGAAATGCCCGCCCCTGGCCTTCCTGCCCCTGGCTGCAGCAAAGCTGAACTTAGCTGCGGTCCGGGAGTGGTGGCCTTACCTCACCTACCAGCCCCTCCCCCTGGAGGCCGACGACACCGCCCTGATCCGGTTTTTCACGGAAGAAGAGGTCTCCGCCTGCGCCATGTGCCCGGCCAAGCTGGAAGGAACCCAGTTCCGCCCAGAAGTCACCGGTGGCGGCGTTCCGCCCCGGGCGGGAGCGGCGTCCCAGGACCTGCGCCGCTGGCTGGCAGCCAACGGCGACCGGACCCAGGACCGCGCATAAAACGTCACGCGCCAGCCCTTTCCGACAAGGCCGGTTCCTGGGCCGTGGCGTCCTCTAGAGCTTCGTGAGCCTCCATCCAGGCCTCTTCAGCGTCTTCCAGTGCCTTGGCGGCCTTACCCAGGTCCTTTTGCAAGGCGGCAACCGCCTCCGCCGGACCTTCGTAGAGCTTGGGATCGGCCAGTTTGGCCTCCACCTTCGCCTTTTCCTCCGCCAGTTTGGTCATCCTCTTCTCGGCCGCGTCGACGGCCTTGCGCAGGGGAGCCAGTCGGGTCCGGGCCTCAGCCTGGGCGCGTTTGCGGTCTTGGCGCGCCTGGACCCTCTTGGCAGCATCCTCCCCATCGGCCTCCCCGGCTCCCGCGCCGGCCTCTTCCTGTCGGGCCTCGCGCCGGGCCTCCCGGGCCTTGTCGAGCAGGAATTTTCGGTAGTCGGCCATGTCCCCTTCAAAGGGCGTCACCCGCCCCCCGTCCACCAGCCAAAGGCGATCGGCCACCATCTCCACCAGACGCGGATCGTGGGAAATCAGCAACACCGCGCCCTGGAACATGTTCAGGGCGCGCATCAGCGATTCCCGGGAATCGATATCCAGGTGGTTGGTCGGTTCGTCGAGAATGAGCAGATGGGGCACTTCCCGACAGGTCAAGGCAATGAGCAACCGCGCCTTCTCGCCCCCGGACAGCTTGGATACGAGGGTATTGACCCGGTCCTCACCGAAACCGAAGCGCCCCAGATGGCCGCGAATTTTCTGGTCCGTCAGATCCCCCATCAGCCGTCGCCCGTGTTGCAGGGGGCTTTCTCCGGCCCGGAGTTCGTCGGTCTGGTGCTGGGCGAAGTAGCCCACCCGCAGCTTCGGCGACATCCGCAGCTCCCCGCCCAAAGGCGCAAGGCGTCCCGCAAGAATCTTCGCAAGCGTCGACTTGCCGTTGCCGTTCGCCCCGAGCAATGCCACCCGGTCGTCCATGTCCAGGCGGGCGGAGACATCGCGCAAAACGACGGTATCGCCATATCCGGCAACGACCTTGTCCAGCGCCACCACCGGGGGCGGTAGAGGATCGGGATCGGGGAAGTCGAAGGGAATGGCCCGCTCTTCCACCACAGCGGCCAAGGGTTCCATCCGTTCGAGCATTTTCATGCGGCTTTGGGCCTGACGGGCCTTGGAAGCCTTCGCCTTGAAGCGGTCCACGAAAGCCTGGATGTGCTTCCGCTCCTCCTCCTGGCGGGCCACGGCCTTTGCCTGGTGCTCCATGCGCTCCCGGCGGGTGCGCTCGAACCGGTCGAAGTTCCCGACGTAGGAGACAAGTTTGCCATTTTCCAGATGGATGATCCGCTCCACGGCCCGGTTCAGCAGGTCGCGGTCATGGCTGATGATCAGCAGGGTGCCCGGATAGGTCGCCAGGAAACCCTCCAGCCAGACGGTGGCCTCCAGGTCCAAGTGGTTGGTCGGTTCGTCGAGCAACAGCAATTCGGGTTGGGCGAAGAGGGCGGCGGCGAGGGCCACGCGCATGCGCCAACCACCGGAGAACTCCTTGACCGGTTGGGTCTGTTGGGCGGGGGTAAAGCCCAGACCCGACAGGATTGCCCCCGCCCGGGCCGGGGCGGCATGGGCGCCGATGGCATTCAGGCGTTCGTGGATTTCGGCCAAGTGATGGGGATCGGGCGTCCCATCCAGCTCCGCCAGCAAGGCCGCGCGCTCGTGGTCTGCGGCGAGTACGCAGTCGATCAGGGGGATGTCCCCCTCCGGCGCCTCCTGGGCCACTTGGTCGACGCGGGCACGGGGGCGGATTTTGATATCGCCCCCATCGGATCCGACTTCGCCAAGGATCAGGCGGAACAGCGTGGTCTTGCCCGTGCCATTGCGGCCGATCAAGCCGACGCGTTGGCCTTCGGGAACATGGGCAGAGGCAGCGTCCAGCAAGGTACGACCGCCAATGCGATAGGTCAGGGAGTTGATGTGCAGCATGGTGGGCGGATCCTAGAGTGAAATGGGATCAGCTTGGAACAAGCAGGCCCCATTTCACTCTAATTATATAGAGTTTAGAGTGCCTTCGAGGCCAATTTGGGCCGAAAATCGGCCCAAATTGATCGCGGAGCACTCTAGCGACAAGCGACGTTCCGCGCACCTTCGAAGTCACCTCTTCGCCAATGATTTCATGAAAAGAATGAAACGGGGATTGCCCCGTCCCCGGGTTCGGGTTACAAGGCGCCCGTTTCGCGCTCCACGCACCGTGGGGCGCTCAGTTATTAACGGACCATGGGGTCGGGCGATCCCGGCGGCC
Organism: Rhodospirillum sp. A1_3_36; assembly: GCF_047263945.1. Lineage (NCBI taxonomy): Bacteria > Pseudomonadati > Pseudomonadota > Alphaproteobacteria > Rhodospirillales > Rhodospirillaceae > Rhodospirillum > Rhodospirillum sp. A1_3_36. Next base: position 185,058 of record NZ_JBLAVB010000007.1, on the reverse strand, counting down.
TCCTGAACTGGCCCATTGGGTCTGGACAGGGAGAGTCGACGGAGGCGCGCCAAAATGGGCCGACTCCAAAACCCAGAGCAAGCCAAGGAATACCTGACATGGCGATCGAACGTACCCTGTCCATCATCAAGCCGGACGCCACCCGCCGCAACCTGACCGGCGCCATCAACGCCCGGTTCGAGGAAAACGGCCTGCGCATCGTCGCCCAGAAGCGCCTGCGCCTGACCCGCGAGCAGGCCGAGGGCTTCTACGCCGTCCACGCCGAGCGCAGCTTCTTCGGCAGCCTGTGCGACTTCATGACCTCCGGCCCGGTGGTGGCTCAGGTTCTGGAGGGCGAAGGCGCCGTTCTGAAGAACCGGGAAGTGATGGGCGCCACCAACCCGGCCAACGCCGACGCTGGCACCATCCGCAAGGACTTCGCCGAATCCATCGAAGCGAACTCCGTGCATGGCTCCGACTCAGCCGAGAATGCCAAGATTGAGATCAGCTACTTCTTCGCCGAGACCGAAATCGTCGGCTAAGGGGAAACCGCCTCACGGAGAAGCCCGCTTCCGGACGGAGGCGGGCTTTTTTTTGTGACTCTCATTCTATAAGTTTTAGAGTATCTTCGCGACTACGGTACACGACAGTGTCTCGTCTTTTTTTGGGCAATTGCCCCAACCCATTTGGCGGCAAATGCCCCTCCCCCCCTGTCTTGTACTGTGATCCCGCTCGAAAGCGGACCAGCCCCATGACCTTTCGGCTCGCAACAACTCAAAGCGCGGCCCTGTCCTGACCCGATTATATGAAAGGCCCCCTTGGGGTAACCAGAGCCGATCTTTGAATCGGAAAAAGCAATCCCTTGTCATCCGAATTCCTGCCGCGTCGCTCGGCACTGAGCGTACCCCGCTACGCCATTGCTTAAAATATCCCTTACTTTTATTAAGAAATCGAAACACTTTCAAGAATTGGTCTCGATCGCACCATTGGATAGCAACCCTGTCCGACATAAAGCTACCTATTTGTTTTTTTTAATGAAATCACCAGCATTCAAAAAATAGCCGACCTTCAAGGCGATTATCCCTCCTCACATTTCCAGCCTTAGTTTTAGACTCGGCTACCCGACTCACAGATTTCCATATTAACATTGAAAAAAAATGATCGCATTTCCCATAGAATAGGTGGGTCTCTATTCAATGGGAAATGCTTAGCGCGCCATTCATTGAGAGCATCAGGAAACCCTATGACACTACACTCTCTGAACTCAAAGCTTATCGCAGCCCTCTTGACCCTGTTCGTTTTGGCAAGTGCCCAGGGATTATTCGCCGTCAAACAATTATCCCTAGTCAACAACCAAGCAACAATCATTACTCAAAAATGGATCCCAGCGATTCACCTCGTCGAAACCATCAACACGGCCAAAAGTGACTTCAGAACAGTGGAAGCCTCCCACGTCATTACAAATGACGAGGAAACAATGAAAAAATACGAATCGACCTTAAAAAAAATAGAGACAACTATAGAAGAATCTATTCAAAAATATGCAAGTCAAGCTTTGAATGAAGAAGAAGAAAAACTCCTTAAAACCCTGAGATTTGATTGGGAAAAGTACAATATTCTCAGCAATCAAATGATAATGCTTTCGAGAGAAAACAAAAGAGATGACGCAAACCACCTATTCACGACAAAATCCCTGGATGAGTTTTTCAAACTAAGGGAAACACTGACAAAAATGGTCGAAGACACCAATAACAATGCTGTCGCGGCGAGCTTACGGGGAGACGCCATCAATGATCAGGCCCGCAATCTCATTCTCGCTCTGCTTGGCTTCAGTGCAGCCATGGCCCTGATTATCGGATGGCAAATGAACCGGACCATGGTCCGCCCCATCCGAGCCTTGACGGAGATCATGGTCTCCCTCGCTAAGGGAGATTTAACGGTACCCCTGCCGAATATGGCTCGGAAAGGCGAAGTTGGCGCCATGGCCGACGCCCTCCGCGTGTTCAAGGAAAACGCCATCGCGGTCCAAAACATGGAGCGGGAAAACACGCTCGCCCGGGAACAAGCCGAAGCGGACAAAAGGCGAAGCATGCAGGCCCTGGCCGACACCTTCGAAGCCAGTGTTGGACAGGTCGTTCGCACCCTCTCCACGGCTTCGGAGGAAATGCGGGAAACGTCCGAGACCCTGGCTTCCAACGCTGAACAAACCCGATCTCAATCCGACTTCGTATCCCGAGCCTCTGGAGAAACGTCGGCAACCGTGCAAGCCGTGGCTGCGGCGACGGAACAGTTGTCCTCCTCAATCACTGAAATCGGCATACAGGTCTCGAATGCGGCTCGGATCTCCGATACGGCCGTCCAGGACGCCGGAAACACACACGAGAATATCGAGAAGCTTGTGGAGTCCGCCCATCGGATTGGAGAGGTCATCCGACTGATCACAGATATTGCGAGCCAAACGAACCTGCTGGCCCTGAATGCAACAATCGAAGCGGCCCGCGCCGGAGAAGCCGGAAAAGGATTTGCCGTCGTTGCCAACGAAGTCAAAAGCCTGGCAAACCAAACCGCGCGCGCGACCGAAGAAATCAGCGACCAAATTATGGAAATCCAAGGAGCCACAAAAAATGCGGCCTCTTCCGTTGAAGGCATCGCAGCGACCATCCGCAGCCTCAACGAAATCACCGCCACTTTGGCATCTGCCGTTGAAGAACAGTCCGCAGCGACCCGAGAAATCACGAGCAACGTGCATCGGGCCGCAACGGTGACTCAGGAGTCATCGAATAACATCGATGACGTCAGACAAGCCGCGGAAAAAACGGGGCATTCGGCCCATTCTCTCCTTCAAGACGCGGAAAGCCTGAACGAGCAATCCACCCTATTGGAACGGGATGTCTCTGCCTTTATCAAGGAAATCCGGGCAGCCTAAGGTCCTGCCCTGACAGCCAGTCCCCTGAAGGGGGCCACTCTTCACGAAAAGCCCGCCTTCAAAAAGAAAGCGGGCTTTTTAACGCTCACAGACCCGCCCACAAAGGGTGTCGCTCCCCCTGAAGCGCGGTCACTTGAGTTGGCTGTCCTTACTTCCCCGGCGATTGATCCCTGTGCCCGGCACCGGACGGCGGTCAATCACGTTCTGACAGGCCACACAGGTCTTCACGCCTTGGAGCGCCTTGCGCCGCGCCTCGGGGATCTCCTCCCCGCATTCAACGCAATACATCTCCCCCGGCCCAACGGGCAACCGCGCCCTTGCGCTCATCACCGCATCGGCGATGCTATCGTCGATCTGCTCTTGCACCGCCCCATCGCGTGTCCAACCACCAGCCATGATCTTTACTCAAGCTCTCGTTGCGCCTGAAAGGACATATGGGGTGACACCCTGCGTGTTCCAAGAGATGGGGGGGGAGGAGGTGACTTGGAACAGGTCTTCGCTGACGACCCGAAGGCCGTCACGGGGCTTTGCCCCGTCCCCCACTGGGGCCGAAAGGCCCCAGACCCCAGACAGTTGCGGCCGAAAGGCCCCAGACCCCAGATAGTTGCGGCCGAAAGGCCCCAGACCCCAGGCTCTTATTGACAAAAAAGAAATAGGGGTTTGGGCTATTGCCAAAAAACAGTGAAACACTGTCTTGTACCGTGGAGCGGAACATCCAAATCAACGCAATATTTCGTCGCTGCTTTCCTTTTTGACGTCTCACCAGAGAGCTTTCCCGCTCTTGGGAAGAGCAGCAACCTCGTTCATGCCCACAAACGTGATCTAGAGTGAAGCTGGATCAGCTTCACTCTAATTGAGTCGAACAAGTCACTCCATAAGGGACAGCGCACATCGATCACCCAAAACAGGCGTTCGATATTAAAACCCGAGCCCCTCGCCTTTCACAGACTGCCCCTCCGGCTTGGCCGCTGCCGCATTCGGCTGCGCCGGGGCTGGGTCTTTTGTCTCGTCGGGCTTATCTGATCTCGTCAACAAAACGCGCGGATCGTGGTATTGGAACTCATCGTTTGTCTCGTCGGATGCGGCATTATATGCGGCGATCACCAGAACACCAAGCAACCCACCGCCCTGAGCCATGTTCAAACGATCCATCATGGTTTTATTATAGGGCGCCCAGGCAGCTATCGTCTTGTTATACCCACTCTTGGAGCATTCAATGCTTAACTCGGGGGTTTGATAACCGTAAAGGGGAACACGCAAGCCTGCGGGTGTCACCAAGGTTGCCGTATAATGATCACTCTTGACGAGGCAATTCGCGCCAGCCACTTCTATCTCGCTCGTCGAATGGTCGCCATTCTCTGGCTTCTTGGCAAGCGTCCGCACCTCGATAATCTCGCTTCCATGGACCGTGCTGTCCGGGGTCTTGGCTCCCGGCAAGTAGGTCACCTCCTCCATGCTCGCCAACGGCAACTTCGGGGTAGAACAAGCACCAAGACTCACCGCAATAAGGCACAGGAACCCAACTCTCGCAATCATGACGAGGCTTCCATTTCGTAAAGTGAACAGACCTGTTCACACTACACAAGGGAAAGCCCCCTCGCAAGATGCGGAATTCCACAATCTCCGGTAAACGGAACATCGGGGGGGGCGGTGCCCCGCCCCCCCGAACCGCAGTTACATGTCCAAACCCAAGGCTTTGGCGACACCCGCCCCATAGGCTGGGTCGGCCTTGGAGAAATGGGCGATCTGGCGGCGCATGATCTCCTCGGGGATGCCGGCCATGTGCTCGGCGATGTTGCTGATCAGGCGCTGTTGCTGCTCCGGGGTCATCAGGCGGAACAGGTCCCCGGGCTGGCCATAATCGTCGTTGCCCTCGCGGTGGTTATAGCGGTCGGCATCCCCATCGATCCGCAGGGGCGGTTCCTTCACCGACAGATCCTCCTGGGGCCCGCCGAAGCTGTTGGGCTCGTAGTAGGCATTGGGGCTGGGCATGTTGGGCGTGAACCGCATGGCTCCATCCTTGTGGTAGTGGTGCACCGGGCATTTGGGCGCATTCACTGGCAGGGCCTCGTAATGGGTGCCCAAACGGTAGCGGTGCGCATCGGCGTAGGAGAAGATCCGCGCCTGCAGCATCTTATCCGGCGAATGCCCGATCCCCGGTACCACATTCGACGGCGAGAAGGCGGCCTGCTCGATCTCCGCGAAGTAGTTTTCGGCGTTGCGGTTCAGCTCCATGACGCCAACGTCGATCAGCGGATAATCGCCATGCGGCCAGACTTTCGTCAGATCGAAGGGGTTGTAGGGGGTCTTCTCCGCATCCGCTTCGGGCATGATCTGCACCTTGACGTCCCACTGGGGAAACACGCCCGCCTCGATGCCACCGAACAGGGCTTCCTGGTAGGTCTCGCGGCTCTCGCCCACGACCTTGGCAGCCTCGGCATTGGTCAGATGGGCGTGGCCCTGGCGGGTCTTGAAGTGGAACTTGACCCAGAAGCGCTCACCCGCATCGTTCCAGAAGGAATAGGTGTGGCTGCCGTAGCCGTTCATATGCATCGGATCCGTGGGCAAGCCCCGATCACTCATCAAAATGGTGACCTGGTGCAGGCTTTCGGGCGAGAGGGACCAGAAGTCCCAGGCCGCCGTATTGGACCGCAGGTTGGTCTTGGGGTGGCGCTTTTGGGTATGGATGAAGTCGGGGAACTTCAGGGGATCGCGGATAAAGAACACTGGGGTGTTGTTGCCAACCAAATCCCAGTTGCCCTCCTCCGTATAGAACTTGAGCGCAAAGCCGCGCACATCCCGCTCCGCATCGGCAGCGCCCATTTCACCGGCGACGGTGGAGAAGCGAGCCAGCATTTCGGTCTTCTTGCCCACCGCCCCGAAGATCTTGGCGCGGGTGTATTTGGTAATGTCATGGGTGACCGTGAAGGTTCCGAAGGCGCCCCAGCCCTTGGCGTGCACCACCCGCTCGGGAATGCGCTCCCGGTTCTGGTGGGCCAGCTTCTCGATCAATTGGTAGTCCTGCATCAACACCGGACCACGGGGACCCGCAGTCTGGGAGTTCTGATTGTCGGCGATCGGGGCGCCGCCAGTTGTCGTCATACGGGGGCTGGTCACGGGTCGTCTCCTTACCTCTGGTGTATCAGTGCGAGCCCTGCTCGCGACACCAATGAAGATGATCCGATTGGGTTCCAAAGAGAAATTGAAGATTCAGAGATATTCGATCGATTAAATCAATTAAAATGAAATGGAGGTCCGGGCCTCAGGCCCCGCATGGGCCATACAAGCGATGTTTCCTTCCTTTGGTCTATCACCGTGACAGTCGCCTCCGCTCTTCCTCGAAGGCGCTGGCGAGGCTGCGGGCCTCGTACAGATTGACGCGTTTGAAGTCGATACCCGGGGCATTCAGGTCACCGCCGTAGTCACCGCGCACGGGATGGCGCCCCGTGGTGGTGATGGCCGAAAGGATCGCCTCCCCCCGCAAACGCACATCCTCCTCGGACAGGAAAACGCCGCCCTCTCCCCGTCCCACCCGAAAGGAATCCGGTCCAATGAGCTGCTTGACCTGGGGAGACAGAAGAAACCCCGACAGGGGATAGAGGGTCATGGTCTCGCCCCCATCGACAAGCAGCCCGTAAGCCACCCCCCTTTGGCCGAGGAGCCCAAGTTGAATGGCCAGGGCTTGCCGTCCTGCCCGTGCCCGCAGTTCCAGCGCATCTCGCCCCAGGCCACCAACGGAAACGGCCCCCTGGATGGGCGACAGAGCGGCCAGGGTGACCACATAGGCGTTATCGGCCAAGCCACCGGGCCGCTTATCAAATCCACCACGCCATTTGGGCTCCAGCCGGTCGATGCGAAAAATGGCGGCATTGGCCAGGGAGTTGGGGGCAAGTGTCGCAACATCCCGGCCCAGGCTCCGCCCCCCGTCCGGCAGGACGTTCTCCATAACCCAATATCCGGTGAGTTGACCGACGGGATCCGAATTCGCTGCGGTGAGAATGGGTTGATCGCTGTTGAGCGTCGGCACACAGGCCGCCAAACCACAGAGAAGAAAAGCGCCAACCATGACCCGAGCCCAAAAGCGCATCCCCAATCCCAGCCCGCTCGCCATCACAGCCTCACTCCCTTGATTGATGCGTCTCATTTATGATTCGAGAGCGGAATGAGGAAAAGTGTGTGCGGTTTTCCGTCTCATTCCGCTCTAACTATATGATTTAAATCACGTTTATGAAATCAGGTCAGACAGACCTGATTTCATCGTGATCTAGCGAACCTGGAGCGTTTGCCGCAGTCGGCTCCTCCTCGAACCCCGCCACCTTCAGCGCTTCGGCCTGACGGGCGGCGAGCCTGTCCACGTCGAAATCACCGATCAGTTCATGGAACAACTGGTACCAATTGATTTCGGCCTTCAGGCGCCAAAAGACACTGCCCAAGCCAATAGCGGCCCGGTCCATCAGGACGAATTCCCGGGGCGGCGTCACCCCACCCATGGCGCGTAGGTCGGCGTGCACCTGTTCCGCGATCATCTTGCCATGGTTGGCGCCCGTGGGGAGTTCCTCCTGGATGGTCCGGGGGCGGTCCTCCAGGAGGGGGCCATAAACGAAGAGCGCCCATTGGTTCAGGACGGCAATCAACTCCTTGGACAGGTTCTGGAAGCCCCAGGTTTCATAGGCGTGGATCGCACGCTCCGGATCGTCATTGGCCAGAGCGAAATAGAGATCGATCACCCCCTTCACAAAGGACGGCTTGAAAACCCGGATGGTGCCAAAGTCCAAAAGGTTCACGCTCAGGTCATCGGGGCGGACGGTATAGTTGCCCAGGTGCGGGTCCCCATGGATGACACCGTATTCGTAGAACGGCACATACCAGGCCCGAAACATGTTCATGGCCAGCTTCTGACGTTGTTCTGGATCCCGGTCGACGAAGTTCAGAACCCGCTCCCCCTCCATCCAGGTCATGGTCAACAGGCGTCTGGAGGACAGATCGGGGATGCTTTCGGGCACATGAACCCCGTCTTGCTTCCGCAGCATGTGACTATAGAGGGCCATGTTTTTGGCCTCTCGCCCGTAATCCAACTCCTCCCGCAGGCGTTCGGCCAGCTCGGCCTGGACTTCGGAGGGGTCGACGGCCTTGTCGTAGCGGCGGTAGATGCCGATGATCACCTTGAGCTGCTTCAGGTCCGCCTCGACCGTACTGTCCATATCCGGGTATTGGAGCTTGCAGGCCAGTTTACGCCCGTCGTGGTGGACCGCCCGGTGGACCTGCCCCAGGGAGGCCGCCGCTGCGGCCTCCTTTTCGAAGGATTGGAACTTGGACGCCCAACCCGCCCCCAACTCGCTGGTCATCCGCCGCTTGACGAAGGGCCAGCCCATGCGCGGCGCATCGGCCTGCAGTTGAGTCAACTCCGAAGTATATTCCTCCGGCAGGACATCGGGGATGGTCGACAGGATCTGGGCGACCTTCATCAACGGCCCCTTGAGGCCGCCCAGAGCTTCGCGCAGGTCGACGGCCATGCGCGCCGGATCGCCCTTCATCCCCAGGTATTTTTCTCCTGCGGCCCGGGCGGCAATGCCCCCCATAGCCGTTGAGACCTTCGCGTAGCGGCGCAGCCGACCACCGATGGTATTGCCTTCAGCCATGCGTCTCAGCCCTTCGCCGCCACGGTCCCCGGCCCGATCAGGCCAAGGTTTCCAGTTCATCAATGAAGCCCTTGAGCACACCCAGACCCCGTTTCCAGAAATCGGGGTCAGAGGCATCCAGGCCGAAGGGCGCCAAAAGCTCCTTATGACGCAAGGTCCCTCCCGCCGCGAGCATCTCCATGTACTTCCCTTGGAAATCGCTCACGCTGCCGTCCTGGTAAACCGCATAAAGCGAGTTCACCAGACAATCCCCAAAGGCATAGGCATAGACGTAGAAGGGGGAATGGATGAAGTGGGGGATATAGGTCCAATAGCTCCTGTAGTCTTCGTGGAACTCGAAGGCGGGTCCCAGGCTTTCCACCTGCACCTCCATCCAGATCTCGCAAATCCGATCCGGGGACAGCTCGCCCTCCGCCCGCTCGGCATGGACCTTGGCCTCGAAGGTATGGAAAGCGATCTGGCGGACCACCGTGTTGATCATATCTTCCACCTTGCCCGCCAGCATGGCCCGACGGCGCTTCGGATCATCCTTGGCGGCGTCCAGCATGGCCCGGAAGGTCAGCATCTCGCCGAACACCGACGCCGTTTCCGCCAGGGTCAGGGGCGTGTCGGACATGAAGGTGCCCTGTTTGGCGGCCAGCACCTGGTGGACGCCATGGCCCAGTTCGTGGGCAAGCGTCATCACATCGCGGGTCCGGCCCATGTAATTGAGCAGCAGATAGGGGTGGGCCGAGGGCACCGTGGGATGGGCAAAGGCGCCGGGAGACTTGCCCGGGCGGGCCGGAACATCGATCCAGGCATTGTCGAAGAACCGCTGTCCCACCTTGGCCATATCCGGGGAGAAGGCCCCATAGGCCCCCAACACGGTTTCCCGCGCCTGGGTCCAGGTGAACTTTGTCTCGTCGCTATCGGGCAGGGGCGCGTTGCGGTCCCAGAACTGGAGCTTCTCCTTACCGAACCATTTGGCCTTCAGGGCGTAATATCGGTGAGACAGGTCCGGGTAGCTCTCGCGCACGGCGGAGACCAGGGCATCGACCACCTCGTCCTCCACCTGATTGGACAGGTTGCGGGAGGCCATGGGGTGGGCGTAATTGCGCCAGTTGTCCTCGATCTGCTTGTCCTTGGCCAGCGTGTTGGTAATGCGGGCGAACAGACGCAGGTTGTCGCCGAAGACACCGCCGATGGCATGGGCTGCGGCCTCCCGCCGGACGGGATCCGGATCGGACAGGCGGTCGAGGGCTTCCGTCGAGGACAAGGTCTCTCCATCGACGGGGAACGTCAGGTGGGCGATGGTTTCGTCAAACAGGCGCATCCAGGCGGCCTTGCCCGCCAGGTCCTTTTCATTGAGCAACCGCTCCATCTCGTCGGACAACTGGTGATCGCGGTACAGACGCAGATCGTTGATCCAGGGGGCATAGCGCGCCACCACGGGATCGGCCATGCAGGCGGCCAGTTGGTCCTCCTCCAGCAGGTTCAGTTCCAGGGTGAAGAACAGGGTCTGGCTGGAAATCTCCGTGCCCTTTTCGCTCATGGCCTGGTGAAACTGGCCGACGGTCACGTCGGTCACATCCCCGGCATGGAGCAACTGGGCATAGCTGAGAACCCGGTAGAGGATTTCAGACATCCGCTCGTATTCGGTGATGGCGGCGCCCAGGGCCGCACCGTCGAGGGAGGCCACCTTGCCCAGATAGGCCTCCCGGAATGCGGTCGCTGCCTTGCTGGCCTCGGCCAGATCGGCCTTAAGCTCGGGCGAATCGGGCGCGGGATACAAGTCCGCCAGATCCCATTCGGGCAGGTCGGGGGTCGCGCTCCGCTTAGCGGCCACATGAGTCATGGTACGGGGTCTCCATTGAACTTTGACAACGAGCCATAATATGGGGTCGGAAAGCCCGGGGGAAAAGAGTCGGTTTCCAACCGGGAAAACGGCATACTCCGAGTATCGTCAGAAGCAGGATCAAGGGAAGGATTCACCGTGAGCGACACCCGTTGCCCCGCCATCGACTACAGCAAGGCCAGTGACCTTCTTTCCATGTTCCTCGGTCAAGCCGATCGGTTTGGCGAGGATCCCCTGTTGTGGGGCAAGGTCGATGGGGTCTATCAATCTCACTCCTGGGCCTCCGTCCGTGAGGATATGACAGCCCTGGCCAATGCCCTGATTGCCGAAGGCCTCCAGCCCGGAGAGCGGGTGGTTCTGGCCTCGGAAAACCGGCCGGAGTGGACCATCGCCGACCTGGCGATCCTTGCCGCCGGTGCCATTCCGGCCCCGGCCTATCCCTCCAGTACCGAACACGACTACCTCCACGTCCTGGACAACGTGGAAGCGGCCATGGTGATCGTCTCCTCACCCGCCGTCGGCACCCGAATCATGGCTGCAGCCCGCCGCGCCAAGCGCCGCCCCTTGGTCATCATGATGGACCATGGCCCCGAGGTGATCGCTCCCGAAGGCATCCGCCTCACCTCCTGGAACGCCATGATGGCCCAGGGGGAAAGCAAGGACCTCCCCGCCTCCGCCACGCGCATCAAACGCGACGATTTGGCGACCATCATCCACACCTCCGGCACGGGCGGCGCACCCAAGGGCGTCATGCTCAGTCACCGGGCCATCCTGCACAATTGCATGGGCGCCTATCACCTGCTGGAAAGCATCGGCCTGGAGCGGGAAACCTTCCTCTCCTTCCTGCCACTTTGCCATTCCTACGAACATACCACCGGTTTGTTCTTCCCCCTGTCCCTCGGCGCGGAGGTCTATTTTGCCGAGGGGGTCGAGACCCTGGCCACCAATATGACCGAGTGCCATCCGACCATCATGACCGCCGTGCCCCGCCTTTACGAGATGATGCGCATGCGCATCCTGAGGGGGATCGAGAAGGAAGGGGGCAAAAAGAAAGACTTCTTCCTCAAGGCCGTGGACCTGGGCACCCGCCGCATGACCGATCCCAAGTCCCTGGGTATCAAGGACCGCCTGTATGACCTGCTGCTGGACAAACTGGTGCGCGCCAAGGTCCAGGAGCGATTTGGCGGGCGACTGAAGGCCATGGTCTCGGGTGGAGGCCCCCTCAACCCAGAGGTCGGATATTTTTTCCGCTCCCTGGGTGTGCCCATCCTCCAGGGGTATGGCCTGACGGAAACGGCCCCAGTCGTGTCCTGTAACCTGCCCTATCAGGTCAAAATGCACACCGTCGGCCCCGCCCTGAGAGGGGTGGAGGTCAAGATCGCCGAGACCGATGGCGAGATCCTGATTCGCGGCCCCCTGCTCATGGACGGCTATTGGAACGACCCGGAGGCCACCAAACAAACCATCGATGACGAGGGCTGGCTCCATTCCGGCGATGTGGGCAAGATTGATCAGGACGGCTTCATCCAGATCACCGACCGCAAGAAGGACCTGATCGTCAATTCCGGTGGCCAGAACATCTCACCCCAGCGTGTGGAAGGCATCGTCGCCCTGGAGCCGGAAATCGGCATGGTCATTGTCTTTGGCGACAACATGCCCCATCTGGTAGCTCTGATCGTCCCCGCCCAGGACTTCCTGACCACCTGGGCCCGGACGCACAACAAACCCAGCGAGTTGGCCCGAGTCCACGACGACCCCGCCCTTCGGGTGGCCATCGGCGCAGCCCTCGACCGGGCCAACGCCAAGCTGGGCCTGACCGAAAAGGTCCGCCGCTTTGCCATCCTGAGCGAACCACCCAGCGTGGAGAACAACGAGATGACACCGACCATGAAGGCCCGTCGCTTCATGCTCCGCCAGCGCTACGCCCAGGAGATCGAGGATATGACCAAAAAATAGGACAGCGCTCCCCTCTTGTCCCCCCCCCTTGACCGATGCCCTTCAGGATGTTGTCTCCCCATGGCCGATCCCGCTCTCGCCGTCACCCTTTACGACTACATCAAGGAGAACGGACCGACCCTGGGCATCGATCTGGTCACCCTCACGGCAACGGATGTGTTCACGCTGGCGCCCATCATTGGTGCCGACAAACGCATCCACCGACGCGCCATTGAAACGAACTACCTTCGGATCAATGGGCCGGGGGGCGACGACCAGGAAATCGCCCGGGTCAGCCCCTCCTTCCTGCGAAAGTTCATCAGCTACACCCTGTTCTCAACGGATAAGACAGCTTTGAATCACGCCATCTCGAAGCTGGAAATCAAGCATCGGGAAATCAGCGCCCAAAAAGCCCAACTCGCCATCGACCTCTGCCACAACGCCCTCAATTTATCCGGCCTGTCCCCAACGCCATATGTGGATGTCCTGTTGTGTGGCGATACGGTCTACAACATGGCCCACAGCTCGCCCCGGCGGGAATATTCCACGAATATTCTGGTCCATGGATCCGACGTGGACCTGATCATCCTCATCCGCGATGAAGACGAAGACCTCATCCCGAAGATCGAGCGGGAATTCCTCATTCTCAAGAATTACTGCCTTCAGGATAGAAACATTGGCCAAGAAGTTGACTTCATCGTTAAAACAAAAAGGCGTTGCCTGGAGCAGACGAAATTCGAAACCACAAAAGACAAAATAGCGTCGAAAATTCTTCTCGAATCTCGATTGATCCATGGTGAGGGCAGCCTTTACAATGCCGTTCAGCAACACCTGGAGACCTCTGGCGTCAAGACAAAGCTGGAAGGACTCCTGGAAACGGCGCGACGCGAGTACAAATCCCTTGAAGAAAAAATATACAACGGTGAAATCGCGGAACTCGACAAAACAACCAAAAGCGTCTTTTTCTCAACGGAACTGAATGAACTTGGGGAATTTTCCAGAAGCCGGGGTGCCATCCACAAACTGGCCCCGTGACACCAGCCGAGCACCGCAGAACAGCCACACCTCCCGCCGAAGACTGAAGCACCCCATGAAGCTCCTGCTTGTTGATGAAGACAGACCGGACACTCGCTATTACAGTCCCTTCTGGACGGTTTTCTCCATTCGCAATGGCGCTTTCACAGTCCTTGACCGCCTGCGCCAGAGATACGCCCCGGCCCCTGTTGAAGTCCTCTACTTTCACCCCGATGAAACATACGAGACCCTGGCGGCCCGCGTTCTCGACGTCACCCCGGCAAGGAAAGCCGCAGGTTCCCAAGGGAGGGACGACGGGGGCTCCATTCTGAAGCGCCTGGAAGCGAACTGTGACGCCAGGATCAGCTCCAAGGAACTTGCGCCAACCCCCCTTTTCGACCGGTTGGCCGATACGATCCTGGACGATTTTCGCGTCCTCTCCCAACGGGATGAGTACATTCCGATAGCACCCCATCTGCCCGGCGTCTTCATTGTTGGGGATCCCCGCGACATCCTCGTCCACCCATCGGCGCAGGTGAGCCCGGGGGTCGTTTTCGACAGCCAATCCGGCCCGATCCTCATCGATGCAGCCGCCCGGATTGGTCCGTTTTCCTTCATCCAAGGGCCGGCCTCTATCGGCCAGAGCACCCAGGTGGACAATTGCAGGATTCTGGGCCCGACGAGCATCGGATCGACCTGCCGGGTCGGCGGTGAAATCGAGGCCTCGATCATCGGAGACTTCTCCAACAAGCATCACGAGGGATTTCTCGGCCATAGTATTGTCGGGAAATGGGTCAACCTCGGTGCGCTGGTCACCACATCGGACTTGAAGAACAACTATGGCGAGGTCCGTCTGACCCTGCCCGAGACATCGATCACCGCCCCTGCAGACAGGCTCGTGACAGTCAACACCGGTCTCATTAAATTCGGCTCGATCATTTCCGATTGTGTCAAGATCGCCATTGGAACCATGTTGAACACGGGCACGGTCATCGGCCCTGGATCGAATGTCTTTGGAGGATCTCCCGAAAAATTCCTCCCCTCCTTCTCCTGGGGTATGGCGGGAGAAGCCTATCAACTGGACCGCTTCCATCGGGATTGCGCGACGATCTTTGGCCGTAGGAAGCAGACCCTGGGAAACCCTTTCATCGAATGCACGACCTATCTTCACCAAAGATCGGTCCAACCGGGCGACCAATGACATGACCGACATCTCTCACCAGGTTTTTTCCGCTGCCCTTTTCGACATGGACGGAGTCCTGCTGGACTCCACCCAGGCCATTGATCGCAGTTGGGCGCTCTGGGCCGAACGGCAAAACATTTCCTGGGGACGGCTGCGTGCCAAAATCCACGGCACCAAGGCGACCGAGGTCATTCGGAGCTTCACGCCGCATCTCGATGTGGAGGAGGAACTCCAGACCCTGATCGCGCAAGAGCAGGAGCTGCTCGAACTGGTCACGCCCTACGAAGGCGCCCAAGAGGTCCTGACAGCCCTGGCGGAGGTCCCCTGGGCCGTCGTCACGTCAGCACCCCGAACGCTGGCCATTGCGCGGCTGACCCATCTGGAATTACCCAAACCGAGGGTCATCATCTGCGCCGAGGAAGTGAGCCAGGGAAAACCGAGCCCGGACGGCTACCTGAAGGCGGCGGAGCTGCTTGGTATCGATGCGGCAGACTGCGTGGTCTTCGAGGATTCCCTGCCCGGAATCCAAGCGGGCAAGGCGGCACAAATGACCGTCGTCGGGCTCGCCACCACAGAAGAACGGGCACGCCTGGGGCAAGCAGATCGGATCCTCGGGTCCATGGAAGAGGTCGCGCGCCTGCTGGATGTCTCGGGTGGACGGATCCATATCGCCCCCGACGCGTCAGACGGGACGACTGAGTAGCACCCACTAAAATACCATAATAATAACAGCACCATAGAAGAAAGCCACCCCATGGCTGTGGACATTTCCGTTATTACACCCGCTTATCAGACCCAGGCCTATTTGACCGCCTGCCTCGCATCCCTGGAAAGCGAAGTCGACGAGATCGCCGAGGTGATCGTGATCGACGACGGCAGCGAGCCTCCCCTGACGATCGAGGCTTCGGACCGCCTGAAAGCCAAGCTTGTTTCCCTCCGCCTGGAAGAGAACCAGGGGGCATCAGCGGCCAGAAATCTTGGGGTTGCACGGGCTTCGGGGGACTGGGTCAGTTTTCTTGATAGCGATGACGAATGCCTCCCCGGTCGCTTCCGAAGTATTCGCGCCTTCATCGACGACAATCCAGAGGTCGGACTCTTCGGCGGAGAGTTTCTGGTAATGTCCGACACCGGGGAAAAATATGGCCACCTGGACCTGAAAACACCGGAAGAACTTCTGTTTGAAAGTCTGCTCACCTGCCCTTTTTTGATGTCCACCCTCTCGGTCCGGACGGATCTCGCCCGCTTCACGCCCTTCGACAGCGTATATAAGGTGGTCCAAGACTACGTTTTCATGGTCGCATGCCTGTGGAAGAGCCCGGGCGCGGTTCTGAAATCGCCCCTGGCCCGACGACGGGAACGACCGGAAAGCCTGATCAACAGCCATCCGGACCGCCAGGCGGATTACCTGAACGCCGTCCACGATAATTTTGCACGCCTCGGCATCCCGGTGGAAGAGCAGACCATTCCCGGCTTGGCGTTGCTCGTCACCAACGAAAACGGCTTCCTGAATTGGGTTCGCCAGGACCCTCGCCACTTGCAGGGGGCCATGACCTTCATCGAACGCCTCTTTTCAGCCTTGGATGCCTTAAGCAACAGCCTCCCCTACGGGGATCACAAGGGCTTGCAGAAGATCGAACGGAGGCTGATATCCCTGGCGGAAACCATCGTGATACCGATGCCAGCCGCCACCTCGCCCAAAGCATGAGCGTGGGGCAGCCTTTGAAGAGCCTCTAATACCAAGCGGCGCGGGTTGAAACCCACGTCGCTTTTCTTGCGTTCAAACGCCAGGCGGGCTTTTACGCGCCATAAGGCGCGGCGGCCACTTGGCCGCTTCCCAGGTGCGGTGAGGCAAACTCACCGCACCTGGGTATAAAACTCACAAAATGAGAGGGAAACGGGACAGGTCCTTTTATACCTCCTCGTTTCCGGCCAGGGCAGTGGCCAGGGCATCTATGGCCACGCGCACCCTTGTGGGCATCCAGGGCGCTTGGGGCCAAAGGGCGTGGACCTCCGTCACCAGTTGTGGAAAGCCCTCGGTCAAGGGGACGAGCCGCCCCGCCCGGCCATGGTCGCGGATCAGCCAACAGGGAAGCCACGCCAGCCCCAGGCCAGCCACCGCCGCGTCGGCGATGGCGCCCAGGTCGTCCAAGCGGATCCGCCCACGCGGTAAGAGGTCAAGGGGAGTGCCCTCTGGCTGCGGCAGACGCCAGGGCTTGATCCACCCGGCATGGGCATAAAGGAGGGCTGTGTGGTTCGCAAGGTCGTCGGGTCCGCGGGGTCGGCCATGGCGATCCAGGTAGGCGGGGGAAGCGCAGACCGTCATGCGGATCCGGGCGATCCGGCGGCTCATCAAACCGGCCTCGTCAGCGAGGGTCCCCACGCGGATGGCCAGATCGAAGCCATCTTCCACCAAGTCAATGGGACGGTCGCTGAAGGTGATGTCCAGATCCAAGTTTGGGTGAACTTCGGTTAGTTGGCAAAGGACGGGCGCCACTTGGTCCCGGCCAAAGACCACAGGTAGGGAGACGCGGAGGCGTCCCTTGGCCTCCCGCCGTCCCGCCTCCAGGGCCTGTTCGGCAGCGCGCAATTCCTCCAAAGCCCTCAAGCAGCGTTCGTAATAGAGATGGCCGTCATCGGTCAGGCTTTGGGAGCGGGTTGTCCGGTGGAAGAGCCGCGTTCCCAACCGGTCCTCCATTCGGGCGATGGCCTTGCCGACCGTCGATCGGGACAGGTTCAACCGCTCCGCCGCGCCGGAAAAGCTTCCGGCTTCCACCGCCGAAACGAAGGCCTCCAAGCCATTCAACAGAGTCGCCAATGGGAATGTCCTTTTGTAGAAGAATACGCACCAATCATAGGACAAAGCGTCGCAACTGGAGGAATAATTTCTCCCGTATGGTCCTTTTCAGGCAATCACGCCCCTGAATAAGGAACAATGCGATGACCAAGACGATGCGACGGTGGGAGATGGAAGCTGTGGGTCGGGAGAGGCTTTCTCTCGTGGAACGGCCCATTCCCAACCCAGGTTCAGGGGAGGTCCTGGTGAAGGTTTCCGCCGTCTCTTTAAACTACCGCGACAAAATGGTGATTGAGACGGGCATGGGGCTGGACCTGACCTTTCCTTTCACCCCTGGGTCCGATCTGGCAGGACAGGTGATGGCTTTGGGAGAGGGGGTGACCCGGTTCGGAGAAGGAGACCGGGTGATCTCCACCTTCGCTCCCGGTTGGTTGGACGGAGGCATCCAGGGGTCAGGACGGAATCCCGCGCGAGGGACCTTGGGGGGACTCTACCCCGGTGTCCTGGCCGATTATGTGTGCTTCCCCGAGGACTGGTTCGTTGCCGCACCGGAGACGCTGGACGATCGGGACGCAAGTACCTTGCCTTGCGCCGGATTGACCGCTTGGTTCGCCTTGGTGGAGCGCGGGCGGGTTCGGGCCGGTCAAACGGTGGTGGTCCAAGGAACGGGGGGGGTGGCGCTGTTTGGGCTGCAAATCGCCAAGGCCCAAGGGGCCGAGGTGATTATAACCTCTGCCAGCGCCGACAAACTGGCACGGGCGAAGACCCTGGGAGCCGACCACGGGGTGAACCGGTTGGAGGCCGACTGGGCCGAGGCTGTTTTGGACATCACGGATGGGCGGGGCGCGGACCAGATCCTTGAGCTTGCCGGGGGAGAAAATCTGAGGCATTCCCTAACGGCAGTGGCACCCAATGGACATATTGCCGTGATCGGCCTTCTGAACGGTGTGGAGATCTCGACCCCCGTTGTCCCTCTTCTGCTCAAATCCCCGACCATCCAGGGCATTGCGGTCGGACACCGAAGGGGGTTGGACGATCTCGTCCGAGCGGTGGATCGCACGGGGATCAAGCCGGTCGTGGACGCAACCTATGCCCTGGAAGCTCTTTCGGAAGGCTTAGACCACTTGGATCAAGGCCCCTTTGGAAAGCTGGTGATTCAGATGATTTAGATCACGTTCTTGATGCGGGGGATCAGCAAATCCAATCAGCAGTTCCCGACGGCCCATGACTTTCACTTCGACAGGCCCCGAAATCCTAAACGCGCCGCTCACCCCAGACTCACCCGGCCCGGTGTCATTGGGGTGGCGGTCACCGGTGTCCTTCGAACCCGCAGAAAAACCTCTTCCTGACCGCCTGCCATCGGACGAACATCCCTACTCGCCAATCGCCACCCCTTCCCGCCGGGGATCGGCGCCGCCCTTGAGGACTCCGTCCTCCAGGGCAATGGCATGCAGCCCCGAATTCAAGTCCCTCACGCTCACCTTGTAACCCATCGCTTCCAATGGCTTGGCCAGATCCGCCGCAGGCGTGCCTTCTTCCAGGTCGAAGGTGCCAAAGCGATTCACCAGATGGGGCATGGCAGTGATCTGCTGGGCGTTCATGTCCCAGTCCAGATAGCCGATGATCGCCTGTTGCACGAAACCGATGATCCGACTGCCGCCCGGCGTGCCCAGCACCAGGGTCGGCTTGCCGTCCTTCATCACGATTGTCGGCGCCATGGAGGAGCGGGGCCGCTTGCCCGGTTCCACAGCGTTGGCGATAAGGTTGCCCGCGTCGTCATGGGTGCGGAAGGAGAAGTCCGTCAGCTCGTTGTTGAGCAGGAATCCACCCTTGGTCATGAGGCGGCTGCCGAACCCATTTTCCACCGTCGTGGTCATGGACAGCGCATTCCCCCAGGAATCGACAATGGAGATATGGCTGGTCGAGGGCAATTCGATGGACTCGTCCTGGCCCGTCAGCCAGGCATGGTCCCAGGTGGGGGAACCCGCCTGCACGGTCTCCAGGGCCTTGGAGCCGTCGAGCAGCTTGGCGCGCTCCACCAAATACCCGTCATCCAGCAGCCCCTTGGTAGGCATGGGCACGAAGTCCGTATCGGCCATATAGCGCCCCCGGTCAGCGAAGGCCAGACGGGAGGCGTCACCGATCAGGCGCCAGCTCTCCGCATTGGCAAAGCCCAACCCGGCGAGATCCTTGCCTCGGAGGACGCCCAGGGTCTCGCCGATGGTCAGCGCACCGGAAGACGGCGGCCCCATACCGCAAATGTCATGCTCACGATAGGCCAAGCAGACGGGCGGACGTTCGACCACCCGATAGGCTGCCAGATCCTCCAGGGCGAGCACCCCCGGATTGCCCTCGGCCCCGTGAACCGTCTGAACAATGTCCTGGGCAATAAGCCCCTTATAAAAGGCATCCGCCCCACCCGCCGCCATGGCTTTCAGGGTTGCGGCGTAGCCCGGGTTCTTGAGCAAACTTCCCTCGGCGAGAGGGGTACCGCCGGGCAGGAAATAGCTCCGGGTTCCGGGAAACCGCCCCAGACGCTCCACATCCTTGGCCACCAAAGCGGCCAAACGGGGGGAGACGGAAAAGCCCTCTTCGGCCAATCTGGTGGCATCGGCCAGCAGATCCGACCAGGGCGCCTTGCCCCACCGCCGATGGGCCTCTTCCATCAAACGGGGCGTGCCCGGTGTGCCAACGGAGCGCCCGCCGACAACAGCGTCATAGAATTTCAGCGGCTGACCAGACTCATCCTGGAACAGGGTGGGTCGGGCTGCCTTGGGCGCGGTTTCCCGACCATCCAGGGTGGTCAGCTCTCCCTTTGCCGCATCATACCAGACCAGAAAGGCGCCACCGCCCAATCCCGAGGATTGGGGCTCCACCAGACCCAGGACGGTCTGAACGGCGACCATGGCATCCGCAGCCGTCCCCCCGGCTCTCAGGACTTTCGCCCCCGCTTCCGTAGCCAGGGGATTGGCCGCCACCACCATCCAATGCTTGGACTCCACAGGCTCGCCTGCGACCTTGGCGGCCAACGCCTTGGCCACGGCGGGCGAATCCGCCTCCGTCAGAACCGCAGACCCCGTTTCCGGGGCAACGGCGTCGGTCGCCGTCTGCGCCTGGGCCAGGGGAGCGGAAACCAGAACACCAAAGGTCAGGGAAACCAGGGGGCGGAAAAAGGGGATTGCCATGGAAACCTCAATTTTGAATAATATCGCCCATGGATTGTGTAACGAATTCCCAATCTCTCCAAGTCTTAATCTGACCGCACCCCATGGTCCGTGACACCTCGACGTCGGACCTTTGGGCCGGGTGGATGGGCGCCGCCACCGAACTAGGGGACGTCTGAATGGGGTATGACTTGCATTTGGATCGGTCCGGGGCGCCCATTGGGCTGGATGAATGGGTCGACGTTGTCGCCGCAACACCCAATGTTCGCATTGAGTCTTCCGGAACTGTCTTGCAGAACCCCAACACGGGAGAAGAAATCTTTATCGCTGGAAATCAAGGGGATGCATCTGTTCTGGTTCCCGGAGAGGGGGGTGGAGAATGGGTCAAAGTGTTCTTTTTCTCCCGAGGTGGGGTCTCGTTCTCCTCACGGTGGGACATAGATGATGCGTCTCATCCCATTCGGCGGGCCGCCTGCGCTCTGGCGGCTGCCTTGGGCGCGAGAATCGTGGGAGATGAAGGCGAGCGCTACGACTGGTGATCGTCTGGTTGGCCTGTGAAGAGTATGGAGGACCCCGCCAGGATTCGTCCTCGCCCTTCCCGGTCGGGGACCCAGTCCGCCAGCCAAACTCCTCCTGGCGGACGGAGCCCGGGTCCTTCGTATGGAGCGCTTGCGTCTGTTGGATGACAAGCCCTCCTTCCCCACGGCCTTCAATTCGGCGTCCCCTAAAGGTCCAGAACCTTTTGATCCCAGAGGTTTAAAGGCAACAAAAGATAAAAAGGGGTTCGGGGAGGGCTAGAGTATTCCGAGATCAAGTTGGGTCGCTTCGCGACCGAACTTGGCCTCGAAAATACTCTAAAACTTATAGAATGAGAGTGAAATGGGGCCAGCTTGTTCCAAGCTGATCCCATTTCACTCTGGCCCTCCCCGATTGGGGGTCACGGGGGCGAAAGCCCCCGTGGTCTTGCAAAACGATCAATACGGCGTCCAAAGACTCTTGGGCAACGCACTCCAGCCCAAGCAGAGCGGTGTCAGCGCGTACAGGTTAGCGTTTTGCTTTCGTCTGGATGACCCGGAACAGCGGTGGCCGTATTCGCGATTGACCAGAGGAATTCGGTCTGCAGCGTCTTATCGAACACTGCGGCATCCCGTGGCAGGTAGAAATCGGTCGCATAGCCGGTCGCATTCTCCGGGCTACAGCCAACAGCAGCAAGGGCATGGCAGGTCATGCAATTGGTATCCACACCAACGGTCCCGGTCCAGCTTTCGCCCGTGGGGCTTTCAACGGGAACGAAGTATGAGAACGTGCTCTTGGGGAACCCGGATTCCAAGTAGGGATTGTACGCAATGATGGGGTTTCCAACGGAGGATCCACCGTTTAGCGGCTGGTTCGGGTTGATCATCTGATAGGCGAAGGCAGCGGCATAGTGGTTGGCCGGAGCGGAGATCTCCGGCTGCATCGCCTTGGCGACTGCGGGATTACTCGGTAACGGCGGGTTGGCCGGATCCGGAGTCCAGAAAAAGGTCTGCCAGGTCCATTGGGTGATTTCCCGGGTGGATACATGCATCGCCATCAGAATAAGATGGTCGCCGGGCTGCAGATTCTTCTTATCAACCCCATCGAATTTGAGCTGCTTGACGTTGCTCTCGGTCACGGGAATCCCCACGAAATCCCCGAGCCCGTAGGTATTGGTTTCGTCGCGGTTGGACAGATCGCAGGTCTCGTCGATACCGGACGCCTGGGTCGTTCCGGTATTCGTCGCATCCACGTAGATGCAGCCTTTCCAATCTTTTTCGCCGTACCCATTGGCCTCGACCATGGACCGGACCAGGGGGTTGGCCATGTCCGGCGTACCGGGCCAAGCGGGCATCACAAAGTACTTTCCGTCAAACAAATTACTTGCCTGTATGACCTTGTACACCGGCTTCACCGCGACAGAATCAACAGGGAAGGCGGGAACTTCCTTAAGGTCTGCATTGTACAAAGCGCTCAACGCATTGAGATCGAACAGTTTATTCTTCACAAGGTGGAAGGCCGCCGACAAATTATAGGACACGGTCTCGGCCACTCGGGTGTCCGGCACCACGGCGGTCGTCAGGGACTTTGATTGGGCGTGCGCGCCCGTGACGGCGCCGTCCTCATTCTTCATCTCCTTCATAGTGTCGATTCCGTGGTTCTTCAACTGCGTCACCGGCGAGAAGAAGAGCAAGCGTGGCTCCCCCTCCTTCTGGACCTCCGCCATGAACTCGTTGGCCGTTTTTTGGGCCCCATCCGACTTCGGCTCCCCTTTCGTTATCTTTTCCACTTCGTCCTTACTTACCCAGGTCATGTAGACGGGAGCATCCGGGATGCCGAAGGCCGTCGTTTTACTCTTGCTCGTCAAGCCCCACCATACACCCCACCCATGCTGGAACACCTTGGTCGCTTGGTAATCGGTTGGCTTCAGCCATTCCAGAATGGTGGCCTCCTTCTCCGGGAAGACATAGCCAGGAATCCCGCTCCCGGGCAAAGGGGCAATGAAAGAGTCATTGGCCTGCGCATGCGCAGAACCCACCGCAAGCAGGAGCGACACCCCCCCCGCCAACGCACAGACATGTATAGCTCTCATAGGTAATGCCCTCTATCAAAGTTAGCAGAAAAACAATTATTAGGTTTTTTTGAGTTATATTCAATCTAAAGATTTAACAATTTTTTTTAAAATATCGCGCAAATGCCACCTTTCTGCCGAGCCGCCCTTTAATAACCACTAAATAATTGTTGTTTTTCTTGTCTTGAGACCTGACAAACACGATGGTTCTTCGCCCGTCTTGACGTTGATTTTGTCCGGACGAGCGCTGCGAAAGGGGCGCCATCTGGCGCCCCAGAGCTTATCCATGAATCAGCATCGGCCTCTTGTATCGATCAATCCGGCGTCCAAGGAGTCTTGGGCGGCGCATAGGGTGTATTGAGAATACCAATCTGGTTCCCCATGCGGGTCTGCACCGCAGGGCTGACCATGGTGGCGCCGTTCTGTCCCTCGATGGGCGAGAACAGCATGATGTTCAGGGATCCGCCGAAGTAGAAGTTACCGAACTCCGTCACGCCCTTCTTCACCTTGGCCCCGTTCACGACATTCCGTTTGTTGAACACCACCGAGCCCACCGTATCCAGGCCCACGGGAATGGAGGCCACATAGCCCTTCAGGGTATCGGGGGACCCGGGAGGCCGCTGCCCCTTGGGCAGGTTGGCGTAAGTTACCTCGACGATGATCACGCCCCGGGTAAAGCCCTCGAACTGGCTGAAATCCGTGCCCGCGCGGCCCACATTGCCATCGGCTGGCACCCAGTTGGGCCAGTCGCTATACCCGAAGGTGCCATGGGCGTAGGGATCCCCGGCCTCGACGATCTCGTTATAGAGAATGGTCCCGTCCACCGGGCTGTGGAAGTGGTGGTAAGTGTTGGGCATCAACACGCAGGCCAGACCCGAGGCACCAACGAAATGATCCTTCAGCTCCTCCGGCGCATTGGCCAACAGGGACTCGACAGACATGGGAATGCCCTTGACGTCGAGCACCGTATCCCGCTGCAGGGGGTTTTCGATCAAGGTGCGGACCACCATGCCGGTCGAGAGTTTCACCGGCTGGACCAGGGGGTTCATAATGCAGTCGGTGGGCGAGACGATCACGTAATCCAGCCCCGGCATGGTCACCGGACGTGAAGGATAGGTGCCCGTCTTCGGATCCATTTTCAGGTTCCGGGCAAAAAACTGGTTCCAACTTTTGTAGGAACTGGGATCGGTCAGAACGAAATCATCGATCTCCAGCCGGGGATCCGCGATCCATTCGGCCACCTCTCCGGTGGACGAGGCGCTGTCCATGTAGGCCTTGTATTCCTCATTGAAGGTGATGAGGAACTTCTTCACGCCATCCAGGCCCTCCTCCGGTCCCTCGCCCTTCACCAGCTGGACGCCCGCCTCGTTATGGTTGTAGAGCCAAGCGAAATACTGAATGGAATCGAGCGCGTTGTCGTTGGTGCCGACGATCTGGGGCAGCAGGACGCAAACCTCGCCGTAGAAGGCCTTGACCGCGTCCTTCAGCTCCGCGCCATTGGTCGCCGAAGTCTTCCACGGGTTTTCCGTCGATCCGCCATAGCTGTAGCCCGGTGGCAGGGGTTGAAGCCCATCATAGGCCGCCTGGAAGGCGTCCCGCAGGACCTTATGTTCTGCATATTGAGCGTCCAGGTAGTCCAGAGAGCCCTGACAGGGCGATGGGTCCGCCCAGGCCACCCCGGACCCCGCGACCAGAGCCACCACCCCAGCCGCCAGTACTTCGCGTAGTTTCATAATATCCACCCTTTTCATTCCTATCGG
Organism: Rhodospirillum sp. A1_3_36; assembly: GCF_047263945.1. NCBI lineage: Bacteria > Pseudomonadati > Pseudomonadota > Alphaproteobacteria > Rhodospirillales > Rhodospirillaceae > Rhodospirillum > Rhodospirillum sp. A1_3_36. The sequence continues at coordinate 160,243 of NZ_JBLAVB010000007.1, read as the reverse complement.
CCACATCACCGGCCAACGGAAGGGTAGCACCACTAAAGGATGACAATTTATATAATTTCCTCCTCAAGACACAAAAACCCCTTTGACAACGCATGTGACAATAGTCCGCAACCACCGATGCGCCGGATCCGCGTCGAGCCTGGGGTGCCAGAGCAGGGAAATAACAAGACCCGGCAGAGTCACTGGAAGAGGAAAGGTCACCAGCCCTTCGCGGGGCTTCATGGTGCAGCGCTCGGGCACGCAGGCGACGAGGTCCGTGCCTCGGACAAGCGCCAAGGCCTCGGTGAAGCTGGAAACGATCACCGCCACCTCTCGCTTGGCACCCTGGGCTTCCAAGGCGTCGTCGAGTGGCCCCCCCTTCCCCTCGCGCCGGTATACGGCGACATGACGGGCGGCCTTCAGGCGGGCGGGGGTCACGGGTCCATCCGCCAGGACATGCCCTGACGCGACGACGCCCACATAACGGTCCTCGAACAGGGCTTGGGTCCGCAGTTCCGGACCAAGGTTGGACCCCACCACCCCCGTTTCCAGATCCACCAAACCACTGCGCAAGGGCGCGCTATCCCGATCCGGCTTGGTCACGAAACGCAGCCGAACGCCCGGCGCCTCCTGGGCGACGCGCGCCAAAAGAGGGGCACCGAAGGTTTCCACGAAACCTTCCCGATTGCGCAGGGTGAACTGGCGGTTCAGCCGCGCCGGATCCAGGGCCTCCACCGGACGCAACAGGGCCTCGGCCTCGTCGACCAGGGCTCCAAGGCGCCCGCGCAACACCAAAGCCCTTGGCGTGGGCACCAAGCCCCGTCCCGCGCGCACCAAGAGGGGATCGCCGGTCACCTCCCGCAAGCGGGCAAGCGCCCGGCTCATAGCCGAGGGGCTAAGGTTCAATCGCCGGGCCGCCCCTGCCACGCTGCCTTCCGCAAGCAGGACGTCCAGGGTGACCAGCAAATTCAGATCGGGGCGAGCCATCCCCCATTCTACCACAAGGGACGGGTTATGGTATGGCGTCCGGTGCAAGTATTGTTTTCGATCAATGCGCATTCCGCCATGCGTTAACATGGTCCAAATATCCAGGGCACACCGACAGTCCTTGACGCTCCTGTTCATACAGATGGAGAACCGGCCTTGCCCTTACCCAACCACGACAGCCCAACCCCCTGGGTCATGGGTCGCCTTGCCCTCGCCCCCCTCGCCCTGACCATGGCGCTTCCCTCCCTTGCGGCCAGTATCGCCAACGTCGCCCTCCCTACGCTCGCCCAATCGCTCAACGCGCCGTTCGGCAACACCCAATGGGTCGTCCTGTCCTATCTGTTGTCCATGACGGTTCTCATCGTTGGCGCGGGGCGGTTGGGCGATCTTTTCGGTCACCGAAAAATCCTGCTGATCAGCTTGGTTCTCTTCACCTTGGCCTCCGCCTTCTGTGCCTTGGCTCCGACCCTACCGATCCTGATCGCCGCCCGGGGGCTTCAGGGTATCGGAGGCGCGGGCCTTCTGGCCCTGACCCCCGCCCTGATTCGCGGAACCGTGCCTCGGGAGCGCGTCGGCGCGGCCATGGGGTTGCTTGGCACCCTGTCTGCGGTGGGGACGGCCATGGGCCCCTCCTTGGGCGGCCTGCTCATCGGCGCCTTTGGCTGGCCTGCGATCTTCCTTTTCCTGGTTCCCCTCGGCCTCCTGGCACTTCTTCTCGGCGCCACTGCCTTGCCCAAGGATGAGAAACGGCCCCTCTCCGAAAAGAAGGCCCTGGATCTCCTTGGCACCACCCTGCTGGCCGTGACCCTGGCCGCCTATGCCCTGGCCATGACCCTGGGCGATGGCCTTCTCTCCCCAAGAACCCTGGCCCTGATCACCCTGTCCCTTCTGGGCGGCGGCTTGTTCCTGGTCGTGGAGAAACGCTCGACTGCCCCCCTTCTGCCTCCGGAGTTTCTGAGAGACGGCCCCTTCGTCGCCAGCCTGACCGGAGCCGGATTGGTGGCCACGGTGATCATGACCACCATGATCGTCGGGCCTTTCTATCTGGCCCGCGCCCTGGGCCTCTCCGAAGAGCAAACGGGCCTGGTCCTGTCCTTCGGCCCCCTCCTTTCGGCCTGTACCGGCCTGCCGGCGGGTCGGCTCGTCGATCGTCTCGGCGCAACCACCATGGCCAACGTGGGTTTGGTGGGCATGGCCCTTGGGTCGGTGGCCCTCGCCTTCGCGCCCCCCCTCCTTGGCCTTCCCGGTTATATCGCGGCGATCGGTCTGCTCACGCCCAGTTATCAGCTGTTCCAAGCGGCCAATACGGCGGCGGCGCTGACCGATGTTGAAGCGGACCAACGGGGGGTGCGCTCTGGCCTCCTCGGTCTCGCGCGCAATCTCGGACTGATTTCCGGCGCTTCGGTCATGGGGGCTCTCTTCGCGGCGGCCTCTGGCACGGTCGACGTCACCCTGGCCACACCAGAGGCGGTCACTGCGGGTCTGCGGATCAGCTTTCTGACTGCGGCGGTCCTGATGGGGGGCGGCTTGATCCTTTCGCTGACCCTCCGCCTTCCGAAAAACAAGCCCGTTGTTCTAGAATAATACCAAGGTGCGGTGAGTTTGGCTCACCGCACCTTGGAAGCGGCCAAGTGGCCGCCGCGCCTTATGGCGCGTAAAAGCCCGCCTGGCGTTTGAACGCAAGAAAAGCGGCGTGGGTTTCAACCCGCGCCGCTTGGTATAAGAGCATCAGAGAGCCATCATCCTTTCAAGGCCAATCCAAATAGGGCCCAATCCAAAAATCATGCCGTGAAATCAAAGGATTCCGTCATTCCCGCGCATGCACTAAGGGATGTACATATCTTTTATTTAGGGCTGATCATTTTTATTTCGTCATGCCCGTGAAAACGGGCATCCAGGTCTTATTGTTTCTGTCTTGGCCCGGTACCCCTTGATCCAGCCGATCACCATATCGGCAGTCGCTTTGGCGAGGGCATCGATCTCCTCCGGTGACCGATCTCCTTCGGAGAACTGCTTCCCCAGGGCGCCAATGGTTGTCTTGACCATGTCCGTGGCGAAGGCGCGTTGACCCTCCGAATGGGCGGGCAGAATCTCCGCCATGAAGCTGACCAGGATGCCCTCAATTCGCGCGCGGAGCCCTTTCGCTTCCGGTGTGTCACGGTACAGGGGAGCGGCCTCTGCCAGTGCGGTCCGTAGGGCCGCTTCCTCCCGTTCGGACTGGAAGAACAGGCCTATGACCCGCCGCACCCTCACGTCGGGAGGAATGGACCGGTCGGCGAGAACGCCGGACAGCAGGGCCGCCGTCTCTTCCCATTCCCGGGCTTGCAGGTCGAAGAGGATGGCCTCCTTGTTCGGGAAGTATTGGTAGAGCGACCCCACGCTGACCCCCGCCTTCTCCGCGATCCGGGCCATGGTGAACCGGCGGATCCCCTCGGTCTTCAAAACGCGAATGGCGGCTTCCAGAACGTCGGCCACAAGCCGTTTCGATCGGGCTTGGCGTGGGGTCTTGCGCGCGGAAATCCTGGGTGTGGGGTGTCGTGGCATGGTGGCCGTCCAAACGCGAATTGTGAATGCGATGAAACATTCGCATATCCTTGGAACATGTTCAATTCCAAGGAGTTCCTTTACATGACAACCCTGACATCATCCCCTGTCGCGCCGCTTCTCACCCATCTTCTTGCCAAGGCGCGGGAGAGTGATGCCACCCTTCGAGACCGTTTGCGGTCCCGCTCCACCGCAGAGAGCGCCGCCCTGGCTGGGGGGGAGGATTACCGGTCCCTCTATGCCCAGGCGAAGGATCTGTATCTGGCGGTGTCCCCGGAAACGGGACGGCTTCTTTACATGCTCGTGCGGGCCACTGGGGCGCGGTCCGTAATCGAATTCGGCACGTCCTTCGGGGTGTCTACCCTTCATATTGCGGCGGCTTTGCGGGACAATGGCGGAGGGCGGGTGATCGGATCGGAATTCGAGCCCTCGAAAACCGCCAAGGCTCGGGAAACGATGGAGGCTGCCGGGCTCGCCGATCTGGTGGAGATCCGGCAAGGGGACGCCCTCGAAACCTTGGCAAGGGATCTCCCCAATCGGGTGGACCTTTTGGTGCTTGATGGGGCCAAGGCGCTCTATCCCCGAATCCTATCCCAGGTGGAAGGACAACTTGCCCCTCATGCCTTGATTGTCGCCGACAATGCGGGGGATAGTCCTGCCTATCTCGCCCGGGTCCGGGATCCCGATGGCGGATACCTGTCCGTTCCCCTGACCGGGGACGTGGAGTTGTCCCTGCGCCTGGGGTGAACGGGATAACCCTAAACGACGGCCTCCACCTCCACCACCAGGCGTTTCACCTGGGTTTCCCAGGACCAGTTGGCCATCATCCGCGCCGCAGCCGCCCCCCGGCGTTTCGCTTCGGCGCGGTTTTGATAGGCCTCCTCCATGGCCTCGACCAGGGCCTCCACGGGTGTTTCCCCCCAACCCGTGCGGCTGATATCCCCCGTGGTTTCGGCGATGGCGCCTTGGTGCTTCACCGCCCAACAAACCGGTTCGCCCAGGGTCTCGCTCCCTTGGATCAGGTCGAAATGCCCCGTATTGGCCGATAGGATCACCGGCAGGCCCATGGCCATGGCCTCCATGGCGACCAGATTCGTTCCCCCCTCACAGCGGTTGGGGAAAATTGCCAGATCCATGTCTCCGAGAAGCCGGGGGGCACTGGCGTTGGTTTGGGGACCCAGGTCCAGAATGGCGTCGGAAGGCAGACCGTGCTCCGCCGCGGCCCAGTCCGCGACCTTGATCCGCCCCTGTTCGTCCACTGGGGGAAGGGTCTTCACCAGGGGAGACGCAGATAGGCCCAACAGGCTTTCGGGCCACAGGTTGTGCCAAGCGGTGACGAGAAGGGCGTCGGGGTGGCGGGCGTGGAAGATCTTGAACGCGGCCAACGCGATGTCCTGGCCTTTCCTGTATTCCAGTTTGCCGCCCGTGAAGATCAGATAGCGGCCCATCGGCGCTCTTCCCGCCGGGGGAGCGGGGTGAAACAGGCTGGGGTCGATCCCCTGGGGGCAGAAACGGGCGTTGGTCAGACCGTGAGCCTCCAGCACCATCTGATTCCAGCTCGATCCGGTAATGATCAGGGGCAGGTCTTTGGCACGCTCCAGATTCGGTTTGGGCACGACGGCGGATTCGAAGAAGACCACCCCGATGTCTGGAGCCCCCTGGTTGCTTTCGGAAAAATCACTAACCTCCAAGCCATCGCCCAGGCCATGGAGCACAGGGTGGGGCAGGTCCAGGCTGTCGTATAGGTTTCGCAACTTCTCGACGAGCATGTGTTCCTTGAGGGCCGGGGCCAGGAACCGCTCCGTCAGGGGGTCAAGACTCAGGTCGTGGGCCAGGGACAGGGGGACGGCCCGATGGCCCAAACGCTCCAGATTGACACAAAGATTGAGCCCATAGGTTCCCCACCCACTGGGGACGCCGACCTGCCAGCCGATACCGATTTTCATGGGATGGGGTTCTCTTTTATCCATGGGATTGATTTTTGCTTTGGGCGGTGGTCATTCAGCATTTAATAACTCCCATGGGCCATGGTGTGGGCTCGAAACGGGCGCGACGGTGGTTTTCCGATCGGAAAGACGCGACCTGGGACGCGGATTGCATTATTCTCGCGGAACGCGACGGAGACCAGAAAGGAGTTCTTCATGTCCGAGCTTATGCTCAATCAAATTCAGGTTCTGCTGACGAAATTGTCAGGGGACGTCGAACGCATGGGTAACCTGTCCACCGAACAGGTAAACAATGTCCTGAACATGATGGACGGCCTCGCCTGCCATGTTCTGGGCACCAAGGCGGTGGTGGCGACAATGGCCAAGAAATACCCCGTTGAGATGGCCGATGTCATGGCTTGGCTTGAGGAAAATACCGATACCGAGGGTGCGAGCTACAGCGATATCGTTGATGCCGCTCGCCATCTGGTGACCGGTGAAAAGCCTGCGGATCCCCCTGCGGAAGACTGATGTCTCCTGCTCCTTGGGTGGGCGCGGTTCAAGAATCTGGCACGGCTTCCTCCCGGGGGATTTCCCCGTCGATCCACCAAGGGGACGTGGCATGAACCACAGGGATCGATCCTCGGACGACCCCGGGGCCGTTCAACCCAACCCCATGGGCCTCCAGACCTTGCGCAAAGCCGTTGAGGCCACGCCGGAAAACGGCGTGGCCTGGTCGCTTTATGGGCGGGAATTGGCCAAGGCAGGGGATCTGGACGAAGCGGAAACCGCCTTGATGCGTGCCCTCGCTTTGGCGCCGGATCGGTCTACGGTGTTGGCCAATTTGGGCGCCGTCGCCCTGCGCAAGGGTGATCCGGCCCGCGCCGATGCGCTTCTCTCCGATCTGCTTGACAGGCACCCTGACCACGCTGACGCTCAGTATAACAGGGGCCTTGCGCGGTTGACCCTGGGGCGTTGGGCCGAGGGGTTTTCCGACTACCGCGCCCGCTGGCGTGCCTGGGGGCTCGAACGGCCCTTTCCGGACAGCCCAACCTGGATGGGTCAGCCTCTGCGGGAAGGCCCTTTGCTGGTCTCCACTGAACAGGGTATGGGCGATGCCATCCATTTCCTGCGGTTCCTGCCCCCGGCACGGCAGCGGGCGGGGGCGGTTCTGCTGGCCTGTCGACCGGCAATGGGGAGGCTGCTCTGCGGTGCGCCAGGCCTCGACGGCCTGATTCCCCTGGGCATTGCGCCGCCTCCCCATGCTGCAACCCTGCCTCTGATGGACCTGCCCGGTGTTCTTGGTTTGGGGCCGCAGGATGGCGCTCCCGTCCCCTATCTGCTGGCCGAAACAGAGCGGGCGGTCAGTTGGGCAGCGCGGTTGGAGACCTTGGCCCCGGATTGTGAGGGGCTTCGGGTCGGCATCGCCTGGCGGGGCAGCCCCACCCATGGTTTGGACCGGGAACGCTCCATCCCCCTGTCCCTCTTCGCCCCCCTGGCGCGGGTGCCTGGTGTCACCTTGGTGGCCCTGCATCCGGACGTAACGTCTGAAGAGGCGGCCCTATGCGACAGCCTGGGTATTCTGACCCCCGATCCCGATCCTGATTGGCGGACCGAAGCCTTTGTTGGAACAGCCGGTTTGATGGCAGTTCTGGATCTCATTCTCTCCGTCGATACGGTTTTTGCCCATCTGGCCGGAGCGCTGGGTCGTCCGGTTCGGGTCCTCCTCCCCCGCATGGCGGACTGGCGATGGGGACTGGCGGATAAGGGGACGCCCTGGTATCCCACGATGACGTTGGTTCGCCAGGGTCCCGATGGCCTTTGGCCGCCGGTGTTGGTGCAGGAGGAGCGACACATGGCGCGCCGCATTGAACGTCGCTTGAAAAAGGGGAATTTAGGACCATGAGCGACGACATTGCCGAGATTCTGGACAAGGCTTTTGACAGCCTGCGCCAAGGCAAGGTGGGCGACGCCATATCCCTGTCGGAGGGGATTCTGTCTCGAGACCCTGAGCATGCGGGAGCCTTGCACCTGTCCGGGGTCGCCGCGTTGATGGCTGGTCGCTCCTTGGAGGGGCGGACGCGGTTGGAGGAGGCGGCCCTGCGCGCGCCCAATACGGCGGAGATCTGGCGTAATCTTGGAACCGCCCGCCTGAAAGAGGGGGATGAAGTCGGCGCCCTGGAAGCCCTGCACCGGGCCATGGATATACAGCCCGGCTACCAGGGCGCGGCTCTCGCTCTGGGGGGACTGTTGACGCGTCGGGGGGCCATGGCCGAGGCTGCGGCCGTCTACACGCCGTTTCGCAACAGTGCCGAGGCGATGCGCGCACTGGCTTCGGTCCTGAACGCCATGGGGGCCTATGGAGATGCCCTGGAAATCATCGCTCAAAGTCTGACCCTGGAGGGAGAGGCAACCCCGGTGACCTTGGTCAATCGGGGCCATGCTATCCTGGGTTTGGGCCGCGCCGGTGAGGCGGCGGAGCTTTTTCGCCATGCCATGGCCCTGGATGGGACCTATTGGCCCGCCCGCCTGGGGCTCTGTACGGCCCTGGCCCGGTCGGGGAACTGGAGAGCTGCGGCCCGAGCCTTTGGGGCAAATGTCACCGATTTTCCAGCGCTTGCGCTGCTTGCGGATTCTCTGGCGCCATCCGTTCCCACTGGTGTGGAGGAGATCGAGACCGCTCGGAACCAGTTGCGCCACCGGCTTGCCGACCTGCGGGAGAAAGCGGCCTTCATCCCCGATCCCAATGCGCTGGTGGGGGGCGTGGCCCATCCCGAATTTGCCCTCTATGAGGGGGACTCCCATCATTTGGCAACGGAGGTCGCCGATACCCTGCGTGCCATTTGTCCGGTGTTGTGCACCGTTTCGGAACAGGCTTGGGATCCCCGCCCCGCCAAGGATGGCCGCCGTCGCGTGGGGATTCTGTTCCATCGATTTTCCGGCGCGGGACCCGGAGGGCTGCAAGCGGGATTGGTAGAAGCCCTGTTGGGGCGGTCTGACCTGGAGGTCACCCTGATCGTTCCTGGGCATCCCCATGGTCCCCTGTGGGACCGGATGTCCACCCGAGCCGAGACTGTACTTGTCCTGCCCCGGGATGTCTTGCGCGCCCATCTTCTCTTGGCCGAAGCCCGGTTGGAGGTCCTGCTTTATCCCGAGTTGGGGACGGATGACTTCACCATGATCCTGGCCCATGGTCGCTATGCGCCCGTCCAATGCGTCCTCTTGGGGCATCCGCTGACGACGGGCCTGCCTTCCATTGATTATGCCCTGGTGGGTGAGTTGCTGGAAGGACCTGGGGCGCAGGCCCACTACCGGGAAGAGCTGGTGCGGCTACCCGGCTTTCTGGCCCATGTGCCCAGACCGGTATCCGCCGATGCCGACCGGGCCAAACTGAATTTGCCCAGTCGGGAGACCCTGTATCTTTGCGGCCAACGCCTGTCCAAGATCCACCCCGATATGGATGCTCTTTTTGCCCGGATCTTGAGGGAGGATCCCAGGGGACTCCTTTGCCTGTTCAGGGACGCCGAGCCTGCCCTGACCGAACGGATGATGGAGCGGCTGAAGGGGGCGGGATTGCCCGAAGACCGGGTTCTTTGGCTCAAACGAACCCGCCGTGATATTTACCTCGCCGCTTTGGGTGCTGCAGATGTGGTTCTGGATACCCTTTATTGGGGCGGAGGTCTGACCGCCTTTGAGGCCCTGGGGATGGGAAAGCCGCTGGTGACCCTTCAAGGAAATACCCTCCGATCCCGCCGGGCCGCTGGGCTCAGCCGGATGATCGGGGTCTCCGATGCGGTCGCCCGGACCGAAGATGGCTATGTACGGATCGCCACAAGCCTCGGACGGGACGCGACCAAACGCGCGGTTTTGTCCACACGGATCCATGCCGCAGCCGCCGTTCTGTTCGAAGATACCGCCTCCGTCGAGGCCTTAGCCAGCTTTCTGGTCTCCGCGAAACCCAAGGCTAATACCCAGGTGCGGTGAGTTTGCCTCACCGCACCTTGGAAGCGGCCAAGTGGCCGCCGCGCCTTATGGCGCGTAAAAGCCCGCCTGGCGTTTGAACGCAAGAAAAGCGGCGTGGGTTTCAACCCGCGCCGCTTGGTATAAGAGGTAGCAAGCGAGGGGAGGAGAAGGTGAATAGGGTTTATTATTTTCCTCCCGGATCTCCCTTTTCTGCGGGTCCCAAAAATGCGGGCCAGTTCTTCCAACATTCCACAGTACTCGACAGTGTCTCGTGTTTTTTGGGCGATAGCCCAAGCCCATTTTTCTGTTAATGGCCTGGGGTCTGGGGCCTTTCGGTCCCAGTGGGGGACGGGGCAAAGCCCCGTGACGGGAAAGCACTCCCTGTCATGAAACCTTTTGGTCATTGACCGTTTTCAATGATCCCTAATGGGCTTGGGCATACCCTTGGAAACGATAAGTCTGGCGAGGATTGTGGAACAGGGGGGGAGGTGCCATGGGAATGGGCCTGCGGTTGGGCACCAGACTTGGGTTGGCATTGATGGGTTTGGCCGTCCTGGCGACGGTTTGTATGGGGGCTGCGGCCCTGATCAAACAATCCAATCAAATTCACGCGTTTGCCGAACGGAGCCTGCAGGCCAGCTACGAACGCCTTTCGACGCGGATCAATGTGCAGGCCACAAGGGCCACAGACATGGCCTGGACGGTTGCCTTGAACGCCGATGTCCAGAAGGCCATGGCCGAAGGCGACCGGGAGGCCCTTGCCCGGGCCTATGTTCCGTCCTTTAAAGCGCTATCTGAGCGCCGGGGGGTCACCCAGTTTCAATTCCACAAGGCCCCGGCCTCCTCCTTTCTGAGGGTCCATAAGCCCGAGAAATTTGGCGACGACCTGTCCGGGTTCCGGGAAACCGTGGTGGCTGTGAATGCCACCGGCAAGGCAGTTTCCGGAGTGGAAAAGGGGGTGGCCGGGGTCGGTGTTCGCGCTGTGGTGCCCGTCCACCATCAAGGAACCCAGGTTGGCTCCGTTGAGTTTGGCCTCAACCTGGGGAAAGGACTCGTTGACACATTCTCGAAGGTCTCCGGTGCTGGCGTCGCGGTTCTGTTGGCGGACGATAACGGCAGCTTCTCCTCTCTCGGGTCCTCCCTCGACCCGACAATGATCCCGGGACCGGAGGTTTTGCGTGCCGCCATGGCCGATCGAAGCCGTCTGCCCGACCAAACCGTGGACGGGCGGGAGTTCGCCCTCATGGCTGGCCCTTTGACCGACTATTCAGGCCGGGCCATCGGTGCGGTGGTGGTGGCCGAGGACCAGACAGCTTACCTGCAGGCCATGCATCGCTCCCTGATTGACTATCTGATCATGGGCCTCCTGGTCATCCTCCTCGCCCTGGGTTTGACCCTGCTTGCCGAGCGGTCCATCGCCGGACCGATCATTGCCCTGGCCCATCGGGCCAAGGGTGTGACGGACGGTGATTGGGAGAGCCCCGTGCCGGCCATGGGGCGAAGAGACGAAATCGGAGAGATGGCCCAGGCGGTTGCGGCTTTCCGGACCAGTATGGTGGACGGCGCAGGCCTACGGACAGAACGGGAGGAAGCGGAGCGCTTGATTGCCACAGAGCGAGTCACCTTGATGGCCGATTTGGCGACTTCCTTTGAACAGGAGATCGGTGGCGTGGTCTCCGGCGTGGGCGAGGCAGCAACTTTGATGGACAACGCCGCGCGGGTCCTGGACGATACGGCAGGCGAGGCGGAGAGAGACGCTGCGGACGGTGTCAGCGCCAGCGAACGGGCCTGCGCCAATGTCGCAACCGTCGCGTCTGCGGCGGACGAACTCTCGGCGTCTATCGGCGAGATTACCCGCCGAGTGGGCGAATCTCGGAATGTGGCTGCGGAAGCCAGTCGGGAGGCGGAACGATCTACCGTCCAGGTCGAGCGTCTCGCCAATGCGGCCAAACATATTGGAGAAGTGGTGGCCCTGATCACCGACATCGCAGAACAGACCAACTTGCTCGCCTTGAACGCAACCATCGAGGCCGCCCGGGCGGGGGAGACGGGCAAAGGCTTCGCCGTGGTGGCGGGGGAAGTCAAAAGCCTGGCCAGCCAAACGGCCAAGGCGACCGAGGAGATCGCTCGCCAAATCCAGGATATTCAGAATGAAACCGGAGCGTCGGTCGAAGCCATGCGGACTATTGCCAAGGTGATCGCACAGGTGGACGAAATGGCTGCGGGCATCGCCACCGCAGTCGAGGAGCAATCCGCAGCCACCCGGGAGATCGCCCGGAATGTCAATGAAGCCGCAGAGGGGACGGCCAAAGCCTCCGGTGTCATCCAAGCCTTGAGTAACCATGTGGGCCAAGTGCGGGGGGCGGCAGCGGAGGTTTCTAACGCAGCGGAACGGCTGGCCGAGGACTCCGGAGCCCTGAATAGCGCTGCGGTGACCTTCGTCACAAGGGTGCGGGAAGGATAAGGCGCGGGCCGTCCTGGGCAGGGCCTTCCCGCCCCATCACCTGCATGAATTCCGGCTATCCCCTCACCGCCCTCCAAACCCCCGGCTTGCGTCCATCAGGGTGCGCGTATAGGCCTCTTCCACCTTGCCGGTGCGCAGGGCTTCGGCGGAAAGCTGTTCGACCATGCGGCCATGGCGCATCACCGATAGCTGCTCGCACATATGGGCCACCACGGCTAGGTCATGGCTCACCATCAGGTAGGTCAGGCCCCGGTCCCGGCGGACCTGCTCTAGCAGGTTCAGGATTTCCGCCTGGATCGACGCGTCCAGCGCCGAGGTGGGTTCGTCAAGCAGCAGGATCCGGGGCTCGACGATCAGGGCGCGGGCGATGGCCACCCGCTGCCTTTGGCCGCCGGAGAGCTGGTGGGAAAAGCGGAAGCGGAAGCCGGAGCCCAGCCCCACCTCGTCCAGCGCCCGGCGAATCCGCACCTCCGGGTCGGGCAGGCGATGGATGGCCAGGGGCTCCATCAGCAGCCGGTCCACGGTTTGGCGGGGGTGAAGGGAACCATGGGGATCCTGGAAAACCATCTGGACCTGCCGCCGAAAGGCCTTGTCCCGCTTGAGGCCCGATTGGGGCTGGCCGGTGACCGTCAGGCTCCCTTCCTGGAAGCGCTCGAGCCCGGCCACGGCGCGCAACAGGGTGGATTTGCCCGAGCCGGATTCCCCCACCAAACCATAGGAGGCGCCGTCGACCACATCCAGGTCCACCCGGTCCAGGGCATGGAAGCCATTGAACGCGACGGAGAGCCCGCGCAGGGAGAGGGCCGCCTCCGCCCCGGTTTTGGCTGGACTGGGGCTCATTGGCGCCACTCCACTTGACGGTCCAGGGTGGGCAGGGGATGGCGATCCTGGTCCAGGCGGGGCAGGCAGTTCAGGAGGCCCCGGGTGTAGGGGTGTTCGGCTTCCTCCAGCCGCGCCGAGGGCAGGTCTTCCACCACCCGGCCCGCATACATCACCAAGACTCGGTCGCAGAAGGTGGAGACCAGACGCAGGTCATGGGAGATGAAGATCAGCCCCATCCCCCGCTCGGCCACAAGGGCGTCGAGGATGGCCAGGACCTCCAATTGCACGGTCACATCCAAAGCCGAGGTGGGCTCGTCGGCGATTAACAGGCGCGGCCCGGCAATCAGCATCATGGCGATCATCACCCGCTGGCCCATGCCGCCGGAGACCTCGTGGGGGTGGAGGGCGAAGACGCGGTCCGGGTCGCGGATCTGCACGGCTTCGAGCATGGCCAGAGCACGGGTTTTAGCTTCGGCCTTGGAGACCGGTTCATGGGCGCGCAGGGTCTCCATGATCTGGCGGCCAATGGGCATCACCGGGTTCAGGGAATAGCGCGGATCCTGGAGGATCATGGCCATATCTTTACCGCGCAACCCCCGTCGGACCTTGGGAGAGGCGGTCTGGAGGTTCCGGTCGCCCAGGGTCAGGCGGTCGGCGGTGACCCGGGCTTGGGGCGGGGTCAGCCCCATGATGGCCCGCCCGGTCTGGGATTTGCCGGAGCCGGATTCGCCGACGATGCCCAGGCGCTCCTGTTCCAGGGTGAAGGAGACGCCGCGCACGGCCTCCACGACGCCGGTGCGGGTGGGGAAGGTGACGCGAAGGTTCTCGACGGAAAGCAACGGGACGGCGCTCATGAGTCCGCCTCCTTGGGATCCAGGGCATCGCGCAGGCCGTCGCCGAGCAGGTTGAAGCCCAGACTCACGATCAGGATGGCAATGCCCGGCATGGCCGCCACCCACCATTGGTCGAGGATGAAGCGCCGCCCGGTGGCGATCATGGCGCCCCATTCGGGCAGGGGCGGTTGGGCACCAAGGCCGAGAAAGCCGAGGCCCGCCGCGGTCAGAATAATCCCGGCCATATCGAGGGTCACCCGCACGATCAGCGAGGACAGGCAGAGCGGCATGATGTGGCGGACGATGATCCGTCCCGGCGAGGCGCCCATTAGGCGCACGGCAGCGATATAGTCGGACCCCCGGAAGGTCATGGTCTCCGCCCGCGCTACCCGGGCATAGGGGGGCCAGGAGACGATGGCGATGGCCAGGATGGCGTTCTCGATGCCCGGTCCCAGGGCGGCGACCAGGGCCATGGCCAGGACCAGTTTGGGGAAGGCCAGAAAGATGTCGGTGATGCGCATCAGAACGGCATCCAGCCACCCGCCGGCATAGCCTGCGACCGTGCCGACCAAAAGGCCGATGGGAGCCGCAGTCACCGCCACCAGGGCGACGACCAAGAGGGTCAGGCGCGACCCATGGAGCAGGCGGGAGAGGATGTCCCGCCCCTGGCCATCCGTGCCCAACAGGTAGCCCGGGCTGCCCGGGGGGAGGAGGCGGGCGTTCATCAAGTCGCCCTGGACGGCGGAATGGGGGGCCAGGACGTCGGCGAAGGCGGCGATCAGCAAGAGGCCAATCAGCACGCCCAGCCCGGTCAGGGCCAGCCGGTTGGCGGAGAAGCGCAGCCAGATGACATAGAAGCGCCCCAGGCGGGCCTGGAGGGGAGAGGCGGGAAACTCCGTCAGCAGCCAGTCTTTCCAGGACAGGACCGGTGAGGACGGAAGGGAATGTGGCTCGCTCATGGGCGCTTGGTCCTGGGGTCGAGCACCCGGTACAGCAGATCCGAGAGCAGGTTGATGCCGATAAAGACCGAGCCGATCACCAGGGTTCCGCCCAGCACCGCGTTCATATCCGCGTTGCCCAGGGAGTTGGTGATGTAAAGGCCCAGGCCCGGCCAGCCGAAGATGGATTCCGTCAGCACCGATCCTTCCAGCAGACTGGCATAGGACAGGGCGATGACCGTGACCAGGGGCACGGCGGCATTGCGCAGGGCGTGGAACCAGATGATCCGCGCCTCTGACAGGCCCTTGGCTCGGGCGGTCACAATATATTCCTGAGACATCTCGGTCAGCATGAAGCCTCGGGTCATGCGACTGATATAGGCCAGAGAGAAATAGCCGAGCAGGGCGGAAGGCAGGGCGATATGGGCGAACAGGTCCCCCAGTACGTCCCATTGGCCGGTCCAGAGGGCTTCGAACAGGTAGAAGCCCGTTTTGGGTGCGAAGGTGTATTCGTAAACCACGTCCAGCCGCCCCGGATAGGCCACCCAATGGAGCTGGGCGTAGAACAGGACCAGCGAGAGCAGCCCGAGCCAAAAGATCGGCACGGAATAGCCGATCAATCCGACCACCCGGACGATCTGATCCAGGATCCCGCCCCGGCGCACGGCGGCGAGAACGCCCAGGGGAACCCCCAGAAGGGAGCCGACGAGGGTTCCCAGGGTGGCCAGTTCCATGGTGGCGGGGAAGACCCGGGCGATGTCCTCCAACACGGGGTGGGTGGTCAGGACCGAGGTGCCGAAGTCACCGGTCATGGCCTGTTTCAGGTAAATCCAGAACTGGTGATAGAGCGGAAGGTTAAGGCCCAGGGCCTCGCGGGTGCGCTCCACCACCTCGGTGGAGGCCCGGTCGCCGAGGATCGCCAGCACCGGATCCACGGGCACCACCCGGCCAATGAAAAAGGTGACGGCGAGAAGACCCAGATAGGTGGTCGCCACGGTCACCAGGAAGCCGAGCACCGCCCGTCCCCGGGCAAGCGCGCGAGAGGGAGCGGGCGCATGACGCGCGCCCGCCCCATTTTCCGTCGCCAAGGAAGAGGCGGGAGGCATCCGCCCTTACTCCTTGAAGGTCTTGTCCAGATAGTTGGAGTCGAAGGAGGGGCCGAGGCGGTAATCCTTCACGTTGGTGCGATAGGCGCCCACTTCCGTCTGCTGGTAGAGCAGGACGAAGGGGCCATCGGCCAGCACCTTGCGCTGCAGGTCTGCGTAGGTCGCGGCCCGTTTTGCGGTGTCCCGCTCCAACAGGGCGCCCGCAGTTTCTTCGGTCAAGGCCGGGATGTCCCAGGAGTTGCGCCAAGCCAGGGTCTTGGACGAGGCATCGTCCGCGTTATCCGGGTTGCTGGAGAAGGTCTCGGCGTTGGAATTGGGATCCCAGTAGTCGGTGCCCCATTGGCCGATATAGATATCGTGGTTGCGCGCCCGGTATTTGGTCAGCACCTGCTTGCCGTCGCCGGGAATGATCTCCAGCTTGATGCCCGCCTGGGCGAAGGTTTGCTGGACGGACTCGGCGATGCCGGTGACCGGCTGGACGGTGCGCACATCCATGGTCACGGTGAAGCCGTCTGGCAAGCCCGCTTCGGCCAGCAGGGCCTTGGCCTTGGCGACGTCCAAGTGATAGGGCATATCGTCGATGGCGCCCAGCATGCCTGCGGGAATGTAGGTCTGGTGGAGGGTGCCGATGCCCTTGATCAGGGTCGCGCCGATGGCCTTGTAGTCCACCAGATACTTGATCGCTTCCCGCACCTTGGGCTTGGCCAGGATCGGGTTCTTCTGGTTCAGGCTGAAGTAATAGACCGTGCCCTTGGATTGGGACTCAATGGCGATATCCTTGTCAGCTTCCACGGAAACCAGATCGCCGGGCTCCAGGTTGCGGGCCACGTCGATGTCTCCCGCTTCGAGGGCCAAACGCTGACCGGCGCTCTCCTTCAGGTGGCGATAGAGGACCCGGGCCAGCTTGGCCTTCTCGCCGAAGTACTTGTCGTTGCGTTCCAGCACCAGCACTTCATTGGCGCGCCAATCGCGCAGGATGAAGGGGCCAGAGCCCGCGTAATGGGTCTTCAGCCAGCCGTTGCCGAAATCGGTGTCATAGGGGGAGTCGGCACTGGGAGTGACAGCTTCGGCATGCTCCATGACCAGTTTCTTGTCGACGACCATCGCCACGGTGGCGGTCAGGCAGTTCAGGACGAAACTGGGCGCATAGGGCTTGTCAACGGTGAACTGGAAGGTCCCCGCGTCCAGGGCCTTGGCCTTTTCGGTGATGTTGTCGCCGGTCAGGCCGAACTGGGCGAGGATGAAGGCCGGGCCCTTATCCAGCTTGATGGCCCGCTCGAAGGAAAAGGCGACGTCGTCCGCCGTGATGGGGTTCCCCGAGGCGAAGGTGATGCCCGGCTTGAGCTTGAAGGTATAGGTCAAGGCATCGTCGGAAACGGTCCAGCTTTCGGCGATGGACGGCAGGACTTCCGAAGTGTTGTCAATGTTCAGGCGAACCAAGGTGTTATAGATGTTGCCCAGAATCTCGGCGGTGGAGATCTCGAAGGATTCGCCGGGGTCCATGGTGATGATGTCGTCGAAGGCCCAAGCCTGGACCAGGGTGTCCTTGGGCGTTTCCGCGTAAACCCGGGGCGCCCCCAGGGTCAGGGAGAGGCTCATACCAAGGGCCAAGGAGGCACCAAGCAAGGCGCGACGCCCCCACGTGGTGTGGCGGAGACGTGAACGCGGGACAGACATTGTCATGGGCACCCCTTTCTTTTCGATCCAAAGAGGGTGGCGAGCCTCTCACCACCCTGCATACGATAGGTTTGGATCCAAAAGAACGTCAAGGAATTCATCCGGTCTAATAAATATGCATTTTTTTTGGTCAGTTAAATTTTATCTCCATCAGTCAAATCCCCGGGCCTGCACCTGGCTTCCGCCCAGGGTCTTGTGGACATGGAAGCCGTTGGGGATGGCCTCGCGCACCAGGGGAACGTGGGAGATCAGGCCGACGGCCCGGTTCCGGCCCACCAGATCGTTCAACACCCGCAGCACCTGATCCAGGGTCCCGGTGCCGTTCTCGGTATCCAGGCTGCCAAAGCCTTCGTCGATGAAGATCGTGTCCAGGCGCACCTTGCCCGAGGCGCTTTCGACCACGTCGGCCAGCCCCAGGGCCAGGGCCAGCGCGGCGATGAAGGTCTCGCCGCCCGACAGGGTCGCCGTGGGACGGGCCTTGCCGGTGTGGATGTCCAAAACCTGGATCCCCAGACCCCGTCGGCCCCGTTTGCCCTCCTCCTCCTCCCGCTCCAGGGTGTAGCGGTGGCTGGTCATGGGACCCATGCGCAGGTTGGCCGAGGCCAGCACCTGATCGAACATGGCGCCGATGGCGAAGGTCTCCAGGTCCAGTTTCTTGTCATTGCCCGCGTCGCAGAGGGTGGCCAGTTCCCGCAGGGGACCCGTTCGCGTTTCCTCTTCGGCCAGTTGTCGCAGGCTGTCCTCCAGGGAGGTTTTCAGGCGCTCCATCTGGCCCAGGGCCGAGGCCGCCGTCGCCCGACCGTTGGTGGCCTCCGTCAGGGCCTGTTCCGCTGCGGCGGCTTCCGCTTGGCACGCGGGGAGATCGGGTCGGGCCTTGTCGCCCAGGGCGTCGCGGATGTCGTCGAGGCGGGTCCGGGCGATGGTCAGGTCCTCCCGGTGTTTGGTGACCTTGGTCCGATCCGCCTCCAGGGTGTCGATGGCGGGTTTCAGCGCCTGGAATCCCGCGTCGTCCAGGCCGCTGTCCGCGAGACGCTCGGTGAAGGCGTTCCACGCCTTGTCCTGGCGGTCACGTCGATCGGCGAGCATCTGGGCGGCGGTGTCTTCTTTCCCTTGGGCCGTGCCCAGCGCTTTCTCCGCGTCTTCGAGGGCTTTCTTGCGCTTGGCGAGGCGGGTGTCCCAGGCCTTCAGGGCCTCGGTCCGTTCGTCGAGCCACTTTTCCAGGGTGGGGCGGTCGCGGAGCGCTTCGGGGACGGAGGAAATCGCCTGTTCGTGGCGGGCTGCGGCGGCGTCGGTCTCCCGCTCCGCCCGGGAGAGGGCGTCGCGGGCGGTCTCTCGTTGGGTCTCCAGGGTTTTGATGCTCTGGGTGACTTTGGCCAGCTCCGTCTCGCCCTTGGGGATGTCGCGCGCCGGTCCCAGGGCTTCGATTTCGGCCCGGCAGCGGTCCAAGGCGGCGGAGGTTTCCGCCAAGGGGCGGGAGGGGGGATCGAGCCGGTCCAGTCGCGTTGTCCGTTCCTCCAGCGTGGCCTCCGCCCGGGCGAGGGCCTGGGCGGCGCGGTTGTCCTTGGTCTGACGGTCTTCCAGGACAGCGCGCGCATTCTCCAGGGCTTCGGCGAGGCCGGTTTCCTCCGGACCCTCTGTCGCGGGGGCGGGATGCTCAACGGAGCCGCAGACCGGGCAAGGGGTTCCGGGGCTCAGGTCCGAGGCCAGATGCCAGGCCTTGGCTTGAGTCAGGGCGGCTTCGGCTTGGGAGAGGGCTTTCCGGGCCTCGTCAAGTTGGGCGGCGGCGCGGTCCTTTTGGCCTTGCAGCCGGGTGACCTCGGCTTTCGATTTGGCAAGATCCGCTTCGGCCTGTTGGCGGACCTCTCCGGCCTTGGCGTCCGCCTCCAGGGTTTGGCGTTGCAGGGACAAGGTTTGGCGGGCGGACTCGGTCCGGCGGGCTTCGGCCAGGGCCTCGTCATAGAGGGTCTGCTTTTTGAGGGCTTCGGCCCGCTTCTTTTCGATGGTTTCGAGAGCGGCTTTGGCTTTTCGGGCGGTGGCTTGCGCCCCCTTGAGTGTCGCGGCCAACCCTTCGGCCTGTTCCAGGGTTTCCCCATGCCGCACGAGGTTCGTCACTTCGGCGCGCAGGGCCTCCAGGGCGTCGGATTGGGCCTCCTCCTCCTCCCAATGGGTTTTGGCCCGGGCGGTTTTTTCGACGGCAGTTTGGACCGCCTTGGTGGCTTGGGTCCGATTCTCCATGGCCTTGGCGAGGTCTTTCTGGGCGGCGATGAGGGCGGTTTCCAGATCGACCACGGCCTTGGCCCGCTCCGCCCGCTGGATCCGTTGATCCAGGGCGTCGATGGCAGGGGATTGGGCGAGCAGGCCGTTCAGGGCCGTCTCGGTCTCCGCGGCATTTTTGAACAGGGCCTCCAAAGCTTGGGCCTGTTCCAGGGTTTTCCGCGCCGCCACCGCTTCGGTCTGGCGCTGGGCTTCCTGGGCGCGCAGGGCGTCGAAGGCTTCGGCTTTGGTGGCGATGCCCTCGGTCAAGGCCTCTACAGTGTCAAAACCGGCATCGGTCAGGCGGCGGGCTTGGATCTCCCGTTCCTCCCGCACCCGCCTTTCCGCGTCGGAGGCGTCGGCCTTCAGTTTGTCCTTGAGGCGCCGATAGAGGGAGACATCGAACAGGTCCCGCAGGATCTTCACGCGGTCCGGGGTATTGGCGGTGAGAAACGCCTCGAACTGGCTTTGGGGCAGCAGGACGATGCGCTTGAACTGCTCCAGACCGTAGCCCAGCAGGTCGGCCACGGCGTCGCGGACCTCGCCCAGCTTTTTCTCGGCGAGGACCTTGCCGGGGCGGTCGGCCTGGATGTCCTCGACGCTCTGCCCGGTGGCGTCGAACAGCCAGGCTTCGGCCTTCATCAGGGTGACGCCCTCGCCCCGCTGTTTGGGGCGGGTCTGTTCGGGCTTGCGGCGGATCAGGTAGCGGCGCTCCCCCAGGTCGAACAGGAAAGAGACTTCCGTCGGCAGGTCGGGGCTGGTGTGGTCGGAGCGCAGGTTAGCCCCCGCTTGCCCCGCCTTGGCGACATCACCGAACAGGGCAAAGGTCATGGCCGTAAAAATCATCGACTTGCCCGAACCGGTCTGGCCGTAGATGCCGAACAGTCCGGCGTCGATGGCCGCACGGAAATCGACGACCTCGCGGCCCGCATAGGGGCCGAAGGCTTGCATGGTCAGAAGGACGGGTCTCACGCGGCGTCCTCCTCGTTGACGAGGGCCTGGAGGGTTTCGGATAGGACCAACCGTTCGGCCTCGGTCGCGGGCTCTCCGCGCACCTGCTCCAGGAAATCGCCGACCACGTCAAGGGGATCCATTCCGGCCAGGGATTGGGCCGTCCGTTCCCGGGGCTCCAGAACCCGTTCGTCCCGTTCGTAGGTGAGCATGCAGACGTTGGGGAAGCGCTCGCGCAGGGGTTTCATGGGATCAATGATGGGATGGGGGTCGGTCAGGACCACCTTGATGAAATCCTCCGATGGCGGGGCCAGCAGCACCTCCGCATGACGCCCCTTCAGAACTCGGATACCGCGCGTCGGGGTGAAGGGAATGGTCTCGACGGTTGTGGCGCCGGTGCCGTCCAGAGTCACCAGGGTCATGGACTTGGACGAGTCCGCCTCGTCGAAACCAAAGGCCAGGGGGGCACCCGCATAGCGAATATGGTCCGCGCCCGCCCGCTGGGACCGGTGGAGGTGGCCCAGTGCCACGTAATGGGCGCCGTCGAAGACGTCGCAGGGGACGGTCTCAATCCCGCCCACCCGGGCCAGGGAGCGCTCGCTCTCGCTGCCCTGGCCTCCGGCGACGAAGGCATGGGCGGTGATCACCCAGCGGATGCCCGGGGGGAGGGCCTGCCGAGCCGCAGCCACCTGTGCGGCCAAGACATCGGCGGGAGAGGCGATGGTCTCCTCGCCGAAGCACTCCCGAGCGGTGTATTCATGGGCGAAGGGCAGAGCAGAGAAGGCGACGGGGCCATGGTCATCCCGCAGCACCAGGGGGGCATCCTGCGCCGTCACCACGCCCCGGACCAGGGCGCGCGTGCCGTCAGACAGGACGGCCATGGTCGCCACCCGGTCGCCGGAATCATGGTTGCCGGCGATCATCACCAGGGCGGCGGTGGTTTCCCTGGAGACCCGGGAGAGGAAATCGTTGAACTGGCGGATGGCGCTGGCCGGGGGAGCGGCCCGGTCGAAGATATCTCCGGCGATGATCAGAACATCCACCGCTTGGTTGACCAGCACCTGGAGAATCTGATGCAGGATCGCTTCGTGGTCCTGGTCCAGGGAAATGCCGTTGAAGGCCCGACCGAGGTGCAGGTCTCCGGTATGGAGGATCTTCATGGATCAGGAGTCCCCTATGCTATCGCGTGGTGACTGGCTATAGCATGGGACAACCAATGGAAGGGAGAGGGAGAAGGCGTTTACGCCCAAAGACTACTCGCGCCCTCTGCCTGGATCGCCTGACGGGCGGCGTTGATTTCGGCTCGCAACTCCGCATGGTCGGACTCGTCTCCGGGGATGGCCATGGCCATACGCTCCAGCTCATCAAGCAGACGGCGCGCCTCCACTAGGCCGCTTTCCCCTTCCCGCAAGCCTTTCTGCCGGTCCTGTTCCTGCGTGCGACGACGGCGGGCGTCCTCTGCCTCTTCTCTCTCTTCTGCCGTTTTGGCGGTCGCTGGGTTGGACGGGTCGGTTGTTTCAGACGCGCCTTGCTCAGACGTGCCCTTCTCAGATTCGCTCCCCTCCTTGGCCTTTCCATTGCCCCCTGACGAAGCCTCTTTGTTCGCTCCGGTCCCTTGAGCTGTGGCGGAATCGGCGGCACCAAGATCCTTCAGCGCGCTTAGGGCCGAGCGGATTTCTTTCACCGTCATGCCAATCTGGTGGGCGATCGCCTTCGCTCGCTCCAGGTTCCCCGCTGCGATCGCGGCACGCACCTGGGCGGTCATGGCTTTTAATTTGGCCCGGGCCTGGGCGATCTTCATACGGTTGAGTTCAATATCTTTGGCTTTGGCGTCATCTTTGATGCGCTTGTGAATTTTGCCCGTATCTTCAGTAATTTGTTTGGCCGTTTTATGGACCCAATTAGCCAATTCGAGTCCACTCAGGGCACTCGGTTTCGTCGTCTCGCTCGTTGACGTCGCGTATACCATGGGTGTCGTCTCCCGTTTCTCGGGACGTGGTTTCCATTCTTGGAAGCTTGCGAAGGCACGCGTGTACGGAGTGCATTCTAGCGCAAATTCCCGCTTCGCGCCAGAATTAACAGGCTGCGGAAAAAGTCCGACCATTCCCCAAAATCGTCATTCCCGCGAACGCGCTAAGGGATTCACGTTTCTCTGTGCCGCTCCGAAGTTAAATAATACGTTGTTTTAGGTCGTCATCCCCGTGAAAACGGGGATGACGACGTACAAAAGCGCTATAGCCAAATAAAGAAACGTGCATCCCTTAGCGTAAAAGGGGAGAGGATGGAAAAAGAGCTTTCTGCAGCCCGTTAGTTGCCCGTTAGTTGCCCGTTAGTTGAAGATGTCGAGCCGTTCGTGCTGCCGTTCGATTCGTTCCAGATGGGCGCGACCCCGGCGTCCCGCCTTATGAAGGGCCTGAACGGACAGGTGGCGGCAAATGGCCAGCGCCGGACCGCAGCTGTCGAAGGGGAAAGCGCCCCTTGTCTCCACGGTCAGAATCCAAGTGGCCAATCCAGGCAGGCGGCGTGCCGTGGGGTCGGTCAGCAGGGCGATGGGAGTGCCCCGGTCCCGGACAGAGGTCAGGATGGCGTGCAGCTCCTTGATCCGACGGCGCAGGGCCACGACGAACACCACATCCGTGGGGGTCAGGTCGGCGAGGAACTCTCCGATGGTTTCCCCATTGCCGGGGACCAAATGGACGTCACCCCGGAATTGCAGCAACTGCCAGCGGAAGTATTCGGCAATGAAACGGCTGTTTCGAAAGCCAATCAGGAAGACACGCCGGGCGCCAACGATCTGGCCCACCACCTCGTCCAATGTGTTGGCATCCAGTTTGGGCAAGGAGGCTCGCAAGAGGTCCGTCTCGTCCTTCAGCAGGGCTGTGAGGCTGCCACTGGAGGTCGCAGTACCCGGCTTGCTTTCCATATAGAGAGGCGACCCCCATTCCCGCCGCTCGCGCGAGAGAAGGCGCGCTTCATCGAAGCTCTGAAAGCCCAGGCGGTGAAACAGGCGGGTGGCTGCGGCCTTGGAAACCCCAGCCAGGGCAGTCAATTCTGAGGCCTTGAAGGCCGACAGGTCACCGGGGAAATCCAGAATGACCTCGGCCAGCTTGCGTTCCGATTCCGGCAGGGACTCGTATTGCTCGTGGATTCGCGCCTCGATGGATTTTTCCCGGAATTTACCCTTAGGTATTTCAAGGGCTCTTTTGGGCGATCCATCCGAGGTATCCATGCCGGGCTCCTTTCCTGATGTGAAACGGCAGTTTCGCCGATGGGATCCCCCCTGTCTTTTCCCAAGTTGCGGAAACAGACGTTTCTTAAATATTGGCACTGTGAAATGGTGGATTCAATTTTGCTTTAGGACGCCTTGCCCTGTTTCTTTCCCTCTTTGCATACCCCCGGTCTGCCGCGTTGGCAGATGCGGTAGGCGACGGGCGTTTGCCCTGTTTGACCAGTTGACCGCAATACTGCCGCGGCACGCCCACCGAATGGACGCCCTTCTTGGGCGAACCGGTATCGTCGACGATCCAGGCACGAGGGCCACCCTGTCGCGTCATCGCGGGCAAGGCCATCGCCCGTACCGCAACGAGCATCGCTTCGCTCGACCAGTCGGACTTGATGGCGAAGTGGTGCATCGACTAGGGGGAAACGGGAATCCAGATGCGGTATCTTATACGGCAAGAGACCACAGAACCTGGGTCCTCGCCTGCGGGGGCATGACGACAAAAGAATGTTTCCGCTCCCCGTTAAAACGATGACCCCGGTTCCAGCAGGAACTTGGCTTCCTCCTCCGTCGTCTCGCGGCCCAGGGCGGCGTTGCGGTGGGGAAAGCGGCCAAAGCGGGCGATAATCTCGTAGTGCCGCAGGGCGTAATCGTAGACGTCCTTATCCTCCAGCCGCTCGAACAAGGCCAGGGAGCGTTCCTGGTCCACCAAGTCCTCCGAATGCTCGAAGGGCAAGTAACAGAAGAGGCGCTCCACCTTGGCGTACTCCCGGTCATAGCCACGCTTGATGACCTCCTGGGCCAGCGCCCGCGCCTTTGCATCGCCAGAGAAGGCCTTGTCCCGCCCCCGCCAGATGTTGCGGGGGAACTGGTCGAGCAAGATGATCAAGGCCAGCGTTCCCCGGGGCGTTTCCGCCAGATGATCCAACCGTCCGGCGATGGCATCCCCCACGGCTTTGGTGAACAAGGCGATCAGGGTGGCGTCCAAGGCGTCCGATGTCTGGAACCACCACGGCTTGAAGTCGTGGCGGGTGGGGTCGTCCTCCGCACCGAACCAAAGGGTCAAGACCCGATCTTCTACGGGCGCTTCGCCATCCATCTCCATGGCCGTCTTGATGTGATCCATCATTCTTGGACGTATCCTGTGCTTCTGGTTATTCGGTGCATTTAAAAGGGGCCAGTTCGCCAAGCATCTCCATATCCTCTGCGACGGCGTCCCGCTCCTTATCCAGGAAATCCTCGACCGCCCGATGGAATCCCTGGTCGGCAATCCAATGGGTGGAATAGGTGAAGCGGGGAAGGTAACCCCGGCTGATCTTATGTTCGCCCTGGGCTCCAGCCTCCACCCAGCGCAAACCGCGATCGATGGCGAAATCCATCGCCTGATAATAGCAGGCTTCGAAATGGAGGAATTTGTAGTCCTCCGCCGCTCCCCAGTTTCGCCCATAGAGGGCATCTCCGCCAATCAAGTTCAGGGCACCGCAGACCAATTCGCCGGTTGCATCGTCCTCGCCCATGACCAGGGCGACCCGGTCGGCCATGGTCGCCCCCAAACGGTGGAAAAAAGCCTTGTTCAAATAGGCCTGAGACCATTTTTTATCGATGGTCGACAGGTAGAACTGGTGGAAGGCGTCCCAATGGCGGGGTTCGATGGCGTCCCCCGTCAACACCTTGAGGGTCACCCCCTGGGATTGGGCCTTTTCGCGCTCCTTGCGGATGGTCTTGCGCTTGCGCGAGGACAGGGCGGCCAAAAAGTCGTCAAAACCGCCATACCTCACGTTCTCCCAATGGTACTGCCGCCCCAGGCGGGAGAGCAGGCCCATCTTGACCATAAGATCATGCTCCTCCTGGGTGGGAAAGGTGACGTGCAGGGAGGAGACCTTGAGCCGACGGGCCAACTCCACCATGCCCGCCACCAGGGTCCGGCGCAGCAGATCCGGATCCCCGGCCCCTTCGCGCACCATCAGCCGTGGCCCAGTCACCGGTGTAAAGGGGATGGCGCATTGGAGCTTGGGATAATATTGTCCGCCCGCCTGTTCATAGGCCCGCGCCCAAGCCCAATCGAAAACATATTCGCCGTAGGAATGCCCCTTCAGATACAGGGGGGCGCAGGCCAGGACCCGCTCCCGGCGATCTCTGACCGTGACGTGGCGCGGCCCCCACCCCGTGGCCGGGGCAACGGCGCCAGAGGACTCCAGAGCGCTGAGGAAAGCATGGAGGCAAAAGGGATTGTCCGGCCCCGCGCAGGCGTCCCAATCCTCGGCGGGGATCTCGTCGATCCCCTTGTGAAACTGGAGAACGAGGCTGTCATCGGAATCGGGCATGGGCAGGGGTCCGCTCGAAGGGAAAGGGACAGACACCCCTTTAACTCGGGTTGCCTGCCCCGTCTTGCAACGCGCTTTTCCGCCCGAAGACTTAATCGATGGCGAACAGCCCCTCAACCTCGACGGAAACACCCAGGGGCAGGCTGGAGCAGCCGACGGCGGCCCGGGCGTGACGGCCCTTGTCACCAAACACCTCGACCATCACCTCGCTGGCACCGTTGACGACCTGGGCATGGGCGGTGAATTCGGGGATACAGTTCACGAAACCGCCCAAGCGCACCACCTGACGCACCCGGTCCAGGTCACCACCGCAGGCAACCTTCAACTGGGACAGAAGATTGATCGCGCACAACCGGGCCGCAGCCTGTCCGGTCTCAATATCGATGTCCTGGCCGAGCTTACCCAAATATTGGGGCGCGCCATCCCGCATGGTGATCTGGCCGGACAGGATCACCAGACCGTTTTCGATGACCCAGGGAACATAGGCGCCAACGGGGGCTGCGGCTTCGGGAAGGGTGATACCAAGCTCGGCCAGGCGGGCTTCGATGGACATGGGTAAATCTCCTCTCCCGCGGCGAAGGGATCCGTGTTAACCAGTCGCTCCGACGCGCCCCCCCGCCGCGGGATGGAATCCCGGGGGAGCCGTCAATGGGGCGAGCGGCCAAGGGGTGTTGGCATTCCAGCCTGACCCGACGCTCAAACCGGGTGGCGGACGGAAAGGGGATAGCGGTTTTCCCCCTCTCACGCCGCTTATTTTATGTGTCTGGATCAAAAAACTTCGCCAGCTTCAAAGTCCATGGGGCCTGCGAGGGGATGCGATCCGACCAGACCAGACCGAGACCGTCCCGGCGCCACCGGGCGGACACAACGAAGCCACCTGTCCCTGCGGGACCTCCCCCATGGCACCCATGGAGGAGGATTGGAACCAAGGTCTTCGACATCGCATAGGGGAAGGGAGTCGCCGTGAGCAATCTTTCGCTGCCCAAGGACAAGATCCGGGTTGTTTTGTTCGAGAACATCCACGGGAGCGCCATCGAGTATTTCAACAGCCGTGGCTACAACAATGTCGAGCACCTGACGGGCGCCCTTGACGGGGAGGAGCTGAAGGAAAAAATCAAGGATGCCCATATTATCGGTATCCGCTCCCGCACCAAGCTGACCAAGGATGTCTTGGACGCTGCCGAAAAACTGATGGCCGTCGGGTGCTTCTGCATCGGCACCAACCAAGTCGACACCGGTGCTGCTGAAGCACTGGGTGTCCCGGTCTTCAACGCCCCCTATTCCAACACCCGATCCGTCGCCGAGCTGGTGATTGCCGAGACGGTCATGCTGATGCGCGACATTCCCACCCGGAACTGGGACGTGCACCAGGGCGGCTGGGACAAATCGGCCATTGGCTGCCACGAGGTCCGCGGCAAGACCCTGGGCATCGTCGGCTACGGCCATATCGGGACCCAGGTCTCCGTCCTTGCTGAGTCCATGGGCATGAGCGTGCGCTATTTCGACGTCGTCGAGAAGCTGGCCATCGGGAACGCCCAGCCCTGTGCAAGCCTGGAGGAGTTGCTCTCCCTGTCCGACGTGGTGACCCTGCACGTCCCCGACACCCCCGATACCCGAAACATGATTGGCGCCGCCGAGTTCGCCGCCATGGCCGACGGCGTCAAGCTGATCAACCTGTCCCGGGGTAAGGTGGTCGATATCGACGCCCTGGTGACCGCCCTGGACAGCGGCAAGGTCAAGGGCGCCGCCCTGGACGTGTTCCCCAAGGAGCCCGCCTCCAAGGATGAGCCCTTCGAAAGCCCCCTTCGGGGCCGCCACAACGTCCTGCTGACCCCCCATGTGGGCGGCTCGACGGAAGAAGCCCAGATGGGCATCGGTCGTGAAGTGGCTGAAAAGCTGGTGAAGTACTCCGATGACGGCTCCACCCTGGGGTCGGTCAACTTCCCGGAGGTGGCCCTGCCCCAACAGGCCAACGTCACCCGCTTCCTGCACATCCACCAGAATATCCCCGGTGTGATGAGCGCATTGAACGAGATCTTCTCCACCCACGCCATCAACATCCGGGGCCAATACCTGATGACCGACCCGAACGTCGGTTACGTGGTCGTGGACGTGGAAAAGGACCTGAAAGCGGGCGAGGGGTTCCGCCAAGCCCTGGCCGGCGTCAAAGGCACCCTGCGCTTCCGATTCCTCCGGTAACGCCCCCTCCTCATATGAGAGTGGCTTCGGATCTCAATCCGAAAACAACATCAGACAGACAGACAAAAAGCCCCGGCACGATCGTTACCGGGGCTTTTTAATTGGCTCGTCGCGAGCCCGACATGTCACCGCACCTAGTGGACGGTCACAGCCTGGGGTTTGGTCCGGAGCAGGGCCCGATCAAAAGCCTTTTCCTCGTCAGCGGAATGCTCGAACCAGTGCGCCTGAGTCATCGGGTAGGTGGCCAGGCCCAAGGCCTTCGCCACAAGGAAGAAACGGTTCATCATAATACTGTCCTCCATGGTGAGAGGGGCAACGGCGCGCCCCCTCTTCGATGATCAGAATGTAGCGCACATTGTGCGCCGACGCAAGGTTTTGTGACATCGGAAATTCGTTATATACAAGGGATTAGGTGGCAATTGTCACATTACTGTAGCTTTTGCGGCGCGCAAAATCGAATGGTTGCAAGCACTTGCAGAACCGCACACTGTGCGCATGACCGATCAAAATGCCTCCGTCGGAGGGCGAAAAAATATCTTCGCCCTGCCCCTATGACCTTTGTCAGGGTTGGAAAAACGAGGTCCCAGAACCCGATCAGTCCCTGGAGCAGACTCCAGAGCCGACGTCCAGGGCACCTAAGGCTTCGGGAAAAGCCTCGCCCAGCAGGGTCCGCCAAATAGACGCCGCGCCCGGCACATCCCCCTTGGCGCAAAGCTGCCGGGTCTGGACCGCAAGCCAATAGGCCGATGCCGCTTGACCATGCCAGCCATCCCCCACGGAGAGACTCCGTCCCCCCCCAGGGAGTGGGAAGCCGCCCGGGGTGGCGTTGCGCCCCCAGGCCATGAAGCTTTCAAACAGGTCCTGGGGCTTGGCTCGCCCGCCCAGGACCACCGCCCCGGCCCTATCCTGAAAGAAGGCCTGGACAAGCACATCCAGGGCATAGCCGGACAGGGGCACACGGTTGTGGCTCCGCCAGGCTTTGAGAATCGCCAAAAGCATCCGGGGGCGCTCCCCATGAACCATCCCCAAAACCCGAAGCGCTGCGGCCTCAGCCAGGGGATCCCAGGGAATCCAGCGGCTGGCCCCGGACGTTGACCGGCCAGGGATGACCCTGCGCCCCCCCATTCCCTTGCGGCTTTCGTTCACTGTCGGGATCAGCGCGAAGCGCAATCCCTCCTCTCGCAGGGTAACAGCCCGGGGGCCGATAGCCTGGGGGGACAGCCCCAAGGCGCGCGCCGCGCGCGCCGTGGCATCCAAGGCGGCTCCGGGCGTGGCCGTCTCTGCGCCGGGCGTCAAGGTCAAGAACAGGTCAATGGTTGGCAGGGTTCCCCGAATGAGAATCGCCGTTCGCCGCCCCAGGGCGCCACCGACAAAGCAGCCCGACCCGAGCTCCCCGTCCTCCAGGGACAGAACCCTGGCGAGGCGACGGGCCAGCCGCGTGGCGCCGTCGCGGACCACAGCCCGGTCGTCCGCCCCGGGAATAATCGCAGCGAGGAAGGACACGAAGGCCTGCGAAATCTCGGCAGTGGGATCATAGGGCGCGAGCGGGAGGGAAAGGTGGGAGTGTTGGGGAAGATTGGGCCGCCCATTGGGTGACACCGCAGGAACCGCTTCCATGCCCCTGTCCCACGCCATCGCATCCCACGCCATCGCATCCCACGCCATCGCGTCCCTCGCCATCGCGTCCCTCGCCTCTCTCATCGCCACTGTAAAGCCGGTCCAAGGGGCCATTACGGGGATAAGGCCGTAAAGAAAGGGTTATTGGCTCTTTCTTTTCGGTCCTACGGTTGAAGACAGCGCTCAGCGGTCCCAAGATGGAGACCAGCCTTTCCTCTCCCCATTCGCGAGATCTCCATGGAAGAAACCCTCCGCTCCAGCCTCGATACCATCGTGGGTTACGTCGGCCTTTATGGCCTCTCCGTCCTGGGCGCCATTTTCATACTCGTCGTCGGTTGGATCGCCGCGAGCTGGCTGTCAGACTTGGCCGACAGGGGTTTATCCCGGGCGAAACGCATGGACGAAACCCTCAAGGGCTTTCTGTCCAGTTCCGTGAAATATCTGGTCCTGGCTTTCACGATCATCGCCGTCCTCAACCGGTTCGGCGTGGAAACCACCAGTTTCGTTGCCGTCATGGGCGCCGCAGGCCTGGCCATCGGCTTGGCCTTGCAGGGCACCCTGTCCAGCGTGGCCGCCGGGGTGATGCTGCTGTTCTTCCGTCCCTTCAAGGTGGGAGACTACATCGACGCCTCTGGCATCGCGGGAACCGTGAAGAAAACAACCCTGTTCATCACGGAAATGGCGACGCCGGACAATGTGATGATGGTGGTTCCCAATGCGAGCCTGTGGGGCGTCCCCATCCATAACTACAGCACCAACCCAACCCGGCGGCTGGACCTGACCCTGCGCATTGGCTACGACGATGACATGGACAAGGCTCAGGCTGCCCTGATAGCCCTGGTGGAAGCCGACGCCCGAGTACTGAAAGACCCGGCCCCCATGACCGCCATCACCAACCTGGGGGACAGCGCCGTGGATGTCATGGTCCGCTTCTGGTGCGCAGCCGGAGACTATTGGGCAGTGAAATTCGACCTGACCAAGGCCATCAAGACCACTATGGATGCCCAGGGCATTTCCATCCCCTATCCCCAGCGGGATGTTCATCTTCACCATGTGAACGAAAAGGGCTCCTGATGGTCAGCCTACAGCCCCCCGGCGCCGACCTCGGAGCCCTCTGCCCCGACTTCGCCCTGCCCGACCCCACGGGCCGGGTCTGGAGCCTGAAAGAGTTGCGGGGCAAGACCGGCCTGCTGGTCGCCTTCATCTGCAACCACTGCCCCTATGTGAAATCCA
Organism: Rhodospirillum sp. A1_3_36; assembly: GCF_047263945.1. NCBI lineage: Bacteria > Pseudomonadati > Pseudomonadota > Alphaproteobacteria > Rhodospirillales > Rhodospirillaceae > Rhodospirillum > Rhodospirillum sp. A1_3_36. The sequence goes on along the minus strand of NZ_JBLAVB010000007.1, from coordinate 129,208 downwards.
TGGTCGATCGCTTCGTTGCGGATGCCAAGGCGCTACAGGAAGCGGGGGTCGGTGTGGTGGCCATCATGTCCAACGACGTCGCCGCTTATCCGGCGGACGCGCCCGAGCATATGGTCACCTTCGCTCGGGACCACGGCTTCCCCTTCCCCTATCTGGTGGACGAGACACAAGCTGTAGCGGAATCTTTCGAGGCGGTCTGCACACCGGATTTCTTCGGCTTTGACCGCTATCTGACCCTGAAGTACCGGGGGCGGTTGGATGCGGGCCGGAAAACGCCCCCACCAGCGGACAGTCCCCGGGAGCTTTTGGACGCCATGCTGGCCATTGCCCGAAATCCCCTTGAGGAACCGGGTCCGCAACACCCATCCATGGGCTGCTCCATCAAATGGAAAGAAGATACTCTAAAACTTATTGAATGAGAGTGCGTCATTCTCGCGAATGCACTAATTTATACAGGTTTCTTTATTTTCCTCTAAGGTTTTTTTCTTCGTCATTCCCGCGCAGGCGGAAATCCAGGGTGGGGGCAACTGACCTATGCGGTTGACGCAACAGGAGCGCACTTCACTAACGCTCCCGAAATCAACCCTGGATCCCTGTGTGAAGCATCTGTGCCATTATGATGGGCGCGAGAGGGAGACCGGTGGATCCCTGGTGAAGGAACACCGTAAACGGGCAAGGTGCCCGCATCGGGAATTCATCCGATAGCATCGCGCCACTGGTCGAGGCCTGGCGGGGACGAAATCTCCTGGTCGTGTTTGAAGCGACGGGGGTGTACGACCAAACCTTGGCTCGCGCCCTGCACGACGCGGGGATTCGGTACACCAGGGTCAATCCCCAACGCGCCCGGGACTTTGCCCGGGCTTGTGGGCGGATCGCCAAGACCGATGCCTTGGATGCGCGTATGCTCGCGACCTATGGTCGGGCCTTGGAGCTGGAGGAGACAGTTCCCCCTTCGGCGTCCCGCCAAAGGTTGCGAGATGTGGCCACCCGTCGGGATCAGCTGGTCGCCATAAGGGCCCAGGAAAAGACCCGTGCCAGTGAAAGCGATGGTTGGACGGCGGAGCATATCGGGCATCATATCGACTTCCTTTCCGACGAAATCGTTGCCCTGGATAAGGAAATCCAGCGAACAGTGAAAGCCGATGACGCGCTTCGAAAGGCCGCGCCACTCCTTCGTTCGGCGCCGGGTATTGGCCCTGTTGCGGCCTGCTTTCTCCTGGCCACGCTGCCGGAATTGGGGAGGCTTTCCCCAAAGGCACTCGGCGCCCTTGCCGGGTTGGCGCCGATGAACGTCGATAGCGGTCAGTTCCGTGGGAAACGCATGATCAAGGGCGGGCGAAAGCGCGTGCGGGACGCTCTCTACATGGCCGCCTTGGGTGCTATCAGGTGCAAAAAAGACAGCCTTTTCAAGACACTTTACGAACGCCTGCGGTCCAAGGGGAAACCCGCCAAACTCGCCCTTATCGCCGTCGCCCGGAAACTCCTGACCACCTTGAATGCCATGGTGCGCGACGAGAAGGATACGAGGCGCCCATACCTTATACCAAGGTGCGGTGAGTTTGACTCACCGCACCTTGGTATAAGAGGCTCTTCAATCGCTTGAATGCCAGTTCGTTTTGCCAGCGTAACCGATAGAGAGAAGCTATTTGTTCAGGTGTTGCCGCGTCTTTATCGAGAGAGGTGAGAAGCATCATCCACCCCGCAGAAACTTCTCCTAATGGTGACATAGCCCGGCATTGTCGACTGGCTTTTCTGCATGCTTTTCCTTTGCGTTGCGTAAACGATCAAGTAGCAAGACGTCGCTGATCTGCGCCACGCCTGCAGCCTCAGCCCAGGCAACGGTCCTCCGCAAGGACATCCCTCCGACCGCATAGGCCAGAGCCAAACGTAAGAGCGGCGCAGGATCTCGTACCCCACGGGGCCGGATGAAAGCTTTGCTTTCACGAGCCGTGGCATCAAGGTCTATATCGGCAGAAAGACGGCTCAATATCTCCGCCCAACTCGACCCTTCATAAAGTGTTGTGCTTTTCATCTCCTATATGAATCACAATCCGATTCCCCGTGTCCAGCTCTATGCTAGCGCCTATGGGGCTTTGCCCCGTCCCCCCTCTTTGGCGAGGCTGGGGCCGAAAAGCCCCAGACCCCAAGGATATTACGGTCGAAAGACCTCAGGCCCCAGGCTTTTGCGCGCCAGAAGGCGCGCTGGATCAGCTCGAATCAAGCGGACCCCGTTTCATTGACTTTTTTCCCAGGCCAGATAAAGGACGCAACAACGCCTGCGGCCAGGGTACCAAGCACAATCAGAAGGCTCGCATTGGGACTGATATGCAAGAAGTCCCACCCGAAGACATGCTCGCCGGACTGCACAGTCAGCTTGAAGGCGATGAAGAACAAAAGGGCAATGACGGCCTTCTCCAAGTGGACGAGGTATTGGGTTAGGGCCGCCAATACGAAATACAGGGACCGCAAACCAAGAACCGCAAAGATCATCGCCGCATAGACCAACAAAGGCTCCTGGGTAATGGCGATGACTGCCGGCACCGAGTCAAAGGCAAACATAATGTCCGAGGTCTCAATCGCCATCAGGCAGAGGAAAGCAGGGGTCGCGAAGACGGCCGCATCCTTGGCCAGTTTGATGGTCGCATCCGTCTTGGCGAGATCCTTCACGACCGCCCGGGTGATGAAAAACTTCTCGGCATGCAGGCGGGGAAAGATCGGCATGACCTTTTGGGTCAGCCGAACCGACCAGTGATCGGAGTAGTCGGTAATCTCCTCCTCCTCACCACGGGACCGAAGCATCTTCCAGCCCGACCACGCCACGACTGCGGCGAAAACGAAGCCGACCCAAGGGGCCAACTGGAACAGACCCGTTCCAGCCGCAACAAAGAGGGCGCGAAAAACAAGGGCACCAATGATACCCCAGTAGAGAATACGGTGCTGAAGCGCCCCCTTGATGCCGAAGGATGAAAAGATGGCCATGAAAACCATCAGATTATCCACCGAGAGGGATTTCTCCAAGGCAACTCCGGCAAGGTAGAGGTCTGCCCATTTTTCGTCGAACCGGACCCACAGATAGGCATAAAAGGCGACCGCCAACCCGATCCAGAAGGTAGACCAGAGACTGGCGTCAAGGACGGAAATCTCCTTGGTATTGCGATGGGCGAAGAGGTCCATGAACACCGAAAGGGCAATGGCGCCAAAGAAGATGGCGATCGTCTCGATCGGAAAACCGAAGTGGGCCATAAAGAGGTCCTTGCCGAAGCGTTAGAGCGAAGTGCGAAAAAGTGGATCCGGTTATCCGAATCCACAAATCGCTCGGCCTATGTGATCTAAAGATCGAAGTCGGAGGGGGTCAGGCCGAGTTCGGAACACATGCGGCGAACGGCCGCCCGCTCCGTTTCGTCAAAATCGCCGTCGGCAGCACCGATAGCGCAGCAGACCCGCACCACGAGTTGGGCCTGCGGCTTCCCGCGAAACTTGCCGATCGCCTGCATGACCTCGCCGGTCCCAATCGCCGCGTCGAATTCGAACTTTTCGACATATTTCTGGAAAATTTTGATGACATCTCCGGAATCGAACACCTTCATTTGATCAGATGTCTTCAGATACCCCATCATCTTCTGCTTTTCTTCCGACGAGACACTCCCGTCGGCATAGGCGACCAGGGCGCATCCCGCCACCACCGCCTCGAGCAGATCCTTGGACTTGAATTTGGTGATCTCGGCACCGAGCGTTTCCCGGGCTTCCATCACGTTCTTTTTCAGCCAATCGGTGAATGCCATTGTACTTTCCTTTCAATCCTTCGAACCGGCGGACCAGCGCAAACCCCAGTGGTATGCCTTGTCCATATCAGGGTGACTGCGGAAGTATCGCTCCTCCTTGGTCACCTTGAGTTTGCCCCGGTCGTTTTCAATAAGGGCAATGGCGCACATGCCTTGCCCAGAGGTTGGGTTGTCGAGCCGGACCTCGATATCAGGTTGACCCGGAATCCTGACGGTCGCCACACCATCCGCACCAGCCCAATTGGGCACGCCTTGGTAGATGAATGCATAGACCAGGGTCCGCCTGATTTTCGATAGCCTGTCGCCGTTGATACGTATGGTCTCGCCCTCTGAGGTCGCGCCGGTGCGGTCGTCGCCCGCATGCTGAATATAGGGTTCTTGGCGGTAAGCCCCCCAGCTCTCTCCAAGCGCCTGAACGGCCCCCTTATCGCCGCTCTCGAGTTCCCAGAGGCAGCCGAGATCCAAGTCGATCCCCTTGGATCCGCCCAGAATCCCCCCCAGAAATCCCCCCTTCTTCTCGGGCCGTTGGTTCCAGTTCAGATTGAACAGAATTTCGCCAAAGCCCGCGTCGTTCTTTTTCTCAAGGGAGACCGATTGCCCCTGTTTCTCCAGCGTGACCTTTGTCAAGTTGACAGGCGCCGCTGGCGCCGCCGGAGGTGGGGATGGAGGAGCCGAGGCGGCCTCCTCCTCTGCGACATCAACGCCGTAATGGCGGGCCAATGGCGCCAAACCGCCGATGAATCCCTGCCCCACGGCCCGGAATTTCCATTGGCCATTTCGGCGATAGACCGAACCGAGGATCGCTGCGGTCTCGCGCATTCCCGGCACGGGGACATCGAAGCGCGCGAGTTCGTCCCCGCCATCCAAGTCCATCACGCGAAGCGCAACCTTCCGCAGGGACTCAAAATTCACACCCCGTTCTATGCCCTCATGGATGGTCAGGCAAATGTCGATTTTCTCGACCAAAGCCGCGACTTTGTCCAAATCGATATCAAAGCGCTGACGCATCTCCAGGGAGGCACCCGCCCCCGGCGTGAATCCCACGGATCCGTCAGGGGACCGGGAGGCGTTATAGAAGACAAAATGGTCGTCGGAGAGGACCGTGCCAGAGGTCCCGCAAAGAAAGGCGGAGGCGTCGACCCCCTCGGCCTCAAGATCCCAGCCGATGGTCACGGAGATCCGTTTCGCCGCGATCCCCAGATTCGCCCCAGGCGTCAACGACATGCCCATTATCCGTCCTCTATGTCTTGATGATGCGTTGTCTTGATGATGCGTTTGTTGGCGCCGGTTCCAACAGGGCGCGGGGAAAGGAAGAGTCCCCCCTCTTCCTTCCTGTCGGATGATCCGGCTCCAAGCGAAAGGGGGGGGCGGTCGCCCTGACAGTGCCGGTGTTTCCGCCACACGTCCAGGACAACCGCCCCCTCCCATTTTTTTCGGTTCGCGAGCCCTAAAGGACCCCTTGAATCGTCGGCATCATGTCATGGAAGGTCCGGCCGCTCGTCTTCTCGCCGATGGCATGTATCTTCCACTCGCCATTATGCCGGTAGATCTTCGCCATGATCATACCGGTATGGGACCCGGCTTCACTCAGGACGAACTTCGCCAGTTCCTTGCCGGACACCTCGTCAAGGACCCGACAGTAAGCGTTTTCCACCTTGTCAAAGGTCTGGCCTCGAAATGAATTGACCGTAAAGACCAGGGACTTGACCGTTGCGGGCAGTTTTGACAAGTCAACTTTGATCGACTCGTCATCGCCATCACCTGCTCCGGTCAGATTATCCCCCGTATGGACGATGGCCCCATTCATGCCTTTGAGTTGGCGGAACCAGATCTCGTCCACCGATTGACCGGCATCATCGAAGACCAGACAGGACGCATCGAGATCGATATCCCCGCCACCGCCGCCAAAGAGGCCTCCCAGGAAGCCCCCCTTCTTGGCGACATCCCAACCGACGCCCATGGAAATGCGGCTCAGAGAGGCATTGTCCTTGGACAAGCTGATCTTCTGACCCTTGGAAAGGGAAACGGACATGTGGATAGCCCCTCAGCCAATGTTGACGCCAAAACTCTGGGCGAGAGGACCCAGGCCGCCGGCGAAGCCCTGGCCGATGGCCTTGAACTTCCACTCGCCATTGTGGCGGTACAGTTCCCCGAAGATCATCGCCGTCTCGACACTGTAATCTTCCGACAAATCGTAGCGGGTGATTTCTTTGCCATCGGCTTTGTTGACAACACGGATGAAGGCGTTCGTCACTTGACCGAAGTTCTGCTTGCGCACTTCGGCCTCGTGGATGGTGACCGAAAAGGCGACCTTTTGGACATCGGCAGAGACCTTGTTCAGGTCGATGGACAGGACTTCGTCGTCACCGTCGCCCGCGCCGGTCTGGTTGTCTCCCTGGTGGACGACTGACCCGTCGGAAGACGTCTTGTTGTTGTAGAAGATGAAATCCGCATCTGCGCGGACCTTTCCACTCTCGTTGCACAGGAACGCCGAAGCATCCAGGTCGAACGCGGATCCGTCCGTGACGCGGGCATCCCAACCAAGGCCGACATCAATGGCGGTGAGGCCCGGAGCCTCCTTGCTCAGGGAAACGTTTCCGCCCTTGGACAGAGAAACAGCCATGTTCAAACCTCCAGTTTGTTTTTGGTGAGTAAAGCGATAAACGAGAACATCATAAGGTTATACAATCGATTTGTGTCTTTTTTTTGAAGCGACTGTAACTCAAGGAAATTTAATGAAAGTGCAACCGGAGAGCCATGCAAATTCTTTCTTACGGCGACAGTGTCCTGAACATGAAGAGGCTCGTCAACCCGCATTCATCACCAACTTTACCTTACCGAAGGGTAAAGCCCATCTTCCTTGGGTTTCAGATTATACCCTGTCCTTTCCCATCGGTTTGAGGCCCCCTTTCTGACCGGGAAAAAAAGGCCGGAACAAGAAGGTCTTTGCCGCAGGAGCCAACTTGGGTATAGGACTTCGCGGCGCGAGAGGGACACTGGATCGGTTTGAGTCAAGCTGGCCCAATTTCGCTCTCGACTTATAGGGCCACGTCTTGGCCCAACTTGGCCTCGAAAGCACTCTAGGTGGCTGATCATCACCGGGATGGCCGGAATGGGCGCTCTGGCGATGGTGATAAATATGGACCTGGTGAAAGTCTTCTTCAACCGAGGACTATCGAACACCTATGACGCGCTCCAGGCGATCAGAACCGCCGATCGATCCGGGCATTTTGTCCTTAGGGCGACCCATGTCAATCCGCATTCCCCCGTCTCACGGGCTGCGGACGAATTTGCCATCGAACAACAGGGAGGGAGCGACGTTGCCTATATCGATTGGTGCCTGACTCAATGCCGGGACCACGGCGTGGGGATTTTCGTTCCCCAGAGGAGGCGCGAGGCGATCGCCGCCCGGCGCGACGCATTCGAAGCCATCGGGGTTGCGGTCTCGGTCATGGGGCCGCCGGATGTCATGGCCATGGTCGATCGGAAGCAGGCCCTCTATGACGACCTGGAAGGCACGGAGGTGCCCCTCCCCCCTTACCGGACGTTCCGGACACTCGACGAGTTGGACGAAGCCATCATCGCATTGGGGGGCCTTGACGAGGGCCTTTGTGTAAAACCCTGTGTCGGGGTCTACGGGTCTGGCTTCCGGATCCTTGAGCGGGAGCAGAGTGACTTCAAGTGGATGCTCGCGGGCGATAGCATCCGTATTTCAATTGACGCCTTCCGCGCAGCATTGGCCGCATCCCCACAGGACCGGGACATGATGCTCCTGTCCTACCTTCCGGGGATCGAGCGGAGCGTGGACGTCCTCGCCCACAAAGGACAGCTTGTCCGGGCGGTGTCTCGCATCAAGTTCAGCGACCACCAGCTTTTGGAGGTGGACGGCCCATCCATTGACCTCGCCGCCTTCCTGACGGAAAGATATCAACTTGACGGCATCTTCAATTTGCAAACCAAGGAGCGGGATGGAGTTCAATACTTTCTGGAGGTCAATAGCCGGATGTCCGGGGGGTTGCTCTATACCTGTCTGTCTGGCGTCGCCTTCCCCTATTGGAATCTCATGCTGACAGCAGGTTTGGCCACTCCCGGGGATGTCCCCCTCCCGGTCCAAGGGATGAAGGTGGCCCCCGTTCAAGGGTGCATAGAGGTTTAGAGCATCGACCGGGGTGTTTTCCCGTCACGGGGCTTTGCCCCGTCCCCCACTGGGGCCGAAAGGCCCCAGACCCCAAGCATTTACCGGCCGAAAGGCCCCAGACCCCAGGCTGTTGTTTTAAAAAGAAAAATGGGGGTTTGGGGGCATCGCCCCCAAATGGGCTTGGGCAATCGCCCAAAAAACACGAAACATTGTCCCGGTACCGTGAAACCCGATTCCCACGTTTCCCCATTCACTCTAAGCGACAAACTCACGGTCCAGAACAGAAGTATCCCCGTTGTCTACCACCCCATAGATCTTGGCGCGTTCGATGATCAAACGGGCCCACTGAGAATGGGTGGCCGGTTCACACATGATCTGCCCCATCTGGAAGACGCCCGGGGCATCATCGGCCAGAATTGCCTCCGCCGCCTCGAGCTCCGATCGGCTGACCCAATACTGCTTCTCGATCCCCGCAATCTGAAGGGGATGGATCGCAGTCTTGCCGATGAGCCCGTGGTCGAGGTCGCGCAGAACCTCTTCCTTCAAGGTCTCGGAATCACCAAAATCGTCAAACACAGGGGCTGTCAGGGGAAACCCATGGGGGCGGAAGGTGGCGACCAAAGAAGCGATCACCGGTCCCAGGGCGGTATCGTAGAGGGTCCGTCCGGGACGACGCCGGACAGCCAGGAAATTCAGAAGATCATTGCCACCGATACGAAGCGCCAGGATCCGCTCCCGAAGCCCAGGAGAAGACAGGAAGTCCCGCAATCCCGCCATGGCAGTGGGGTCGAAAACGGCCTGCGTTTCCAGGGTCGGCATCAAGAGGAAGCGCTCGGGCGCAAGCGCAGCATAGGCCGCAACGCTTTTCTCTGTCGCCTTCGGCAAGACGAATCCGTCAACCCGTTCCACACCCCGCATGGCAAGAATGCAGGCCAGCGTTTCCGGGTCCCTTGGGCGGACGAAGACGAGGGGGCCGGCGCCCTCAATCCGGGGCAAACCATAGCGAAGGTTGTCGAGCGCCCCCACCAACTGCCCGGGCAGGATACTGTCTTCCGTGCACAGGATCACCGAACGCAACCCCGGATACCGGTCCCCATTGACGACGGCAACGATGTCGCTTCGGCTGGCAGGGACATACAAGCTGGCCCCCAGTTTCAGGTGGGAAAGGGTCATGTATCACCCAAGGTTTTGATCACAGCGCAAGCCCCATAGGGAAGGTCGGGATCAACCTCTACCAAAACGCCCCGCTCGCTGGCCAGGGCCATCAGATGTTTGACGTCGCGGGCTCCTGGATCGCGGACGAACAGCCGATCGGGTACCCGCCTGAGCAGGGCCCGTGTCGCTTCGCCGATCCCGGGTTTGATCCGATTCCGATCCCCTGTCCCGGTCCTGGCAAGCATGGCGTCCACAAAGGCGGACGAGATGGCCGCCGCCCTGGACCGCTCCCCTTCCCCCCAGCACGCCGGTTCGGCTTCGTCCAGTTGAGCCAGGACATCCTCCATCACCTTATCCACATAAGTGCGGCTCAGGTCCATCCCCGCCAAGTGGTCAAGGGTCACGCAACCATGAAAGTCCTCGGGGCCGACCACCTCGGCGTTCAAGATCGTGCGACTGACGAGGCCCGAGATGACCCCATTGAGGATCGCCGAGGGGATGACATAATCCTCGTCACCTGCGGCGAGACCGGCCACCCCCGCGAGGTCGGACAGAACGCAGAGCGGTGCCCCAGCCAGCATGGGAAGGTCGCGGGAGAGGACCTTGGCGAGCTCTCCCCCAATCGCTCCCTTTCCCGTCCAACCGTCGACAAAGACCACATCGGACGGGGAGTGCAGCCCAAGGATCGCTTCCATGGCCACCAGGTCAATGCCCCGGTCCCGGATGATGGAGACCGAGTAGTGCACCGCCCGTCGGCCCAGGACGTCAAGCGTGCGCTTCAACAGAACGCCCACGGGGGTTCCCGCCCGCGCCAAACTGACCAGAACGATTTCCGCGCCGCCCCGCAAAGCCAAGGCCTTGGCAAGCCGGGCGATGTCCCGCCCCACGCGATCTCGGTTCGCCGCGAAGGCCTCCCAGAACACGGTGAAATATTCGGCCGTCGGGGCCATTTCGGGGGCGAGCATCTCGCTGTAATGCTTCCGGCCGCTCTGAATCGCGTCTTCCTTAGCCTCGACGTCCATAAATGCCATCTGGACGCGCTTGAGCAGAAAGGTCACGTCGGCGGGGTCATAACTGCCGCTGAACCCGTTTTCCAATCTCATTACCGCAAACCTCTCTCGGCGACGAGATCACGGTGCGTCTGCCAGGGGACGGCAGACATGATCTGGGACTTGGATGGAGTTACAGCAAAATCACACAGCCCCATGAAGCCCAGGTCCGTGAAACTGTCACCCACACCCAAGGTCAGAACCTGACTGTCACCACCGTCTCCGTCTTCGCCCGCGAACCGTTCCAAAAAATACGCCACGGCGGCGGCCTTCCCCAGGAAGGGAGGCAACAGGGCCATGTTGTTGGCGTTCAGGTGGAGAACCCAATCCTGCGGGACGGAGGGCGCCACCGACGTTGCCAGACGGGCCACCTCCTCGGCATCGTTGGTGTTGTGCTTCACCGAAATATAGAGCGGTAGCCCTGCGTCTCGGATGATGCGATAGCGGACATCCCTTTGATCGCCCGCCGCAGTGGTCGCGACCACATCGAGCAGGGTCTCCATCAGGTCTGCCAGTCCTTGGGCCGCTTCGGTCATCCTCTGGTGCCATTCGCGCTCCGGCTGCCCATCACCGTCAAGGATGACCCCGCCAAACGAGCAAATCGCAGCCTTACCCAAGGGAAGCCTGACCCGCTGGAACGCGTCGACACTGCGACCGGTGACAGGAACAACCAGGGCGTCCTGAGCCAACCAATCCAGGAAGGCCTCCTGTCGCGCGTCGCGGAAAGACAGCGGGTTTCCCTCCCGGTCGACGGCGGCAAGCCGGTCGGCCTGCGGGTTCTTCCGCTGCGTCTGGAACAGCGTGTCGTCGAGGTCAACGAAGACGATGCGGCGCATGTCAGGCCTCAGTGAAATTGAAAAAGACTGGGAAATTGAAAAAGACAGGCTCAGCCCCAAGGGCCGAGAGCAACGCCTGTTGGGCGGTCTCCGGTGGGGTCTCGTAACAGACCAGGACACGGTCGTATCGGCCCGGAGGAACCCCGTAGAGGAAGTTCGGAATGTCGTCCGCATAGGCGTCGCGGAACTCCAAAATTCCGGATATGTCGTTGCCTTCGAGAATGGGGGATCGCGTTGTCGCCTGAACCATCACATCGGCTCCCATCGCCGAAAGTCGGCGGGCCAGTTGGAAGGGCGGGAAGACGAACTCGCTGGTCCCGAGCACAAGCAGGCGTTCGCCAGGCTTGGCCCGAATGGCCTTCACATGGTCTGGCAGTGGTCGCGGTGCGCGGACGCCAAGCCGCCCCCAATTTACGGGAAGAAGAGCGTCCTTGGGTCCACCATTGCCGGTGACATCCGGCATCCTGGGCGGAGGGGCATCGGAGGGCGTGAACGCATAGCTGCCCTCGAGCAGGGAGACAAAATCCGTCCGCGTTGGCATCCCGCTGCGAATCTCCTCCCGACGGTCCGCTCCCATCCAGTCTGTGATGGTCGCGCAGATGATTCGCGACAGGCGCGGCATATGTCTTCGGCAAGCCTCCGCCAGGGCCAGGAAGGTCGATCCCGTCGATGCCTCGTCGTCCACCAACACCAGGGTCCGACATGCGGCGAACAGCTCAGCATTGACCGGGTCAGCGGGTTGGTGGATCAGGTGCCCCGTGGCATGGCTGTGACTTTCCTCGAAGGTCGAGAGGAGCCTGTGATCGGCCAAGCGATATCGGGTGGAATGGATATACAACAGGTCGTCGCGCCCCGACAGACCCCGCCAGGCCTCATGCACCCCATGTCCCAAGGCGACGGCCGTTTCCGCCATACCAATGGTCACCGCTGGCCCCGGAAGGTCGGCGAGAAGCTTCGCGGCCAGCCTGCGGTGGGCCATGCGCATGGTTTGGGGTCGCACCGGCAGGTGACGCCCCAGGACGCGGCTGACAAACAAGAAAGGACGTTTGGGGTTTCTGCGACTGGCGAAACCGCACAACCGCTCTAGGGGAAGATCGCTCCGCCGAACCTCGACCTGCAACGCCCCCCTCGCCAACTCAACCCTCGCGGTCTCTGCGTGTGCGGTCTCTGCGGGGAGTCTGTCCGTCACGATCCGGTGACCTTAAGTTCGACGGCCTTATGAGACGTGCAGGACGCCCTAAGTCCCCCCTTAGGCAGTGTTTGCATCGGCGGCTCGCTCCATGATTTCCAAGATTTTGGAGTAGGAATAAGGGCCCCTTGGGAAGGCTGTTATTCGTACAGAGCGAAGCTACCAAATAAGTATACGGCTCTTCAAGGTCGCGAAAAAGAGAGAACCGGACCAGACCAATCCAAAGTTCCTGTCAGAAAAAGATCTAATTGTCAAGATTTTTTCTACAATCCTTGTGTGAAAGTGATTGCTACCCTTTCTTTTTCTTCATCTTTACAGCTGGGTCCGGCCCCATATCCCGATCCCAGAGCCCCCGTCTGGAATGAAAGGAGCCTTGCCCCCAAAGGCCCTTCCTTTCCTATCTTCTGATGGATTTGAGATCAAAGTCTATGGGTACAATGACGGTGATCGGCTTTCCGCTTGGATGCGGGGGGAACCGAACGACACGCCACACCATCTTCACCGCCTCTTGATCCAGCACATCCACACCGCTGGACCTCACCAAATCAACCGCCAGAACTTTTCCCTGGCCATCCAGCGAGAATTGGACCCGGGGACTGCCTTCCTGCCCCCGACGTCTTGCCGATTGGGGATAGCTCTTTACACGGAGCAGCGCGGCCTTGACCTCGCTGCCCCAACTCGCGATGCGCTGGGGGGATGGCGGGACATCGGCGCCAAGGGGTTTCGAGGCCAAGGTCTCCGCCTCGGGCGCGTCAAAGGATAGCCTGCCGACAGGTTTCGGCTTTTCCACGGTTTTCTTGACCGGACGCTGGTCCTCCGGTGGAGGCGCCTTTGGCTTCACCGCAGGAGGCGGAGGAGGAGGCTCCCTTTTCGGCTCGGGCGGGCTTACTTCCGCTTCGGGCTGGGGTTCGGGCTGGGGTTCCACATTCGGCTGCGGCACCGGTTCGGGTGGCCGCATATCAACAACTTCTTCTGGCACAACCTCTTCCAGAGGAGGGTTCTCTGGGGGAACCTCTTCAGGCACGCTCTCTTCTGGCGGCTCCTCGGTGGGGGGAATTTCCTCCGCCGCCGGATCCTGATTCACCGTGAGCGGTGAGGCGGTCATCTGGGACATGTCGATGACCATGACATCCCCCAGGGGCTCGGCAGGAGCGCTCCGTGGCATCAGGTAGAAGGGCGCGATGAGGGCGCCATGAAGCGCCAGAGCGACGGTCAGCCCCATACCCCAGCGCCGCGCTGTAGCGCCGCCCTTTTCGTCCAGAGTCACCATCACTGAACGGTTGCCGAGGTTTCCAGCCCCATCAGGGCCACCTTCAGATAGCCCGCCGCACGCAGCAGATTCATCACCTCCATCAGGGCCGCATAGTCAATGGAGCTATCGGCCCGCAGATAGATCACCTGCTGTTTGTCTCCCTCGGTTTTGGCCAACAAGGCTCCAGCCAAGGCCTCCCGGGCAACGGCTTCGTTCCCGAGGGACAGGGTCAAATCCTTCTGGACCGTCAGATAGAGGGGAGTTTCCTGCCGGGGCTTGGGCTCGGCAGTGGAGGCGGGAAGGTTTACCGGCACATCCACCGTGGCCAGGGGGGCGGCCACCATGAAAATGATCAGCAGGACCAACATCACATCAATAAAGGGCGTCACATTGATTTCGTGACTTTCGAGCAGCTCATCCCCCCCGTCATCCAATCGTCCGGCCATCTCCCCGCCCCCCTTATTCCGCCACGTCGGCGTAACCAACGGTCAAACGCCCCAATTCGGCATCGCGCCCCACTTTGCGCTCCACATCTGCCCCCAGGTCCGAAAGACCGGCGCGATACCCACCGATGGCACGGGCGAACAGATTGTAGAGCACCACAGCTGGAATCGCCGCCACCAGACCGATCGCCGTGGCGAGCAGGGCCTCGGCGATGCCCGGCGCCACCACGGCCAAGTTCGTGGTCTGGGATTTGGAAATGCCGATGAAGGCGTTCATGATCCCCCAGACCGTTCCGAACAAACCGATGAAAGGCGCCGTGGAGCCGATGATAGCCAGGACCCCCGTTCCCCTGTTCATGCGTCGAACCAAGGCCGCCTCCGCCCGGGACAGGCGGGAAGACACCCGCTCGACCAGTCCCTTGACCGGCTGATGGACGCGGCTTTGTGACATTTGGCTTTCGGCGACGGCTTCCCGGACAAGGACAGCTTCGGGAGCGTTGGAGACCCGCAGAAGCAACAGGGCCTGCCCCAACGTCTCCGACCGATTGAGATCCTGGGCCATGCGGCGCAGGCGGCGCCCCCCCACCATGACCTCAAGCGCCTTGGTCACCCCGACGGTCCAGGTCAGGAGAGAGGCCAGCATCAGCCCCAACAAGACCCCCTTCACCACATAGTCCGCCGCCAGAAACATTCCGAGGGGAGACAAATCATGGGGCAGGGTTCCCTGTTCAGCCTCACCCATCGGCTCGGCGTCCGGCCCCTCCTCCCCACCAGCCCCAGTTTCGGTCACACCGTCCAAAGACACATCCGGGCCGCTTCCCATCGTAGGGACAGCGGTTTCCTCACCATCCACTGACCCGACGGATGCCCCCTGGGAAGAGACCTCCGGCGCGAGCTGCTGAGCGAGACCCGGCAAGCCTGTAACCGCGACCAAAAAGAGACCGCCGATAAGAGCAAGAACAGGACAAAGGCGGCCCATCACACGGCCTCCCTTTGGACTGGCGGTTCATCCAGCCCGGCAAAGCGATCTCCGTGAAGCGCCATTTCGCCGATGGTTTCCCTATTCATCGTCACGTCCTTCCTTCCTCGCCGCCCATCCAATGGACCAATCCAGGTCCATCCCTTCCCGAGTCGAGCCAGGTAGACCGCCAAAAATCCAACAGATTCCAAATAGATTTACTCCGCGGACGAGAAACGCCTCTCGCCCACGATAGAGCGCCCACAGCCCCCGCTCAAAGAAGCCCGATAAGCGGATTTAGCGGCCAATTCCGCAATCGGAATACAGGCATTAATACTCAGTCGCAATCTCATTTTGGGAACCCATGGCTTGACCCACCCGGACGACAAAGAGCCGTCCGCTTTGCTTGGTCCCTTCGGCGGCTCCATGCCATTCGTCACGGCACACGACAGGGGTTTTTCCCGTCACGGGGCTTTGCCCCGTCCCCCCCTCTTTGGCGAGGCTGGGGGCGAAAGGCCCCAGACCCCAGGCCATAAAAAAATGGGGGTTTGAGCAGGCAACGGAGGCAAATCCCGCAACGCCAGTGGATTTTGATCTCGGAGCACTCTAACGGAAAGGCCGCCATCCCAGGGGACAGCGGCCTTTTTTATGGATAGCGCGATAGGGGACGCGATCAGTTCTTCACTGTGTCCTCAAGGAAGAACCGGCCCAACGGGTTCTGATAGAACCCTTCGATATTCTTGCGCGTCACGTTGCAATAGGGGCTGTAGTACAGATCGATCCAGTTGACGTCGTCCTTGGCCATCTTCTGCAGGTCGATATACATCTGTTCGCGCTTGGCCGGATCCAGTTCGACGCGGGCATCGGCGACCAGTTGCTTGACCTTGGGGTTCTCGTAGCGGGTCATGTAGTTCATGTTGGAATCATGGCCCAGGACAAAGGTGGTCTTCTGGTCCGGATCGAGGATGTCGTTGGTCCAATACATCATGGAGATGTCGTAATCCCCGGCCACCAACATGTCCCAGGTCTGACTGGCATCCATCTTCCGCAGGGTCGCGGTGATGCCCGCCTCGGCAAGCTGTTGCTGGACCAGAATGGCGGTCTGTTCCTGCACTTGATTGCCCGCCGCAAGCAGATAGTCCAGCTTCAGATCCTTGACGCCCGCTTCGGCCAACAGAGCCTTGGCCTTCGCCACGTCATGGGGACGCTGCAGGTTGTCGGCATAGTGGTACAGGGCCCCATCGGGGATGTAGGAATTGGCCACCGTGCCAATCCCAAACGTGACCGCATCAACGATCGCCTTCTTGTCGATGGCATAGTCCAGGGCTTGGCGCACCAGCTTGTTGTCCAAGGGGGCATGGGAGTGGTTGATCAACAGGTGGTCTTCCCGGGTGGACTTATCCAGGTGGACCGTCAGGTTGGGATCCTTCTTGAGTTCCTCGATCTGCGAAAACGGCACGAAGATCGCCGCGTCCAACTCACCGCTTTGCACCTGGAGAATACGGGTGTTGTCATCGGGCACGGAAATCCATTCGACCCCATCAAGCTTGACCCGGTCGGCCTCCCAGAACTCGGGGTTTTTCTTGAGAATCACCCGATCGCCGCGCAGCCATTCATCCACCACGAAGGCCCCGGACGCGATGGGCTTTTCGGCGTAAGCCTCCGCTCCCATCTCCTCGAATCCGGCCTTGGACAGGATGGAGACTCCCGGCAAAGCGAGCGAAGGCAGGAACGGCGCCGAAGGGCCCTCCAGGGTAATCACGACGGTCTTGGGATCCGGCGCGGTCATATCCTTGATGACCTTGTAGGAATCGGACCAAAGGGACCCTTCGTCATCGCGGATGCGGGTCAGGGTAAAGATGACATCGTCTGCGGTGATCGGCGACCCGTCGGAGAACTTCGCGTCCCGCAGATGGAGCGTGTAGACGGAGCCGTCATCGGAGACCTCCCAGCTTTCCGCCAGACCCGGTTCCAGCTTGGTCCCGCTTTTGTCCACGCGGACCAGCACATCATAGACGTTGGAAAACACCCAGTTGTCGATGTTCTGCGCGGTCTTGATGGGATCAAAGGTGGAGCTGCCTTCCCGGCGCCCGATGGTCAGGACGTTGTCGGCCTGGGCGACGGTGGGGGCAACCGTCGCGAAGGATAAGAAGGCCGCCGCCGCAGCGCCAAACCACATGTTTCTTCTTCCGAGCATCACAAATCTCCTGACGGGGGTTCATCATTGGGTAGAAACGGTAGGGGCAAAAACCGACGGGGGGTGAAGACAAGCGCCCCAGTGGTTTTCATCCCCTTTTTTGGGTGGCGGCCCGCCGCTGCTGCAGGCCTCGATGGCAAAGGCGCAGCGGGGATGGAACGGACAGCCGGGAGGCAAATGGACCGGACTGGGCGGATCACCCGGTGGGGGATCCGCAGGCAAGGGGTTATCCGGATTGATGTCGGGGATGGCCGCGATCAAAGAGGCCGTATAGGGATGGCGCGGCGCGGTGAAGACAGCTTCCGTCGGCCCCTCCTCCACGATCCGGCCCAGGTACATCACCGCCACCCGGTCGCAGAGATGCCGCACGATGGCCAGATCATGGGCAATGAAAATCATCGCCAGCCCCATGCGGGCCCGCAGCTCCATCAACAGATTGATGATCTGTCCCTGAATGGACACGTCCAAGGCGGCAACGCATTCGTCGGCAATGATCAAACGGGGTTCGATCGCCAGAGCCCGCGCGATCCCCGCCCGCTGGCATTGGCCGCCGCTCATATCGCCCGGCTTTCGGGTGGCCTGGGCAGGCTCCAGACCGACCAGGGTCAGCAATTCTCCCACCCGGTCATTGATCCGATCTGCAGGAACCAGCCGGTGGACCCGAAGGACCTCGGCGATGGCTTCGCCAATGGTCATGCGGGGATTGAGGCTGCCATAGGGGTCCTGGAAGATCATCGCCGTTCGCCGCCGCAGGGTGGCGATATCACCGCGCGTCCCCCGCGCCATATCCACGCCCTCAAACAGAACCGATCCGGCCGTAGGGGTTTCCAGACGCAGGACAGCCCGGCCGAAGGTGCTCTTGCCACTACCGGACTCTCCCACCAGACCGATGGTTTCCCCGGGACGGACGGTGAGGGAGACCCCGTTGACCGCACGCACGGTCCTGGACTTGGCCCCGGGCCAGAGACTCCGACCGCGATTGAAGTGGACTTCCAAGTCCTCGACTTCGAGAAGGGGGGGGCCATGATTGATGGGGGAGCTCATGCGGACAGCCCCCCTTCGCTCGAACCCAAGGGATGGTGGCACGCCAAGTCATGGTCCGGGGCCAGGGCCACCATGGCCGGTTGGGTCACCGCGCAATCCGCCTGGGCCTTGGCGCAGCGGGGGTGGAAGCGGCATCCCGAGGGCATGGCACCGACGGTCGGGGGCTGACCGGGAATGGTGCGAACCGGCTGGCCCTTGGGGGCTTCCCCTGGCTGACAGGCGATCAATCCCGCCGTATAGGGATGCTTGGCGTCGCTCAGAATGGTGCGCATGGGACCACGCTCGCAAATGCGGCCCCCGTACATGACCGCCACCCCATCGCAGGATTGGGCGACAATGCCCAGATCATGGGTGATGAGGATGATGGACAGGCCATTCCGATCACGAAGGTCCATCAACAGACGCAATATCTGGGCCTGAACGGTCACATCCAAGGCCGTGGTGGGCTCGTCGGCGATCAGCACGTCCGGGTCACAGGCCAGGGCAACGGCAATCATCGCCCTTTGGCGCATGCCGCCCGAGAACTCGTGGGGATAGTTGGTCAGTCGGTGGACCGGATCGGGGATCCCCACTTGGGTCAGGACCTCAATGGCCCGGTCCCGGGCGTCCTTCTTGCCGACGGACCGGTGGTGGCGCACGCTTTCCATGATCTGGTCCCCGATGCTCATCACCGGATCCAGATGGCTCGTCGGGTTCTGGAAGATCATGCCGATGGAGCCCCCGCGCAATCGCCGGAGCCGCTGATCATCCATGGTCAGCACCTCCTCGCCCTGCGACAGGATCGACCCACCGGTGATCGACAGGGTCGAACTGGGCAGAAGCCGGATCAGGGCGCGACAGGTGACGCTTTTGCCCGACCCGCTTTCCCCGACCAGCCCGAGGATCTCACCCGGGTCCAGATCGAAAGAGACCCGATCGACAATGGCGCGTGGCCCCTGCGGAGTCTGAGCCGAAACCGACAGCTCCCGCAGGCTGAGGATGGGCTCGCTCATTCCTTCACTCCCAGAACCTCACCCAGGCCATCGGCGAGCAGGCTGAAGCCCATGGCCAGGGACACGATGGCGAAACCGGGGACGGCGGTGATCCACCAGGCGCTGGAGATGAAGCTTTGCCCTTCAGCGATCATGATCCCCCATTCGGCGGTGGGGGGCTGCACACCCAGCCCCAGGTAGCTGATGGCCGCCCCGTTCAACAGAACCAGAACGGCATCGGACATGGAAAAGACGACAGATCCCAAGATCGCATTGGGCAGCAGATGTCGGACCATCACCCGGAGCGGACCATATCCCAGGCTGACGGCGGCCTGGACGAAATCGGCATTCTTGAGGACCAGGAATTGGGCGCGGATCAATCGGGCGTAGGACACCCAGCCCACCAGGGCCATCGCCAGATAAAAACTCCCCAGGCCAGGACCAAGGATGGCGATGATTGCCAACATCAGGACCAGGAAGGGGAAGGCCAGGACGATATCAATCAGACGCATGAACAGGCTATCCGTCCATCCGCCGAAGAACCCGGCGAGCCCTCCCGCGAAGGTCCCGATCAGAAACGGAAAGACCACGCCAAAGACGCAAATCTGCAGATCCACCCGGGCCCCCCAGATCACCCGGGACAGGATATCCCGCCCAAAATTATCGGTTCCGAAAAGGTGATCCAGGCTGGGAGGGGAGATCCGCGCCGTCGCATCCTGCAAGATGGGATCATAGGGCGCCAGGACCGGGGCCAGCAGGGCCACCAAAAACCAGGTCCCGATAATAGCCATGCCCAGATACAGGGGCACATTCCCCCCGCCGAAGGACATCCGCCAGCCCCCCCGGGCCAAGGTCGAACGCGCGGCCTTCACAGCTTGATCCTCGGGTCGACGGCGACGGTCAGAATGTCGGCCAGGAAGTTGACGCAAACCGTGGCACAAGCAAAGACCATGGCGACGGCCTGCACGATCATATAGTCGCGGGTGAAGATGGCGCGCACCAGCAACTGTCCCATGCCAGGCAGGGCGAAAACGGTCTCGATGACCACCGAACCGCTGATCAGCCACCCAATATTGACCGCGAGCAGATTGATGGTGGGAACCAGGGAATTGGGCATCACATGGCGCCAATAAACTTGGGATTCAGGAAGCCCACGGGCCCGGGCCGCCATCGCCTGATCCGAATTCAACTCAGCCAGGATGCTCGCGCGCAGGTTTCGGGTCAGCACCGCAGACAGGGCGAGCGCCGCCGTCAGACAGGGCAAAATCAGGTGATGGAGCTTGTCCAGGACCGTCCGCCCATAGCCACTGACCGGCACCAGATCAAGCTGCACACTAAACAGCAGGATCAGCATGATTCCCAGCCAGAAGGGGGGAAACCCCAGACCGGCGGTACTGAGCAGACGAATGATATGGTCGATGGGGCCACCCCGGTTCCGCGCCGAGGCCGTCGCCAGCGGAACGGCGATCAGCAGGGCCAAAACGACGGCACCCAGAACCAGGAACAGAGTCGGTTCGATGCGGCTGGCGATCAGCTTGAGGCTATCCACCTTGTACAGAATGGACTTGCCCATTTCACCATGGACCAGGTTTTTTACGAAGTAGACGTATTGCACCCAGAGGGGCTCGTTCAGGCCGAACTGCTCCCGGATCCGCTCGATGGCTGCGGGCGTGCTGCGCGGGCCAAGGAGGGTCCGTGCCGGATCACCGGGAATCGAATGGACCAACACGAAAGTGATCACACTGATCCCGAACAGCACCGGCAGAAGCTGTAGGGGACGCCGAAGGATGAACGAAAACCGCCCCATACCTAGCTCCCAAAGCCGCTGGAATGCCCGCAAGCTCGCCCAAGGAAATCCAACAGGGTCGCCCGATAGGCTTCCGGCTCCTCAAAGAAGGGCGAATGGGAGCTGTTCTGGAAAATCCGGATCTCCGACCCGGGGATGGCCTGATGCATCAGGCGACCACAGGCGGGCGTCAGAACATCGTGCTGGCCGTTGAGGATCAAGGTCGGCCAGTCGAAGGCCTCCAGCTCCTTCAAACGGCTCCACCGGATCAGGTTGCCGATGTAGTGGTATTCGTTCGGCCCCTGAACAGCCCGGTAGATATCCTGGTTGAACCCGTCGTTCGACCGGGCCGCCGGGATCGGGCGCTCGGGCAGACGCCGGATATGGCGGTAATCGAGCAGCGTGATCGCCGCCTTGTAGGCCGGATGGTCATAGGTGCCGAGGGCTTCGTAGCGCTGCATCATCGCCACGGTCTCCGATCCCAGAGCGTTCCGGAGCCCTTCGATTTCGCCCATCAAATGGGGAATATCGGCGCAGGTGTTGGCCAGGATCATGCTTTTGATCCGCTGGGGATAGCGATGGGCATATTCAATGCCACACCAGCCGCCCCAGGAATGGCCAAGGAAGTGGACCTTTTCCAGGCCCAGGGCCTGCAACACCGCCTCCACCTCGTCGGCATAGCGCTCGATGGTCCAAAGGGCGGGATCGGTGGGGTGGTCGGAGGCCCCCGTCCCCAATTGGTCGTAGGAGACGACGCGATAGCCCGCCCCTGTCAGGGGAACATGGGGATCGCGCAGGTAATCGCAGGGGAGCCCCGGCCCGCCGTTCAGACAGAACAGGACCTCCTCCCCATCGCCATAGGAATAGGCCCGGACCCGATGCCCCTGGACGGGGATATCCGTCACCTCATCGGCTGCCCGATCGCTCCACACCCGGAAGCCATTGGCCAGCAGGCCCGTTGTCGCCATGGTCCCACTCATTGGCCGCGATTCCTTTCAAGGAAATCCAGCAACACGGGATAATAGGCATCCGGCTCCTCATAGAAGGGCATGTGACTGCTGTTGGGGAAAACATGCAATTCCGAGTCGGGCAGATGGAGCTTCATGCGCAGCGCACAGGCCGGGGTGAGCTCATCGTGTTGACCGGTGGTGATCAGGACGGGAACGGTGATGCGATGCAGATCCGCCACCCGGTTCCAGTCCTTCAGATTGCCCGTATACAAAAACTCGTTGGGCCCCTGCATGGTGACATAGGGTCCCATGTTCCAGTCCCCCAGGGAGCGTTCGACCGGGGCGGGCCAACTGTCGAGGCGGCAGACATGGCGATAGTTCAGAATGGTCACCGCCGCCTGATATTCCGGGTGGTCGAAGGTGCCTTCCGCCTCGTGTCGGCGCATCATCGCCAGGGTTTCGGAGCCCAGGGCACCGCGCAGACGTTCCAGCTCGGACACCAGATGGGGCATGTCCGCCACGGTGTTTTCCAGGATCAGCGTGCGCAGGGCCTCCGGGTGGGTCAGGGCGTAATCAATGCCCAGCCAGCCCCCCCAGGAATGCCCCAACAGATGGACTCGGCCCAATCCCAGGGCCAGCCGCAGGGTCTCGACTTCCTCCACGTAGCGCTCTATCGTCCACAGGGTTGGATCCTCTGGCCTGTCCGAGGCGCCCGTTCCCAGTTGGTCGAAAGCAACCACTTGGTAGCCTTTGTCCCGTAGACAGGAGTGGGCCTCGCGCAGGTAGTCGCAGGGAAGGCCGGGCCCGCCATTCAGGCACAAGACAACCTCGTCCCCTTCGCCAAAACCGTAGGCTTGGACGGCGAATCCATCCACCTCGACGGTTTTGCGCCAATCGGGTTCCAACTCTCGCCACATGGCCCGCCTGCCTTTCCTCAACATCCACGCTCACTGTACGGAAAGCCTAGTGGATCGGGTTCCTTGCGCGCCACCCATCAAAACTAATAGTTTGACGAGGAATTGAGCGTGGCCCGCACCTGTGATTAATTGGTGAGCGCGGAGGGGACCACCGGCCCGCCATCCGAACGCAGGCTATCCGAACGTCGGCCATCAGAGTGCAGACCGTCCGGACACGGCCACCCAAACAGCCAAGCCCCCAAACAGAAGGGGAAGGGATCCGTTAAGGCGGGGGGGTCTGGATCCATCCTCTTCCACCAACGACCAGGGAGCCATGAGATGCTCGACACCATCACCGACTACGACTCCCTCTTTTCGTCCGGGGCCACGGTCGACGAGAAGGCCGATCTGGCCCTGGATGCCGTTCGTGCCCTGGGGTTCACCTCGCTGATTTACGACTACAGTCCCGTGGCCTTCTCGCCGACGGGTGACCTGCTGACGCCCTCGCATCTGACCCTGCGGGATGTGCCTGAGGACATGCGGACCCTCTGGTGCGACCATGGCTATTACCAACGGGATCCCGTTCAATCCATGGCCTCGCGCATGGCGGCCCCCTTCATCTGGTCCTACCGTGAGGACGAAAATCCCAGCGCCCTGGCCGGATACATGACCGACAAACATGCACCGGTCGCCCGCTTCCTCCAAGACGCGGATCTCACCCATGGGATCACCGTTCCCATCCACCTCGGTCGGGGGGACCTGGCGACCTTCACGGCGATTCGGCGGGGCGCCGGACGCGGCTTCGAACGGGAGGCCCATTCCGCCCTGGCCGCCTGTTCCCTGGCCGGGCAGATGTTCCACGACTCCCTCTTCCCCCTGCTGGACGATCGGGAGCGCCAATGCGCCCATGTCTCCCTCAGCCCCCGGGAACGGGAATGTCTGCGCTATTCCGCCGAAGGCCTGACCGCCAAGGAAATCGCCTATCGCCTCAACCGGTCCATTCCCACGGTCACGCTGCATATCAATTCGGCGATCCGCAAACTGGGCGCCCGCAACCGGACCCATGCGGTCGTCCTCGCCCACCATTATCGCCTGCTGGATCTCTGAGCCGGCGACCAGCCAGACCGCTAAGACACAGGACACGACACTGTGACCAAAACCCGGGCTATCGCCCGAACCCATTTGGAGGCCAAGCCTCCAAACCTCCCTTTCTTTTGTTCGTTTTTAAGGACTTGGGGGACTGGGGACTTTCGGCCCCAGTGGAGCAGGTGGCAAAGCCCCTTGATCCGGCGACCGGTCGGACCTCCATCCACAGGACAGCATCCTATTAGTTTTGAGAGGGTTCCGGCGCCCCCCCTTCCCGGCTAGGCTTTTCCCGTCAAACGAGCGGAAAAGGAAGCCAGCCGTGTCCTCCCAGATGTCATTCGAGGGCTTCGCCCCCTTCGGCGAGCACCAAACCTGGTATCGTATTACCGGCGACCTTGACGCGGACAAAACCCCTTTGGTCGTCGCCCATGGCGGACCGGGATGCACCCATGACTATGTGGACTCCTTCCGCGATATCGCCGCCACGGGCCGCGCGGTGATTCACTATGACCAATTGGGCAATGGCAATTCGACCCATCTGCCCGATGCCCCCTCGGACTTTTGGACGATCGCGCTGTTCCTGGCGGAGCTCGACAATCTGCTCGCGCACCTGAAGATCGCGGACAACTACATGTACCTCGGCCAATCCTGGGGCGGTATGCTGGGGTCCGAACACGCGGTGCGTCGACCCAAGGGGTTAAAGGGCCTGATCCTCGCCAATTCCCCTCCCTCCATGCGGCTTTGGGTCAGCGAGGCCAACCGCCTGCGCCAAGCCCTCCCGCCGGAGGTCCAAGACACCCTGCTCCGCCACGAAACGGCGGGAACGCTGACCGATCCGGACTACAAGGCCGCGTCCCAGGTGTTCTACAACCGGCATGTCTGCCGCGTCGTCCCCTGGCCCGAGGAGGTCGCACGGACCTTCGCGCTAATGGATGCGGACTCCACGGTCTACGGGGCAATGAACGGGCCCACGGAATTCCACGTCATCGGCAGCCTGAGGGATTGGTCGGTGATTGACCGCCTGCATCAGATCGAAGCCCCGACCCTGCTAATTTCCGGTCGCCATGACGAAGCCACCCCCGCCGTTGTCCAGCCCTTCGCGGACAATATTCCCAACACCCGTTGGGTCATCTTCGAGGACTCCAGCCACATGCCCCATGTGGAGGAACGGGATGCCTGCATGCGCACCGTCGCGGCCTTCCTCGACGAAATCGACGCAGGAAACACCGATTAGAGCAAATCCCGAGCAATCTGGAACAGATTGCGACGGGCGGAACGCACGCCGTAGGCGTGACGATTTGCGTCAAAGTCAGAGGTTTAGAATACCGAGCGGAAAAGTGATCACGGTACACGACAGTCGGTCCTTTCCCGCCACGGGGCTTTGCCCCGTCCCCCACTGGGGCCGAAAGGCCCCAGACCCCCGGCATTTACTGGCCGAAAGGCTCCAGGCTGTTATTTTTAAAAGAAAAGTGAGGGTTTGGGGGCATCGCCCCCAAAGGGGCTTGGGCACTCGCCCAAAAAAGACGAGACACTGTCGTGTCCTGTGAAAAGTGAAGACCTCGATGCTCTAAAAGAAGTAGCTGCCCCCGGCTCTCCCCCTTACGATCCCTGAGACCCAAAGAGACGGTCCGGCCATGGCCCATCCGGCGTCAGGCCCGAGACTGCGGAATCACAAGGAGAGGTGTTCATGATTTCGGGAGAACGGAGGTCCACCCGCCCCATTCGCTGGGCCATGGTGGGAGGTGGCAAGAACAGCCAAATCGGCTATAGTCACCGCTGCGCCGCCACGCGGGACGGCCTGTACAATCTGATGGCGGGCGCGTTCGACATTGATCCGGAGCGCGGTCGGGCCTTCGGCGTCGCCCTCGGTCTGGACGCGGATCGCTGCTATGCCGATGACCAAACTCTGTTCGCAGAGGAAGCGAAGCGGCCCGACGGCATCGAGGCGGTTTCCATCGCCACGCCCAACAACACCCATTACGCCATCGCCAAAAGGGCCCTGGAGCATGGGCTGCATGTCATTTGCGAAAAACCCCTTTGCTTTACGGTAGCCGAGGCCGAAGACCTCAAGGCTCTTGCCGCCGACAAGAACCGGGTCGTTGGCGTCGCCTATGGGTACGCCGGATACCAGACAATCCGCCAAGCCCGCGCCATGGTGGCCAGCGGTATTCTGGGGGACATTCGGCTGGTGAACCTACAATTCGCCCATGGCTTCCACAGCGCCCCCGTCGAGGAGCACGACGCCGCCGCCCGCTGGCGGGTGGATCCCCGCTTCGCCGGTCCCAGCTATGTCCTGGGCGATCTGGCGACCCATCCTGTCTACCTGTCCGAAGTCATCCTCCCCCACCTGACGATCAAGCGGTTGCTCTGCGCCCGGCAAAGCTTCGTCAAAAGCCGCGCGCCCCTGGAAGACAACGCCGTCACTCTCATGGAATACGACAACGGTGCCTTCGGAACGGTCTGGTCCAGTTGCGTCAACGCGGGCGCCATGCACGGGCAGAAAGTCCGCATCGTCGGGGAAAAAGCCAGCCTGGAGTGGTGGGACGAGCGGCCCAACCAGTTGACCTTCGAAGTCCAGGGAGAGCCCGCCCGTATCCTGGAGCGGGGCATGTCCTACCTAACTCCCGATGCCCTGGAGGAAGACCGGATCTCTGCCGGACATCCCGAAGGCCTGTTCGAGGCCTGGGCCAATCTGTACGACCGCTTCGCCATCGCCATGGTCGGCGCAAGCAGTCCCCTGCCTGCGGACTTCTGGTATCCGGACATCGACGCAGGCCTCAACGGCGTCCGTTGGGTCGACTCCTGCGTACGCTCCGCCGATGCCGGTGGGGTCTGGGTGGATTACACATAACAGGCTGCGGAAAAATACGCGAAGGATCCAAAGTCGTCAGTCCCGCGAAAGCGGAAATCCAGATGCGGTGGCGGTTTCAGAACAAAAACACAAAATACAGACCCCTGCTTTCGCGGAGGCGACAGAAAAGAGTGTTCCCTTCACGGGGCTTTGCCCCGTCCCCCACTGGGGCCGAAAGGCCCCAGACTCAAGGCATTTATTGGCCGAAAGGCCCCAGACCCCGGGCATTTATTGGCCGAAAGGCCCCAGACCCCGGACCCCAGGCCACAAGAAAAATGGGGGTTTGGGGGCATTTGCCCCCAAATGGGCTTGGGCAATCGCCCAAAAAACACGAGACACTATCGTCTCCCGTGTTTTCCGTCATATCAACCGCCCGGAACAGACGCGGAAGCCAGTCAATTCCCGCGAACGGCCTGCCAGGCGATATCCCGCAGATCACAGCGGCGCATATTCAGGTCGTCAAGCTCCGCATCACTCATCGAGTTCAGTTCGTCGTAGGTCCGGCGGAAAGCCCGCCACTGCGCCAGAGAGACGCGAACATGCGCCATCATTTGGCCAAACAGGGCGAAGATATCGAACCGGTTTTGGGAAACAGAGGTTATCGTCGCCATCTCGCTAGCTCCTATAAGGCGCCGGATCGGGGCGCTTATTCATGGTCATTGGCCAAGGAGATAGCGCCGATTGTGCACCTGCACAATCGGCAAACCGGTAAAACAGCTGTGCGAAAACTGCATGAGCGATACCCCGCTCTTTTCGCCGAGAAAGGAGCGCTATGACTGAGTCAGACTGGGCCTAATACCAAGGTGCGGTGCGTTTGCCTCACCGCACCTTGGAAGCGGCCAACTGGCCGCCGCGCCTTATGGCGCGTAAAAGCCCGCCTGGCGTTTGAACGCAAGAAAAGCGGCGTGGGTTTCAACCCGCGCCGCTTGGTATAACGGTCTCTCAAGTCGTGCCAATTTCCCTCAGAAAACCGGACACATGGCGCTCCAGATCCCGCGCCCAGGAGCCAACGGCATCCGAAGCCTCTCGCACATCCGTGGCGTTTCTCGAAGTGTCATCCACGGCAACGGCCATGCGTTGGACATCCCCGACCGCATCCGCCGCCCCGACCGCCGCCTCCCGCACATTGCCAGAGATCGTTTCGGTCGCAGCAGCCTGCTCCTTCACGGCTGCGGCAATGGCCTGAATGATGCCGTCGATCTCTCGCATGGTCCCGGTCAAGCGGTCCATTTCTTCCACCGTCTCCGAGGTGGCCTTCTGAACGCCCGAGACCTGGTCAGAAATGTCCTCTGTGGCCTTTGCAGTCTGTTCGGCCAGATTTTTCACTTCCCCAGCAACCACGGCGAAGCCCTTCCCCGCCTCTCCCGCGCGGGCGGCTTCGATGGTTGCGTTCAGGGCGAGAAGGTGAGTCTGGCTGGCGATGGCCTGGATCAGAACCACCACCTCGCCAATCCGACCCGCGATGGCGTCCAGGTCGCCGACGATAACCTGAGTGCGTCCGGCCTGATCCACAGCCTGGGAAACGGTTTGCATGACGCTGCTCGCCTGTTGCCCGATTCCGGAAATGGACAAACTCAATTCGCCCGAAGCCTCCGAGACACCGTCGATGTTCACTGCCGCCACCTCGGTTGCGCGCGTCACCGAGGCGGTGCTGTTCCGAAAGCCATCAACAAAGGCGGTCAAGCCACTTGCCGTTTCCTCCATCCGCTCCGCAGCGGCACCGATACCGGAGACCACCGCGCCGATATCCCCTTCGAACCGAGCAATCCGCTCCCTCAGATCCCGGTTACCGCGCTCCCGCTGCTCCTGTTCCTCCCGCCTCTGCCGCTCCAAACGGGCCCGTTCCGCCGCATTGTCACGGAAGACCCGCAGGGTATCGACAATGGCGCCCAATTCGTGCCGACGCGGCAGACTGGCCAGCACCACATGGCGGTCGCCCTTGGCCAGTTCGGTGATGGCCTGCCGGACCTGTTCCAGGGGCCGAACGACGCCAAAGGTCATGAGCCCCAGGAACCCCAGAACCGCCAAGGCCACCCCGGCGACGATGGCCATGATCCAGGCCCCCGTTTCGGAGCGGACGGCTCTCAGCCGGATCCCGGCGGCCTGTGCTGTCTTGGACAAGTGATCCCGGGCCTGGGTCAGATGCTCCGACAGAGTCTCATAGCGCCCCTGAGCGTCCTCCAACAGACCTATGGCGGCCTGGGAGGACGCAATCCACCCCTTGACCGAGGTCTCGTATCCGTCGATCGCCTCCGTCAGGGCCGGAGCCAAACGGGTGTCCTCGACCCGAAGTTTCCCGATGATCCGGCGCAGGCCCTCGAACCGGGCGGTCAAGACCTGGAAGGCTTCCTCTGCGGCGCCGGGGTCTCCGGCAAGGATGTCCTCCACAGCTTTGTCGATTTTCGGCATTTGCCCCAGCAGCTTGGCCGACCCCATCGCGTCTCCGGCCACCCGCACCTTATCCCCCTGATCTCGAATGGCCTCCCCCCAAGCAGCGATCCCTCCCAGGAGCGTATCGGGTGGCGGCGCCTCGCCTCCGGCGCCCCCATCACGGTGGCCCAGCTTGGCAACCTCCTGGTCCAAGGCTTGGAAACGGTCGCGCAGATCCGCCAAGGGCCCCTGGGCACCGTCCACATCCGAGCCAACATCCGCAGCCAGATCAGACGCTTTCACCTCAGTCAGGTAAGATCCCACTTGGTCGAGGGCCTGCCACACCCGATCCCGCCGCTCTGGCGCCCCCGTTCGAGCGTAGCGGACCATATCCTCGGGAATGGCCCGGACGACCAGCTCAATGTCATAGGCACGGTTAACGGCATCGTTGAAGACCTGATTCCGCGTAAAGGCGGCGGAGACCTGCCGATCCCCCAGCCACCAACTCAACCCGATGGCCGCCACGCCCAAAAGCATGACGCCACAAAAGGTAAAAATATAAACGCGTATGGACGCAATATCGGTGATACCGGTCCTGCGCCGCCGCGTTTCCGCCGGTCTGCCCGCCCGATCGGCTGTTTCCATGAGCCCCTCCCTTTCCTCCCCCGAAGCGATCAAGGGGGACGTTGCCCCATCCCTTCCACCAACCGCTCAGTGCCCTAGCTTTCCGCAAAGACCTGATTTCACAGTGTTTCTACAGCAGCCAGCCCCACCTCACGGCGTGAAGGCGGCGCGGGAGCGCTCCAAGGCCGCCAGGGAAAAGGGGCTCCCCATCTCAAATGGTCCCACCCAGAGAGCCTTCCAGCTCGGCCAGCTCCTGCCCCCCGGCCATCATCTCCTGCAATTCGTCAGCAGAGATCTCCCCCCGCGAGGCTGTTCCCAGAGTCTTGCCTCGACACAGGACGG
This sequence comes from Rhodospirillum sp. A1_3_36, assembly GCF_047263945.1. Classification (NCBI taxonomy): domain Bacteria; kingdom Pseudomonadati; phylum Pseudomonadota; class Alphaproteobacteria; order Rhodospirillales; family Rhodospirillaceae; genus Rhodospirillum; species Rhodospirillum sp. A1_3_36. The sequence goes on along the minus strand of NZ_JBLAVB010000007.1, from coordinate 99,289 downwards.
TGAACCGGTCCCCCACGGCCATGGCATGGCGCACATTGTGGCTGATGAACACCACGCCGACCCCCTGCTTGCGGACTTTGTCGATGGTCGCCAGGACATTGGAGGTCTGGCGCACCCCCAAGGCCGATGTCGGCTCGTCAAGGATGAGGATCTTTGCGCCGAAATACACGGCGCGGGCAATGGCCACGGTCTGGCGCTCGCCACCGGACAGGGTGCCCACCGCCTGATCGGGACCGCGTAGGCTGATCCCCATCTCCCGCATTTTCTGGACCGCCACCGCGTTGGCCTTGGCCACATCGAACCGCTTGAACGGCCCCTTCCCCTTGGTCGGCTCCCGACCCATGAAGAAATTCCGGGTCACGGACATCAAGGGGATCATGGCCAAATCCTGGAACACGGTCGCCACGCCCGCCTCCATGGCGTCCCGCGGCGTGTCGAAGGTTACCGGTTTTCCCTCGAACCGCATGGTCCCATGACTGGGTTTGTGCACCCCGGACATGACCTTGATGAAAGTCGACTTGCCCGCGCCGTTATCGCCCAACAGGCAATGACATTCCCCGGGGCGGACGTCAAAGCTGACACCGGCCAGCGCAATGACGTTGCCGAAGTGCTTCTCAATGCCGTCGAGTTCGATGATCGGATCTCCCATCTCACCGCTCCCCCGTCACGCGTTTGCGAATGGCATTGTTGAAGACCACCGCCAGCAACAGCATTGTCCCCAGGAAGACCTGGAACCAGTCCTGGTCGAAGTTGGTGTAGGTCAGCCCGATAACCACCATGCCAAAGATAATGGATCCGAAGAAGGCTCCGATGGCCGAGCCATACCCACCGGTCAGCAGACATCCCCCGATCACAGCGGCGATGATCGCCTCGAATTCCTTCTGGAAACCGCGGCGGGCATCGGTGCTGCCCGCATCGAGCACCTGGATGATCGCCAGCAGGGCGGCACAGCAGGCGGTGAAGACGAACAGCGCAATCTTGACCTTGCGGACGGGAACCCCGGAATTGGCCGCCGCATTGGCGTCACCACCCGCGGCGAAGATCCAGTTTCCGACGGGCGTCCGCAGCAGAAGATAGGTGGCCGCCAGAGCCAGAATGAGGAACCACAGAAGCTCGATGGGGACGCCGGGCACCTTGGGCGACCCGGACTTGAAGGTATCGATCAGCCCGATCTTGGCGAGCCAACCGAACAGACCGCTGAAAGCGTCACCGCTGAAAAAGGACGCGAGGGCATCCCCCTCCACGGCGTCGCGCACGCCCCGCAATTGGGTTGATCCATCGGTCACCCATTTCAAGCCGACCAAGGACAGCCCCCGCAGGATGAACAGGAAAGCCAGGGTGACGATGAAGGACGGCAATCCCGTGCGCATGACGATATAGCCGTTCACCGAGCCCACCAGACCGGCAGCGGCCAGGGTGAGTGGAATGGCCAAGGCCAGGGGCATGTCCATGTTGACCACACAGGCGCCGAAGACCATGCCCGCAAAGGCGACCATGGACCCGATGGACAGGTCGAATTCTCCACCGATCATCAGCATCGCTGCGCCAATGGCCAGAATTCCCAATTGCGCGCCCGGACTCAGAAAATTGAAGGTTCCCGATAGGGTGAACATGCTGCCATCCGCCGTGACGGCAAAGAACAGCGTCACCAAAATCAATCCCGCCACCGCACCCAGTTCCGGGCGCTTCATGGCATGGGCGATAACGGACTCCTCCTTGAGTCTCTCGTCGACGGCGGGCGTCGCTTCCTCGGACATGACTTCCTCCCTCTGATCACGGGAAGGGGACGGGCTTTCCATCCCCTTCCCGGCATGCCACCCTGGTTAGCGAATGCCCTTGGCAGACAGCTCGACAACCTGACCGGCCTTATCGGCGGTGATCAGGTTCGGGCCAGAGGGCACGTTGCCTCCGGGCATCAGCCCATAGTCGGCATTCAGGGCGAGGAAGACCACAGGCAGGTATCCCTGCAGAAACTGCTGCTGATCAATGGCGAAGGCCGCGTCGCCCGCTTTGACGGATTCCAGGAAGCTGGCGGACAGGTCGAAGCTCGCAACCTTCACGTCACCCGTGCGTCCCAAGGCCTTGACGGCGGCGACGGAGGGTTCACCGGCCGTGGAGGCCCCCAGGGCCATGACCGTATCCACATCGGGATCGGATTCCAGGGCCGCGCGCACCTTCGCTTCAATCTCGGAGGGATCGTTGCTGGTCGGTAGAACGCTCACGGAACCGCCAAAGCCCTTGGCAAATCCCTCGCACCGCTGGTCAAGGGAGACATTGCCCACCTCCTGGTTGACGCAGATGCCTTTCTTGCCCCCCATTTCCGCGAGCTTCGCGCCCGCGATTTCTCCCGCTGTGAACTCATCCTGGCCCACATGCAGCAGGGCGCCCAACTCCTTGGACACATCCGAACCGGCGTTCATGGAAATCACGGGGATGCCCGCCTCGACCGCACGCTTGATGGAGGGGCCAAGCGCATCTGCATCGGGGATCGACACCACCAGCCCGTCGGGCTCCTGGTTCACGGCGGCGTCGATCATCTGGCCCATGGCCACCATGTCGAAGGTCTCCGGGGAGCGGAATTCCACATGGGCGCCCGTATGTTTGGCGGCCATGTCCACGCCGTTCTTCACCACTGACCAGAACGGGTCATTGGCCTGACCATGGGCGACCACAATGATATCCGACGCCATGGCACTTGTCCCATAGGCCATCACTGCGGCCGTGGCGACACCACCGAGAATTTTTGAAAGCTTCATGTCCGTCTCCTGTTCCTGTTGTTCGGTTTGTTTGTCTTTTTGTTTTTCATCACGCGCGGCGACCGATTTTGCCGCGCATCCCGTCCCGGTTCACGGGACGAAGGAAGGGAGTTTTTCCCCCTTTCCGTCGGGATGTCTGTCAGGCGCCCTGAACGGCGACCGATTGTCCGGACCGGGCCGCCTGGGTCGCCGCATCCGCGACGGCCAGGGCGTTGATGCCGTCTTCCAGGCTCACCGGGATCGGCGCCCCATCCAGGATCGCCTCCACGAAGGCGTTCCATTCCGCGACATAGGCCCGCGCATAGCGCTCCAGGAAGAAATGTTCCGGCTTGGCGGTCAAAGCGCCCTCCGCCGACAGCTTCTCCACGGTATGCTCGAGCATATTGCGCGCCGAAAGCAGCCCCTCGGACCCCAGAAGCTCCACCCGCTGGTCATAGCCGTAGGCGGCCCGGCGGCTGTTCTTGATGGCCACGATGCGCCCATCGGCGTACTGCAGGACGATGACGGCGGTATCCATGTCGCCCGCCTCTCCGATGGCCGGATCCACAATGGAAGATCCGGTGGCACTCACCTTTTCTGGCGCAGCCCCCATGATCCAGCAGGCCATGTCGAAGTCGTGAATAGTCATATCGCGGAACAGACCGCCAGAGACCTTGATGTAAGACACCGGCGGCGGCGCCGGATCGAAGGAGGTAATGGAGAGCAGTTCGCCCTTGCCGATTTCCCCCGCCTCGAAGGCGGCTTTCAGCTTGGCGAAATTGGGGTCGAAACGCCGGTTGAAGCCGATCATCACCGGCTTGCCACACTCCCGGACCACAGCGAGACAAGCCCGCGCCCGCTTCAGGCTCAGGTCCACGGGTTTTTCGCAAAGCACCGCCTTGCCCGCCCGAACTGCGGCCTCGATCAGATCCGAATGGGTGTCCGTCGAGGTGGCGATCAGCACTGCGTCGATGGCACTGTCCGCCAGGATCGCTTCCGTGGAGCGGACCTCTGCCCCGTAGGGGGCGGCCAGGGCTCCAGCGGCCTCCCCATTGACATCGGAAATGGAATGGAGCTGGCTTCGCGGATGAGCGGCGATCGTCCGCGCATGGACCTGGCCGATACGCCCCGCCCCCAGCAACCCAACCTTCAACATGTGATGACCTCCCAAATCGCCGACGGTTCCCGTCGGACGTATTGCCAAATCGCCGACCTGTGCCGCCGGGTGTATTGAACGCTGCATGCCAACCGGACCAAGGTCCGGTCCCGATGGAAAAGCCGCCTGGCGGTCCAAGGAGAGCGCGCCAGTTGAACCGCCAGGCGGAAAGGGGCGGGGCCGGGCGAGAGAGAGTTCCCGGGTTCCCGCCAGGAAGGGGGCTACTGAGAGTCCCGTTGGAAAATCCAGTCGTGGTCCGGATGATTCCGGAAGCACCATTTGCGCACCGGTCCAGCCATGACGTTCAGGTAGTACAGGTCATAGCCATAGGGGACGCCGCAGGGATGGTGTCCCTTGGGCACAAGGACCACGTCGCCGTCGGACACGGCCATGGTCTCGTCAATCTCGCCGTCCTCAGTGAAGACCCGCTGGACGGCGAACCCCTGTTTGGGATTCAGCCGGTGGTAATAGGTTTCCTCCAGATAGGTGATCTCCGGCTCCCGGTCCTCGTCATGGCGATGTGGCGGGTAGCTGGACCAGTTCCCCTGGGGGGTAAAAACCTCGGTCACCAGCAGGCTGTCGGCCACATCCGCATCCGGCATGGCGATGGCGTTGATATGACGGGTATTGGCTCCCTTGCCCCGAACCTCAGAGGAGGGAACGGGAAGGACGCGGGCCGGATGGCCACCATGCCCCGGTGCGGTGCAGACCGCAATCACGCAATCGGTGGTCGCCTTGGCCGCCCACCGGGTCCCATTGGGGACATAGACCGACTGGGGCGGCGTCCCTTCGAAGACGCTCATGCGCTCGCCCAGTTCTCCGAAAGCCTGATCGTCCGCCGACACCTCGGCCTTGCCTTCAACCAGCACCAGAATACACTCACGGTCGCCGGTCTCCTCCCCGGCCTGCTCCCCCGCCTTCAGGTGGTACAAGCCGAATCCCACGTAGCGCCACTGGGCATTTTCCGGGGTGATGTCATGGACCTTGCCGGTCTCGCCTTGTGGTTTGCGCAGCAGATCCGCCATCACGCCGCTCCTTCCTGGCTGCTCGTATCCAGTCCCGTTGCGCGGGCCATGGCCCGCAGGGAGCGCAGCCCCAGGGACTGGTATTCGACCGGGTTACGAACCGCAGGGTCCTGTTCGGCCTCGATAACCAACCAGCCCTCATAGCCATGCTCCGCAGCGATGCGCAGGACGGGCTCGAAGGCGACCACCCCCTCGGGGTCGCCAGGAACGGTGAAGACACCCCTGCGCACCCCCTCCAGGAAGCTCAAACCTTCGGCGCGAACCTGATCACGCACGGCGGGCCGGACATTCTTGCAATGGATATGGGCGATCCGGCCCATGTATTTGGCAGCCAGGGCTTCCGGGTCCCCTCCCCCAAACAGGGCGTGGCCCGTATCCAGCAAAAGAGCGGTCTGGGGGCCCGTATGGGCCATGAAGGCATCGATCTCGTCGGGGGTCTCAACCACGGTGCCCATGTGGTGGTGGTACGCCAGGCGGATCCCCTGTTCGGCGCAATGGGTGGCGATGGCCTCCACATCCGCCCCGAACTGTGCCCAGTCCCCATCGGACAGGGCAGGACTTTGGGAAATGGGCCGGTCATCCCGCCCGTGAATCGCATTGGAGGTCTCACAGACGATGCAGACCGAACAGCCCATGGCTTTCAAAAGATCCAGATGGGGTTGGATCGCCGCCTTTTCCTCGTCCACCGACTGGGTCAGCAGGTTCAAGGAATGCCAGCCGGAGACGAAGGCCAATCCATGGGGCGCCAAAACGGCTTTCAGCGCCGCCGCATCACCGGGCATCTTGTGCCCCTTTTCAAGGCCATCGAACCCGATGGACGCAGCCTCGGACAGGCAACGCTCCAGGGAGATATCGGCACCGAGGGTCTGATCGTCGTCATTGGACCAGGCAATGGGATTTGTCCCGTAGTGTATCATGCTCTCCCTTTCGTTTTCTCCCGGGTGCTTTTGTCCCGAAGCCCTGTCCGACGTTTTCGCCGATTGATTATCCTGGGGCCGCGTATTTAGAGACTGGTCGAAGTGCCAACCACCGATTATCGAAATTTTTATTCCATTTTCATCCCCATGCAACAAGTTTTTTCACGGTCGGGACCATTCCAGAGTTCCTCTGATAAATCAAAGCCATCGGCAAATGAGTGGCCGGGCCTAGGGCAAAGCCTGGGGAGAAGAGGATAACCCATTGACATCCTTGGAAGGCTTTAGCGAAATTAATATTCCAAATAGAGAACACCGCTTTCACCGAAGGGGCCGGGACCACGGGTCCAGCCAGGGAGATCCTCGATGACCGACAACAACCTCGAACCGCCTCCAACCGATTTCGAGCAGTTCCGGGACATGATCGTTGCCCGCAAGGACAGCCTGCCCAAGCGATTGGCACAGGTTGGTGAGTATGCGATTCGCAATCCCGATGACTTTGCCTTCGGGACAGCGGCAAGCGTGTCCGAAGCCATCGGCGTCCAACCCTCCACCCTGGTCCGCTTCGCCAAGCAGCTTGGATATGCTGGATTTTCTGACCTCAAAGACGTGTTCAGGTCGCGCATCAAAGAGCAACGCAGCTCCTACCAGGATCGGATCCGCGCCCTTCGAGTCGACACCGAGGGGTCCGCCGAATCCGAGATCCTCTATGGTTTCCTCGACGCGGCGGCTGGTTCCCTCGCCGCCCTGTCCCGCAGGGTGGAGGTGGCCCGCTTTGCCGAAGCCGTCGCCATTCTGGCCAAGGCGGATTGCATCTATCTGATCGCCCGGCGGCGCGCCTATCCCTTGGCCAGTTCCATGGCCTACACCTTCGCAAAAATGGGACTCCGCATCGTCCTCGCCGGGTCTGCCCCCGGCATCGACCCGGAACTCATTGGCAGCGCCACGGACCGGGATGCCGCCATCGCCATGAGCTTTACCCCCTATTCCAGCGACACCGTGCACCTGGCCCGCATCGTGGCCGGAGCAGGCGTTCCCTTGATTTCCATCACCGACAGCCCCTTCAGCCCCATCGCCGAATGTGCGCGGATTTGGTTCGAAATCGCCGAACAGGATTTCTCCGGATTCCGCTCCCTTTCCGCTTCCATGGCCTTTTGCATGGCCCTGACCGTCGCCGTCGCAGAGGCCCGAAAGCAGTAATTCAGAACAAAATTTCCCGTTGACCAAAATATAGAATACGTGTTCCATCTGAAGAAAAGAAACACCGTCCCGGCTCCGTCTGCGGAGCCACCCGGGGCGCATTGTGTTGAATTGTTTTGGGAGGAACACGCATGGCCGGTTCAACGAACCAGGAGTTGGATGTCATCACCATTGGGCGGTCGTCGGTGGACCTGTACGGGCAACAGATCGGCAACCGCCTGGAGGATGTGGGATCCTTCGCCAAATCGGTGGGCGGCTGCCCCTCGAACATCGCCATCGGCACCTCCCGCCTCGGCCTGCGGTCAGGCGTCATCACCCGGGTTGGCAACGAGGGCCTGGGCCGCTTCATCCGGGAACAAATGGTGCGAGAAGGGGTCTCCGAGCGGGGGATCGTGACGGACCAGACCCGGTTGACCGCCCTGGTGGTCCTGGGCGTCGAGTCCGATACGGCCTTCCCCACAATCTTCTACCGCGAGAATTGCGCGGATATGGCCTTGGAAGAGGGGGATGTGGATCCCGATTTCATCGCCACTTCCCGGTCGGTTCTCGTCTCTGGCACCCATTTCTCGAAGCCGAACGCGGCGGCGGCCCAAAAGAAGGCGATCCGGATCGCCAAGGATCTGGGACGCAAGGTGATCTTCGATGTGGATTACCGCCCCAACCTCTGGGGACTGGCGGGGCATGATGCGGGAGAAAGCCGCTATATTGCCTCCTCCCAAGTCACCGAGGCCTACCGGACGATCCTGCCCGACTGCGACCTGATCGTCGGAACCGAAGAGGAAATCCGCATCGCCTCCGGCGAGGAAGACCTGCTCCAGGCCCTTTTGGCCATCCGCGCCCTGACCCCGGGTGTCATCGTCCTCAAGCGCGGCCCCATGGGCTGCGTGGTCTATGACGGTCCCATCGGCGGGACCCTGGAAGACGGCATCGTCGGCCAAGGCTTCCCCATCGAGGTCTACAACACGCTTGGCGCCGGAGACGGCTTCCTGTCAGGGTTCCTGCGCGGCTGGTTGGGGGGCGAGGACCTGCAAACCGCCGCCACCTGGGGCAACGCCTGCGGGGCCTTCGCCGTTTCGCGGCTCCTCTGCTCGCCGGAAATCCCGACCTTCGAGGAATTGCGCCTGTTCCTGGACGAAGGCAGCCCCCACCGGGCTCTGCGCAAAGACAAACGGCTCAACCATGTGCATTGGTCCACAACAAGGCGCCAAGAGCACCCCAGAGTCATGGCCCTGGCCTGTGACCACCGCCTGCAATTCGAGGACATGGCCCGCGAAGCCGGGGCCGATGTGGCGCGGATTGAAGCGTTCAAGGTGCTCGCCGTACGCGCCGCAGCCCAGGTGGCCCAGGGGCGGCCAGGATATGGTCTGTTGCTGGACGACAAATATGGCCGGTCGGCCCTGTTTGAAACGGTAAAACATCCCTTCTGGATCGCCAAACCCCTGGAGGAGCCGGGCTCCCGCCCCCTGCGGTTCGAGGTCACCCAGGATGCGGGGGGGCGCCTGATCGAATGGCCGGTGGATCACTGCATCAAATGCCTCTGCTTCTACCACCCGGACGACCCCGCCGACCTGAAGGCCCAACAGATCGACAAGCTCCGGGGCCTCTACGACGCCTCGCGGGCAGTGGGCCGGGAGCTCCTGGTGGAAATCATCGCCGGAACCCTGGGCCCCCTGGATGACACCACCATTCCCCGGGCTTTGGAGGAGGTCTACGCTGCCGGCATCAAGCCAGACTGGTGGAAACTGGAGCCGCAAGTCTCGGAGGATGCCTGGGCCAGGATTGACGCAACGGTCACGGCCAATGATCCCTGGTGTCGGGGGATCCTGCTCCTTGGGCTCGACGCCCCCTTGGACGACCTGCGACGGGCTTTCAAGGCGGCCCGCTGCGCGCCCAGCGTGAAGGGGTTCGCCGTGGGGCGGAGCATTTTCGGCCCGGCGGCCCGCGCATGGCTCCGGAACGAAATGGACGACAAGGCCGCAATCGACGACATGGCCCACCGGTTTTCAGAGCTGACGGAAGCCTGGCTGGCCCTGGAACTGGACCCGCTGGAGTGAGCGGCGCCACGCGAAAACAAGGGGTTAAAAGAACACAGGGAGGAGTGAAAAATGGCTGACTTTGAAAAAACCCGTCGACTGACCATGGCCCAGGCCGTGGCCCTGTTCCTGTCCCGTCAAAGGACGGTCATTGATGGCGAGACCCTTCCCCTGTTCGGTGGGGTTTGGGCCATCTTCGGCCATGGCAATGTCTCCGGGTTTGGCGAGGCCCTCTATCCCTTGCGGGATGCCCTTCCCACCTTCCGAGCCCACAACGAACAGAGCATGGCCCATGCTGCGGTGGCCTATGCCAAGGCCACCTTCCGGCGCCGCATGATGGCCTGCACGACCTCCATCGGTCCCGGCGCGTTGAATATGGTCACCGCCGCCGCCGTGGCCCATGTGAACCGCCTGCCCCTGCTGCTTTTACCCGGCGATGTCTTTGCCAGCCGGATTCCCGATCCGGTCCTGCAACAGGCAGAGGATTTCGGTGACGGCACGGCAACGGTCAACGACGCCTTCCGCTCGGTCTCCCGCTATTTCGACCGGATCACCCGGCCAGAACAGATCATTCCCGCCCTGCGGCGGGCTATGGCGGTCCTCACCGACCCGGCAGACTGCGGCCCGGTAACCCTGGCGCTCTGCCAGGACGTCCAAGCGGAAGCCTTCGACTATCCGGAGTCCCTCTTCGCGGAAAAGGTCTGGATCCCCCGCCGCCCCCGGGCCGACTCCCTGGAAATCTCCGCAGCGGTAAAGGCCCTGCGATCCGCAGAGAAGCCGGTGATCATCGGTGGGGGTGGCGTGCTCTATTCGGAAGCCGGAGACACCCTGGGCGCCTTCGCCGCAAAACGAGGGATCCCCGTTCTTGAGACCCAGGCCGGGAAATCGGCCCTTCCCGCCTCCCACCCCCTGAACATGGGATCGGTGGGCGTGACCGGCACCTCGGCCTCCAACGATCTGGTGGTCCAGGCCGATGTGGTCCTCGCGGTGGGAAGCCGCCTGCAGGACTTCACTACCGGATCCTGGTCCGTCTTCGAGAACCCGGATATGGCTCTGGTCGCCCTGAACACCCAACCCTTCGACGCCACCAAACGGGCCGCCCTGCCGGTGGTGGCCGATGCCAAGATGGGACTGGAGGAAATCGACGCCGCCCTGGGAGACTGGACCGCGCCGACCGCCTGGAGCGAGGAGGCCAAAGCAGGCAAGGCGCGCTGGATCCAGGCCGCCGACGCCGCCACGGCACCCACCAATGCGGAACGCCCCTCCGACGCCCAGGTCATCGGTGCGGTCCAACGCGCCCTTGGAACGGAGGTCATCGGCCTCTGCGCTGCCGGTGGCCTTCCCGGCGAATTGCACAAGCTATGGCGGGCCGAGATTCCCGGCGGCTATCACCTGGAATACGGCTTCTCCTGCATGGGGTACGAGATCGCGGGCGGTATGGGGGTCAAGATGGCCCAACCCGATAAGGAGGTCGTCGTCATGGTCGGTGACGGATCCTACATGATGCTCAATTCCGAACTGGCGACGGCGGCCATGCTGAACCTGAAGATCACCGTAGTCCTGTTGGACAACCGGGGCTTTGGCTGCATCAACCGACTCCAGATGGCCTGCGGTGGCGCCAACTTCAACAACCTGCTGGAGGACGCCCGCCAGGAAGTCGTTCCAACCATCGATTTCGTCCAACATGCCGCAGCCATGGGCGCGACGGCGGAAAAGGTTTCCTCCGTCGGGGATCTGGAGGCCGCCTTGCTCCGGGCGCGGGAAACGGCAGGCCCCTCCTTCATCCTCATCGACACCCACCCCCTGATCACGACCGAGGCCGGTGGCTTCTGGTGGGACGTGGCCGTGCCCGAAGTCAGCGAGCGAGAGGAGGTGCAAACCGCGCGCGCCGCCTATGTCCTGGGGCGAGCCAAGCAACGGATCGGGTGAGCTCCGTTCCGGCGCCAGAGCGGAATGAGGAAAAGTGTGCGCGGTTTTCCGTCTCATTCCACTCTAATCATATGATTTAGATCAGGTTTATGACAATGTCTCGCGTATTTTGGGCGATTGCCCAAACCCATTTGGGGGCCAATGCCCCCAACCCCCTTTTTTTTTGGCCCGGGGTTGCGTGGAGCGGAAAACCCGATTGATCACACGGATGCCCGAACCGTTTCACTCTAGGGACGGAGCAATCGGATCACGGGCAGAATATCCGACATCTCATCGGGCCGTTCGAAGGCGCTCCGTAAATTCATGCGCGCCACTTCGATATGTTCCATGGCGGCAGCCAAGGCCCGCGTTCCCTCCCGTTGTTCGATGGCGCCCACGATGACGTGGTGTTGGTAATGGGTGATCTGCAGCCAGCGGCGCCCGCTTCCCGTCGAAGCATGCATTGGCAAGGTGGCACTGGCAGACGCGAAAGGCAGGGCATCGTTTACATCAATCGCCCGTTTCAAAGCCTGGTTTCCGCAATACTCCACGACCAACTGATGAAACCGATCATTCATCTCCACGTAGTCCGCATAGCCGTCAATGGTCAGTTCATCGTCGGCCAACGCCCGATCCCCCCGCTCCAGACAGGCATGCAAAGCATCCCGTTGATCCCGGGTCATGCCATTCTCCGCCAACAAGCGAGCAGCCGTTCCCTCCAACACCCCGCGGACCACGATCGCGTCATCCAATTCCCGCCGGGAGAAAGTGCGCATGGCGTAGCCGCCCCCGGGAGAGGCCTCCACCAAACCTTCCTTTTCCAAGGTTGCGAGGGCCAACTTCACCGGCGTGCGCGACGCACCGAGTCGATCGGCGAGGGGAATCTCAGCCAGACGCTCTCCCGGCGCGAACTCCCCCTTCAGGATCAGATCCCGCAATTGCACGAGTATGCGTGATTGTTGGGACCGCATGCTTTCCCCCTTCGGACCATGATGTGTACCGGCAATCATATAACAGGTCTCGCGGACCACACGTTGCATGCAATTCACCAAAATATCCGACTGGAACCGATATCACCCCAGGAACCCAAAAAACAGAATTAGATTTTTTGAATACCTTATACATCTGTATCAAAACGATTTTACGAGAGATAGAGGGTGTTATTTTTTGCCTATAAAGTAACCATATAAAATTTAGTGTTGATAAAGTTATCACGACGGCATGCAATTGAATGCGGATCGGGCAAATTGGGGACGACGGTTAAGCCCGACACACGGCAGCCTTCAAGGAACGCTATCAATGATCAGCCAAAAACAGAATGACCTCTACACGCGTGTCGGCCCCGGGACCCCCGCTGGCACATTGCTGCGGCACTATTGGCAACCGGTTGCCCTGACCGACGAATTCGAGGGCGCCCGTAAAGTCAAAGCCGTCCGCCTCTTCGGCGAAAACTTCGTTCTTTTCCAAGATGAGGACGGGTGCTACGGCCTTCTCGACCGCGATTGCCCGCACCGGGGGGCGGATCTCGCCTTTGGACGACGCGAACAGGGCGGATTGCGGTGCCCCTTCCATGGCTGGCTGTTTGCCGCAGACGGCACCTGTCTGGAGACCCCCGCCGAGCCGATCGGCAGCCAGCTCTGCAAAAACATCCGCCAAAAGGCCTATCCCGTCGAGGTCCATGCGGGCGTGATTTTCGCCTACGTCGGCGCCGACGAACCTCCGGCGTTCCCGGAGCTCGACTGCTTTACCGCCCCGGACAGCCATACCTTCGCCTTCAAGGGCCTGTGGGAGTGCAACTGGCTACAATCCCTTGAGGTGGGCATGGATCCCGCTCACGCCTCTTTCCTGCACCGCTTCTTCGAGGATGATGATCCGGAACAAAGCTATGGCAAACAGTTCCGCTCCACGACCATCGACAGCGACCTGCCCATCACCAAGGTTCTACGGGACTACGACCGCCCGGAGATTTCCGTGGAGACCGTCAAGCATGGGCTGCGCTTGAGCACCCTGCGCCGCATCGACGAGACCCATACGCATGTGCGGATCACGAATATCGTCTTCCCCCAGACCTTCGTCATCCCCATGAGCCCGACCGTGACCATTACCCAGTGGCACGTGCCCGTGGATGACCACAACAATTATTGGTTCACCCTCTTCACCAGCTTCGACGCCCCCGTCGACAAAGCCACCATGCGCGCCCAACGCCTGGAAACCTATCCAGAGCCGGATTACCGCCCGCTGCGAAACAGAGCCAACAACTGGGGGCACGATCTGGAGGAGCAAGCCACCGCCACCTACCTGGGCATGGGCTTCGACATCAACATCCATGACCAATGGGCCTGTGAATCCCAAGGCCCCATCCAGGACCGCACCCGCGAACACCTGGGCACCAGCGACAAGGGCATCATCGCCTACCGACGTCTGCTGGCCGCAGAAATCGCCAAGGCGGAAAAGGGAGAGCCCCCCCTGATGCGCCTATCCGCCGAAGAGGCCCCCACCTACAAGGGCCCTGTCAGCTTTGATGGTGTGGACAGCTCCGGCGATACCGAGACCTATTGGCGCGCCGGAGACGCCAAACGCCGCGCCGCCGCCCCCTGGGGCGGTCCGGTCGAGGCATGACCATGAAGACCCTGGTCGAAAACCATGGCCTTTGGTCCACCGAGCAGGAGGAGGCCGCCCGTCGGCTGGAGGCGGAGATCGGAGCGGGGACCATCGAAGTGGTCCGCTTCCTCTTCGTCGACCAACATGGCCTTCCCCGGGGCAAGGCCCTGGTGGGCCAGGCGGCGGCGAAGGCCCTGCGGCGCGGAGTGACCATGGCCACAACCATGGTCTTGAAGGACACCTCCCACCGCACCGTCTTCCCGGTCTTCACCAGCTCCGGCGCGTTGGAGCTGCCACGGATGCGGGGTGCCGCTGACATGCTGATGGTCGCCGACCCCTCCACTTGGCGGGTTCTGCCCTGGGCGCGCAAAACAGCTTGGGTCCTCTGCGACCTGCATTTTGCCGACGGGACAGCCCTGCCCTATTGCACCCGGGGCGTGGCACGCAAGGCCCTCGGCGATCTGAAGGCGATGGGCTACGACATGGTCGCGGGCCTGGAGGTGGAATTCCACCTGTTCCGGGCCCCGGACCGGGCCATCACCCCCGCCCACACGGGACAACCGGGCACCCCCCCGGACGTGACCCTGTTATCGACCGGCGCCCAATACCTGACGGAAGTCACCTATGACGCGGTGGATCCGATCATGGATAAGCTACGCGCCAATCTGGAGGCCTTGGGTCTCCCCCTGGTGTCCATGGAAGTGGAATTCGGTCCCAGCCAGTTTGAATTCACCTTCGCTCCCACCGTTGGTCTGGATACCTGCGACAACATGGTCATGTTTCGCACCGCCATGAAGGAGGTCTGCCGACGCGAAGGTTTGCATGTCACCTTCATGTGCCGCCCCAAGCTGGAGAACGTCGCGTCCAGTGGCTGGCACTTGCACCAGTCCCTGATTGACGCCAACGGCCGCAACATGTTCATGACCGAAGCCGGAGAAACCCGGACAGGGGGAGAGGACGACCTGTCGGAGATCGGACGCCATTACCTGGGCGGCCTGCTCGCCCATGGTCGGGGCGCGGCCATCATGGGGGCGCCCACGATCAACGCCTACAAACGCTACCGCCCCTATTCCCTGGCACCGGATCGTGTCGTCTGGGGTCGAGATAACCGGGGGGCCATGATCCGCCTGATCGGCGGCCCGGGCGACCCCGCCACCCGCCTGGAGAACCGCGTGGGAGAGCCCGCAGCGAACCCTTACCTCTATTTGGCATCCCAGGCCATTTCCGGACGCGACGGACTCCGCCGGAAGCTGGAGCCGGGACCGGGCGCGGATGTTCCCTATGAAACCGACTGCCCCACTCTCCCCCATTCTCTTCCCGAGGCTGTGGCCGCCCTGCGCGCCGACCCGGTCATCGTGGACGGATTTGGAGAGGGCTTTATCGAGTACTACACCCGGATCAAGGAAGCGGAAATCCGCCGCTTCGAATTGGACGTTACCGAGTGGGAACACCGGGAATATTTCGACCTGTTTTAACGACAAAGTACCCCATCGGGTAGTGCGAGGATCCATGACCGCAGTCACTTTTCTTCTCCACGACGGCTCCCAGAAGACCGTGGACATCGGCGACGGCATGTCCGTCATGCAAGGCGCCATCCTGAACGACATCAAGGGGATCGATGGCGACTGCGGCGGGAGCTGCTCCTGCGCCACCTGTCATGTCTATCTGGAGACGCCGGACATGGCAGGCCTCCCTCCTTTATCCGAAGGGGAGGACGGCTTGCTTGAGGGAGTCGCGGCGGAACGGCTGCCCACCAGCCGCTTGGCCTGCCAGTTGACCGTCTCACCTGCCTTGGCTGGCTTGGTGGTCCGCGTTCCGGACCGGCAGGCCTGACCATGGAAAAAGGCAAGGTTTCCGGCGCCCAGGTCCGGCGTCGGACCAATCCCGGCGGCGAGATCATCCTCCCCGGGGGGGGGGATCCCGCCTGCGGATCCTTTTCCCTGTTCCATGTCCGCGACGCTTGCCTCCGCGCCGTGGACTCGGTGAACGCCACCCAAGATCACATAGTCGCCCGCAAACTGCTGACTCGGGGCGCAACACCCCAGCCCCCTTCTCCCGCAGGGTCCCCCGCCTGGCAGTGGGGCACCAGGGTCAATCCACGCAGAGGTCCCCAATCACGGGGCCATAACCTGGAGATGTAGCATGAGTAAATCCGGTCGCCTTCTCGCGTCATTACTCGTCGGTCTTGGCCTCTCATCCACGGCCCAGGCCGCAGACCCGATCAAAATTGGTGTCATCGCGTCCTATTCCGGCCCCTACGCCGATTATGGCCGTCAGTTTGACATGGGCATGGACATCTACCTGAAGGAGCACGACGGCAAGATCGGCGGCCATCCGGTGGAGATCATTCGTCGCGACGCGCCCGGCGCGGCCCCCGACGTGGCCAAGCGCATGGCCCAGGAATTGGTGGTCAAGGAAAAGGTCAATTTCTTCGCCGGTCTCGATTTCAGCCCCAACGCCTATGCCGTGGGGGCGATCGCCACCCAAGCCAAGATCCCGACCATTGTCATGAATGCGTCCTCCTCGGGCATTCCCACCAAATCCCCTTACGTGGCCCGCGTGTCCTTCACCGTGGAGCAGGTCTCGGCCCCCATGGCCAAATGGGCCTTCAATCAGGGGATCAAATCCGTCTACCTGATTGCCGCCGACTACGGCCCCGGGCACAGCGCAGAAAGCGCCTTTGAAAAGGCCTTCACCGCAGCAGGCGGCACCATCGTGGGCAAGGTGCGCACACCCATGTCCAACCCGGATTTCTCCGCCTATATCCAGCGGGTGAAGGATGAAAAGCCCGAAGCGGTGTTCTTCTTCTTCCCCTCCGGCGTCCTGCCGCCCGCCTTCCTGAAGACCTGGAAGGAGCGCGGCTTGGACGAGGATGGCATCAAACTGATTGCCACGGGCGAGGCCACGGACGACAGCTACCTGGAAGCCACCGGAGATGTGGCCTTGGGCCTGATCACCAGCCACCATTATTCCCGCGCCCATGACTCCGCACTCAACAAGGCTTTCGTCAAGGCGACGAAGGGCTATTACAACGGGGAACTGGCTGCGGGCTACTTCTCCGTCGCCGCCTATGACGGCCTCGCCGCCCTGGACATGGCCTTGCAGAAGACCGGCGGCGACATTGACCCGGACAAGGTCATGGAAGCCCTAAAAGGGCTGAAGTTCGAAAGCCCCCGCGGCCCCATCGAAATCGACGCCGAAACCCGCGACATCATCCAGACCGTTTACATCCGCAAGGTGGAACGGGTAGACGGCGAGTTGGTCAACGTGGAGTTCGACAAGTTCGACGCGGTCAAGGATCCCGGCAAGGAATAACCTTGCCCGTCCACCGGAGGGGTGCCCACCCGGCGCCTCTCCTCCCCTCCCTATCCGTTTTCCACCGAGAGGGTGGCCATGACCATATTATTTGATGGTATCGCCTCTGGGATGCTGTTGTTTCTTATCAGCTCCGGTCTGTCCGTGACCCTGGGGTTGATGAATTTCATCAATCTTGCCCATGGCGCTTTCGCCATGTTGGGCGGTTACGTCTGTGTCTTGGCCCTGAATCGGTTCGGCATTCCCTTTCCCATCGCCGTTCTGGCGGCGACCCTGGCGGCGGCCCTGGTGGGAGCCCTTCTCGAACGCTTCGTCTACCGGCGCCTCTACCGATCCAGTCCCTTGGAGCAAGTGCTGTTCTCCATCGGCCTGATCTTCGTGTCCATGGCCGCCGCCCGCTGGCTGTTCGGCCCCCAACCCCAGCCGGTGCATCTGCCTGACTGGCTGAGCGGCCAGATCAATCTTCC
This sequence comes from Rhodospirillum sp. A1_3_36, assembly GCF_047263945.1. Taxonomy (NCBI): domain Bacteria; kingdom Pseudomonadati; phylum Pseudomonadota; class Alphaproteobacteria; order Rhodospirillales; family Rhodospirillaceae; genus Rhodospirillum; species Rhodospirillum sp. A1_3_36. The sequence goes on along the minus strand of NZ_JBLAVB010000007.1, from coordinate 81,935 downwards.
CGGGATCGACATCGGCATTTACCGGGCATTCCTGATCCTTCTCGGGGCCGCCGTCGCCCTGGGCCTGCACCGGGCCATCGGCGTTACCCGCTTTGGGGCGCGGCTGCGGGCCTCCGTCGACAATCCGGAAGTGGCGAGGGGTCTGGGTATCGACGTCGACCGGGTCTTCATCGTGACCTTCGCCATCGGATCCGGTTTGGCGGGCCTGGGCGGAGCCGTCGGTATCCAGATCCTTGGCCTCGAACCCTCCTTCCCCATGCATTACCTCGTCTATTTCCTGATCATCGTCGTGGTCGGGGGCGCGGGCAGCCTGGAAGGGTCGCTGGTGGCATCGCTGGCGATCGGCATCTTCGACGTGGCGGGCAAGTACTATATTCCCGAGGTCGGGTCCTTCATCATTTATACCATCATGGTGGTGATGCTGATCATCCGTCCCCAGGGCATCTTCGGACGGAGAAGCGCATGACCGACACCGGACAAACGGCCCTGTCCCGCCTTCTGGGCCTGAATGGACGGGCGGGATCCGACCTGCGCCGGGCGAGCCGGATCCGGGGTTGGGAGATCCTTTTCTGGACCCTTCCGGTCCTCGGCTGGTTTCTGTTTCCCGAGGACCTGTTCCTTCTCAGCCAGATCGCTATTTTCTCCATTTTCGCCCTCTCCCTGGACATGCTCCTGGGGGTGGCGGGAGTCCTGACCCTGGGCCACGCGGCCTTTCTCGGCCTGGGCGCCTATACGGCGGGAATGGTTCCCGCCTATCTGGGAATTGGCGATCCCCTGGTGGGGCTGGCGGCCTCCGCCGCCCTGGCCGCTGCTGCGGGCGCGCTGACCAGCCCCCTGATCCTGCGCGGCGATGGGCTCTCCCAATTGATGGTCTCCATTGGCATCAATGCCATGCTGTTTGAAGCCGCAAACAAGGCGACCAGCTTCACCGGCGGTGTGGATGGCCTGTCAGGGGTCTTCTTCACTCCCCTCTTCGGCCTCTGGGATTTCGACCTTTGGGGGCGCACCGGCTACGTCTACACCATGGTCCTTCTCTTCCTGGTCTTCCTTATCTGCCGGATGGTGCTGACCAGCCCCTACGGCGTTTCCTTGCGCGCCATCCACCAGAACTCGGCGCGCATGCCCGCCCTGGGCGTTGGGGTCAAGGGCCGGTTGACCATGGTCTGGATCCTGGCCGCAGCCATGGCAGGACTGGCCGGCGGGTTGATGACCCAAGTCACCCAATTTGTATCCCTGAGCACCCTGGGCCTGGACAAGTCTGCCGAAGTCCTCCTGATGCTCATCCTGGGCGGAGCGGGACGGCTTTATGGCGCGATCATTGGGGCCACAGCCTACATGCTCCTCCATCATGCGTTATCAGGACTCGACCCCGAATACTGGCAGCTTTGGATCGGCATCATCTTCATCGGTCTGGTTCTGTTTGTCCGGGGTGGCATCCTGGGGGCCTTGGATCGGATCCTCGGTCTGCGTCACGCAAAGGCGCCAAGCAAGGGAAACAAGGTATGACGGACTTCGCCCTTGAAACCCGGGACTTACGCAAGTCCTTCGGGGCCTTCCTGGCCACTGCGGACGTCTCCCTCAAGGTCCGCCAAGGGGCGCGGCACGCCCTGATCGGCCCCAATGGCGCTGGCAAGACCACCCTGGTCAATTTGCTGACCGGCGTCCTCCGGGCCGATGCCGGAGCGGTACTGCTGGACGGCCAGGACATCACCCATTTGAACCAACACCGTCGGGTCCGCAGGGGACTGTCCCGCACCTTCCAGATCAACCGATTGTTCGCCGATATGACCGTCGAGGACTCTCTGGCCCTTGCCATCGCCGAGCGGAAGGGTCTGGGCTGGCAGTTCTGGAAGCCCCTGAGCCGCTATGGCGAGGTGCTCGACGAGGCAGGCGATTGGCTGCACCGCCTGCGGCTTTCCGACATGGCCCGGGTCACCACCCGAGACCTGGCCTATGGCAAGCAGCGGATCCTGGAACTGGCGCTGGCCCTCGCCAGACGGCCACGGATCCTTCTTTTAGACGAACCGGCGGCGGGCATTCCCACGCGTGAAAGCCGAGAGCTTTTCGATATCCTGGCCCAACTGCCCGAAGACACGACAGTCCTGCTGATCGAACATGACATGGATCTGGTCTTCCGCTTCGCCGATCGCATCTCGGTCCTGGTGAACGGCGCCCTGATCGTGGAAGACAGCCCCGATCAGGTGGCTCGACACCCTTTGGTCAAGCAAGTCTATTTGGGGACGGCGCAAAATGTCTGAGACACTGTTGGTCGTGGATGGCCTGAGCGCGGGCTATGGGGACGCCAAAGTCCTGGAAAACATCTCCCTCACCCTGTCACAAGGGGAAAGCTTGGCCCTACTCGGGCGGAACGGCATGGGCAAGACCACCCTGTTGCGCAGTTTGATGGGGCTGACGCGCGTGACCGAAGGCACCCTGCACCTGGAGGGCAAGGACATCACCGCCATGCCCTCCCACAAGCGCGCGCGGGTGGGCCTGGGCTGGGTGCCCCAGGAGCGGGATATCTTCAAGTCCCTGACCGTGGAGGAAAATCTGACCGCCGTGGCAGAGGGCGGAGATTGGACCTTGGAGCGGGTCTACACCCTGTTCCCCCGGTTGAAAGAGCGGCGGTCCAACAGGGGCAACCAGCTCTCCGGGGGAGAGCAACAAATGCTGTCGATCGCCCGGGCGCTCATGCTCGACCCCAAGGTCCTGTTGCTGGACGAACCCATGGAGGGTCTGGCCCCGCTGATCGTCGAAGCCCTGTTCCTTGTGATTGAGCGCATGATTGAGGACGACGGGATGACCGTTATTCTGGTGGAGCAGCACGCCCACCAAATCCTCCCTCTGACGCGGAGCGCCCTGGTCCTGGAACGGGGCCGCGTCGTGTACAGCGGTGACAGCGGCCCCCTCATCGACGACCCAGCCCTCCTGGAAAGCTGGCTTGGTGTAAACGCCGTCGAGCAAGGTGCTCCCGGCGACAACAACGGCCAGGAGCTGGGGGGAGGGCTTTAGAGCCCAGCCCGAAATAGCTCTCATTATTTCAACAGCTTATCCGTCATTCCCGCGCACGCGGGAATCCAGGGTGGGGACAACTGACCTATGCGTTCGACGAAACAGACGTGCCTTTCACCCACGACAGCGACAACAGCCCTGGATCCCCGTTTTCACGGGGATGACGGAAACCTTTGAAGTCACGGCATGACTTTTGGGTTAACCTCAAATGAACTCTAGAGTAAAACTGGATCAGCTTGAGTCAAGCTGATCCACAGGACACGATAGTGTCTCTTGTTTTTTGGGCGATAGCCCAAGCCCATTTGGGGGCGATGCCCCCACCCCCCCTTTTTCTTTTAAAAATAACAGCCTGGGGTCTGGGGCCTTTCGGCCGGTAAATGCTCGGGGTCTGGGGCCTTTCGGCCCCAGTGGGGGACGGGGCAAAGCCCCGTGACGGGAAAGTATTCCCGGTCGTGTACCGTGGCCATGAAATGGCCCAACTTGATCTCGGAGCACTCTAAACCCTAAGAAACCAAATCAAGGGGCAGATCGGAAATATCGCGCAGACGCTTTCCCTCAACCATCATGTCAAGCAGTTCAAGGGTCTCGTCTCGGCCCTGTTCCACCAATGCGCTCCGAAGCTCGTAGAGGGCAAAATGGTAGACACAATCGATATCCCCCGTCCCCAGGGCCAAGGAAGAAATCCTCCCTGGCAAGGGTTCGCCCGTTATCACGGCAATATGGGGAAGCCTGCCCTTGCGATTCCGCACAAGGTTCAACCCTTCCGAACGCGCATTCTGCGCACGGTCACTTCTCAAGGTCCACTTGCAACTGATGGACGCGTGGAGCGTCGGTAGACTTTGATTGCTTTTCCGAAGACTGGTGTGACGCGCGGTTTCAGCGTCAACCAAATGGGATGTCGCGTTGATGGCTCCATCCTCAAAGGCCTCCCGCCCGATCACGATATCAGGTTTGATCAGATAGTCCGACCCGATGGCCGTGGCGATTTCCCTGTTGGACTTGGCGATGGCCTCTAGTTGGTCCAGGTGAGCGTATTGGTCGAAGCGGGCAATTCCGCCTCCCTTGTGAACGGAGAAGGTACCAGGCCGCAAATGGGAGAGGCGCTCGAAACAAAGGCCAACAAATCCCGCACAGACGCTTTCAAAGTCAGCCCCTGCAGTTTGCCCAGGCAACTTGGGAGCGGTCTTCGCCGGTCCCAATTGATCCAGGATGGAATTCGCCACGGCAATACTGGGCTTGCTGGCCTTGTCCGCGTTACTCGGCATCCCTGCAGCACTCCGCGTCAGGATCCCCCCAAGGACCGTCGCATGGAATTCCGCACGGGCCTGGGTCAACCAAGCGCCCGCCGTCACGCGACAACCTGATAAACGGACTTCTGGGAAAGAGCCTCCGCCAATTTGCGCCCCACGGCCTCCGCAACTGGCGGCGGAAAGGCATTCCCGACCTGACGATAGGCGGCGGTTTTTCGTCCCCCGATCCGCCAATGGTCAGGAAATCCCTGCAACCGGGCCACCATCTGGACCGTCAAACGGGGCATGCCAACAAAATCCCTATCGGGCGCCAAGTCCGCAATTCCCTTGCCGTCAACCCCCAGGCTGGCCCAGGCCTTTTTCGCCCGAGTTGGGCCGAGATCCGGCCCCCCATGTTTTTTTGATCCGCCGACAATCGTTGGGGCGATGTCGTCGGCCAGGGCCGCCCATTTCGCGGCGCCACCCCAGCCCCTTGCGGCCATGAGATCCAAAAGCGTCGCCCCAACCGTCGGCGGAGGCATCCCCTGGGCCACGGGCCAAGAGAACCGATCCGAGAGATCCTTGCGAATGGCGACAATGGCAACACGGGGGCGCAATTGCGGGACGCCAAAGTCAGAAGCATTAAACAGGCGCCAGTCCGATTCATATCCCAACTTGCGCAGCTGCTTCTTCAGCGCCAAGCGATAATCGGAAAAGACAGCGTCCAAAAACCCTCGAACATTCTCGATCATAATCGCCCTAGGGCGCGTTTCATCGACGACCCGCAGCGCTGCGGGGAACAAATTGCGCTCATCCGCGTGTCCAAGCTGTTTTCCGGCAACAGAAAACGGCGGACAGGGCAATCCCCCCGCCAGAAGGTCGATCCCCTTGAAGGCCCGACCATCAAACGCTGTGAGATCCGCCTCGTCTCCCTCAAGCACATTCCACTCTGGACGGTTCAGAGTCAGAGTCTCTCGACAATGCCTGTCGATTTCCACGAGGGCTTGATGATCAAACCCCGCCTGTTCAAGGCCCAAGGCTTGTCCACCGGCTCCTGCGCAGAGCTCCACAGAGGAAAAGACGGATACCATGCGAACTCCCTGCCTTGGTAAAAATATCACCGTCGCGAGCTATCGGTAGCCACAGTACACGACAGTGTCTTGTGTTTTTAGGTGAGTGCCCAAGCCTATTTGGGGGCGATGCCCCCAAACCCCCATTTTTCTTTTAAAAATAACAGCCTGGGGTCTGGGGCCTTAAAGCACCGACTGTCGTGTACCGTGACCGGCAACCCCTCGCGCCACTGTTCCAGACACTGCCGTTTTAGGTCAAGCCAGTTTCCGGGCCAGAACCGCCAACCGGCGAAACGGGCTCTCGCCCTCCATCAGCCGTTGAGGTCCTGCCTTGCGCAAACCTTCGCGGCCAAAGCGTTCGCGGAGACTCGCCTCCAGCCATTCGTCAGCCTGGATCTGTCTCGCTGAAACCAAGCGTCTGCCCTCTTTCAGGTAGGCGGCGTGACCGTCGACCGCATCCACGAGGTCCTCCACGCCCTGCCGTGCCTGAGCCGAGACCATCAGCACCTTTGGGTGCCAATCGCCCTCGCATTCGGCCAGCGAAAGAGCACCCTCCACGTCAGAGCGGGCGCGGCGGGCCTGCTGTTCCATATCTGCTTTGGTCACCACAACCAAATGGGGGATCTCTGCGATTCCCGCCTTCATGAACTGCAAGCTGTCACCGGACCCGGGTTGGACGCAGAAGATCACCGTATCGGCGACCCGAACCACCTCCGTCTCCGACTGCCCCACGCCCACGGTTTCGATCAACACCACGTCGAAGAGGGCGCGCATCAGCACCATCCCCGCCACTGTCAGGGCCGCAAGTCCGCCCAGGTGGTCCCGGGCGGCCATGGAGCGCACGAAGACGCCCCGGTCTTCCGGATCCACCGTGAAGCGGGTCCGGTCCCCCAACAAAGCCCCACCCGAGCGGCGGGAACTGGGATCCACGGCAATCACACCCACAGTCCGCCCTTGCGCCCGCCAGTGGCCGATCAGACCGTTGATCAGGGTCGACTTCCCCACCCCCGGCGGCCCCGTGATACCCACCACATGGGCGCGGGGGGCAGCGTAGGCGGCCGAGAGCAAGGCCACGGAGACCGGCCCATCCGGGTCGGTCTCCAATGACGCCAAAGCCCGGGCGAGGGCGGCTTTCCCCCCGCCCGCGATGGCTGCAAGACGGGCAGTCCCGTCGTCCATGCTCTCTGCCTCGCCCAAGACGCGTCCTTACTTGGCCGCTTGGGTCAGCGCAGCCTGGGCCGCAGCGAGGCGGGCGATCGGCACCCGGTAGGGGGAGCAGGACACATAGTCCAGCCCCACCGATTGACAGAAGGCGATGGAATGCGGATCGCCCCCATGCTCGCCACAGATGCCCAGCTTGAGGTCCGGGCGGGTGGCCCGGCCCCGTTCCGCAGCGATCTGCACCAGTTCACCCACGCCTTCGACGTCCAGGCTGGCGAAGGGATCGCGCTCGTAGACTCCCTTGGCCCGATAGACCTCCAGGAAGGGTCCGCTGTCGTCCCGGGACATACCCAAGGTCGTCTGCGTCAGATCGTTGGTGCCGAAGCTGAAGAAATGCGCGGTCTCGGCGATCGCTCCACCACGCAGGGCGGCGCGGGGCAGTTCGATCATCGTCCCGACAATGTACTCCACCGTCGTCCCCTGCTCGGCAAAGACCGCCTTGGCAGTGGCATCAATCACCGCTTTCAGCATATCCAGTTCGCGCTTGGTGGCGACCAGCGGGATCATGATTTCCGGCAGAGGCGGTTCGGCCCCCTCATCCTTGGACACGGCGATGGCCGCCTCGAAGATGGCTCGGGCCTGCATCTCGTAGATTTCCGGATAGGTGATCCCCAGTCGACAACCACGGTGGCCGAGCATGGGATTGCTTTCCGCCAGGACGCTGGCCCGGTGACGCACCTGCTCCGGCTCCACCCCCGCAGCCTTGGCCACATCGGCGATTTCCGCGTCCGTATGGGGCAGGAACTCATGCAGCGGCGGGTCGAGTAGGCGGATGGTCACCGGCAGCCCCACCATGATGCGGAACAGAGAGATAAAGTCCTCCCGCTGGTAGGGGAGCAAATCCGCCAACGCCGCCCGGCGTCCGGCCTCGTCCTGGGCCAGGATCATGCGCCGCATGTTAATGATGCGTTTGGCGTCGAAGAACATGTGCTCCGTCCGGCACAGCCCGATGCCTTCACAGCCGAAGCGACGCGCGGTCTCCGCATCCTCCGGCGTCTCGGCATTGGTCCGGACCTTCATGGTCCGCTTGGCGTCGGCCCATTCCATCAGGGCGCCGAAATCACCGGTCAACTCGGGTTGGATGGTCGGTACCTCGCCCAACATGACCTCGCCATTGGCACCGTCCAGAGTGACCCAGTCTCCTTCCTTCACCACGGTACTACCCACCGTCAGGGTCCCGGCCTTGTAGTCGACACGCACCTCGCCAGCGCCCGCGACACAGGGACGGCCCATACCGCGCGCCACCACGGCGGCGTGGCTGGTCATGCCACCGCGAGTCGTGAGAATCCCCCGGGCCGCGTGCATGCCGCCGATGTCCTCCGGGCTGGTCTCGATGCGGACCAGGATCACCGCCTGGCCGTTCTTGGCCTTGTCCTCGGCGGTCTTGGCATTGAAGACCACCGCACCCGACGCCGCGCCCGGAGAGGCGGGCAGACCCCGGGTCAACACGGTGCGTTCGGCCTTGGGGTCGAGCATCGGATGGAGCAGTTGGTCGAGTGCCTCGGGCTCGATGCGCAGGATCGCTTCGTCGGTGGTGATAATCCCCTGCTTGGCCATGTCCACGGCGATGCGCAGGGCCGCAGGGGCCGTGCGCTTGCCGTTGCGGGTCTGGAGCATCCACAGCTTGCCGCCCTGGATGGTAAACTCCATGTCCTGCATGTCGCTGTAATGGGCTTCCAACTTATCGCGGGTCTCCACCAACTCCTTATAGAGGCCGGGCATGACCTCCTCCATGGAGGGCAGAGTGGACTGGTTCTTTTCCTTACCGGCGATGGAGATCTGCTGGGGCGTGCGGATGCCCGCCACCACGTCCTCGCCCTGGGCATTCACCAGATATTCGCCGTAGAACACATTCTCGCCGGTCGACGGATCGCGGGAGAAACAGACACCCGTGGCGCAATCTTCTCCCATGTTGCCGAAGACCATGGCCTGGACGGTCACCGCCGTACCCCAGGCGGCGGGGATCTCGTGGAGACGCCGGTAGGTGATGGCCCGCTGGTTCATCCAAGAGCCAAAGACCGCGCCGACAGCCCCCCAAAGCTGGGCCTCGGGATCCTCGGGGAAGGGCTCGCCCAGCTCTTCCTGCACCCGCGCCTTGAACAAGACGACCAACTGCTTCCAGTCGTCGGCGCCCAACTCGGTATCCAGGGTATAGCCCTTGTCTTCCTTATGGGCCTCCAGGATTTCCTCGAAATGGTAGTGGTCCACGCCCAAAACCACGTCGGAATACATCTGGATGAAGCGGCGGTAGCTGTCATAGGCGAAGCGCGCATCGCCGGAGCGTTCGATCAGCCCCTGCACGGTCGCGTCATTCAGGCCCAGGTTCAGCACCGTGTCCATCATCCCCGGCATGGAGGCCCGGGCGCCGGAGCGCACCGAGACCAGCAGGGGGTTATCGGCCCGGCCGAACCCCGCCCCCATGCTCTCCTCCACCTCGGCCAAAGCGGTGACCACCTGATCCACCAGCTCCTTGGGGTAGGTTTTGCCGTTGTCGTAGTAGTAGGTACAAACCTCGGTGGTGATGGTGAATCCTGCGGGCACGGCGATACCCAGATTGCTCATCTCCGCCAGGTTGGCGCCCTTGCCGCCCAGGAGGTTTTTCATATCGGCGCGGCCCTCGGCCTTGCCGTTCCCGAAGGTATAGACCCACTTGGTCATTGTCGTTCTCATCCCTCGATTTTCGAGAAGTCCGCCAAGGTCCCCATGGCGGCGCCTATGCGCGCCAGAAGGCGCAGGCGGTTGGTCCGCAAAGCGGACTGATCGGCGTTGACGGTGACCTGATCGAAGAAGGCGTCCACCGGTGCCCGCAGCTGGGCAAGAGCCCGCATGGCGGCGGCGAAATCTTCGGCGGCCAGGGCCGGAGCAACGGCCACATCCAGGGCAGCAAGGGCGGCATCCAGCACCGTCTCCTCACCCTGGGCGTACAGGGTGGAATCGGGCGCGCCGGAGATGGGCGCCCCGTCCTTTTTCTCCTCAATGCGCACGATATTCATGGCCCGGCGGTAGGCTGCGAGCAGGTTCGCCCCCTCCTCGGTCTCCAGAAGCGCGGAGAGCGCGGCCACCCGAGCCAGCAGGCGGACCAGATCGTCCTCGCCCCCCAGCGCGAAAACCGCCTCGATATGGTCGTGGCGAACACCCTTTTCCCGCTGCTGGACTTTCAGTCGGTCCCCAATGAAGGCCATCAGGTCGGCGGCGATGGGGTCCTTCAACGCGGGCCGCTGGTGGGCATGTCCCTGGGCTGCGGCTTCGATCAGCGCCGTCAGGGACACCCGCAGGCCGTTTTCCACGATCAACCGGATCACGCCCAGCGCCGCACGGCGAAGCGCAAAGGGATCCTTGGAGCCCGTCGGCTTGTCGCCGATCAACCAGAACCCGGCCAGGGTATCGAGCTTGTCGGCCAGAGCCACACAGACCGAAGCGAGAGCCGAGGGGCAGCTGTCGTTGGGGCCGACGGGGGAATAGTGCTCGCGGATGGCCTCGGCCACTTCGGGCGGCTCGCCATCGTGCAGGGCGTAATAGCGGCCCATCACCCCCTGAAGCTCGGGGAACTCGCCAACCAGACCCGTGACCAAATCGGCCTTGGCCAGTTCGGCGGAGCGGTCGACCAAGGCCGTGTCAGCGCCGGGAACAGACGCAGCGATGACGGCGGCTAGGGCGCGCACGCGCTCCACCTTGTCCAGATCCGTCCCCAACTGGGCATGGAAAATCCGGCTTCCCAGGGAGGAAACCTTGGACGCCAGAGGGGCCTTACGGTCCTGGTCCCAGAAGAATTTCGCGTCGGACAGGCGGGCGCGCAGCACCCGTTCGTTGCCCGAAACCACGCGGGAGGAGCTGTCCGTAGCATCCATATTGGACACCACGATGAAGCGGGCGTTCAACGCGCCTTCGGCTGTCTCCACCGAGAAATATTTCTGGTGGGAGCGCATGGAGGTGGTCAGCACCTCCGGCGGCACGTCCATGAAGGCTTTGTCGATATGGCCCATCATCGGCACCGGCCATTCCACGAGGCCGCAGACCTCCTCCAGCAAACCCGGATCGTCCTTGATCACCAGCCCTTCCCCGGAGGCGATGGCCGCCATGCCCTTGGAAATGACAGCCTTCCGCTCCTCGCGGTCGAGCATCACATGGGCGGCCCGCAGCTTTTCGACGTAGTCGGCAAGGCCGGTGACGGTGAAGGGGTCCGGCGCCAGGAAACGGTGGCCCCGGGTGGTGTTTCCGAAGGCCAGGGTGGCGATGCCCTCGGGCGCCTCTGCCACGTCGGGCAAGAAGCTCACCGGTTTGCCCTCCAAGCTGACTCCCAGGGCGAGCCCCCCCTTTAAGGGCGCCCCATCCAGGATGGCGAGGATGGAATGCAAGGGGCGCACCCAGGCAAACTGACCCCGGGCCCAGCGCATGGACTTGGGCCAGGGCATGGCCAGGATCGCCTTATACAGCAGCTCCGGCAAGACTTCGGCAGTGGCCCGGCCCTTGCGCTCGATCACGGCGAAGAGGAAGGTTCCCTTGGGAGTCTCGCGCTTTTCCACCTGATCCAAGGTCATGCCAACGGAGCCCAAAAAGCCTGCCAGGGCCTTTTCCGGTGCATCTGCCTTGGGACCGCGGCGTTCCTCCCGGGTGTCGGGCTGGGCCAGGGGCAGGCCGTCAATGGCCAGGGTCAGACGGCGGGGGGTGACATAGCTGGTCACCGCGCCATGGGTCAGACCGGCCTCCTTCAGGCCATCGGTCATCAGCTTGGAAAAATCCGCAGCGGCCTTGGCCTGCATGCGGGCGGGGATTTCCTCGGACAGGAGTTCGATCAGCAGGTCAGCCATGGGATCAGCCCTCCTTTTCGCTGGATTGGGGGCTATGGGATTCGGGCAAATGGCCCCGGACCCGCAACCACCCCTCGCAACAGCCCTTGGTGAGAGCGCGCACACGTCCAATGTAGGCCGCTCGCTCGGTCACCGAGATCACGCCCCGGGCGTCGAGCAGGTTGAAGCGGTGGCTGGCCTTGATGGCTTGGTCATAGGCGGGCAGCGGCAGATTGACCGCCAACAGGGCCTGACATTCCTTCTCCGCATCGGCGAAGTGGCGCAATAGGGCCTCGGTGTCCGCATATTCGAAGTTATGGGCGGAATATTCTTTCTCTGCCTGCAGGAAGACATCGCCGTAGGAGACGCCGTCGTCGTTGTAGCGCAGGTCATAAACGTTCTCGACGCCCTGGATGTACATGGCCAGACGTTCCAGGCCGTAGGTCAATTCCACCGGCACCGGATCACAATCGAAGCCACCGACCTGCTGGAAATAGGTGAACTGGGTCACCTCCATGCCGTCGCACCAGACCTCCCAGCCCAGGCCCCAGGCGCCCAGGGTGGGGCTTTCCCAGTCGTCTTCGACAAAGCGGATGTCATGCTTCATGGGATCGATGCCCAGCGCCCGCAGACTGTCCAGGTACAGGCCCTGGGGGTCCGACGGGCTGGGCTTCATGATCACCTGAAACTGGTAATAATGCTGCAGGCGGTTTGGGTTCTCGCCATAGCGGCCATCGGTGGGGCGGCGCGAGGGCTGGACATAGGCGGCATTCCACCGCTCCGGCCCCAGGGCGCGCAGGGTCGTCGCCGGGTGAAAGGTGCCCGCCCCCACTTCCATGTCGTAGGGCTGGAGAATGACGCAGCCCTTCTCGGCCCAGAAGGTCTGGAGGCGAAGGATGAGCGTTTGGAAGCTCGGAGTATCGGCCATTGGCAACCTTGATTGTTGGAGCGGCGAGCGGATAACCTGAGGACCGGTTTTTCCGGCCCGCCCGCCGCTTAATCGACTTGACCCCGGATCACGCGATCCGGACAGGTGAAAAGGTACGGAAAGCTACTCTCCGGCCTCTGACAGGGTCAACCGGATAGGGAGGGACCAGGGAAACACGGAAGAGGACCTGTCCTTAGCCGGGCGCTTTCCACCCGCATTGGCAAGTGCTCCCTTCCGCGGTGAAAGCGCCACAACTCGGGCAGCGGACCAGATCCATGGCATCACCGCCGCTCCGCCCCTTATCCCCTCGGTCCCCCATGCGGTTCCGAACGGTATCTTCGGCCATGCGGGCGGCCCGTTGGGCGGGATTGACACGCGTTTTGCCGTTGCGACGGGCGATTGCCTTGAACAGAGTCCAGACGCCCACCACCACGACCACGGTAAAGATCAATTTTCCGAGACTGATTCCCATCATGCTAAGGGTTATCGACGCCCTCGGGGCTCCAGGTCAAGCGCTCCCGCGTCCCGGAGGACGGATTCCGCAGCGGACGCAAAATCATTACCCTTTCCGTGGAGGGTCAAGCCTGGCAACAGACGGGTTCCACCCCGAACCCCCTTCCGCGCCGCGACGATCACCCGCTCCGCCGCCACGCCGTCCCGGGGCCAAAGGGGGAATAGGGTGACCTCCCCCGCCTGACCGGACAACGCCCTCAGCAGGGCGTCCAGCCGGTCCGCCCGGTGGATGACCGTCAGCCGCCCCTTGGGACGCAACAGCTCCAGACAGCGAGCCACCCAAACCGTCAAGGGCATGTCCGCCCCTTCCATATGGGCCCGCGCCCGCCGCGCCTCCTCCGGAGGGGTTCCGCCATCGGCAAAGGGGGGATTGGTCATCACCGCGTCATACCCTGCCTTGGGAATCTCCGGCGGGGGATGCCCCAGATCGGCGCAAAAGACTTGGCACCGCGCCTCCAACCCATTGGCTTCAATCGACATTTGGCAGAGTCCGGCATGCCAGGCATCCAGCTCCAGTCCCGTAATGCGCAAATCAGGCCGCCGGGTTCCAAGGCAGAGCAACGCCGCCCCCGTCCCGGCCCCGGCGTCCAGCACATGCGCTCCCTCCGCCGGATCCACGGCGGCGGCGAGCAGCACCGGATCGATGGCGACCCGGTACCCGTCCAGCGGTTGCCAGATTCGGACCCGCCCCCCAAGCACCGTGTTTTCCCGCATATTCGTCTGCGGTACAGACCGCTCTGGGAGGCCACATTGACCAACTGGGCCTCCGTCGGATCTTTGATTCATGAGAAAAGTCCCCGTTTTCCATCACGCCGGTCCGCTTTGCGCAAGGGACCTTGCCTTGGGAATCCGACCTTCAAGACATCCCCTCCCCTTCCATTAAAATGACTTTGGCCCGCGCCAAATCCTCCGCATCAACCATCACTCGACTGGCGATCGCAGTCAGGGCCCCCCCGAAGGCCGCCCCCGTATGCGAATCGAAGACCATATGGGGGATTCCCTCCTCCTCCAGGCGACAGGTCAGCCAGGAAAGGAAGACCGGATCCTCCGCCAAGGTTAATTCTTCCATGATCTCTCCCCATATAATTGCTTCGCTCAGGCGTCCATCGCGCCATAGCTTTGGTCTCCTGCCTTGACCAAGGCGGGGGCCGACACCTATTCTCCGCCGGATTTCGCCAGGGCGAATCATCTCTTTATCATTAAGGACAGGTAAGGCCTTGGCCAACGTCGTCAATCATGAAACGCAGCGCGAGGGGCGAGAAAACGCTCTGAATGTTCTTCTGAAGCTCGTCGGCGGTGACCTTGACCGAGTGAACGAGATCATCGTCGAGCGCATGCACAGCCCGGTAGCACTGATCCCCCAACTGGCGGGGCACATCATCGCCGCCGGAGGAAAGCGTCTCCGCCCCCTGCTCACCCTGGCCTCGGCCCGGCTCTGCGGTTACCAGGGAGAGCGGCACGCAAAACTGGCCGCCTGTGTGGAGTTCATCCACACCGCCACCCTGCTGCACGATGACGTGGTCGACGAAAGTCTGCTGCGCCGGGGCCAAGACAGCGCCAACGCCGTCTGGGGAAACAAGGCCAGCGTGCTGGTGGGGGACTTCCTGTTCTCCCGCTCCTTCGAGCTGATGGTCGAGGATGGCTCCCTGAAGGTCTTGGCCATCCTGTCCCACGCCAGCAACGTCATCGCCGAGGGGGAGGTGGCCCAGCTGATCACCGCCAACGATACGGCCACGACCGAAGAGCAGTACCTCGACGTGATCCGCGCCAAGACAGCCCAGCTTTTTGCGGCGGCCTGTCAGATCGGCGCTGTGGTAGCCGACCGCCCCTCGCCCGAGGAAGAGGCTCTGGAACGCTATGGCATGAACCTGGGCATCGCCTTCCAGCTGGTGGACGACTTCCTGGACTATTCGGCCAAGCAGCAGGATTTGGGCAAGACCGTCGGCGATGACTTCATGGACGGCAAGATCACCCTGCCGGTGATCCTGGCCTTCCGCCGGGGCACCGACGAGGACCGGGCCTTCCTGAAGCGGTGCCTGGAAGACCAGGACATGCCCGAACCCGACAAGGACCTGGCCCGGGCCATGGAGCTGATGACCAAGCACGACACGCTGGGCGATACGGTGAAGCGCGCCCGGCACTATGGGGATATGGCCAGGAACGCCCTGGACACCTTCCCGGACAGCCCGGCAAAAGCAGCCTTAAGCGGCATCATCGATTTCTGTATCGAAAGGGCCTATTAAGAGGCTTGCGCGATGGCTGAGGGGACGCTATAACCCCGTCCCTCAGGCGAGAACGGAGTGTAGCTCAGCCCGGTAGAGCACTGTCTTCGGGAGGCAGGGGCCGGAGGTTCGAATCCTCTCACTCCGACCAGCATCGTTCCCAATCCCGATGGGAAACTGAAAAACCCCGGACGCACCGCGTTCCGGGGTTTTTTCTTGTCCGCTTTTTATTGATCGCCAATGGGGACCCCCGTCCAGATTTGGTCCTCCCCGTGCCCCCCGGATCCGGCAGAAAACACGAGTCAAACGGGAGAAAGGTGTTTCCCCTGGATCAAAGTGTCCACCTTGAATCGGAGCCGATTCAAGGTGGACACTTTGATCTCGATTCAACAAGTTGAGAATCGAGCGGCAAACCGGTGCCCACTTTTCCGCTCGATGCTCTAATCCAGTAGCGTCCTGGGCAGCCACAAGGCGATTTCCGGAAAGGCCATAACCAACAGCAGCCCCAGAACCTGAAGGCCCACAAAGGGAACGATCCCCTTGTAGATATGCTGAATACGGATGGACGGCGGCGCCACCCCCTTCATGTAGAACAGGGCGAACCCAAAGGGCGGAGTCAAGAAGGACGTCTGCAGGTTCACCGCCACCAGGATGGCAAACCAGGGCACGACTTCCTTGGGATGGCCCAGATGGGTCCCGAAATCCAATGCGCTGATGATGGGCGCAAAAATGGGCAAGACGATCAGTGTGATTTCCACCCAGTCAAAGAAGAAGCCCAGACAGAAGACGATGCCCATCAGCAGAAACAGCAGCCCCCAGGACCCCAGACCAAAGCTCTGGACGAAGTCCACCACCAGATCGTCACCACCCAGCGAGCGGAAGACGTAGGAGAAAGCCGTCGCGCCGACAAAAATAAAGAACAACATGGCCCCGGTCAGAGCCGAACGTTCGACAACCTCCTTCAGCACGGGGAAAGACAGTCGTCCCCGGATCAGAGCAATGAGGGTCGCCCCGGCGGCCCCCACGCCAGAGGCCTCCGTGGGCGTCGCGAAGCCCATGAAAATCGAGCCCAGCACCATGGAGATCAGAATCACTGGAGGAAGGAAAGTCTTGATCACTTGGATCAACAGCTCCAGCCCGCTGTCCGGTCCGATCTCGTCAGGTAAGGGGGGGGCCAGCTCCGGCTTGGTCAGAGCCCGGATGAAGATATAGATGAAGTAGAACATGGCCAGCATCAGGCCGGGAAAGATGGCCGCCAGGAACAGGGTGCCCACGGAAATGGACAACAAGTCCCCCATGATCACCAGCATGATCGACGGCGGAATAAGGATGCCCAGGGTCCCCGAACTGGCAATGGTACCGGTCGCCAAGGCCTTGTCGTACCCCCGCTCCATCATCACCGGCAGGGCCATCAAGGTCATCATGACGACGGAGGCGCCAATGATACCCGTGGTCGCGGCCATAATGGTCCCCAACAGGGTCACCGCAAGGGCGAGCCCCCCGGGAACCCGGCGCAACAGGATCTGTAAGGTATGCAACAGATCGCTCGCGACGCCCGATTTCTCCAGCATCGTGCCCATGAAAATGAACATGGGAATCGCCACCAAAACCAAGTTCTCGACGATGCCACCGAAGATCCGCAGAACGATGTTGGACAGCTCGATGACGGAAAAGATGTCATACATGTAGCCCAGGGCCGCAAAGCCCAGGCCGACGCCCCCCAGGATCATGGCCACGGGGAAGCCGCTGAACAGCAGCACCGCCAGGACCCCGAACATCATCAGGGGAAAATAGTCCTCGATATAAAATCCAGGTCCGAACATACCGTGCGCGCTCCCTTATTCGGCCTTGGACGGGGCGCCATCGCCCATGTCCGGATTAACGAAACGACTGGCTTGGTCGCGCAGGTCAGTGGGGCCGAACAGACCGACGAAGCTCCGCAGCAATTGGGAGAGGGCGGCAATGAACAACATGAAGAAGCCCAGCCCCACAAAGGACTTGATAATCCATCGATGAGGCAGGCCCGTCAGCGCTGAGGAAACCTCGCCACTGTCAAAGGAGCGCATGGCGAAGTCCCAACCGAACCACATGATGATCCAGCAATAGGGGATGAGAAACAGCAGGATACCAAACAGCTCGATCCACAGACGGGTGCGGGTCCGCAGCTTGTCGCGGACCAGCTCGATCCGCACATGGGCATCCTTCATGTAGGCCAGACCAAAGGTCATCAACAGAAGAACACCATGCAGGTGCCATTCCAGCTCCTGCAGCTTGGTGGATGTCATGATCGTCAGGGAGCTCGCCGTCGAATCCGAGATCACGCCCGAGTGAACCAGGCTGGACAGAACATTTCGCGTAAAGACGTCATAGATGATGACAAGCATCAGGGGCACAGTGGCCCAAGCAAAGACCTTCCCCACCTTCGATGTGAAGGTGTCCAGGCCCTGGCTGACTCGATAGAGAGCGTACACGACGGACTCCCGGGATAATGAAAGGGGATGATATGGGCAGGGTCTGGTGCGGGACATTCCCCCATCGGACGATCAGAGCGGCGGCACGGACCGGAAGCGACGGAGCCGGGCCACCCCTGCGGGATCGGCCCGGCGATGTCTCGTTCGAATGCACCCTTTGGGCAAAAGCCTACTTCAGGTAACCCAGGTCGCCCCAAACCTTATAATTCTCCCGGAAGGCCTGGAGATGTTCCCAGACCCTCTTGAAGTCGGGATCTGCGGCGGCTTGCTCGGCGGCCACTTCGATCCAGGCTGCCTTGAGGGCATCGAGCATCTCCGGAGACCATTTGTGGATGGTCACGCCTTTTTCCTTCAGTTCCTTCAGGGCCGCGAACTGGATGGCCTCACCCTCGGCCAGACCGTAGCGCACATTGTCGCCGCACATGGTCTCGATCTGCGCCTTCTGGGTCTTGTCCAGCTTCTCCCACTCATCCTTGTTGACCATCAGATCGAAGAAGGTGGACTGTTGGTGCCAGCCGGGGAAGTAATAGTGCTTGGCCACTTGATAGAAGCCGAGCTTCAGATCGATGGCGGGCATGGAGAATTCAGTGGCGTCGATGGTGCCGAGCTCCAGGGCCGGAAAAATGTCGCCTCCGGCCAACAACTGGGTGGAGACGCCCATCTTTTCCATGACCTTGGCGCCCAGGCCGAAGAAGCGCATTTTCAGGCCCTTCAGGTCATCAGGCCCATTGATTTCCTTGCGAAACCAGCCGGACGCTTCCGGCGCGATGATGCCACACATGATGGAATGGATGTTGGACCGTCCGTAGATCTCCTCAAACATCTCCTTTCCGCCACCGAAGTAATACCAAGCCATGTATTCTCCGGCCCGGGGGCCGAAGGGCACCGCAGCGAACAGCTGCAAGGCCGGGACCTTGCCCGCCCAATAGCCCGGGGTCGACCAGGCGGCCTGGATGGCGCCAGTGGATACGGCATCAAACACTTCCAATGCCGGGACCAGGGCGCCGGGTTCGAAGAACTTGATCTGGATATTGCCGCCGGAAATGGCCTCTGCCTGATCCTCGATTCGCTTGCCCAGAGTCCCGAGCTGCGTCAGAGATCCCGAGTAGGTGCTGGCCATCTTCCATCGGACCCGATCCTGGGCATCGGCGCCCCCAGCGAAAGCTCCAGCCATGACCGCCGCAGCGGTTCCCGTAGCCAAAGCCAATTTGGTAAGTCTCTTCATCATTTTGTACGTTCCCATTCCATTGAGATGCGTGGCGCCATCTTCGTATCTCCCCGTCCTACCGCCCGGTTTCCGGATCTGCGGGGAGCTTTTGTCGTGGAGGAAAGGGGTTTTGTGGCTCCTTACGCGGGCCAACCTTCCGTCCGCATACTGTGCGAAACGTCGTGGTCTTCTCATTGTCCCTCCTCTTCCCAATCCTCCCGGCTTCTTGTGGTCCAGGGTCTGACTGAGATGGGGAAAGGTGGCGGTAATAGAACAAAAATTCAAGTCACCCATGCAAAATACGCGGATCTTAAAGATAAAAATGACCAATGCGTTCGCAACAGATGGGCATTTTCTCCCTGTAATGGTCTATTATGGTAACCCCGGAACGCTATCGAACTCCTCAGGGTTTCAGGCGATTCGCCCTTTGGCCCAGAAATTGCGCAGAGCCGTCCGTGATTTGCCCGGGTCCACAGGGTTTCGACCCTCCCCTCACTTTGTTTCCTGGAGACTGCCATGAGCGCCCCAAGCCATCTTGATGCCCGCCGCGGCTCGTCCCCCCGCACCACACCCCGCCCGTCCCGCGGGTCCGCGACCGGCAAGGGGGGCAAGGGCGGATCCACCAAGAGCGAGGACCAGCCAGTCCAGGGCCTTCGCGCGGTTCGGGGGGAGGAGGATGCGGCAGGCCCACTGACCACAGCCCAATTCACCCGTCACATTGCTCATGTGATCGAGGATCAGACACGGGCAGCCCTGGACCGCTATGTGGGTGCTGTGGGCGCCGGTGAGATCGTGGATATGGCCCGGCACCTGGGACAGATGAAAGCGCGTTACATCGCCCATTCCCTGGCCGTGGCCACCGATCGCAAGCCACCCAGCCGGGCTGATGCCCAGGAAATGCGCTGGATGCGCGAGCAGATCGAAGAACTGGAACTCGCCTTTCAGCTCATCCGCGATTCCATTGCCAACGAGATGATCCCCGTGCGAGACCTGGACGGCGCAGAAGCCAGAGCAGGACGCCCCAGCAATGAAGACGGTCCGGACATGCTGTCCTAGAGTGCTCCGAGATCAAGTTGGCCCAAAAAGTGGCCCAACTTGATCTCGAAGGCACTCTAAAATCCATATAACGAGAGTGAAACTGGGCCAGCTTGACTCAAGCTGATCCCGTTTCGCTCTAGGATTTTGCTCTACTGGACTTTGCGCAAAATGCGATCAATAGGGCCAAACCGGGACACGAAAAAATACAAAAGGCCTGCTCAATTAAAGGAAAGAGGCCTGAAGGCATCATCCCTTTAATTGAGCAGGCCCCAAGCAAGCTCCAGATCAATCGACAAACGATTACTCTCTCACGTTATTACAACTTTCTCGCGTTGTCACAACGTGAGTGGTCGTAACGTGAATGCAATCATACCCCGTGCTGCACCAGATATTCACGGCTTAACTTGGCATCGTGTACAGAGAACGAACGAAATTGTTTCGCTTGACCTCTTTCTCCGAGTCATCGTCGGGATTCGTGCGAAGCCACCGTCGCACCAGGAGCCATTTGGGTGTCCCTCACCTGTTCAAGCCATTTTAGCCTGCCAGACCTCTTTCCACGCCATCTGAGTCGAGACTGTGGAAAAAACGCGAGACGCTCCGCAAGCAAAAGTTACCGGCGTCGATCCGTCACACGAACACGGATACGGGCGGCATCCCGGGCGTCCCGGGCTGCCTTGGCGGCACGTGCGGCGGCATAACACAGAATGCCCGCGCCGGTGGAGAGGAGTATAAGCTCGAACAAAGGGGTACCGGCCATGGTTTTCTCCCATCGAACCGCTCCATCGGAGCAGCATCACCCTACGAATGTAGTCTGACTGAGAGAAAGGTGCAACCGGCCCTGAGATTATATTCAGTTTTTTTGACAATGAAGACCGACTCATGGAAGACCAGCTCACGGGTCACTCACAAGCCGCCATCACAGGGGCTTTATGACGCAGCCCGATCCCCTGGTTGATAGGACCGACCATCGACTAAGGTGGATAGGGCCACTGTAACTGTTCGATGATTCCCTCCCTGTTCGATCAAGCGAACATGGGGCGGGATATCAGAATATTCCAGAGTCTGGTCAACCACCCAATAGGACGGGGGGTTGCCGTGCTTGACGAAAACGGCACCGGATTGGACGCTAGGTTTCTTGCTCATGGTCGCTTCACCAGGGTTCAGCCACCCTGGGTATCCGGCGCACCGGACCATCCAGGTCGGAGAAAGTTGACAATCCCGGACACCCACTGGACTGCGGGCTCGGCCCGCCCACTGGGCGCAGGGAAGATATGTGGGAATTCCCTAGCCTGTTTGGCAAGTCGGAAATACATCCGCTTCGGTTTTTTCTTTCGAATGCCCCTTCAAGGGAGGTCGAAGACACCGATACCGGGACACCCTTTTACTACGCTTTCGAACGGTGGTCGTCCAGATGGAAAAAGGTATTGGACCGACTATTTTATGAAGATCTAGTACACGTAACCTCAGGATATTAGATCTGCTGCTTTGCCTTTTCCCTCACGTCCTGGATGGCGTTGTCCAACCGCTCCTGAAAGGCGTCAGCAGACATAGGCTGACCGAACAGGTAGCCCTGCATGATGTCACAGCCCTCGGCCTGGGCGAAGGTCTTTTGGGCACTGGTTTCCACGCCCTCGGCGATAACCTTCAGGCCCAGGCTGCGGGCCATCGCAATGATAGCCCGGGCCAAAGCTTCGTCATTGGAGTCCGCAACACAATCCCGAATGAAGGAACGGTCGATTTTCAGGACATCAAAGGGAAATTTCTTCAAATAGCTGAGGGCGGAGTAGCCCGTACCGAAATCATCCAAGGATAATTGAACCCCCATGCGCGCCAGGCTATCCAGTGTCCCGGTGATCGCCGGAGTGACGTCAAGAAGCAGACTTTCGGTCAATTCCAACTCCAGGCAATGGGCCGGAAAGTCGTGGGCATGCAGGGTATCAGCCACCAAATTCGCCAGCCTGTTCCCTTGGAACTGGCGCACGGAGGCATTCACCGCAATCACCAGATCCACCCCCCAGCGCCTGCGCCAAGCCGCCGCCGTGGCGATGGCTTGATCAAGCACCCAAGCACCGATTGGCACGATCAGGCCCGTTTCCTCCGCGATAGGAATGAAATCCTCTGGCGATACAGAGCCCAGCATCGGGTTATCCCACCGCAACAGGGCTTCTGCTCCGACGGTTTCGCAGGTGGCTCCGTCTACCAGGGGCTGGAAGGCCAGGTGAAGCTCACCCTTTGCCAGGGCATGGCGAAGATTCCCCTCCACGACGAGGCGCCGTTCCGCCTTGGCTTCCATTTCCGGGGAGAAGAAGCGGTGGGTATTTCTCCCCGCAGCCTTGGCGGTGTACATGGCCGAATCGGCATTACGCAACAATTCTGCGGCGTCCTGGCCATCCCTGGGATAAACAGTGATGCCAATACTGGATGAGACGAAAATTTCCCGCCCATCGATGGAGAAAGGTTTCCGGAGGGCCGTCAGGGTAGATTCGGCAATCAACCGCGCCCCTTCCGGCGAAGGCAGATTGGGCAAGACCATCAGGAATTCGTCACCTCCCTGACGGGACAGGGTATCCCCCTCGCGCAGACAGCCCCGCAGACGCCGAGCCACGGCGGCGAGCAGCTTGTCGCCCACCGCATGACCTAGACTGTCGTTCACATGCTTGAACTGGTCCAGATCGATAAACAACACACCGATCAGATTGCCTTCCTCACCGTCTCGGCGTCTCGCCTGGGCAATGGCCTCCTTTAAGCGGGAATAACAGAGGGACCGGTTGGGCAGGTCAGTCAATTCATCATAATTCGCCTGCCGGATCAGGCGCGCCTCCACCTCCTTTCGGGCGGTAATATCCTCCTTGACCGCCAGATAATGGGTGACACGCCCCTTGGGGTCCTTGATCGGCGAAAGGGAGCCATATTCCCAATAGAGAGAACCGTCCTTGCGCCGGTTGTGGAACTCTCCCCGCCATTCCCGCCCCTGAGCCAGAGTCCGCCACATCTCGACGTAGGTTTCCCGGGTCGTGTGACCGGATTTAAGGATCCGCGGATTGCCTCCAATCACTTCCCTGGCTTTGTATCCAGCGGTCTTCTCGAACTGGGGGTTCACATATTCGATGACGCCCTGGGCATCGGTGATCATCACCGAGGCGGGACTTTGTTCCACAGCCTGGGACAGCTTGCGCAGGCTTTCCTGATTGGCCTTGCGATCGGTGATGTCAACGAAGGTCACGACCGAAGCCCGCCGCTTCATCCGTTCCTGGGCGGGTTCAAGGAGCAATCGGGTCAAGCCTTCCATCACCCGCCCCGGTAACGGGGTGGCGCCCCAGTTGGGGGTGCCGGACAGATGCAGGGGGCCATTCGGCCCAAGAGGTGCGCATCGGACCTCGACGGGAAAGGTCCGACCATCCTTCCGAATGAACCTCTCTTCGTCACTTTCATAAAGCCGCCCATCCAGGGTCGCCAGATAGATGGGGCAGGCATCAAGCGGGACGGCTTGGCCGTCGGCATCATGGGCGTGGAACAGGAAATGGGCCTGCGCGCCCATCAACTCTTCCAGATCGTAGTTGAGAATACTGGCGGCCGATTGGTTCGCAAAGACAATGCGCCCATCCTCGTCCAGCACATATAGCCCCTCCCCCATGGTATCGGTGATGGCCCGGATATCCCGACGCTCCTGAATCAGAGTGGCCCGATTGCCGATCAACTGGGCAAACAACAGAATCGAGGCCAGCAGAAGCCCCGTTGTCACGGTGATATTCATCAGAAGGGCCGCCAACCCGTCTGCCAAAGCCGGTTCGGGAGAGAGCCCAAGAATATAATAGGCTCCCCCCCCCTGAGTTTTCCCCAAGGGCAGGAGGGCCAGGGTGTAATCCAAATCCTGCCAAGCCAGGGCCCGGGCGAAGGGAGTCCAGGCCTCCAGGCTTTCACCCAGGCCATCCACCCTGGCCAGTATTTGGGATGCGTCGCCCTCCTTGGTCGTCCCTAGGGCCAGAGGATCCCCCAGGGGAAACAGAACCTTCGGCTGCCCGCCAGATTTATCCAGAAGGAGAACACCATGGGCTCCCTCGTTGTCGATGGCATGCAGACCCTGGACCAGCGCCTGCAAGGTGACGCCGGTTTCCAGAAGGCCAACAATGCGCCGCCCCTCCGTGATCGCCTTATAGTAGGCGATGCCTGGTATGTCGCCGGAAACAAACGCGCTTCGGGCAACGCCATCAATCATGGTCCTTTGCGCAGCTTGTGGAAGGGCAAAGGATAAGGAAGGCGCGTCAGGATGGTCCAGATCGACGAAAGGGATGCCTCCCTTCAGATAAATCTGCACCCGGTCTACGCCCTTGCTCGCCAAGTCGCGACGCCAAAAAACCAAGTTTTCGGCCAACTCCAAACGAAGAGGCAGGCGAGCACTCGGCGGCAAGGCTTGGGCGCGGGCGAGCAAATCGATGGTCCCATGCTCCTTCAATATGTGATCCCCCATCACATCCTGAAGGTTACGCATGCCCTGTTCCGTGGCACGCCATGCCCAGTCCAAAGTCTGAGCATGGGCCTGGAGTAATCTGGACCGCTCATCCTGAAAGCGACGAATCAACAAGGCGCAAGCCAAGGCCTCGAGGCCAACGAACAGCAAGGCCCACCGTTTCATCGCTGCCCCTCCCGACCCGATACCGTCAAGCTGTATGCCAATTTGCAAGCCCCTCCGGGGCGGACCCCCCTGCTCTCTTTACATATCACCATGATTCATTCCGAATGCGACGGACCCCACAGGGGACCTCCAGGCCGCATGGCATCGGTAAGTCGCAGCCCCATCCCTGTCAACCTGGGGAACGGGGATACAGAACGTTTTTGACACAAGCTGCCCCGTTATCCCGGAACAAACCCGACTTCTGTCTTTTTAATTACGGATCCACGTTAATAAATCCATTCATTCTTCCACAAAAAATGATAAAACGTCATTTTTCCGCACAGCAGCCGACAAAGGGATTTCGACATGCAAGAGGAAGGACGGCTGAGCCGGTTAGAGGCCAGTCTGGACTACATAAGAGAAAAGCTGGACAAACTGGATGCACTGTTGACGGCGGTGACGCGGATTCAAACCGATCAGAACCACCATAAAGACAGCTTGGGCCGGGCCTTCGCGCGGATCGAGGACATCGAGCGCCGCCAGGACCGCCAGGAAGAGGAGAACTTGCAAGCACACCGTGTCATGCTGGAAGCCGTCGAAGGCCTGCGCGGCCGGATGAAAACCCAGACCGCACTTCTCATCGGGGCCGCGGCAGGTGCCGGTGCGGTCTGGGCCGTTTTCACCTTCCTATTGAGCACGGATGTCATCTCAGTGCTCCAGGCCCTGAGCGGGAAGGGACCCTGAACCTGGGTTAGGAAGACTTCTTGACGAATTCCGACTTCAACCCCATGGCGCCGAAACCGGGTATGGTGCAATCGATATCGTGGTCTCCGCCGACCAAGCGAATGTTCTTCACCTTGGTCCCCACCTTCACACTGGATGACGATCCCTTCACCTTCAGATCCTTAATCACCGTCACCGTATCCCCGTCTGCCAGGATATTGCCGACGGAATCGCGGATCACAAGAGCGTCCTCGTCCCCATCCGGTCCAGCGGCGTCCTTGGCCCATTCGTGTGCGCATTCGGGGCAAATCAACAAGGCACCGTCCTCGTAAACATAGGTGGACTGGCACTTGGGGCAGGGAGGAAGTTCACTCATGGAAAACGACACTTATCCTTAAAGGGGGGTGGGCAGTCTTTCCCATGTCAGGCGGCATTGGTTCGGACCATTTCAGGGAAAATAGCCCCACCGTCTCGGTTCGACAATGCGGTAAACCATGTTTCCTGTCGGAAACGCCCTAAAAAAACCTATCTGATGTCAGAAGGAAGCTGGTTCATCTTGGCCAGCAGATATTCCAGGTCGTCATTTTCAAACTCCACGCCCAGATCCCCGTATTGGGTCAGAACCCGTTCCAACATACGCCGGGCATAACGCCCCCTATCGTTCTCCCGACCGTCATAGTCCATCTCCCGGGCCACGGTCACGGCGGCAAGCATGGCCGGATAGAACTGCTCAGGCAAACCCGCCTTGCGGTAGATGCCCTGCAAACCAAAGCTTCCACTGTCATGGATCAGCATGCGCGCATTCACCACGGGAATGCCCGACCGGCAGGCAAGCGCATATTCGAAGAACTTCAAATCGCCCATACAGAGGGCCCGCAACACAATGGAGGGCGTCAGGCGGTTGTTGCTCGCCAATTGCTGGACCAGCCGTTCCACCTCCTCCTCGGAGCTATCGATGGAGAAGCTGAGAGTAGCCCTTTCACGACTTTGCAGGATCAGGTCCGCAGTCAACTCAGGGGATAGCTTCTGACGAGCGAGAAGCGCCTCGCGCAGCCCTTCGGACACCTTGGTTACCAGCTTCTCAGCCACAGTAATCGGCAGCTTGGGTCGAACCACCAAGGGTTTCTGAACCTCTTCGCTGTCCCCAAACTTGTCCAAGACTTTGTTCATGGAAGCATCAGTGATCTGTGCCCCCTCATTGGCCACCAGGGTGGCCACCACCCCTTCCCCACCCTGGTCGACCAAGGCGTCGGATAGCATCTCGGACACCTCTTGCCGACGGGCAATAGCCGTCAACTTGGATTGATCCTGCCCCTGGATGATTTCCATCAAATCCTTGTCGTCCAGGACCTTGGAATATTCCAGCATGGGCAAGGCGACGTCGTCCACATCACTGGCCAAACTCATGGCAACGTCATGGGGAACGAAGGGGTTTTCCTTCAGATTGGTGGCCAGGGCCCGCCGAACCTGAACTTCCACATCCTTCGTGAACAGGCGGAAGATTTCCTCCGCCAATGCCCGCTCGGACGGGGAGAGATGCTGACCATCGAAACCCTGAGCCAGCTTTTGCGCCGTCACCGCCCGGTTTTCCGGCGAGGGATCGCTCAGAAGCCGTTTAACATCGTTTTCGGAGAGGTTTGTCTCGCCCATTTCTGTTCACCAAATGCGGGGGGCTCCACACCGCGAAGGGGGACCCCATCCGAAAATCCAACCAAGGCGGCGACCGGACCTGACGTCCGGCCACCCGTCCCAGGAACACCAGCCCTATGGATGGCCCGGTCCATCTTATCCCATTAAAGCCAAGCATACGAGAAAGAACCGAAGCCGATTTCACAGACTCCTTTCCAGCCTGGAAAGGACGCATCGATCAATCCCGCACGACCAGGACGGAACAGTCGGCATGCCTGACCACCCGCGCGGCGTTTGGTCCAAGCAGATAGTCCCGTAACTCCGGACGATGCGCGCCAATGACAATCAGATCCGCCGTTGTCTGCTTGCTCATGCGAATGATGCTTTCGTAAACGCTTCCTTCGCTGACAATATTCTGCACGGATAGATCCTCAGGCACGGCCTCCTTGGTGCGGTCCTTCAGGGTGGCGAGAATCTTGGTCGCCACATCTTTTTCGAAACCACCGGGAAAAAACTGACCAACAATGCTCATGCCGAACTCTGGCACCACCGTCATAATATGCAGCTTGCCGCCATGGGCCTGAGCCAGACCGATGGCCATGGGCAGGGTATGCTCCCAGTCGTAGGAGCTGTCGAGGTCAACAGGCACCAGGATATGCTTGTACATGACGTCCTTCCTTATTGATCCATCCGAGACTGCCCCCGAGACCGGCTTCGGAGGCGCATGTCATTCGGCTTTTTCATCTACCCGTGAAGAGTCCGATGGAAAAACGGCCCCTTCAAGGCGTCATGCCATCTCCGCAGTCCGGCTTCGGCGCCGCCGCTGCAACCACCAGACCAACACCAGCCCTGCGAAGGCAGGGATATAGAACAGCTCCTTTGGCGGACCATTGTTGTCCAGGATCACGGCTGTGATCACCCAATCGAAGTCGATTCCCAGGCGTTCCGCCGTCGAGCCAAAGACCACATTGTCCACCACCATGGTGTCGTTTTCTCCGGGTATCAGCTCCAGCCCGGAGTGGGTCACCCGATCCTCACCGGATCCCGGGGCTCCCAGGGGCAGCATCACGGCCTTCGAAACCTGTTTCCCTTCCAGGGTTTCGCCCTCCACCTGAACACGGAGACGGCCGTTATCGGGCAGACCTGCTGCCACATCAAAGATCCGTGTGGCAGGCACTTCGATCACGGGGGGAACGATCTGATCCATCCAGAACCCCGGACGGAAGATGGTGAAGGCCACCAACAGCAGGATCAGGCTTTCCCAGATCTTATTGCGGACAATCAGGAACCCCTGGGTGGCAGAAGCGAAGGTCAGCATGGCCACCAGGGCAAAGAAGAACACCAGGGCGGCATGCCAGATCGAGTGGACATCAATCAGCAACAGGTCGGTATTGAAGATAAACAGGAAGGGCAGGATGGCCGTCCGGATATCGTACATGAAGCCCTGGATACCGGTTTTGATGGGATCGCCCCCCGATATGGCCGCCGCAGCAAAGGCCGCAAGCCCCACAGGCGGCGTGTCATCGGCCAGGATCCCGAAGTAGAAGACGAACATATGGACCGCCACCAGGGGCACCAACAGGCCATTGGCCGCTCCCAGGCTGACGATCACCGGTGCCATCAGCGAAGAAACCACGATGTAATTGGCCGTGGTCGGCAGGCCCATCCCCAGAAGGAGGCTGATGACCGCCGTCAGGACCAGGATCAGCATCAGATTGCCGCCGGAAATCACCTCGATGAACTCGGTCATGACCTGACCCAATCCCATCAGCGTGATGGTCCCGACCACCACACCCGCAGCAGCCGTGGCCACGCCGATGCCGATCATATTGCGCGCCCCGGAAACCAAGCCGTCGAACAGGTCACGCCCGCCTTCTTTGAGCAGGCCAACCCGATCGCCGACTCCGGTCAACAGGGCAGCGAGCGGCTTCTGGGTGACAACGATGAACATCATCAAAACCGTGGCCCAGAAGGCCGACAGTCCCGGAGAGAGGCGCTCCACCATCAGGCACCAGACAAGCACGAAAACCGGCACCAGATAATGCAGCCCCGCCCGCACCGTGGGTCCAGGATCGGGCAATTCCGTGATATCCGTCGAGGTCTCCAGAGGGGGCTGTTTGGTAGCAACCCAAAGCAATCCCACATAGGCAAAGAAAATTGCCGCCACAGCCACCCAGAAAATTCCGCCTGACAGCAACGTCCCTTTCATCCAGCCAAAAACATAATAGACCGCCAGACAGACCAGGGAAAAGATCACGAAACTGATAAGGAAACTGCCCAAAAGTCTCAGACCGGAGATGGGGATTTTCCGGGGCAAGCCCTTCAGCTCCAGCTTACAGGCCTCCAGGTGGACGATATAGACCAGCGCCACATAGGAGATGAAGGCGGGCAGAACCGCATGCTTCATCACTTCGACCAGGGAAATACCAAGGTATTCGACCATCAGGAAGGCCGCCGCCCCCATGATCGGTGGAGTGAGCTGGCCATTGGTGGAGCTGGCCACCTCCACCGCCCCAGCCTTTTCGGCGGAAAACCCCACTTTTTTCATCAGCGGAATGGTGAAGGTCCCCGTGGTCACCACATTGGCAATGGACGATCCGGAGATCATGCCAGTCAGGGCCGAGGAGACCACCGCCGCCTTGGCCGGTCCGCCCCGCATGTGACCCATCATGGAAAAGGCCACCCGGATAAAGTAATTGCCCGCCCCGGCCTTCTCCAGCAAAGCCCCGAACAACACGAACATGAAGACCATGGAGGTCGAGACCCCCAGAGCCACACCGAAGACGCCTTCCGTGCTGAGCCATTGGTGGGACATGGCCTTGTTCAGGCTGGCCGGCGTGCGGGCCAACACACTGGGCATGTACTCCGAGAAGAAGGTGTAGCTCAGGAAAACGATGCAAACCACCATCAGCGGCGGCCCCAGGGCCCGGCGGGTAGCCTCCAGCAGCAGGATCACACCGATAACCGCCGTGTAGACGTCCAAGGGAATGGGCGCGCCCGGTCGGGTAGATAATTCGTTTTTAAAAAGGAACAGGTAGGCCGCGCAATAGGCCGCCACCAGGGCCAAGAGCCAGTCCAGAAGGGGAATCCGGTCCCTGGGACTACTGTTAAAGGCTGGATAGGCCGTATAGGTCAGGAAGACGGCGAAGGCCAGATGGATGGACCGGGCCTCGGTCGAATCGAAGACGCCAAAACCAAACATGAACGGCAGGGGAGAAGAATACCACAGTTGAAACAGGGACCACAGCAGGGCCACCCCAATCAGGACCTTGCCGGTTGGACCCGCGGGTGTCCGGGCGCCCGTATCAACAGAAGCGACGAAATCTTCTGCAGTGGCCGCTTGCGCCTTGCCCTGACCGCCTCCCCCCTCGTCATGCGCCACGTTGCCCATTTGCCCATTCCCTCCACAAGGGGCGGCCCCCCGAAAAGCCACGGGATCACCGCCACCGATACCAACACCAAAAACCCCTGATTTTCGGACGACGGAAACCGCGTTCCGGTCATCGGAAAAATGCACCTTCGCAAAAAGACTGTCCCGCTCCAGTCCTTCAACTGAAATGGGATCAAAGGGTCCGTGACCCTTTGCGGGTCTGGACAGCGCCCAGAGTCTTTCAAAAGGGCGGGTCGGGACATCAAGGAGACCGTGTCCCTCACCAAAGGCAACGGGGAGGTGGTTGCCCCCCTCCCCGTTAAGACCTCCCTTATTTCAGGAGACCCACTTCCTTATAGTACTTTTCGGCTCCCGGATGCAGGGGCGCGGACAGGGAGGCAGACACCATCTCTTCCTTGGTCAGGTTGGCAAACGCCGGATGCAGTTTTTTGAAATCATCAAAGTTCTCGAAAACCGCTTTGACCAGCTCGTAGACCACGTTCTCCGGCACATCGGCGGAGGTCACCAGGGTGGCGCGCACGCCGAAGGTCTTGGTGTCTTCGTCGTTGCCCCGGTACATGCCACCGGGAATGGTGGCCCAGGAGTAAAACGGGTTTTCCTCGACCAGCTTCTTGGCGCCATCGTTGGTCACATTCACCAACGTCGCGTCACAGGAGGTGGTCGCCTCCTTGATCGAGCCGTTGGGATGCCCCACGGTGTAGACGATGGCATCCACGTTATTGTCGCACAGCGCCTGGGACTGCTCGGCCGGCTTCAGCTCGGAAGCCAGGGAGAAGTCATCCATGGTCCATCCCATGGCGTCCAGCAGCACCTCGGTGGTGGCGCGCTGACCGGATCCCGGGTTGCCCACATTGACCCGCTTGCCCTTCAGATCCGTAAAGTTCTTGGCACCGACATCAGCCCGAGCCACCACGGTGAACGGCTCCGCATGGACCGAAAAAACGGACCGCAGCTTTTCAAAAGGACCGGCATCGGCGAACTGGGACACGCCATGAAAGGCGTTGTACTGCACATCGGACTGGGCCACACCGAAGTCCAGCTCGCCCGCGCGAATGGTGTTGACGTTGTAGACCGAGCCACCGGTGGATTCCACGGAGCACCGGATGCCGTGCTCCTTGCGGTTCTTATTCACCAGGCGGCAGATGGCCCCACCGGTGGGATAGTACACGCCCGTCACGCCACCGGTGCCGATGGTGATAAAGGTCTGTTCCTGGGCCGCAGCCGGAGAGCCACCCAGGGTGGCCATCAAGCCAATGGCGCCGATAGCACCGAGGGAAAAGCCGGCGATGGTTTTCATGACTATCCTCCAAATTTCGAATCATCTTGGATCAGCGCCACCGAAGACCAAGCTTTCCTGGGACCGACACCCCTTGGTCTGCCCCAAAAAAAACGGTCGCGAAACCACGGCAGCGCTTTCACGATGGGTCAAATGTGCGCCTTCCCCTGCCATCCTACAAGGCATAGGGAAGAGAAAATCCGCGACAAAGCAAAAGGATGCGCACCAAACGGCCATGCGCCCCTATGGCATCGAGCGGAAAAGTGGGCCGCGGTTTTCCGCTCCACGCGATGCTCTAACCATAAGAGTCTAGATCAAATTATTCTTGTTGAATCGATTTATTCTTGTTGAATCGATTCCGATTTAAGGCGGCCTGACCTAGCTTTCCGCGAAGCTTTTGGAAAGCCGGGCCAGAAGCGCGAGTAATGTGTCGTGTTCTTCGGAGGTGAGAGCTTGGGCGGCGCGGTCGTTGATCTCCTTGGCCTGGGCCATGGCCTCCTGCTCGACCTCCCGCGCCTGATCGGTCAAGAAAACCCGAGAGCGTCGGCGGTCTTCGGAATCGGCTTCCCGTCGCACCAGACCGTCCCGTTCCATGCGGGATAGGGTGTTCGCCAAAGTGGGCTGTTCCACCTTAATGGCTTTCAGTAATTCCGATTGAAACTGGCCGTCTTTCACCCAGAGCTGCAAAAGGACGGGAAAGACGCCGGAAGACAGCCCCAAGGGCTGGATCTGTCGGTCCAGGCATTGCTTGAATTGTCGCGCGACCATGTTGCACATGTATCCGAGCGACCGTTCCGGATTGTATGTCAGGGTCTCATTCATGGCTATATTTTAACTCGACAGGTTAAATAAAGCAAGGGTTGGAAGTGGTTGTACTCGATACCTTGTATAGAACGCCAAGGAAAAGTGTGAAGCAGGCGGCGATTCATTTGCCGCCGGTCAAAGTGAAAAGGCGTGCCCTCGGCTTGCTTCGGTTGACTCCGAGTAGTGTTGAGTTGCACCAGTTGCCCGGTTCAGGGGGACATATTTGCCGGGTGCGGACAGGACGGTGCGACGGAAATACCCAGTCAACTCCCCTTTTCCAATAGAGAGTTCCATGTTTTCAAGACCTTATGTTTTGGCATTCCTATTGCTTAAGAATTGGTCAACGGATCGCGACTCCAAAGGGAGACAGTCATGTCCATCGACTTCGAGGGCCTAGGCCAACAGGCGCTCCAATTCCTCGGCCTTGGCAATAGCGCCAAGGATATCTCCAATGCGAGCCAATCGGATCAGGAGACGTTCAAGAAGCAACTCGACCAGTTGTTCGCCAATATCCAGGGATTGGCTCAGGGCCGCCTCAACAAGGCCAGCGAGGCCCTGAAGGCCGAACCCATCACCTCCTTGTTCAAGGTGGATGGCGAGATTATCGGTTATCACTCGGACTCCGGTACGGTGTTCACAGACGATGCCGTAGCCGATTCGGTGAAAGCCATCCAGAACGAAGTGGATGAACAGGGGTTGACCGGGATTGCCGCAACCACCTATCAGGCTGACCGTCTTAAGGAGGAATTGGGCAATTTCTACGGTGCGGGCAAGGTCGAGAGTGTCGTCTTCAAGGAGGGCACGGCCCCAACCGTAGGCGAGATCACCGACGCGCTGTTCAATGGCGTTCCCCTGCCCGATGGGGCGACTGGTGCGAATACGAATACCGTGGCTGCCCGCCTGGGGCTGTCCCAGATCCGCTTTAACTCGGATACCTTAAGCCTTCTGAACGGTCAGTCCCCATTGTAGGATATGGGGGCCTGGAGAGGAATGAGGAAACCTGTGTCGCGGTTTTTCGTCTCATTCCGCTCTAACCATATAAACGTGATCTCGAAGCACCCTATGCCGGATCGAAGGATGGCTCTTTGTCCACGCTGATCCCGATTCTCATCAAGTTCGCCCTGATGTTCGCTATCGTCAGTGCTGCCATTCACCTGTTGTCCGGTGTCGGCAAGGGCGAGGACGCGGAGGCCGACAACCGGAAACGGGGCTGGATGCTGGTCGGCATCCTCACCATCGCCGCAGCGGCGATGGCTTGGTACATGTGACCGCGTTTGCGGTCGAACCAATTGCGGGCGCACCAACGGTTTTCGGCCTCGGACCTGTCGGGCGACTGGGGTATTTTCCCGTCACGGGGGTTTGGGCAATCGCCCAAAACAACCGTGACACTGTCCTGTCGCTTGGCCGGTTGACCGGTGACTCAAAAGCGACCCAACTTGATCTCGGAAAACCCTAGGCGGCTTCTGGCTCTGGGCGCCACGCCTTGGGGAGGCGGGCAAACAGGATCAGGTTTCCGAGCAGGATCATCGGCAGTCCGGCCAGGGACCAGGGCGTCCAGTGATACCCTTCGAACAGGGTGGAGACGGTCAGGGCCACCAGGGGGAACAGCACGGTCGCATAGGCCGCCCGGTCCGGTCCCACCCGATTGACGAGGCTGAGGTAGGCCAGGAAGCCGACCAGGGATCCCGGACCGATCAGATAGGCGAGGCTGCCCAGGTAGCGTAAGGACCAATCGACCGGAAAGGACCCGATCCGGACCGCGACGAAGCAGCCCAACAGGGCGGAGCCCCAGAGCATGCCACGGAAGGCGGCGTTGGGGAGATCCATGCCGATGGTTCCCATGCGCGACGAGACCATGTTCCCCAGGGAGAAGGTGAAGGTCCCCGCGAGAACGAGACCAACGCCCAAGGCCGTCTCCGTGCCCAAATGGGCAGAGGCCAGGGTCTCGCCAAAGAGAAGCCCCACCCCCAAGATCCCACAGAGCGCGCCTCCAACCACCCGGACGGCCGGACGCTTGCCCAGGAAAATCCACTGGTTGAAGGCATTGAAGACTGTGGCCAGGGTGAAAAGAACGGAAACGATGCCACTGGCCACGAATAGGGTTCCGGAATAGATCAGCAGAAAATTGCCGCCGAACAGGCAAAGCCCCATGGCTGCGAACCACCGGTGATCGGCCAGCTTCGCCCGGCGCAAACGGCCCGTCGCGGCCAACCAGAGGCCGAGCAGAGTGCCTGCGGCCAGGAACCGCCAAAAGATGGAGACCTCTGGCGGTACGGTCCCCAATTGCAGGTGGACGGCGAACCAGGTGAATCCCCAGGTGAAAACGACAGTGGCGAAAAGCAGGGCATTCATGGCTGGGTATCCGGGATTACAAAGATTGAACAGAACAGGTGCGCTCTCCGCCGACATTGCCGGTGTTCACCGTGTCGGCGGGTTCCACGAACAGGACATGGCATTCCTCGGGGGCTTCGGGGCAATGCTCCATACCCCGGGGGACGATGATGTAGTCGCCCGTGTTCAAGGGAACAGAGGCGTCTCGGAAATGGAGGATCATCGATCCTTTGACCACCAGAAACATCTCGTCCTCCCGTTCGTGGTGGTGCCAGACGAAGGATCCACGAAGCTTGGCCAGTCGGATCTGTGCATCATTGATCCGGCCCCCCTCCCGGGGCGCCCAGGCTTCGTTGAAACTGGCGAAAGCGGCAGATAAGGTGACTTTTGACGGCGTGACGGGTGATAGGCTCATAGTCAGGTCCTGTTACGGGGAAAGGGGTGAGGCCAAACATGCTCCTGAGAGGCGTCGCCGTCTTCCGTTCCCTTGCGGTCCTTGTCGCGTTCTTGCGGCAAACACACCTGTCGGCTTGCCCGGGACCGCTTTCTCGTGTCACCGTAAGCGGATGACCCTTTGATCGCCTGGGCCGAAAAATCCATGGAGTCCCTGACGGGCTATAGCATTCATGACCATTTGCACAACGCGGGGGTGCCCCTGCGGGCGTCGGCGCGTTTTGGCGATGGCATGGCTGCGGCCCTTTGGTACCGGGAAGAGCGGGTCCATCAGCGCTATGACGCGCCGGAACAGCATACCGTCAGTCTCTACGTGGAGGGTGGCGAGGGTATCCGCCGGGTTGAAGGAGGGCGGGCCCGGTCCGGGTTTGGTCGGGGCAGTCTCTGCGTCATGCCCGCCGGATTGGACTCGGAATGGGAGGTGGATGGGGCGGTGAGCCTGTTCCACCTGTACATTCCCAAGCCGGTGTTCGAGCGGGCGGTGGTGGAGACCCTGGACCGGGATCCGGCCCACTTCACCCCCCGGGACCAGAGTTTCCTGAGGGATCCGGTGTTGGAAGGGATGATCCGCTCATCCATTCTTCCCCTGACCTGGGATGAACCGGCAGATCGGTTGGCGGTGACCCATGCGGGACGCATGGTCGCGGCCTATCTGGTCGGACGGGAGGCTGACCGGGCAGGGGCGGTGCTTGCCAAGGGCGGCTTGTCGCCCCAGGCCTTACGGCGGCTGGACGGCTATATCCGCGACCGTTTGGCCGATCCCCTGAGCACCGAGGATCTGGCGCGGGAGGTAGGCCTCAGCCCTTTCCATTTTTCACGGATGTTCAAGCAATCAACGGGAGAGAGTCCCCATGCCCATGTGACCCGCCTGCGCATGGAACGGGCCCGGGCCCTGATCGCCCAGGGGATGCCACTCGCCCAGGTGGCCGGAGCCTGCGGCTTTGCCGGGCAAAGTCATTTCGCCAAGCGCTTCAAGGAGGTTGTTGGCATCACACCAGGCCGATACGCTCAGGTGATATAGGGGGCGAACACTCCCCAAGTTTTAATTTATACTCTGTGTCCTTGAACATCCGGAAACCCTGCTTCGCAGTTGCTGGGCTCTGCCCAGACCCGCAAAGGGTCGGCGGACCCTTTGATCCCAAATGGAGGTCCGGGGCCTCAGGCCCCGGTTGGGGGTGGGGGGTGGGGGCATTTGCCCCCAAATGGGCTTGGGCTATCGCCCAAAAAAGACGAGATACTCTAGGAATCGTAGGAAATCAGGCTGTCGACGGGGATTTTGGCTTTCTCCCTACCCCCCAAGAAAGTCAGCTCGATCAGGCAGGCGGCGCCGACCACGTTGCCACCAACCTTCGTCAGCAGTTCCGCCGCCGCGTTCAAGGTGCCGCCGGTGGCCAGCAGGTCATCCAGGATCACCACACGCTGTCCTGGCTCGATGGCGCCCTCCTGAACCTCGACCACA
Organism: Rhodospirillum sp. A1_3_36; assembly: GCF_047263945.1. NCBI lineage: Bacteria > Pseudomonadati > Pseudomonadota > Alphaproteobacteria > Rhodospirillales > Rhodospirillaceae > Rhodospirillum > Rhodospirillum sp. A1_3_36. Next base: position 45,559 of record NZ_JBLAVB010000007.1, on the reverse strand, counting down.
TCTGAGCCGTATTCCAGGGCATATTCGTGGCTGATCGTGGGGCCGGGGAGCTTCCCTTTTTTGCGCACCATCACGAAGCCCAAACCGAGCTTCAGGGCCAGTGGGGCGGCCATCAGAAAGCCCCGGGATTCGATACCCGCGAGGACGTCCGGCGCCTTGGTGCCAACCACTTTGGCCATGCGGCCCATGGCGACTTGCCAAGCGTCGGGATGGGCCAGAAGGGTGGAGATGTCATAGAACAAAATCCCCGGCTTCGGGAAGTCGGGTACTTCGCGGATATGGTCTTTCAGATCCATCGGGGTCTCCTGGGAAGGAATGGGACTTCGGTATCCAGATGGAACCGACGCAGGGGAGGAGGGAATCTACCGCCCCCCGCCACCCAGGCAAGCTTAAAATCCAGGGTTTTGCCATTCAGGCCAACAACTGCCCTGAACTGAAACAGTTGTTTCGTTTTTATTGACTCTGCCTGAATCAAATGTTTCATATAAAAGATGACCAAAGACACCATGAGCTATGCTGACGCCTGTAACCGGTTGCGCGACACGCAGGGGCTCGGCTCCGGCGCACGGCGGGCGGCGGCTTGGCTTCTGGATCATCCGGAAGATGTGGCCCTTCTGTCCATGCGCCGCTTGGCCGAAGCGGCGGGCGTGCCCCCCGCGACCATGACCCGGTTGGCCCGCGCCCTGGGGTGGAGCGGGTTCGATGCCCTGCGGGCGCCCTTTCTGGCTCGACTGCGTGAAAAGGCGGGGGAGGGAGATGGCGCTTTTACAGCCGGGTTCCAGGCCACTGCCGCGCGGGAGAAAACGGGAGAGGGCGACGCGGCCCGGGCGGTTGTCCGGGCAGAGTTGATGGCCCTGTCCACCCTGGCCGTTACGGAGGCAGAGGCCGCCGTGGCCCAAGCAGCAGAGGAGATTCTCGCTGCCCGCCGGGTGTTTTGCCTGGGGGTGCGGGCCAGTCATGCTCCGGCCTATGTGTTCCACTACGGGTACCAATTGATGCGTGAGAACGCGGTGTTGGTGGAGGGTGGAGGGGCGACTTTCATGGATGGCTTGCGAGGGATTGGCCCTGGGGATGTCCTGCTGGCCGTCAGCGAACGGCCCTATGCCCGGTTGACGGTGATGGCCCGGGATCATGCCTTGGCCCAGGGGGCGAAGGTGGTGGCCCTGACCGATTCCATCCGGTCTCCGCTTGCGGCTGGGGCTGCGGCCCTGGTGATCTTGCCCATAGGGGGCGGGACGTTTTTTCCGGGGCTTGGCCCCGCGCTTTGCGTCGTCCAGATGCTTCTGGCCCATCTGGCGGCCCGGGGGGGCGAAGACGCCCTGACCCGCATCAAGGCCAGCGAGCGGCAATTGGCCGCGTTCGACGTCTTTTGGCGTGATCCTTCCATACGGACGATCCAGCGATGACTTCCTCTCTCCCGTCTTCTAGCCCAACCCTGATTCCCCCGAACGCAGATCGGTCCGGCGATCATGTGTTTCACCGCTCCTGTACCGCCCGCCCCCCCTTGGCGGTGGGCGGCAAGGGAATGCGGTTGTTCGATGCCGAGGGGCGGTCTTACCTGGATGCGTCAGGTGGGGCGGCGGTCTCCTGCCTGGGGCATGGGGACGCCAAGGTCCGCCGCGCCCTGAAAGCCCAGGTGGACGCCCTGGCCTTCGCCCATACGGGGTTCTTCACCAGCCAACCCGCCGAAGACCTGGCCGATATCCTGATTGCCAAGGCTGAGGAGACTCTGCCGGGAAATACCCTGTCCCGGGTGTATTTCGTTTCCGGCGGATCCGAGGCCAACGAGGCAGCCCTCAAGCTTGCTCGCCAATACTTCCTGGAGATCGGTCAACCGGCCCGCCACAAGGTCATTGCCCGACGGCAGAGCTACCACGGCAACACCTTGGGCGTGCTCGCTGCGGGGGGGAATCTCTGGCGTCGGGAGCCCTTCGAACCCCTGTTGATGCCGGTTACCCATATCGCCCCCTGCTACGACTACCGCGACCGGGCCGAGGGCGAGAGCACCGAGGCCTACGGTCTTCGCGCTGCCGATGAGCTGGAGGCCGCGATTCAGCGGGAGGGGCCGACCAGCGTTGCGGCCTTCATCGCCGAGCCGGTGGTGGGGGCAACCTCCGGTGCGGTGCCCGCTGTGCCGGGCTACCTGAAGAGGATCCGGGAGATCTGCGACCGTCACGGCGTGCTGCTGATCCTTGATGAGGTCATGTGTGGCATGGGGCGCACGGGCACCCTGTACGCCTGCGAACAGGACGGGGTGGCGCCGGATATCCTGACCACGGCCAAGGGACTGGGGGCCGGGTATCAGCCGATCGGTGCCATGTTGGTGGGAGACCATCTGTATGCGGCCATCCGCGACGGATCCGGCGCGTTCATGCATGGTCATACCTACATGGGCCATCCGACCGCCTGCGCTGCGGCCCTGGCTGTGCAGAAGCGTCTACATGATGACGGGCTGCTGGCCAAGGTGGCGGGCAAGGGGGCTCACCTGCGGGGGCTTTTGGAAACGCGCTTCGGCGACCACCCGGCCGTCGGAGATATCCGTGGGCGAGGTCTGTTTCTGGGGGTCGAGCTGGTGGCCGATCGGACAACCAAGGCGGTCTTCGACCCAGCCTTGAAGCTCCATGCCCGAATCAAGGCCGAAGCCCTGAAGCGGGGCCTCATTTGCTATCCCATGGGGGGAACCATCGACGGTCGGCGGGGGGACCATGTCCTGCTTGCGCCACCCTTCATTCTCACCAAGGTTGATGCCCGGGAGATCGTCGACCGTCTGGGGGCAGCCTTGGATGCGGCTTTGGCCTCGCAGGCACTCTAAAATCTATACAACGAGAGTGAAACGGGGCCAGCTTGCACAGTACACGACAGTGTCTCGTCTTTTTTGGGCGATTGCCCAAACCCATTTGGGGGCAAAGCCCCGAGATTGGAAAACACCCACTGTCGTGTACTGTGGCCAGCTTGACTCAAACTGATCCCGTTTCACTCTAGATCCCAATAGGGGGGCTTACCAATGTGGTCGGCGAGGAAGTCGATAAAGGCCCGGACCTTGGGCGACAGATGGCGGCTTTCCGGAAAAACCACGTGAATGCCGCTTTCCAGACTGGTTGGGGACATCAACCAATCCTTCAGCAACGGCACAAGCCGCCCTGCGGTCACATCCTCGTAGACCATCCAGGTGGGTAACATCGCCAAACCGGCGCCCCCCAGGATCATCTTGTGCAAACACTCACTGTTGTTGCTCGACACCGGACCGGTCACGGTCATTTCCAGACGCTCGCCATCCTTTTCAAAGACCCAGCTTTGATGTCCGGGACGATATCGGTAAACCACACAGTGGTGGTTTACCAAGTCCTGAGGTGTCTGCGGCGTCCCGTGGCGTCGAAGGTAATCCGGCGCGCCATAGACCAGCCGCCGATTATCCGCCAAACGCCGGGCAACCAGAGTGGAATCCCGCAAGGCGCCAATGCGCACGGCCACGTCCACGCCCTCGTCAACCAGATCAATGAACTGGTCGGACAGGGACAGCTCCACCGTCACATCCGGGTAGCGAGCCAGAAACAGGGGCAGGGCTGAAGCCACATGGTAATTGCCAAACCCCACCGGCGCATTCAACCGCAGGGTACCCCGGGGAGCGGATTCCAAAGAGGTCACCGCCTGGGTTGCGTCTTCCACGTCCAACAGAATGCGCTGGACCCGCTCGTGGAACAGACCCCCGGCCTCGGTCAGGCTCAGCTTGCGGGTGGTCCGGTTGAACAACTGGGTTCCCAGACTGTCCTCCAGACCACTGATCTGTCGGGAAACGGACGATGGCGCCATGCCCAGGACGCGTCCCGCCTCGGAAAAACTACCCGCGTCCACAACCCGGGTAAAAAGGCGCATTCCGGTCAGAATATCCATGCAAGACCCCGTCCGATCACTTCAAAAAAAGGAAAAACTCAGCATAACCATAGCCTTATGCGCATTTATGCTGCTTTGCAAAAAACGCACAGGAGATTGTCCCATATCGTGCGTTCTCATTCCAAGCGTCCCGGCCTATTTTCACCTCAACGAAACATTGGAGGAAACGCCTCTGGACAGTCTTGCACTCAGAGGAGTTTCAACATCATGGGTACCAAAATGGATCACAAGTCTTTCTACCGCGCCATCGATGGCCGTGCCGACGTCGACCTCATTGTCCGCCAGGCCCGCCTTGAGCAATCCCGAGCCATCCGCGCGTGGTTTCACGGCATGCTGGAGCGTTTGTTGACAGCCAAAGCGCCCGCCGAGACGGCCAAAGTTGCCGCCCAGTAATCTTGCTAAGACGAAGGGTATCAACATCATGGAAAGACGGTCCCTGGGCGACCTGCCCTGCGAACACGTCGACCACGACGCCCTGCTTCGTCAGGCTCGGCTTGACCACGGTGCTTTCATGCGGGGTCTGTGCCGTGGCTTGATCAAGCGCCTGCGCGGCGGTGACTTTTCCGCGACCGCCCAGGAGGCGTCTGTAAGATAGCGCTTATCTCCCAATAAAGACAAGAAAAGGGAGAGCCCAAGCTGGGCTCTCCCTTTTTTTCCGTGCAGCCAGAGGACTTACTTGCTTTTATAGTCCTCGTGACAGCCCTTGCAAGCCTTGCCCAGATCGCCCAGCTTGGCGCCGATCTCGGACATATCCGCACCGGACTCTGCGGCAGCGGCCAAAGCCTTGGCGGCTTCTGCGCCCTTCGTCGACTTGGCCTTAAAGTCATCCATATTCGCCCAAATGGCGTCCTTGGCTTTGGTCTTGCCAACACCGGCCGTGCCTTCTGGGAAGGCGGCGGGGAAGCTTTCCAGGATCCCGGCAATGGCCGTGGCGTGCAGGGCGGTGTCGTCTGGCACATCAAGACCAGCCTTCATCCGGGTGGCCATGGCCTTCATGTGACCGCCAACGGCGCCCATGGTGGCCTTGCGGTAATCCACATAGGCATCCGGATCGGCGGCCTGGGCAAGACCCGCAGCGAAAACGGCAGCGGTGGCCAGAGCAATCATCGTCTTATTCATATCGTCAGAGTCCCCAAGTTGATTTGGCGCGTGGCAAACAGGGCTTGTAATCAGAACTCCACGCACCCCTCGATACAGGATGCTCGCTGCGACGCAGTATTTCAAGAGTCACTCATATAACATTCGCGTGAACAGCCTCCCCTGGTTCCCATTCCGGATCGTGGTATCCTCCTCTTTGGTCGACGAACAAAACGCGGGCCACGCAAACAGGACATGCATGAAGGAAGGCACCTATGAGCAACGGGACCACCCCTCCGATCAAGGCGGAGGGGGCAACCATAGGAGAGGGGAGGGGTTGGCTAAAGGAGATCTTGCGCCCCTTGGCCCCCACGTTCCGGGAAGTGGCGCTCATGTCCTTTTTCATCAACATTGCGGCCTTGGCCACGCCCGTCTTCGTCCTACAGGTCTATGACCGGGTGGTCTTCCATGCCGGCCTGTCCACCCTGCAAGGGCTCGTTCTGGGCATGGTCGTGCTCCTCTGTTTCGACTTCATCCTCCGCCAATCCCGGGCGCGGATCATGCAGACGGTTGCCTTGCGCCTGGAAAGCCAAGTGGGCCAACGCCTGTTCGACAAATTGACCGCCCTGCCCCTGCGCGTCCTGGAACACCGGCCAGCGGAATACTGGCTCCGGGTCTTCCGGGACGTGGACGTCATCCGCAACACCCTGTCCGGTGCGTCGGCCCTGCTGCTTTGCGACCTGCCCTTCACTCTACTGTTCCTGGGGCTTGTTTTTGTCATCGCCCAACCGGTTGGCTGGGTGCTGGTCTGCGCTGCGGTCGTCTTCATGACCCTGGCCCTGGTTTCCGGTCGATCCGTCCGGTCCGCAGCCGAGCAGGAGAAGGACTCCCTGGGCAGCCGGGATACCCTGTTAGCCGAACTGCTCAACGGCCGCACCACGGTCAAGGCCCTGGCCTTGGACCGCACCCTGCGAGACGATTACGAAAGGCGCTTGGCGACCCAGGTGGGCAACGCCATCAACCGGGGAGGACGGGTCGACGGCTTCATGAATCTGGGCGCGGTGCTGTCGATTCTAACGACCCTTTCCATGACCACTGTCGGTGCGCTGGCCATTATGGATCAGGCCATGACCATCGGTGGGCTGATCGCAGCGAATATGTTGGGCGGGCGGCTTCTTTCGCCTTTGAACCAACTGATGGGAACTTGGCGGACCTTCGCTGGGTTCCGCCAATCCGCCAACCGCCTGGCCGAAGTCTTCGCCCTGACCGAGGATCGGCAAGCGGGCACGGTCGACCTGGGCGAAACCCAAGGCAGACTCACCCTGGAAGGGGTGACCTTCCGCTATACCAGCGACCGCGCGCCCCAAGTGGAGGACATCTCCGCCGAGATCACCCCCAACGGTTTGACGGCCATCATCGGCCCCAATGGCGGGGGCAAGAGTACCCTTTTGAAAATCCTGATGGGCCTCTATCCACCGGAAAAAGGACGCGTCCTGCTCGATGGGGCCGATATCGCCCAATTCTCTCGGGCGGATATCGCCAAGCGTATGGGCTACCTGCCCCAGGAAACCACCCTGTTCGAAGGCACCATCCGTGATAACATCGCCATGGGTCTCCCGGAACTGGACGACGCGTCGATCACTGCGGCGGCGAAGGCTTCCGGCGTCCATGACATGATCATCGACTTGGCCGACGGCTATGCCACACCTGTGGGCGAAGGGGGCCGCACCCTATCGGGCGGCATGCGTCAGAGAGTGGCCCTCGCCCGGGCCCTCGCCGGATCACCCCCTGTCATCCTGTTGGACGAACCCTCAGCCAGCCTGGACCGGGCCGCAGAAGAAGCCCTGCGTGACGCCCTGCTAGAGATGGCCCAGACCCGAACCGTGGTGGTGGTCACCCACAGTCCCCTCCTGCTCGCCCGTTGCCATCGGGTCCTGGTTCTGGCCAAGGGGCGGTTGGCCATGGCCGGACCAGCAGTGGAAGTCCTGCCCAAATTGTTCCCCGGTCAGGTCCAGGTCGTGCCCTCCGGTGGCCTTGGGTCCGGCGCCACGCCCCCTCCCTCCCCTCCACCCCCTGCCCCGGCACCCACCCCTGCCCCCACAGCCATGACCACTTCGACAACCATCCAGGGAGGGTTTCGATGAACACCGACGCAAAGGCTGCAGAGGCCTCCGTTCTTCCTTCTCCTCCCTCCCCTCCCTCTGCCCCTCCTCCCTCCCCACTGGAAGCCCTGCGCCAATCCCACCCCCTGCCCACCTGGCGGACCTTCGCCTGGACGGTGATGGCCCTGTTCGCTGCCTTCCTGATCTGGGCCAGCCAGGCCCAATTGGACGAGGTGGCCACCGCCCCGGGCGAGGTCGCCCCGGAAGGCAAGACCAAGATCATCCAGCACCTGGAAGGAGGAATCATCACCGAGATCTTTGTTCAGGAAGGGGATTCGGTCGAGGCGGGCGATCCGCTGGTCCGACTGACCCTGCCCACCACGGCCATGAACCCGGAGGAGATCACCGTCCGCCTGGATGCCCTGCGTCTCAGTCAGGCCCGGTTGACCGCCGAAGCGGAAGGCACCCCCCTGTCTTTCCCCCCGGAGATCGCCGCGCGGCGTCCCGAATTGGTCAAGACAGAACGGGAAGCCCATGAAGCCCGGTTGAAGGAACTGGACAGCTCCTTGAAGGTTCTCGCGACCCAGAAGACTCAACGGCAGAACGAAGCCAAGGAACTGGAGGCCCAATTGGACTCGGCCCAGGCCAACCTGAAGATCACCCAGGAGCGCTATGGCATTTCTGCCAGCCTGATGAAGGATGGGTTGACCAACCGCATGAATCACCTGGAAATCGCCGGGGCGCTCACCGACCTGAAAGGCCAAATCCAGGCCCTGGAACCGGCCATCGAGCGGGCCAAGGCGTCCATTGGCGAGACAGAGGAGCGGGAGCGGGAGACCCTGCTCTCCTTCCGCCGGGAAGCCTTGGAAATGACCGGTCAGGCCGAACAGGAAATCGGTCGTCTCATGGAAATGATGAGCCGGGCCGATGATCAACAGGGCCGGACCCTGATCACCGCACCGAACAAGGGCGTGGTCAAGAACGTCAAGCACAGCACCATCGGCGGCGTGATCAACCCCGGCGAAGCGATCATGGAAATCGTACCCGTGGAAGACACCCTGATCGTCAATGCCCGCCTCAATCCCATGGACCGGGGCTATGTGACCGAGGGGCAAAAGGCCACGGTGAAGGTCTCCACCTTCGACTACGCCCGCTATGGCGGTCTGGAGGGAACCGTGACCCAAGTGGCACCGGACACCACCATCGACGACAAGGGGCAGGCCTTTTATCGGGTCCAGGTCCGCACGGATAAAACCTACCTGGGGGACAAGCCCGGTGACTACGAGATCAAACCGGGCATGGAAGCCACGGTGGATATTCATACCGGAGAGCGTACCGTTATGGAGTTCCTGATCAAACCGGTGCTGAAACTCCGGCACGAGGCCTTCCGGGAACGGTGATATCCAGGTGCGGTGAGTTTAACCTGCCGCACCTTAAAAGCGGCGTGGGTTTCACCCCGCGCCGCTTTGGTACAAAAGGTCAACTCGGTGTGGTGACCGCCACGTCAGAATCCACGAACAATGCCGTATTCCCGTTGGTGTATATCGTATAGGACTCCGGGGTGTTGTCCGAGTCGGCAACGGCATCCATGGAAACGGTTCCCCCTGCAGTCCAGCCCCCATCCGACAGAATGATCGTATCGTCGGCATCACCGGTGACGATGGCAAACCCGTCAAGGGACGAGGCTGTGAGTCCCGACCCACTGGGCAGAATGCCCGCCAGAGCATCCGTATCGCCGTTCAGGGCTTGTACTCCCTGTTGGCTGATCCCCAGGGAGAGCCCTCCCGACCTGTCGGCCAGGGTCAAAACCTCAAACTGCTCCACCTTGCCTTCGGCGATGGCCTCAAGGCTGAATCCGGTCATGTCGTCGCCCAGGACCAAGGTATCCAGCCCCTTTCCCCCATCCAGGAAACCGTTGAATTCCGAGACATCTCCCCGCAGGGTGAAGCTGTCTGCGCCATCCAGCAGCAGGACCACGTCGTTCCCGCCCTGTCCGTCAAAACTTTCGGCACCAGTGGTTCCCACGTAGACATCCTGACCACTGGTGGCGGATCCCCCCGTAACGGAAAGCCCCTCCATGTGGAGGCCCGTCCCGTCATAGGTGGGCTTGGCCACGGTATTGGCCACCCCTGCGACCCGAGTGATCAGGGACTCATCGTTGAAGGTGAAGTCCGTCCGAGTGGCATTGGCCCAACTGATCAGGTCCAGGGAATCCCCGTTCTGAATATGGTAACTCCCGGAGTCCGTTCCGGAGACCAGCGTGACCTCCGTCCCTTCCACGGACAAGGTTCCTCCGATGAAATGCAGGGCGTCGTAATCCGTCCCCGCCGCAGTCCCCCCCTGCAGATCGAAGCTCAGGTGGAGATTGGTATCCAGGGACAGGGTCCCGGGACGGCTGATCGTCAGATTGCCGATGCCCTCCGACGTCCCCGGATCGATGGTTCCATGCAGGGTGAAACCGTCGTTCACGGTCAGGGTGCCCGAGCCATTGAGCAGGCCATTGTTCACAAAGGCACCATTATTGGCGTCATCGGTGCTTTCCAGGGTAACCGTGCCCGCGACGGTGAAGGTTCCGTCGTTGGTCAATATGGCGCTGTCCTGGAGCAGGATCCGGCTGGCGCTGTCGGTCAGATGCCCGGTGTTGGTCAGATTGCCCTTCAGGGTCAGGTCCGTACCGGAGAAAGCCGACGTCCCGCTCAGGGCAACCGTCTGGTCCAAATCCAGGGTTCCGCCACTAAAGGCGAAATCTCCGGAGGAGGTGAGCACCCCGGTCCCATCGATCAGGCCAGAAGAAAGACTCAAGCTTCCTGTGGACGACAGGCTGCCGTTTACGGTCAAGCCTCCCCCCGACACCGTGAGGAAGGCGCCGCTTTCCACCGTCGAGGTCCCGCTGTTCAGGATCAGGTTCCCGCCCGAAACAGTCAGGTGCCCCCCATCGGAAATGATCCCTCCCCGGGTTGTGACCGATCCGACCGTGAAGCTGGCCGGATCGGTGGTCTTGATGATCCATTTCACCAGTTCACTGACACCAACACCGCCCGACCAGTTGCCCGCAGATTGGAAGTCGGCATGTGCCGTGTCCCCTTGCCAAACGGTGGTCACATCATTGACCGTGACCGTCGCTGTCTGAACCGTGGAGGCCGTATCCCCGTTGGAGGTTTCCGTCGCCGTTGCCGTGACCGTCAGGGTAAACGAGCCCGTATAGGAGCTGTCCGGCACCAGCTTGATCGCCTTGGTTGCCTGTTCTGCGGTCAGGGAGACAGTCCCGTCCGCGTTCTTGGCGATTGTCTCTCCGTCGACGGTGACCGAGACCGCATTGGGAATGCCCGACAGCACCAGCCCCATGGTCTCGCTGCCGTCCGTATCCGTCAGGGACGCGGACAGCGAGAGGGTCACCTGCTCTCCCCGATCAACCGTGAGACCCGCCCCCGTCCTGGAGGTCGCTGCCTTCAGGACATCCAGCCACCCCCCATCCTGTGTTCCATTGGGCGCCGTATTATACCAGTCCGCGCCCAAATAGCTGATCTGGCCAGTGCCATAGGACATCAAGGCCACCGTCGTGACGGCCCCGTTGGTATAGATCGACGTGCTACCCGACGGCAGGGTGGAGGTGGTGAACCCCCGCGTGGCATTCAGCCAGGGAATGGTCGACGCCGTGGAGGAAAAAACCGTCTCCGCCGCCGCCTCGGTCTTGGTCGACGCGCCGGGAACCGCAACATGGGTCAAGGAAAAATCGAAGAGATCGTTCAGAAGATCCGCGTCGCCAGAAGAGTGCGCCCCCATGACGATCAACGTCCCGCCATTGCTGACGTAATTCCGGATGGCTGCCTTCGCACCCTCGGTCAAGGCGTCAACCCAGGACGACCGCCCTTCTCCCAGTTCCGGAATCGCAAACACATCAGCGTTGGCCAGTGCCGCTGTCAAGGATGACTCGTCGAAAGCCGTCAATTTGGACACCGCGTGCCCATTGTCCTGAAACGTCAGAAACAGGTTGTCCGCCTCGGCCTCGGAACTGCCATCCGGCGAGGAATCCACGTAGGTGTCGTTATCGAAAACCACGATGGAACCGCTCGAAATCAGGCCCCCTTCCCCGCCAACCGTCAGACTGGGCGCATCCGCCACCGCCGCAACCGTCACGGCCGCCGTGTCCGTCACGGTATAAGAGGAGCCCGTGGCGCCGTAGGTCGCCGTGAAGGTCAGCGTGAAATCTGCGTCGCTATTGGACGCCGGGGTGACCTTCAGAGAAGCCATATTTCCGAGGTCAGCGCTGGAGGAAATCACCCACCCACCGACCGCCGCATCATAGGTTCCCAAGGACAGGGAGGCGCCACTGGGGAGGCCCGTCACCAACACCTTGGTCAGCGTATCCTCCGACCCATTGGCCGAAAGCGTGGGATTTAGCGAAATAGCTGTGTCCTCGGCCCCGGACGCATCGGCCACAGCGAAGGTGGCCTTGGGGGCCTCCTGGCCCGTGGAAGGAGTCTCCTCGACCGTGGAGGGGGTCTCCTCGACCGTGGAGATCCCACTCAACTGGGCTCCGTCCTGGATGGCCAGGGTTTTGCCATCCAAGGTAAAGGTATTGTAGGTGACACCAGATTCGGTAGTGGTTCCGCTGAACGACCACCCGGTCGCAGAAACCGTATCGTCCCCTCCGGCCTTCACATAAAGCGTGTTACCGAAGATGGCCGACCAACTGGTGGAAGATCCAACCACCAGGGTATTGGCCCCTGTCCCCAACTCCATCCGCTCCATGCTGGAAATCTCGGAATACCAAGTAGAGGTCAGGTTTAGCGTGGCTCCGTTCTGCACCAGGATGGTATCGGTCCCGTCCCCGCCCCGATAGAGGTCATTGCCAGCGGAATAGACCAAGACGTCATCTCCGCTTCCGCCTTCCAGGGTGTCCGTGCCCCCAGCGCCGTCCAAAGTATCGTTGCCCCCCGCGCCGCCCTGCAGAATGTTGTTGGCAGCGTTACCGGTGATGCTATCGGATCCGTCGCCGCCCAAAACATGCTCAATGCCGTACAGAACATCGGTGTCGATATCTACGCCATTGGCCCGCCCCGTGGTCAGGTTGACGGTGATCGCATGAGTCGCGGAGGGATACTTCACCCAGTCATTGACACTGTCATCGTCGGTCTCGCTTGAGCCCCCGAAATAGGTGTCATTGCCATGCCCGGAGCCACCGATGATGATGTCGTCGCCCGATCCACCATAGACAATATCGTCACCACCGTTGGTCTTCAGAATGTCATTTCCCGCCCCTCCGAAAACCAGATCATTTCCGCTGCCGGTCGTGATCTCATCACCGCCGCTGCCGCCGGTGATTTCAAGGGGAAGCGTTGAATTCGGATCGTTATAGACCCCCCCGGAAAACGCAACCACATACCGCCCATTGTTGAGTGACGTCCCGGAGGAGTCGGCGGTTTCCTCAGTACCGGTCTCCTCATTTTGCCATGTCTCCCCATAGCCATCAGTCCGAACGATATCGCCGGAGGTGCTCTTGTAGATATCCAGGACGGAATTGGTGATCTTGTTGATCAGATCCGCCACACTACCCGTATTCCCGCCACTGCCCTGGCCTGTTCCCCTGCCCACCACATCGAAGGGATCGACATAACTGGGATCCTGATCAATGATCTCCGCCACATTCGACAGACCATCCCAATTTGTATCCAGATTTCCCTGGTCCCCGCTCTTGCCGTCCTCGCCACCGTCCGATGGCAAAAAGTCCAGGGAACGGTTCAGATCTTCATCCTGGCGCATCTCCAGTTCATTGGCTGAGAACCGAGAGACATTTAATTCCACTTGATCCAGTACGTCAGACAGGGTCACCTTGATACCGTCATAGGGCAGATTCAGGGTCTGGCTTTGCCCGTTCAAACCGGTAAAAATGATCTCGCCCGTCGTGTCATTGGCTTCGGGCAGCAGAACCACTTGGAAGTTCAGGCCCAAGGCATTGGCCCGGCCAGCCAAGCCGTTCAAATCCTCCAGGTTCGTCCCCTCGGGCACCACCAACGTGATAACGCCCTTGGTTCCCCGAATGCCGATGGTGCCCACGGGGGTGGCCACGGTCATGGCGTCCGGACCATTCTTGGCGACCTCGCCGGACACAAAGGAAAAGACGCCGGAAACGAGACTGACCGCAGACGTCCCCTCTCCCGTGCCCGGGTCATAAACCATCTCGTCCAGGACCATCCGGCCACTTCCCCCAAGGGAGAAAGCCGAACCATCAACAAAGGTAATGCCCACCGCACCATCCCCAGAGGTGGAAACGACATCGCCTTGGTAAATGGGATCGCCGGCCTGGACTTCGACCAAGGTCCCATCGGTTCGAATGACCGTCACGGTCCCCTCGGCCCGGGTTACGGAACCGATGGCGCCAATTCCTTCGTTGACCGTAGCAGCCTGAGCCACCTGCCCCGGAGCCATGCCCCCGGTCAGGCGGTCTACCAAAGCCGCAGATATGGTCACCCCCCCAGGTCCCACCAGGGCCGGAGGGGTTTCCGAACCAAAGTAATCCGAAATGAGAACGGGAGGGCCGTCCGGACCATGAAGGATCAGGTCATTCCCGTCACGACCATAGTCCCCAGCCACCAGAAGCCGCGCACCGCCCGGCCAATTGGCGAGGTCCTCAACGCCCAGAGTCAGGTAATCAGGGCCAGACGGGACATTTTCTCCCCCCTTTTCCCCCATGAACAGCGCGCCACCCGCTTCCGCAGGTGAGGCAACACCCGTTTCGTTCAGACTCATATCTCGGCTCCACACGAACCGCCTCAAGGCTGGCGTCGGCTCTATTATCCAAGGTCAAGCCTCAAATTTGGCCCACCTTCTCAAGTTCACTGTTCCTACCCTCTAACGGCCATCCTCTCACATCCGATAGCCGCCCTGAAATAAGTAAACCCTAAAATAAGAAAAGCACAACCACATTAAAGATCAGGATAAAACCCATGGAGAAAATTTAGAAACACATTAACAATACTAGGTAGTATTTATTCATGAGATCAGCCCACCCTTTTCAAGGAAGGAAAGGGAAAACCAGTTTTCCTCCCGCTTTCTCCCCAAAGAAAATGCAAAACATTTCCCGCTATTCAACGAAGACCACAACCTGCTTGGAGACGTTCCCCGGAGAGGGTAAAAAATCCCTAGCTTTAGGCAGTGGAGGCCGTAAATCAAATCTATTCACGCACCCTGCCCCGGTACACAACACGACTGTGTCTCGTCTTTTTTGGGCGATTGCCCAAGCCCATTTGGGGGCCAATGCCCCCAAACCCCCATTTTTCTTTAACAAATAAAAGCTCGGGGTCTGCTGGGGTCGACGGCCCCAGTGGGGGACGGGGCAAAGCCCCGTGATGGGCCACCCCTGTCGTGTACCGTTCATCCGGCCACGAAAAGGCGCCCCCTTGGAAGCGGCCAAGGAGCCGCCGCGCCTTCCGGCACGGTAAAGCCTGCGTGACATGTGAACGCAGGAAAAAACGGCGCAGGTTTCAGCCTGCGCCGCTTGATGTAACAATCGTCAGGCGGCGCGAACCCGTGAAACGAAAGCATCGACTTCCCGGCCCAATTTTTCAGATTGCTGGGACACCCCCCTGGCGGATCCAAGCACCTGATTCGAGGCAACACCGGCTTCCGTCGTCGCTTTGGCCACGTCAGTGATATTGACCGTTACGTCCTGGGTTCCCTTCGCAGCCTGCTCGATATTGCAAGCGATCTCCCGCGTTGCCGCCGCCTGCTGTTCGACTGCGGATGAAATGGCACCGGCAATGGAGTCAATCTCACTGATTGTCTGCCCAATCGAACTCATCGCCTTGACGGCCTGGTCCGAAGCCGCCTGAATGTCGGCGATCTGACCACTGATCCGATCCGTCGCCTTGGCTGTCTGCCCCGCCAAACTTTTGACTTCATTGGCAACCACGGCGAACCCCTTGCCCGCCTCGCCCGCGCGCGCCGCCTCAATCGTGGCGTTCAGCGCCAGAAGATTCGTTTGCGAGGCAATATCCGTAATCATGCCAAGCACCTCGCCAATCTCCTGCGCGGCCTCTGCCAAACTTTGTATCTGCCTGTTCGTGACGTCCATTTCCTGAACCGCGCCAGAAGCAACGCGCGCCGACTGCTGCACTTGCCGACCAATTTCGCCAATCGACGAGGTCAATTCTTCCGTCGCGGACGCCACCGTCTGAACATTGGCCGCTGTCTGTTCGGTCGCCGCTGCCACGGTCGATGACCGCATTCCCGCATGCTCCACCGCCTTCGACATCGCCTGAGCCGTTGCCTCCATTTCGACGGCCGCCCCCGTCACCGCCCTCACGACATCACCAACCGAAGCTTCGAATTGGTCAGCCATCTGGTCCATGGCGACACGCTTTTCCTCCCTGGCTCGGATCTCTGCCTCCGCTTGTTCCGCCTCCAGCCGAACCTTTTCGACGGCATTCGCCTTAAACACCTGGACGGCACCGGCCATCTGCCCGATTTCATCTCGGCGGTTGGTCGCGGGAACATCGGTATCCAATGCGCCTTCGGCCAGGCGAAGCATGGCGTTTACCATCGCCCGGATCGGACCAACAATGCTTCGGACGGTAAAGCCCCCAATCAGAACAACAAGAAACAAGGCAACAGTCGCCACCGTTGCGGTCATCGTCGTCGTACTTGATGAGACACGATCGAAAACACCGCCTGCATCGTCGGCCTCGTGACGCAAAGACTGGAGGATAGCTCTGTATTTTTCCGCCATTATACTGACTTGAGAATCAATTTCTCCGTCCAGATCCCGGATATCGGACGTGAACTGATCACTCTCCTTCAACAGGGGCAACATCTTCCCTTCAAAAAGATCGACCAAAGCGAGATAGGCCTTTTTCGCGTCTTGATTGAGATGCACATTCTCAGGCTGAATGACAATTCCGCTGACAAGGCCGATCTGCCGCTCCATGTGAGTCTTCGCGGCCTCCCAGGCCTCCGCCGTGGCCTTGAAATCACGATTAATCTCGGCATCAGCAATAATTTGGTACAAACGAGGAACCATATCGGACAACTCGAAAATTAAGAACGTATTCGTCACTCTTTGTGTACTTTCGTCCTGAAGGGCGGAAAGCTTTTGGATAGAAACATAACTCAGGACACAAATACCTAAGAGAGCGATCAATGAAGCAAAAAAACCTGCAGATATCCTAATAGACACACCTATATTCATTTTCATCTCCAGGTTAGAGAAAGGACAGATTCAAATTCTGACATATACTGTCGCTTCATTGACGGGAAACAGTAACTGCCGAAATCATAGAAGCCTATGTAATTTGGAAATTACAACTAAAATAGAACAGCATGCCGTCTTTTCATGAATTGCAAGCCCTTAATTTAAAAAACGAGACATCAGCACATGTTTTCAGAAGGAAAAAAATCGTTCAAAAAAAGGGTCTTTCCGAACTAATTTTATTCATTCTAATTTCAGAAAGTAAAATGGGACTCATTCCATTCGGTCCTCACTTCAGAGAAACAGGCTCCTTCCTCCAAAGACGACGCAATGGATTCGACAAGTCGACCTCCCCCTCTCATTCCATCGAATGGCTTGCCTCGCCCTTCCTTTCAGCCGGAGGCATATTGGAGGATCTGGAACAAAAAAACCGCCCGGGAGGATGGGCTCCCGGGCGGTTGTTTTGGTTTGGAGAGGGAAGGATGGGCTCCCACTCTCCACCCCATATTCGACAGGTGACTAGCGGGTCAGATCGTAGCTGTAATCGGTGACCGCCGTGTCGATGGTGTCCAGATCCATGGTATCGAAGATCTTGTCCAGCAGGGTGGTCAGCACGCGCAGGCTGCCCTGGTAGAACATGGTCGGGAACCGGTGGTGGTGGTGCCGGTCGAAGATCGGGAAGGTCAGGCGAATCAAGGGGATGCCCAGATCCCGCTCCAGGTACTTGCCGTAGGAGTTGCCGATCAGGTAATCGGCGGGCTCGGTGGCGAGCAGGGAGCGCAGGTGCCACAGATCCTTGCCTGCCCACACCTGGGTATCCTTTCCGAAGGGGCTGGCTTCCAGCATCGCCTTCATCTTCTTTTCCCAGGGCTTCTTGGCGTTGGTGCACAGAACGTGGACCGGCTCGATGCCCAACTCCAGCAGGAAGCGGGTCATCCCGATGCAGAAGTCCGGATCGCCGTAGACGGCCATCTTCTTGCCGTGCAGCCAGGACATGGAGTCGGCCATGGCATCAACCAGACGACCGCGTTCCTTGGCCAGTTCCTCGGGGATCGCCTTGCCGGTCAGCTCGGCGACTTTCATCAGGAATTCATCGGTGGCCTGCACACCCATCGGGTAGTGGAAGGCGGCGGTCTCTTGGCCCAAGCCTTTGATGTAGCTGAGGGTCTGCGGGGTGCAGGCCTCGGTCAAGGACAGGGTGGCCTTGGCGTTCAGGGCCTCCAAAGTCTCTTCCTGGGTGGTCCCGCCGTCATACATGCGGAACTCGCCGTCGGTCGGGGTGTCATAGACATCCGAGGTGTCGGAGAGAACCGTGTAGTCGACCTCCATCATGTTCAGGACGCGCTTCAGTTCGCGGATGTTCGCCACGCCGTAGCCGTCGAAACCGGGGATCACGTTGATCTTGCCGGTGACCTCGCCCCGGGTTTCCTTGGCCCAGAACGCGGTCAGAATGCCCTTCATCATGTTGTCGTAGCCGGTGACATGGCTGCCGACGAAGGACGGGGTGTGGGCGAAGGGGACCTTGAAGTCGGCGGGGATGCTGCCCTTTTCCTTCGCGTTGCCGATGAAGGCGGACAGGTCATCACCAATGACTTCGGCCATGCAGGAGGTGCAGACTGCGATCATCTTGGGTTTGTACAGCGCATAGGCGTTGGCCAAACCGTCGATCATGTTGTTCAGACCACCGAACACCGCCGCGTCTTCGGTCATGGAGTCGGATACCAGGGAGGAGGCATCCTTGAAGTGACGGGACAGGTGCGACCGGAAGTAGGCCGCGCAGCCTTGCGAGCCATGGACGTAGCCCAGGGTGCCATCGAAACCGGCGGAGGCATACAGAGACCCGAGAGGCTGACAGGCCTTGTTGGGGTTGACGGTCAGCGCCGTCCGTTCCAGATTCTTCTCCCGGTATTCCCAGGACTTGGTCCACTCGGCCACTTCGGCGATCTTCTCGTCGGAGTAGGCGCCTTCAAAGGTGGCCCGTTTCTTGGCGAGCATGTCCTTGTACTCAGGCTCGCGGAAAAGGGGCATGTGGTCCTTAATCTTATCAGCGCTCTGGGGCATCTGATTTTCTCCCATGACTGGTGGGTCAATGACGACTGGTTACGGGTTTATTCGGCGGCTTCCTTGGTCGCCCAGGGAGTCTTGTGCATGGCCCAGACCGGATTGTTGATGGCCATGTCCATGTCGCGCGCGAAGATCGCGAACCCGTCGTAACCGTGGTAGGGACCCGAGTAGTCCCAGGAGTGCATTTGGCGGAACGGCACACCCATCTTCTGGACGGCGTACTTTTCCTTAATGCCCGAACCAACCAGATCGGGGCGCATTTTCTCGACAAACTTCTCCAGTTCGAAACCGGTCACGTCGTCAAAAATCAGCGTGCCTTCCTTGGCGTATTCGGTGGTGCGCTGGTAGTCGTCGTTATGGGCAAATTCGTAGCCCGCGCCGCAGATCTCCATGCCGAGATCTTCGTAGGCGGTGATCACGTGACGGGGACGCAGACCGCCCACGTACAGCATGACGGACTTGCCCTTCAGCCGGGGCTCATACTTGGCGATCACCGCGTCCACGAGCGGACGGTACTTGGCGATCACTTCCTCGGCCTTCGCCTGGATGGTCTCGTCAAACTGCTTGGCGATGGTGCGAATCGATTTCTCGATCTGCGAGGGACCGAAGAAGTTATATTCGATCCAGGGAATGTTGTACTTCTCTTCCATATGGCGGCAGATGTAGTTCATCGACCGGTAGCAGTGGATGAGATTCAGCTTCGCCTTGGGCGCGCGCTCGATTTCGGACAGGGTCGCGTCACCGGACCACTGGGCGACGACCCGCAGGCCCATCTCTTCCAGCAGAATGCGCGAGGCCCAGGCATCGCCACCGATGTTGTAGTCACCGATGATGTTGACGTCATAGGCGCCCTGGGTGAAGCCGTCCTCGGTCACTTCATCGCGGGAGAAGACCCAGTCGCGGATGGCGTCATTCGCCAGGTGGTGACCCAGGGACTGGGACACACCGCGGAAGCCTTCGCAGCGGACGGGGACGATCGGCAGACCGATGTCCTTGGACTTCTTGCGGGCGACGGCCTCGATGTCGTCTCCGATCAGACCAATCGGACATTCGGACTGGATGGACACACCGCGAGCCAGCGGAAACAGCTCCTTGATTTCGTCCATGATCTTTTCGAGCTTCTTGTCGCCGCCAAAGACGATGTCCCGCTCTTGGAAATCGGAAGTGAACTGCATGGTCACGAAGGTGTCCACGCCCGTGTTGCCGATGTAGTAGTTACGGCGCTGGGACCAGGAATACTGACCACAGCCAACGGGGCCGTGGGAGATGTGGATCATGTCCTTGATCGGACCCCAGACCACGCCCTTGGATCCGGCGTAGGCGCAGCCACGGACGGTCATGGCGCCGGGGACGGACTTGACGTTGGACTTCACACCGCAAGAGCTGGCGCCCTCGCCGTCGGATTCGATGGTGCCAAGGTGCTTGGCGCGCTTCTTCTTGGCTTTGTCGGGATAGACCTCAAGGACCTCTTCAATGGCCTTTTTACCAAGGTCCGCGTCGTTGGTGTAATCGAGGCTCATGGTCCTCTCTCCTAAGTTACGGGTGTCCAGCCTGTTATTGAGGGCCCTTGGGCCCGCTGCGTCCGCCCCCGATCGTTCGGTGCCGGGGGCGGTCACGCGTGGCGAGCCTTAGTTGGCGGCAGCCTTGGCTGCGGCTTCCTTGGCCTCCAGTTCGGCGAGGGCTTCCTCGTCGGACTTCAGGATGCCGAACTCCATGAGCATGTCCTCGAGCTCTTCCATGGTGATCGGGGTGGGGATGACACCCTGGCCGGAGTTGTTGTGGATCTTCTCGGCCAGCTGACGGTATTCACCGGCCTGCTTGCTCGTGCCGTCGTACTGGATGACGGTCTGGCGGCGCAGCTCGGCGTGCTGGACGATGTTGTCGCGGGGTACGAAGTGGATCAGCTTGGAACCGAGACGGGCGGCCAGGGCCTCGGCCAGCTCGACTTCCTTGTCGGTCTGACGCTCGTTGCAGATCAGGCCACCGAGGCGGACACCGCCGGTGTGGGCATACTTCAGAATGCCCTTGGAGATGTTGTTGGCGGCATAGAGCGCCATCATCTCACCGGACATGACGATGTAGATTTCCTGGGCCTTGTTCTCGCGGATGGGCATGGCGAAGCCGCCGCAGACCACGTCGCCGAGCACGTCATAGGAGACATAATCGACGTCGTCATAGGCACCGTTTTCTTCCAGGAAGTTGATGGCGGTGATCACGCCACGACCGGCACAGCCGACGCCGGGCTCGGGGCCACCGGACTCAACGCATTTGATGTCCTTGTAGCCGATCTTCAAAACGTCTTCGAGTTCCAGGTCCTCAACGGAACCGGCCTCGGCGGCCAGGTGCAGCACGGTGTCCTGCAGCTTGGTGTTGAGGATCAGGCGGGTGGAGTCGGCCTTGGGGTCGCAACCAACGATCAGGATCTTTTGATCCATATCGACCAGGGCGGCCAGGGTGTTCTGGGAGGTGGTGGACTTGCCAATGCCACCCTTACCGTAGAAAGCGATCTGACGCAGTGCGGTCATGAAATCGGTCCTTTACACTGATTGGTCGATTTGTTCGGCGGGGCCTCGCCTCCGCCACGCTCGGACCCCTCTTTGCACGACCCGTGCCAAATCAGAAAAAAATCGCCTCACCTGTGTTTATTTGTTTATTTTCAATACATTGCCGTTTTCTCATACGGTTTGTAAGGTTTTTATAAGGGCTGTCGGAAACGCGACAAACACGACATCCTGTCGGGAGTCCGTCGCGCTCTACGCGGACTCCCGACAGGATGTCGGATCTCGCCTTCCCCCCGAACATGACAGCTCCGCCCGCGAGGCGCTTCCACCGGAGTCCCTATTAGTGCTAAGGGAAAGGGCAGACGGAGAAGACGCCGATTTTTTCACCAGCGTGGGGGGGAACCAAGGGGTGAAGGACATCGACACCGATAGCCGGTCCATTGGCCACAGCACCAACCTTGTGGGGATTCCCACGGGGGTGCTGGCCTGTTCCCGGTTCAACGAGGCCGCACCGGAGCTGCATATCTCGGGCGTCCGGGAAATGAACCGGGGACTATTCGAAATGCTGGCCGAAGCCCCGGACCTGGACAGCGCGGCAGAGGCCATCCACAAATACATGGCTGCGGTCTTCGGCCTTGATCCCGAGCAAAGGGAGAAGCCGAAGAAAAACGAAGACCCGACGGTCCGCCGCTTCCGGTCCAGCTATCTGCGCCTGCTGAAGGGGTGGGGCTATGACAGCAACGCCAAGGAAGGCGCCGTGCTCAAGGGCTGGGTGGAAAGCCGCTTCGGCCTGATTCCGACCTACCATAAGACTCGGATCGACAAATTTTCCTCGACCGCCTGGATCGAATATGTGGAGGAGAAAATGTCCTCCCGTTTCCACAACAATTCCATCTATATGCAACTGGACATTATGTACGAGTTCTGTCAGTGGTCGTTGAGACGGTTCGTCTCTCCGCTACGACCAAGGCTGACCCTGTACCGAGGGGTCAACGACTTCTCGGAACACCCTCTCGTTGAAAAAATTGACAAAACTACCCGCGTGGTCCGCATGAACAATCTGGTGTCGTTCACCGACGATCGCAGTGTCGCGGACTGTTTCGGAGATACCATCCTGGAGGCCCAAGTCCCCCTATCCAAGGTGATCTTCTTCAACACGTTGCTTCCGATCCACCCCCTCAAGGGCGAGGGGGAATATCTGGTGATCGGGGGCGACTATCTTGTGAAGGCGAGCTACTTCTGATGAGTGGACCCACACCCCATGACCGTGCCCTCGGGGCTTACCTGGGCCTCGCGGTTGGCGACGCCCTGGGCGCCACGGTCGAATTCATGACCCCGGGCGAGATCGCCACCCAATATGGACTGCACCGCAAGATGATCGGCGGCGGCTGGCTGCGGCTCAAGCCCGGTCAGGTGACCGATGACACGGAAATGTGCCTGTCCATCGGCCGGTCCCTGGCCAACAAAGGCACCTTTGACATTGTCGACATCTGCGAGGAATTCGCCCGGTGGCTGAAGTCCAAACCCGTCGACGTGGGCAACACCTGCCGCCGGGGCATCCGCCGCTACATGACCGAGGGCACCACCTTCACCCCCTATCACGATGGGGATGGGGGCAACGGGGCGGCCATGCGCAACCTTCCCGTGGCCCTGGCCACCCTGGGGCAGCCTGAGACGCTCGAGAAATGGACCCTGGAGCAGGCCCATATCACCCATAACCACCCCCTGTCCGACGCAGCGACCCTGATGTTTGGCCGCATGGTCCACATGCTGATCGCCGGGGCCGGCATGAAGGCCTGCCGGGAAGAAGCCAATCGTCTGGTGGAGCAGCATAAGACATTCCGTTTCGAACCCTACAAGGGTCAGTCCTCGGCCTATATCGTCGATACCGTACAAACGGTCCTGCACTACTATTTCGTGACCGACAGTTTCAAAAGCTGCGTGATCCAGACCGTCAACCAGGGTGGCGATGCCGACACCACCGGCGCGCTGGTGGGCATGTTGGCGGGCGCCACCTATGGCGTGCACGCCATCCCCTATGGCTGGTTGACCAGGCTGGACACCAAGGTCGAGCGGGAAATCCGCCGTCAAGTGGACGACCTGCTGGCCCAATCGGGCCTCGATTCTGGCATGGTGTAGAGCATCGAGCGGAAAAGTGGACCCGGTTTTCCGGTGCACTCGATGCTCTAACTATAGGATTCTAGATCAAATTTTCCGCCTTAAATCGATTCCGATTTAAGGCGGTTTGATCTAGTCGGGAGTCTGCGACAATGGCGACAGTGACGTTTTTTGAAAAGCCCGGGTGCAAGAACAACAGCCAGCAAAAGGCTCTGCTGACCTCTGCCGGGCATGCTCTGCTCCCCCGGAACCTGCTGACCGAACCCTGGACGGCGGAGACTCTCCGCCCCTATTTCGGGGCCAAGCCCGTCCCCGAGTGGTTCAACAAAGCCAATCCCAAGGTCAAAAGCGGCGAGATTGATCCCGCCAGCCTGACCGAAGCGCAAGCCCTGGCCCTGATGGTGGCCGAGCCCCTGTTGATCCGCCGCCCCCTGATGGCGGTTGCAGGCGAAAAACGCGCTGGCTTCGACATGGCCGAGGTGGAGGCCTGGATCGGCCTCGCCGAGGCGGCGCCCCGGGATGTGGAAACCTGCCCGAAAAGCCACCTGAGCGAACCGGAGCCCTGCCCGCCACCTAATACCAAGGTGCGGTGAGTTTGCCTCACCGCACCTTGGAAGCGGCCAAGTGGCCGCCGCGCCTTATGGCGCGTAAAAGCCCGCATGGCGTTTGAACGCAAGAAAAGCGGCGTGGGTTTAAACCCGCGCCGCTTGGTATAAGGGGTAGACTCGGCGATTGAGAGAGGCCGAGCGGTGGATCGGGACTCTGTCCTTTCCCGCATCCTGTGGCATAAGGGGGCTCTTCTTCTCCTGGAATAAAGCCTCCCATGATCCGTTTCGAAAACATCAGCAAGCAGAACAGCCATCGCATCCTCTTCCTTGATTCCTCTGCGGTTTTGAACCGGGGGGAAAAGGTGGGCTTGGTCGGCCCCAATGGCGCGGGCAAGACCACCTTGTTTCGCTTGATCACGGGCGAGGAAACGCCGGACGCGGGCCAGATGTCCGTCGAAAAGCAGATCTCCATCGGCTATTTCAACCAGGATGTGGGAGACATGGCAGGGCAAAGCGCGGTGGCCGAGGTGATGGACGGCGCCGGGCCGGTCAGCACCATTTCTGCGGAATTGGCCGAACTGGAAGCCGCCATGTGCGACCCGGACCGCGACGACATGGACGCAGTCATCGAACGCTACGGCGAGGCCCAGGCCCGCTTCGAGGACCTGGGCGGGTACGCCTTGGAGGGCCGGGCGCGGGAGGTTCTGGCGGGTTTGAGCTTCAGCCAGGAGATGATGGACGGCGACGTGGGCGCCCTGTCGGGTGGATGGAAAATGCGTGTGGCCCTGGCCCGCATTCTGCTCATGCGGCCCGATGTCATGCTGTTGGACGAACCGAGCAACCACTTGGACCTGGAAAGCCTGATCTGGCTGGAGGACTTCCTCAAGGGCTATGACGGCGCCCTGATGATCACCTCCCACGACCGGGAATTCATGAACCGGATCGTCACCAAGATCATCGAAATCGACGGGGGAACGCTGAACAGCTATTCCGGCGACTATGCCTTTTACGAGCAGCAGCGGGCGCAAAACGAAAAGCAGCAACAGGCCCAATTCGAGCGCCAGCAGGCCATGCTGGCCAAGGAGATCAAGTTCATCGAGCGCTTCAAGGCGCGGGCCTCCCATGCCTCGCAAGTGCAGAGCCGGGTGAAGAAGCTCGACAAAATCGAGCGCTTCGAGCCTCCCCGCAGCCGCCAGACCGTGGCCTTCGACATTCGGCCCGCGCCCCGCTCGGGCGATGACGTGGCCGTGCTCAAGGACCTGCGCAAGGCCTATGGGGAGAAGGTCATTCTCAACGGGCTCGACATCACCATCCGCCGCAAAGAGCGCTGGTGTGTCATGGGGGTCAATGGGGCGGGGAAATCGACGCTGCTGAAGCTGGTCGCCCAGACCGCACAGCCCGACAGCGGCAGCGTGACGGTAGGTCCCAGCGTCAAGCTGGGCTACTTCTCGCAGCATGCCATGGAGATTCTGGACGGCAGCCGCTCGGTCTATGAGTCCCTGGAGGACCACTTTCCGCAAGCGAACCAGGGGTCCTTGCGGTCGCTGGCGGGCTGTTTCGGCTTTTCCGGCGACGACGTGGAGAAGAAATGCGCCGTCCTGTCTGGCGGTGAAAAGGCCCGCTTGGTAATGGCCCTCATGCTGTTTGACCCACCCAACTTCCTGGTGCTGGACGAGCCGACCAACCACCTGGACCTCGACACCAAGGAAATGCTGATCAAGGCCCTGGCGAGCTACGAAGGCACCATGTTGTTCGTATCCCACGACCGCCATTTCCTGGCGGCGCTGTCCAACCGCGTACTGGAATTGACCCCGGACGGCATTCACCAATATGGCGGCGGCTACACGGAATACGTGGAGAACACCGGCCAGGAAGCCCCCGGCCTTCACGGGTGAGGGCGTCGGAGACAGGTGGGGAAACTGGTCATCATGTGAGGCTAGGTTGGAAAAAGGAAGCGGACACCTTGTTTAATGCAAATAGTCACACCAAGGGCGAACCTACCGTCTGTCCCAATCTGTTTCAGATTGTTCGCGATTTTCACTCCCTCTCGCGCGGCATCCCCTTCCGCTGAGAGCCAGTCTCGTCAGATTTGGCTCAAGAAGGTGATGGCAAGTGCGATAAAGAGTCCCAGCAACACAAGTGTGAATCCAGCCTTAGGAACCGGAATTTTCTAATGACCACCAGAGAGTTGACGACGATCTGTGCCGAATAGTCCTGCTCAACACGATCCCTTTCAAGGCTAGAGTCTGTGGACAATAGTGTTGTGTGCGGTCGTTATTTGTGATTCACCCTCCCTTTTGGGGAGGGAAGCATGCGTTCGGGGCGGGATAATCGTCTTTTTCTCGAGGCTGTCTTGTGGCGGGTCCGTGTTGGCGCGCCTTGGCGAGATTTGCCGCCAAGTTTTGGCAACTGGAACAGTATCTTTCGACGCTTCCGGCGCTGGGCGGAAGACGGTGTTTTCGAACGGATTTTCACCGCAGTCTCTGGTGATCCAGACTTCGAGTATGTCTTGATTGATGGAACAATCGTCAGCGTGCACCAAAAGGCAAGCGGCGCAAAAGGGGGACTTAGAATCAGGCCATTGGCCGTTCTAAAGGCGGACTGACAACCAAAATCCTGGCCCTCGTGGATGCGCTGGGCAATTTGATCCGATTTTCCCTATGGCCAGGACAGCGACATGACAGTGTTGGAGCGCCTGACTTGATTTCGGGCCTGACTTTTGGGGCTCTCCTTGCGGATAATACCCAGGTGCGGTGAGTTTGCCTCACCGCACCTTGGAAGCGGCCAAGCGGCCGCCGCGCCTTATGGCGCGTAAAAGCCCGCCTGGCGTTTGAACGCAAGAAAAGCGGCGTGGGTTTCAACCCGCGCCGCTTGGTATAAGGCCTTTGATAACGACGCACTCCGCAAAATTCTCAAAGATGCGGAAGCCGAGGCCGTTATCCCATCCAAACGGGATCGGGTTATCCCATCCAAACGGGATCGGAAAGTCCCGATCCCGCATGATGTGGACAAGTATCGAAGCGACACCTGGTGGAGAACTATTTCTCTAAAATCAAAGACTTCAGAGCAGTGAATACACGATATGACAAAACCGATACCAGCTTTGTCGTAACCGTAAACCTCGCGGCAACCATCATCGCCATGCGATAATTGTCCACAGACTCTAGATCACGATGAAATCAGGTCTGTCCGACCTGATTTCATAAACGTGATCTAAATCATATATACTCAGTGTCCTTGAAAATCCGGAAACCCTGCTTCGCAGTTTCTGGGCTCTGCCCAGACCTGCAAAGGGTCACCGACCCTTTGATCCCATTGGTAAAAAAGCGAATGGGGGTCCGGGGCCTCAGGCCCCGGTGGGGGACGGGGCAAAGACCCGCGTTTTTTGGTTTTTCAAGGAGACAGAGTATAGTTAGAGCGGAATGAGACGGAAAACCGCACACACTTTTCCTCATTCCGCTCTAAGGGGCGCAAGACCCCGGGCCCGAAACCAAGCCATTGCGGCTCGGGTCGCCTCCGGTCCCCAGCGCCAGGCGAGGGCGTCCTCTCCGGCGCCGGTTTGCAGCATGTGATAGGCTTCCACCGCTGGAATGTCGGCCAGCCAGGCCACGCCGGAGGGTTCCTGGTCCGTGACCAGGATATCCCGTTCCACCAGGAGGCCTTTCTCGACCACGATGGTCCGTTTGATCGTGATGGATCCGGTTGGCGGTTCCTCTGGGCCATGGAGGGGGAGGCTGTCCGGGAAGGATCGGCGTCTTGCCCAAAAAGGATATTCTGCGTAGCGGGTTTCCTGGAGAAGGAAATCCCGACCCAGGCGGGCTTGGCGCAGATAGGTCTCGCGGATCCGTTCCTCCAAATACCGTCGGCTCAGGGCCTCGCTGTCCGGTCCCGGGCGGGCGGCCAGGGTTTCAAGCACGGCGAAGGCGGCCAGCGCTCCGGAGACCGCCCAGAACATCCCATTGCCCGATAGGGGATCCATGCCCGCCGCCGCATCCCCCGCAGGGATCTGGCGAAGGTCGATGCTGTCGGTCGGCAGGACCGGTGCGCAGTCCCGGACCAAGGGATCCCCAAGGGGTGTCGTCTCGGACCCGCCATTGGGCCAGCCGCCGGGCCCGCCATCGGGCAGGGCACCGACCCGCGAGGCGCTCTCGAGGGCGTCGTGGAGACGGGTGGCGGGGGAGGCTCCGTCTCCCTCCCGGGCATCCAGGGTGGCCTGAACCCAGAGGCGCCCTCCCCCGGGGCGGGCGATCCACAGCCAGCCTTCGGGGAAGGGCAGGATTCGGGCTTCGGGGGCGGCGTCGCTTCGGTCTTTGAACCAACTGCCGATGGCCAAGGTCGCCGGACCGCGGGTAACCGGGCGCTTTCCATGGGCCTTGCGGCCCCGGGCATCAAGGATCCGCGAGGTGAGGATCTGGCGACCGTCCGACAGGATGACGTTGACGTCAGGTCCTGGCCCCAATCGGTCCACCGTGCCGCTGGCCGTGACCACTTTGGCGCCCGCGTCCTTCGCTGCGGTGCGCAGGTTCCGGTCGAGGCTGGCTCGCTCCACCAAGTATTCCCCATTGTGGGCGCTTTCCCGTCCGGCCCAAAGGGCCTTGCGGGGGACAAAGGGCGAGTCCTCGGGCAGGTGAGAGTCCAGGCCTTGGCTCCGTAGCCAGCCGAGCAACCGCTCGCTCAGACCCTCCAGGCGTTCGGGGGTCCGGTCCGGATCCACCAGGATAACATGGGCGCCCCGCGTTGAAGCCAACCGTGCCGCGACGGCTCCCGCTGGTCCACCCCCCAAGACGACTAAATCGGCGATCATCGCTTTGCTCCCCCTATCCGGTTCCTGGTGGCCCCCCATGGCGCCCCGTCTGATGAGGGCCGTCTTGACATTTTCGGCCAAGCGTCCGGTTTGGCTGGTCCTGGCCGAAAATGTCAAGAACGGGCATTGAAAGCTGGGTAGCCTATTTCTTGTTCACAATTGTGCGGTGCCGAAATAGTGATCATTGTGAAGGGTGGGCCTCCATTGATTGCATCGGCAATATGTGTGTCGCTTTGGTTTTTTCCCCTTGGGGTCCGTCAGGAAAGGATGGAGGAATGGGAGTGTTTTCAAGAGCATTGGTGCTTGGGGCCTGTGTTATGGCGCCGCTGAGCCTGTCGGCGGGGGTGGCGACCGCTGAGGGGCTGACCGGGGAGCAGATCGTCGCCACCAAATGCGGCGTTTGTCACCAGAAGGACGCCAGCGGCCTGATCCCGCGCATTGACGAGGGGCGCCGCACGCCCGAGGGGTGGGACATGACAGTGGTGCGCATGATGCGCAACAACGGCGTGGACCTGACGCCGGAGGAGCGGACGACCGTCGTGCAGTATCTGGCCGACACGCGGGGCCTGTCCATCGCCGAAACCGAAAGCTACCGCTACATCCTGGAGAAGATGCCCGTGGCCGAGGACGTTGGTCCGACGCAGGAATTCACCGAGATGTGCTCGCGCTGCCATAGCTTCGCCCGGGTGGGGCTGCAGCGCCGGACCAAGGACGACTGGCGCCGTCTCATGAATTTCCATCTGGGGCAGTTTCCGACCGCCGAATACCAGGCCCTTGCCCGGGATCGGGATTGGTGGCGCATCGCCAGCACTGACATGGTCGACCAGTTGGCCGAGATGTTCCCCTTGGGCGAGGCCCCCGCCAAGATCGATCCCGCCAGCCTGTCCGGGGACTGGCGTCTTGCCGGGCACTGGCCGGGCCATGGGGACTACGAAGGCAGCATGACCGCCACCCCGAAGGAGGGCGGAGACCTCTCCGTGTCCATGACGTTGTCCGTTGCGGGCAAGGAGCCGGTGACCTTCGAAGGAACCGCCCGGGTTTTCGGCGCCGGGGAATGGCGCGCCAGCCTGTCCGGCGAGGGCGGCAAGATCCGGCAGGTTCTGGCCCGCTCCGACGATGGATCCGGCCTGACAGGCCGCTGGTTCATGGTTGACGACGACGTGGTGGGCGCACCCTTGGCCGCAGTCAAGGTCGGCTCCGGCCCGGCGCTCCTGGCCGCTTCTCCGGCCTATCTGAAGCCCGGCGAAACCACTCGGGTCACCCTCACGGGCACGGATCTTTCCGGCGATCCCGATTTGGGGGCGGGCCTGGAGGCCAAGGTGGTCGAGGCCTCTGCGGGAACGGTGGTGCTCGATGTGACAGCCGCCGCCGACGCAGCGGTTGGATCCCGTGACATCTCCCTGGGCGGGGCCGAACTGCCTGGCTCCCTGGTGGTCTATGACGCTCTGGATCGGGTGGCCGTGGAACCCGCCGTGACCTTCGCCCGGGTGGGCGGCAACGGTGGTCCCATTCCCAAGGTTCCCGCCCAGTTCGAGGCGATCGGTTACCTGAACGGTCCCGATGGGGTGCCGGAAACGGAGGACGATATCCGCGTTGGCGCCATGGCAGCGACCTGGCGAAGCGAGGACTTCGACGAGACTGCGGCGGCCATGAACGACGCCACATTTGCCGGAGCGATCTCCCCCATGGGTCTGTTCACCCCCGGTCCGGCCGGTCCCAATCCGAAGCGGGTCAAGGGCACCAACAATACGGGCAACCTGTCCATCGTCGCCACCGTGGCAGATGGCGGGAAAACCCTGGAGGGCTCCGGTCAGCTTTATGTCACCGTCCAACGATTCGTCGATTGGCCGATCCGCTAACCCCGTCACATGTGAAGGAGAGACCCATGGGCATGCTGACCCTGGTTCCCCACAACGTGCATGACATCACCGTGGACGGCCAACGGATGCTGGTTCATGTCCCGTCTTCCAGCCTGTTCGAGATGGACGCGGTCAGTGCCGCAGTTCTTGATCTCTTCCGGCGGGAAGACCGGGTGTCGGCGGAGGATCTCCGCCGGGACCTGGGGGCGCGCCATGCGCTGGAGGATCTGGCCGACTGTGTGGAGTCCCTGACACGGCTGGACATCCTCCGGGATGCTGCGGTCCTCGAGTCCCCGCCCGTTATCCAGGCGGTGGAGGATATTCCCCTCAGCACAATCGTGCTGAACGTGAATACCGGCTGCAATCTGTCTTGCACCTATTGTTACAAGGAAGACCTGACCACCCCGGCCAAGGGGCTGCGGATGGGCTTCGAGACGGCCCGCCAATCGGTGGACCTGCTGTTTACCCAGGCGGCGGCCCGGGATCGGGTCAACGTCGTTTTCTTCGGCGGCGAACCCCTGACCAATCTGCCGCTCATTAAAGACGTGGTGGCCTACGCCGAAGACAAAGCCAAGGCCGAGGGTAAGGCGGTGGACTTCTCCCTGACCACCAATGCCACCCTGTTGACGGAAGAGATCGTCGACTGGCTGGATGCCCATGCCTTCGCGCTCACGGTCAGCATGGACGGCCCCAAGGCGCTCCATGACCTGAACCGCCGGACCATTGGCGGCCAAGGGAGTTACGATGTGGTGGTCGAGAAGGTCCGCATGTTGCTGGGTCGCTACCGGTCCCGTCCCATCGGTGCGCGCGTGACCCTGACCCGGGGCGTCACCGATGTCGCGGCCATCCACAAGCACTTGCATGACGAGCTGGGCTTTTACGAAGTGGGCTTCGGCCCGGTGACTTCCGGCTCCATGACCTCCTTCAACCTGCCCGAAGACGACCTGCTTCAGGTTTTCGCGGCCATGAAGGACTTGGGCGAGGCTTATGTGGAAGCGGCCATCGCCGGACGGAACATCGGGTTCTCCAACATGCACCAACTGCTCACCGACATTGCCAGGGGGACGCGCAAGGCCGTTCCCTGCGGCGCCGGTCTGGGCATGCTGGCCGTGGACGGAGAGGGGGACCTGCACCTCTGCCACCGGTTTGTGGGCTCGGACCAGCCGACCTATGGTTCGGTTTCTGGCGGCATTGATGTGACGCGCCTCGGCGCCTTCGTCGAGGCCGCCCAGGACCGCACGGGCCGGGACTGTGCCACCTGCCGGATCCGCTCCTTCTGCGCCGGCGGCTGCTACCACGAATCCTATGCGCGCTCGGGGGATCCCCATGCTCCCGTGACCCATTACTGTGACCTCATGCGGGATTGGGTGGATTTTGGCGTGAGCGCCTATACGCGCATCACCCGCGCCAATCCGTCCTTCCTCCGCCACCATGTCGAGCCCAGGAGTCTTGCGTCATGAAGCACCTGAAACCCGTCAACGATAAAGCCCGCCAACTGATCGAAGCCGCCAAGGATGGCAAGGAGGAGGAAGTGGTTGCCATGACCACTCTGGTGGGCTGCACCACCTCCTTCGACCCCGGTTGGGAAGTGGATGCCTTCGGCGGTGTCGCCGCCCTCTGCCAGCCCATGGAGGCCGACCTGTACGGCTGTTCCGACCCCTGCTGGTGGCCCGCCCAGGTGGCTGACACCCTGAACACCTATCCGGACTGGAGCTCGGACGCCCCCGCAGCCCAGGAGGATTGGCGCAATCTCCAGTCGGTCTTCCCCAAGGACAAGGGATAGGCGCCTTCCGGCGCATAGTTCCCGTTTTCCCTGGACCGACATGAAGACGAAGACACGGAGAGTTTCGGATATGAGAACACCCTTTCAAGCGGCCCTTATGGCCGCTACCTTCGCCGTTGCCCTGGCCGTCCCGGCCTTGTACACGGGCGCAGCGCTCGCCAAGGATTACATCCTGACGGCGGCCAAGCCGGACAAACTGGTGATCGTCGATCCCGACGCCATGGCGATCACCAAGACCATCCCCTTGAAGGATGGTGGCCCGATGCCCATGAACATCGTGCCCACCGCCGATGGCAAGATGGCCTATGTGCTGATCAACAAATGGGAAACCATCGTCGGGATCGACTTGGACAGCGGTGCGGAGATCATGCGCCTGAACCTGTCCGACGACACCACCCGGGTGAAAGCCATGTTCGGCGTGGATCTGTCACCGGACGGAACGACCCTGGCGGTTAACGAATCCCCGGTGAAGCTGCTGACCCATGAATATCAGGTCCAGCCCACCCGGATTTCCTTCTACGACGCCAAGACCGGCAAACTGCTCCGCCGGGCCGAGGCGCCCCGGCAGATGACCTTGGTCATGTACTCTAAGGATGGCTCCAAGCTCTATGGCCTGGGACGAGAGCTCTATGTTTTCGACGCCAAGACCGGGAAGCAGATCGCGTCCCATCCGACTCAGAACTGGGGGCGGGAGGGCTTTTACCCCACCGATATTCTGGATGTCTGGAGTCAGTGGGAGCAGGCGGGCGTGATGGCCACGCCATACTACACGGCGCGCAGTGACATGGATATGGCCGATCCCACGGCCTATTGGACCGGTCTGCTGACCCTGGACCTGGACACCGGCGAGATGGCCATGAAGAACGTGGAGAACACGGATATCTTCTATTTCTCCACGGCGGTCAGTCCTGTGGACAAAAACATCGTATACGGTGCCTATACCCAGTTGTCCAAATTCGACCTGGGCGAAGGCAAGCCGCTGAAGCGGGTGGAGTTGCCGCATAGCTATTACGCGGTCAATGTCTCCACCGACGGCTCCAAGGTGTTCGTCGGCGGGGCCATGGGAGATATCGCCGTTTTCGATGCGGAGAGCCTGGACATGCTGGGCCGGATTTCCATGCCCGGCGAGGCCAATATGTCCGTGGCTGCGGTACGGGTCATCAACCGGGATACGCCCTTCGAATAGGAGACGACCTTCCATGGTTTTCGACATGCTTCCCCCGGTCGGAATCGTGGATAGCGGCGGGCCTTCGGCCACCTTGGTTGGCGCCCGCCGCTTCTTTTCGGACGAGGATGGGGCGGTCCATATGGGGCCGCCCCATCCCGACCGCCTGGGCCATGGAACCCAGGTGGACGCTATTCTGCGCCGGGGGCTGCCCAAACTCGTTCCCCTCCATGCCCAGATCTTCGATGACCGACCGGTCACCTCTCCGGCCCGGGTGGCTGCGGCCCTCGATTGGTTGGTGGGCGAGGGTGCCCGCGTCGTTTGCCTCAGTTTGGGACTGCCCCATGACCGGGCGGTCCTGCGCGAGGCGGTGGAGCGGGCCCTTGGCGCAGGTGTCCTGTTGGTCGCGGCCTTTCCGGCACAGGGAGGGCCGTGTTTCCCGGCCGCCTATCCAGGGGTGATCGCCGCCACCGGGGATGCCCGCTGTGCCTTCGATGACATCACCTTGCTTGGCACGGAGGCCCAACCGATTTTCGGGGCTTGGTGTGCCTCACCGGAGAGAGCCGTATCCGGTGCCCCTCCCGGACCCGGCGGCGCGAGCATTGCCTGCGCCCGGTTGACAGCCCATGTGGCGGTCTTGCTGCGGGATGGTCTTGGGGCCGATCCCTTGAACATGACCGACGCCTTGCGCGCCAGGGTCCTTCATCGTGGGCGGGAAGTCCGGAGGGCCGGAGTATGACCCCACAAAACCCTTTGGCTGATCGTTTGGCGCGGAGCTTTTCCCGGTTGCTATTCGGTCCCCAAGCCGGGGAGTGGATGGCGCCGGTCCTGCGCCGCTTCCTGGGGGGGCTTGGTCTGGTGCTGGCTCTCTCTCTGGCTGTGGCTACCCTGGGACTTGCCACGCCCTATTTGACCAAATTGATCATCGACGAGGGCTTGCTGGCCAAGGATGGCGGAGCCCTGGTCCTTTGGGCCGGGCTGGCCTTCGCCGTGGGGTTGGCGGCGGTGGGGGGCGGGGCGCTCAGCGGTCTGGTTCATCTGCGCTTTTCCGCAAGAATGTTGGCCGAGGTGCGGGGGCGGGTTCTGGATGCCGTCTTGCGGCAAGGGCCCCGGCGGGGACAGGTCGGCTCCGCCCCCATTGGCGAGGTCATGACCCGCCTGGATGGCGACGCGGGGGAGGTCCAACAGTTCGCCTTCGACGCCCTGCTCTCGGGTCTGGGGGCGGTGTTGCGCCTGAGCGGCGGGGCGGTGATGCTGGCCGTTCTGGAATGGCGGCTGGCCCTGGTGGCCATTGCCCTGACGCCCCTGGAGCTGGTGTTCCTCGCCTGGGCCCGCCCCCGCACGGAGCGGATGGCCGCCCGGGTCCGGGAGCGCCGGGGAGTCCTCTCCTCTTTCCTGGCCGAAAGTGTGGCGGGCCTGGGCGTGATCCGTGCCTTGGGGGCCGAGGGGGCGCGGCGCACCGCGCTGGACGCGCCGCAGGAGGCTCAGGTGGACGCCCTGATGGCCCAACGGCGCTGGCGGGAAGTGACCACGGCGGTTCCCTCCATCCTCGGCGCCCTGGCCCGGACCGCGACTTTGCTGTTGGGGGGATGGTGGGTGATTCAGGGGCAATGGCCCCTGGGCTCTTTGGTGGCCTTTCTCGGCTATTTGGGATTTCTGACCGGCCCGCTGCGCACTCTGCTCGGCCTGTACCACGCCCAGGCGCGGGTCAAGGTGGCCGTCGCCCGCATTCTGGACCTGCTGGGCGAAGGGGAAAGCGGAGGGGAGAAAGCGGGGCAGTCCCGACCACGGGAGCCGGTGCCGTCCGGCCCGGGTGTCCTGGCTCTGGAAGGCGTTGGCTTTGCCCATGGCCCAACCCTGGATCCGGTGGTGGAGGACCTCTCCTTGACCCTGCCCGCAGGCAGGAAAATCCTGTTAAAGGGAGAGTCCGGGCGGGGCAAGACCACCCTGATCGGTTTGTTGACCGGCGGCCTTCTGCCCGATCGGGGGCGGGTGACCCTCGAGGGCGTCGATATCGCCCGACTGGACTCCCAGGCCCTGCGGCGGGCGGTGGTTGTGGTGCCTCAGGTGGGGTGGGTCTTCCAGGGGACCATCGCCGATAACCTGCGGCTTGCCGCGCCGGACGCTACCGAGGCGGACCTGTGGCGGGTGCTGGATCTGGTCGGTCTGGGCGATTGGCTGAAACGGGATCGCCAGGGCTTGGACACGGAAGCCCGGGAGCGGGGCCTGGACCTGTCCGGCGGCCAGCGGCAGCGCTTGGCCCTGGCCCGGGCGCTTCTGGTGCCCTTCAGGGTGTTGATCCTGGATGAAAGCCTGTCGGAAGTGGATGGGGATTCGGCGGCGGCCATCGTTGCGGCCATCGACGGCGCCTATCCCGAGCGGACCCGGATCCTGGTCGCCCATGCGGGGGCCGAGCGCTTGGGCCCCTTCGATCAGGTGGTCGACTTGGACAGAAACGCGTTCCGCCGGACGGATCGGGGGGAGGTGCCGAACCAGCGGGTGAAGGCCCGGGTGAAGGCCGTTTGATCCGAATACCCCAGGTGGAGGGCGATTTCCCCCAGGCTCAACCGGGTGCGGGTCAAATAGGCGCTGGCCAGGGCTTGGCGGGTTTCATCGACGATGTCCTGGAAGGTCTTGCCTTCTTCCTCCACCAGGTGACGGCGCAGACCTCGGGGAGACATACCGAGGGTTTTCGCAATGGTTTCCTGGTCCACGGCGCCGTCATCCATGCCCTGGAACAGCAGCAGACGGACCCGGGCGGACAGGGGCTGGGCGGCGACCAGGGCATGGGTGCTTCGTTCGAGATGACCGCTGATGGCCTGAAAATCCGTCGTTGGGCCATCGGTTTGGCGCTGGTCTAGCAAAGAGACGGGAAAGCTCAGGCTGTTGAGGGCGGCGCCATGGTGGATGGTCCCCCTGATGTGACCGGCCAGGGCGCGGCTGCCGGGGTTGCGGTCGTGTTCCAGTTCCACGGTCAAGCTGTCTCGGCTGGCCGCCCCGGCGAACCGGTGGATAAGGCAGGCGATGACGGCCAGGGTCAATTCGGCGTCCTGTTGGCGGGGCCAGATGGTCGGGTCGAGGATGGCATATTTCATCGTCGCCACGTCTCCGTCGACCTGGAACCGTAAATAGGTGCTGGTCTGAATGGAGGCGAAACTGTCGCCCAGGCAGGTCAGGGCATCGCCCAAGGTGGGGGCGAGGGACAGGGCCAGACCCGTTTCACCCAGGTCGGCCATGTCGATGGTCTCACCCAGGCGCCAGCCCAATATGGGATTACCGGTTATCTGGCTGAGATCTTCCATGGCACCGACGAAGGCGCTTAGGGGGATGAGGCTTTCCTCCCCCTCTGCCAACCGTCCTTCGTCGAGGTTGTTACGGCCCAGAACATCGGCCCTCTGGCCCTCGGAGAGGGACAGGCGCCGGTGAAAGGACATTAGCGGGCGGGCTCTGATCCTTGGCGTCCCCACGGGTTGCGATCCCTTCGGGTTGCGAAATGATGACTGGGTTAGTATTGGTCATGTTGCCTGCGGGAACAAGGGCGGGATCGGTTGGTCCGTGATGGGAGCTGCCTGCGCCCTTCGGGATCAATGCACTGAACCGGAGAGGGGAAGAAACTCC
Source organism: Rhodospirillum sp. A1_3_36 (assembly GCF_047263945.1). Classification (NCBI taxonomy): domain Bacteria; kingdom Pseudomonadati; phylum Pseudomonadota; class Alphaproteobacteria; order Rhodospirillales; family Rhodospirillaceae; genus Rhodospirillum; species Rhodospirillum sp. A1_3_36. The sequence continues at coordinate 8,842 of NZ_JBLAVB010000007.1, read as the reverse complement.
ATGGCGTCCCTGGATCGCATCGATATGAACATCCTGCGTGCCCTTCAGGCCGATGGCCGACTGACCAACGCGGAATTGGCCACAAGGGTGAATATCAGCCCGGCCACCTGCCACCGCCGGACCCAGCGTCTGTTTGAAGAGGGGACGCTCACCGGCGTGCGCGCCGCAGTGGCGCCCGAGGCCGTCGGCCTGGGCACCCTGGTCATGGTGGGGGTGGTGCTGGACCGGTCCACCTCGGAAAGCTTCGCAGCCTTCGAGGCGGCAGCGATCAAACTGGATATGGTTCTGGATTGCCAATTGGTGGCCGGAGATTTCGACTATCTGCTCAAGATCCGGGTCCGGGACATGGCCGCGTTCAACAGGCTGCATGGGGCGGCGCTGATTGCCTTGCCCGGGGTACGTCAAACCCGGACCTTTTTCGTGATGAAAGAGGTCAAGGAGAACGCGCCCCTACCGTTTTGACTCTTTTCGGGCGGGGTAAGGGGATCTAACCTGGATCAAATGGTTAGAGCGGAATGAGGACGGAAAACCGGTGTCCACTTTTCCTCATTCCGCTAATGAGACAGTATTTCCATGAAATGGGACCGATGGGTCTGTATCGGAGGACGGTGTCATGCATTTCGGTATTCTGGGCGCGGGCGCGGTGGGCTGCTATTACGGTGCGCGTCTGGCCCAAGCGGGTCACCGGGTGACCCTTGTTGGGCGCCCCGCCTTCGCCGAAGCGGTCGCAGCCCATGGCTTGCGCCTGAAGACAGCCGAGTTTGACGGTGCCGTGGCGGTGGACGGTGCCTCTGATGCTTCGGCCTTGGCCGGATGCGAGGTGGTTCTGTTTTGCGTGAAGTCCGGTGATACGGAGGAGGCGGGGCGCCAACTTCTTCCGCACCTGGGCCCGGAAACGGTGGTTCTGTCTTTGCAGAACGGTGTGGACAATGCCGAGCGCCTGTCTGCGGTTCTCGGGCGGTCCGTGGTTCCTGCGGCGGTCTATGTAGCCTCGGAAATGGCTGGGCCGGGCCATGTGCTGCACCATGGTCGGGGGGAGCTGGTGATCGGCGACTCTCCGGCCAACGCCACCCTGACCAAGGTCCTGCCCCAGGCTGGAATCCCGGTGACGGTCTCCGATACGGTGATCCGTTCCCTTTGGGAGAAACTGGTTTTGAACTGCGCCTACAATGCTTTGTCTGCGGTGACCCAGATGCCCTATGGGCAGATCGTTGCCGTCGAAGGGGTGAAGGAGACCATGGAGGATGTGCGTAGGGAATGCATTGCGGTGGCCGGTGCCTTGGGGATTGCCCTGAAGGACCCAACGATTGATTATATTTTAGGGCTGGCCCGGACCATGCCCAACCAGTTTTCGTCCACTGCCCAGGACATGGCCCGGGGCAAGGCGACGGAGATTGATCACTTGAATGGCTATGTGGTGCGCAAGGGCGCGGATCTGGGGGTGTCGACCCCGGTCAACCGGTTGTTGGTGGCCATGGTCAAATTGGCCGAAGCCAAGATGGGCGCGTAACGGGTGTCTTGGAGCGGAGGGGGGGCGCTGAACCAGCCCGACTGTCCCGACCCTCACGCCCTTTCCGGTCAGCCAGAAGTGAGGCCCCGGGCCATGAGAACGGCTTGGGTCCGGTTATCCACGTCAAGGGCCTTCAGGATCCCCGTGACATGGGTTTTGACCGTCGACAGATTCAAACCCAAGCGGTTGCCGATTTCCATATTGGAGAGACCTTGGCTCATCAGGGCCAAGACCTCCCGCTGACGTCGGGTCAGGCCCGCCAGGCGGGGATCTTCGGGCGCCTGGGTGACCATCGACCGATCCAGGCCGGGGGCGAGGCTGGCATCCAGCGCCAGGGCGGGTGCCGTGGTCTTGTTGTCAGTCAGACCGCTCACTTGGGCCGGAATGTAGGTGCCTCCTCCCGCGACCAGTTTGAGCAGGGTTCCGATCAGGGCTTCGTCGGTGGATTTGGGGATGAACGCTCTGACGCCTTGGCGCAAGACGGCGCGTATGTCATCGACGTTTTCCATCATGGAAAAGACGGCGACGGGGATGGGGCCTGCCGCATCGACAATGCGACGGATTTGCCCCAAGCCTTCGTATCCAGGCATCTGCAGGTCCATCACGACCATGTCTAACAGGGGGCTGGCGTGGGTCAGGCGTTCCTCCAATTGGGGATAGCCTCGAACCTCCTCGAAGTCGGTGTCGTCCTCCAGGTCCTGGAAAATGAATTTCAGGGCGTTGCGGATGATTGAATGGTCATCTGCGAGTAGGACTCGCATGGGCATGGGGCTCCAATTTCATGGGCGGCCCACCGGGGGAGACGCGGTGTTCCGGGGTGGCTGGTCAATTTGGAAGAAACGCGTGGAAGCGGGAACTCCGTCGTAGGGTCATGTTTGACCGATATATTGATCTAGAGTGCTCTGAGATCAAGTTGGGCCAATTCTCGGCCTAACTTGGCCTTGGAGCATTCTAAGCGTTGCCCACTCCGAAGGAGCGTTTTATGCAACGGACCAAACACAAAGATAAACGATGTTTCCTCTATAGATAGAAGATTCGAGGGGTGAGATCAATTCGCCTGGTTGGCTGCAAGGTACATGACAGGGGATGTTTTCCCGCCACGGGGCTGTGCCCTGTCCCCCACTGGGATCTTATTCTCAGAAGAGAAATGGGGGTTTGGGGGCATTTGCCCCCAAATGGGCTTGGGCAATCGCCCAAAAAGTATAAGGCACGGTCCTGTCCCGTGGGTTGCTTGGTGCGTTACTCAAGATGATCCAGTTTTCCTCTCATTCTATAAGTTTTAGAGTATCTCCGAGGCCAAGTTTGCTCGCGAAGCGACCCAAGTTGATCTCGAAATACTCTATGGGGCGATATATTGCAGAGAGGTCTGGTCGATGCTTCCCTGGGACCATTGGGGGGTGGTGCTCAGGCGTTCCTCCAGGTCCTCCGGGGTCAGGGGGTGGCCATGCAGGTATCCCTGCTGCATGTGGCATCCCGCTTCCCTGAGCCAATCGGCTTGGTCCTGACGCTCAACGCCCTCGGCGAGGACATCCAGACCCAATTCCCGGGCGAGGGCCAGGACAGCGCGGATGATCGCGCTATCTTCCATATTGCCGGGGAGTTCGCCAACGAAGGTTTTATCGATTTTCAGCCTGTCCAGCGGGAATTCCCGCAGGTAGCTGAGAGACGCGAAGCCCGTTCCGAAGTCATCGATGACCACCTGGAACCCAAGACTGCGCAGTCGACGCAGGAGGTCTTTCGTTCGGGTTGAAATGCGCATCATCACTGTTTCGGTGATTTCGATGGCCAGATCTTGGGGCCGCGCACCGGTAGATGCCAGCATATTGGCCATGAAGTCGTATAGGTCGTCCGCTTCGAAATGGCGGGCAGACAGGTTGATCGCGACCGGGGGAAAGGACAAGCCCTTGTCCCGCCAGCTTCGGGATTGGCGACAGGCTGTCTCCATCACCCAACGGTCCAGAGTCGCATGGAGACCGGACTGTTCGACGAAGGGCAGGAAGTCTTCTGCGGCGACAAGGCCTCGATTGGGGTGATTCCAGCGGACCAAGGCTTCCAAACCGGTTAGGCGACCGGTGCTGGCATCGACTTGGGGTTGGTAGCGGAGTTCCAGGCGGTTCTCCGCCAGCGCCTGACGGAGAGAGCTTTCCATCGCCAGGATTTCCCGGGCGCGGATGTTCAGGTCCCCATCGAAAAACTGAAAATTGTTCCGTCCCAGGGCCTTGGCGTGATTCATGGCGGCGTTGGCGTGACTGATCAGGGTCGTCAGATCATCGCTGTCTCGGGGAAACAGACCCAGGCCGAGGCTTGTCGTGACATAGATACTCTGGCCCCCGATGGTGAAGGGATGTTCGAAGGCACCGATCAGGCGACTTGCCATGTTTCGGGCCGATAGGGGGGTTTCCAATCCGCCGAGGAGCATGAGGAATTCGTCTCCGCCGTAACGCGCGACAAGGTCACTTGGTCCGGCAAGAGCAGACAGGCGGCGGGCGACGAGCGCGAGAAGGGCGTCGCCATTCTCCTGGCCAAGACTGTCATTGATGGTCTTGAACCGGTCAATGTCGATGAAGGCGATGGCCACCAGCCCCCCATCTTTCCGAGCGAGGGGCAGCGACCGGTCGGCCAGGGTCAGGAAGAACTCCCGATTGGGCAAACCCGTCAAGGGATCCTGCTGGGCGAGGGTGCGGATGCGTTTGCGCATGGTCTCGAAGGCTTCTGCCAAGGCACCAATTTCGTCTGTGCGCTCAAGATTGAGGGGGGTGTTCAGATCGCCGGTCTGGGTAATGGTTGTGATGTGCCGCTGCAAGCGCGCAAGGGGATCAAGGATGATGCGTCGGGTCGCGGTCGCGAAGGTGAGGATGAACAGCAGCCCTCCTCCCGTGGCGACCAGGATGGCCAACCGGATGGCTTCTAACCCAAGGGGTTCGAGCCGCTTGGGCAGTGTGATCACGGCAACGGCCAGCGGCGTGCCATCCAGGCCGTCCAGCCGGTTGGCCAGGGAGACCTGCTTTCCGGCTGTCCCAACGCTCCGGATGCTTTGGGTTGGGGAATCGGCCACCAGCAGGGCGCGTGCCTGGTCAGGGATCGGTGATCTGTTCGCTATCCCCCCTGTGCCTTGGCCTTCCCCATCCGGTTCGATCGTGTTGGCCGACCACAGCGTTACATCGATGTCTGTATACTGGGGAATATGCTGGCTCATAATGTAGTCGAGCCGACGCCCCATGATCAGAACACCCCGGGCGGGGCCTTCATCGCCACTGGTCAGGATGGCTTGGGCGGAGGCCAGAAGGGGCCCTATGGGCGAGGGGATGAGGCCAACGCTCCCTTCGGGCGCGCTGAGGGCCTCCTGGAAAAGAGTTTTGGCCGATGGCCCGTTCTTTGCCCCGTCCAGCGAGAAGTCCATGCCTTGTTTCAGGGGGGCGTTCAGGGCTCGGTCCAGGGTCGTCGACCAGATTGTCCGCCCCTCACTGTCCAGTATGGCGAAGAAATGCACCTCGCAATTGATGAAGCTCGAGGGCACCAGATTGGCTGCCTCGAAAGCGCGATCCCGGGTCAGGGCGTACTCATAGGTGTCGTCCCAATGGGCCCAAACCTTGGTCAGCCGTCGCAGTCCTTCCGCTTCCCCTTTCAAGGTTGCCAGGACCGTGGCCATGCTCTCCTGGGCGCTGATGCGCTCGATATCATCGAATGTCGGACGGACGACCACCCAGAGGGCAGTCGCGAGAACGGCTGTAAGACACGCCAAAAGGGCGGCGGATAGGAGTGCGACCTTCAGGCGAAGCGACATGAATGGATCCAATTAGGGGCGGCAAAAGTTGATCATAATAGACTGGCATGGACGATCGGTTTTCGCAATTGTCACCCATGAGCAACGATCCCTTTCCCGGTAAAAAAAATCCGCGGCCAATTCAATGGGGCAAAGTGGGCAAGATCGATGTCAGAGGACGACCTGGCCTGTTCATATGGCCGATACCCTTAGGCTGGTGTAGGGTCGCCGGGCTGAACAATGGCGGAGGAGAGCGTGTCCCAAGGGGCCAGCACCGTTACGGTGGACTTGACGGCGGTCATCGTTGCGGTGACCGCTGCGGATCCGCGCGTTCTGGTGGTTCGAAGGTCCGATGTGGCGGCGGATTGGTTCCCCTCCGGCCCCCTGCGTGAGGAGCACCGGACCCTGCAAGCGGGCCTGCGGTCCTGGGTGGAGCACCAAACCCGTCTGCGCCTGGGCCATGTGGAGCAGCTCTACACCTTCGGCGACCGGGACCGCACCCTGGTAGAGGACCGACGCCCGGACGCCCGCGCCCTGTCTCTGGCCTATCTGGCCCTGACTCGGGAGGCGGGCCTTGTTGGCGGAAACGGGGAAGGCAGAAACGGGGAGGAGACGGGTGCCATGGAGGCAACCTGGCGGTCCTGGTACGACTACCTCCCCTGGGAGGACCGGCGCGATCGGGACGCAGCGGAGCGGTCGGTGCTGGCGACCCGCCTGGGGGCTTGGGCGCGGGGAGAGTCTGACCGCTATGCCCGCAAGGACCGCCTGAACCGGGTCATTCTGGCCTTTGGTCTGGACGGCCAGCCCTGGGATGAGGAACGCTGTCTCGAACGTTACGAACTGCTGTATGAGGCCCGGCTGATCCCCGAGGCCTGGGCCGACGCCCATATGCCCGTGCCCGAGGCGGTGCGGGAACTGGGTGGACGGCCCATGGCGGCGGACCACCGGCGCATTCTGGCGACGGCGGCGGGGCGCTTGCGGGCGAAGATCAAATACCGCCCGGTTCTGTTCGAACTGATGCCCGAGAGCTTTACCCTGCTGCACCTGCAACGCACGGCGGAGGCCCTGGCCGGGGCGGGGCTGCACAAGCAGAATTTCCGGCGGTTGGTGGAGCAGAACCGGCTGGTGGAGGAAACCGGCGAGGTCTTCTCCGAGACCGGAGGCCGCCCGGCGAAACTGATGCGCTTCCGGCCAGAAATCCGCCAGGAGCGGCCCTCATCCGGGGTGCGCCTGAAGGCCCGACCGGGGGCGTGAGGGGCGGAAGACGGCGGAACGGCTCCGTTATTTTGTCCGTCACTGGGCAGGCTCGCTGGGATTCGTAGAGCTTCATTTCAACTTGATATTTTTTGCTTTCGTCATCCTCGCGCACGCGGGGATCCAGGGTTGATTTCGCTGTCGATGGTGAAGTGCGCTTGGGTCACGTCAACCGCCTCTGTCCGTTGTCCCCGCCCTGGATTCCCGCCTTCGCGGGAATGACGAAAAGAAACAATCGTTTAGACGGCGTCGGGGCGGGCTTAACAAGCATGCGTCCCTTTCGCGCCTAGGCGGGGATGTGTAGCGCGCCACTTGATTTTGGAGTGCGCGACACATGGTTTTGGAGAAAAATAGCTGGGCTGGGGCGGCCACCAGCGCGATGAGTGAGTCATTGAACCAACCCAAGGAACAAGCCAATGACGACCTCCGAACTCACCGCAGCCATCGACGTTAATATTCAACTTCTTGACGGGATCCTCTACCAAATGGCCTCCGATGCCAGCGAAGCTGCCAGTGCCAGCGAAGAAGGCCGGACCAATGAAGCTATTGGCTGGCTCTCAACCATTAAAACCTCGCTGGTCGAGGCCGAAGCCCTGTTGGGCGCCACAATCGTCATCAATAAGGCGAGAAGGGCATCACTATGACCGAAGCTCGTAAACGCATCGAGGCGATCATCCAAACCAAAATCGAAAACGGCTCGGACCGCGACGCGGTCCTCCTGACCATCGCCCAGGAGTATTTCCATGTCGAGACGCTTGAAGAGCGGCACAGCGACAGCCTCGACTTCCACGATACCTCAGTGTGGTCGATGAAGTGGGCCCTTGAGGCCGCTTACCGGGCTGGCAAGGAAAGCGGGGCCTAAGCCCCGCCTCCCGAAATCAACAACTCCACCACCGTCCTGGGCCTGCCCGAGACCGTGTAAACGGTCTCGACCCGCTCGATAGTCGCCCGACCTGCATACAGAGCTTCAATCTGTGGCACGTCATTAATGGACAGAATAAAGTGTCCGCGAAGGTCCAGAAGGGCATCCGCAAGGCGGGCATGGTCCTCCCTCGCGAAAAGGCCAGGGCCGTAGTAGCCCTCGCAGTCGAAGTATGGCGGGTCTGCGTAGAACAGGGCTCTGGGACCATCGTATCTGCGCAGGAATTCCGTCCAGTCCATATTCTCAATAACGGTATGTGACAGCCTGCGTTGAACGGCCCCCAGGTTCGCGAGGAGCCGATCCACGGATAGACCTTTACAGCCGTTGCCCCGCGCCGGGAAACTCTTCGAGGTGGGCTTGCCCCCGTAATTGAGCCTCTGCAGGAAGAAGAAACGGGCCGCCCGCTGGACATCGGTCATGGTCGCGGGATCCACGAGCAGGAGACGCTCGAATTCCGCCCTGGCCACAAGCGCCAACCTCATTTCATCCACCAACGCCTGGGGATGGTGCTTGGCGATGCAGAACAGGTTGACCACGTCCTCGGATCGGTCATTGACTGCTTCGAACTTTGGTTTCCGCTCCCGCGCCAGAAAGACCGATCCCATACCGATGAACGGCTCGGCATAAAGATCGTGGTCGATGGCTTCGATGCGGCGGATGATCTGCGGGGCGAGGCGGCGCTTACCGCCCACCCACGACACAAGACTACGCAGGGGCTTTACCGGGATCATACCCGTTCTCCGTTGTTTTTGGCGTGCATTGACGCTCGGAGTCGGGGCTCGGAACGGCCCTCCAGCTTAAAGTCGCCCGACATCTTGGGCACTTGATGGTCACTCGACCATAAGGAATTCCCTCGATTTGTGCGAGCATTTTATGACACGAGGGACACCGGATAGACTCCTCCAAAATTTTTTCCTAAAACTTCCCCGCCTCCGTGCGGGGTGGCGGGATCGGCCAGTCTGGCCGGATTGGTTGTGGGGGCTGCTTCCCCCGGCTCGGGCGGCTGCAACCGCCCGGCCCCCGCCTGCGCGGGGGATGGGGTCGAAAATACAGACCGCTCACCTTGGCGGTTCTGGCCAAATTGGAGCAAGCGGGTCCGGGGTAACGTCCGGCAAATCCCGCAGCGCCTGGCGATAGTTTTTCCATGCGGCCATGGCGTCGTCCGACAACGGACTATCCGACGCAACACGCCAGTCCGAGGCCGCGAGCAACTGATCACGTCTGTGCCGCAGGCAGGACCATCCTTGTTCAAGTGTCAGTGATGGCGGATCGACAGCGACAGGGCCGCCGTCCTCACCGGCAACAATCTCCAAACCGGACGCCAGAGCCGCCAGCAGTTCGTCGTAGTGGTTGTCGGATATTTCGACTGCATCGAGTGGCATTTGATTGCCAT